>NZ_PUBZ01000090.1 GCF_003205875.1 Herpetosiphon llansteffanensis
TCCCCAACCCCTATGTTCTATGTTCTTTGCTCTATGTTCTTACTTCATTGCTCTGCGCCTCTGCGTTAAATTTTGACTTTTGATTTCTGACTTTTGCCTTCATCCTTCATCCCTCATCCTTCATCCTTTACTTCTCCCCCATTGCGCTGAGTACTGGTTGGCGAGGGTGGACTAGCGATTGATTGAATTGGGCAAGGCTTGCCAGCATACTTGAGTGCTAGAATGATTGATAGTGTTGATTCAGTGGGGATCAAGCTGTGCAACGCAAGCTTGGGGTTGGGCTTTTGGGCATTTTGCTGTGGCTGGGTGGTTTGGCGCTGTTGGGCGGCCTTTTTGGCTGGAATTTGGATTGGCTCAAGGAATGGCAATGGCTGGCTGAGCAAACTGGCTGGCGTTTTTGGCTTGCCCAAGTGGTTTTTCGTGTGCTCTTGTTTTTGCCATTGCTGCTAGGCTTGCTGTTATTGCTGCATCCTTTATGGCTTGGGCGACGCTTGCTGCCAACATCGAAGGCTAATTCAAGCCTGAGCGCTGTTCCGTTGGCCCATGAAACGCTCAATCGACGACGTTTTGTGATCGAGGCGGGCTTGCTTGGTGGCTTGGTTGGCTATAGCAGCCTGATCGAGCCATTTAACCCTGAAATTGTAGAGCTTGAGTTGCCTATCGCCAATTTGCCAAGCCGCTTCGAGGGCTTTAAGATTGTGCAATTGAGCGATTTGCATGTGTGTGCTTTCACTCCCGCCGATGATGTGGCCCGCGCTGTGGCATTGATTAATCGGCTTGATGCAGATATTGTGACGATTACTGGTGATTTTGTTGATCGTCATGCGAAATTTGCCGATGATGCGACGATTCCGTTGCGCCAATTACAAGCTCGCGAAGGCATTTTTTCGGTGCTTGGCAACCACGATTATTATACTGGCGATATTGAGCGCATGATTTGGGCGATTAAACGGGCCGATTTGGGATTGTTAATCAATCAGCAAACCGTTATTCGGCGTGGAGCTGAGCGCTTAAATTTGGTTGGCTTGGACGACCCCAAGCATAATGCTGGCAATGGTTGGAGCCATGCCAATATTGATTTGGCGCGGGCGTTTGCCAACCTACGTGCTAGCGATCCATGCATCACATTGTTGCATAATCCGATTTTTGCGCCGAGCGTGATTAGTGGCTATGCGCCGCAACTCGTGCTTTCGGGCCACACCCATGGCGGCCAGATTTGGGTGCCGATTTTGACCGAAAGTGCGGTGCGTTCGCGCGATCGCTTTGTGGAAGGCCGCTATCAACTTGCCACCAGCCAGATCTATGTTAATCGTGGTTGGGGCTTTACCGGCCCGCCGCTGCGCTTTGCCAAACGCCCAGAAATTAGTGTGATTCGGTTAGTTGGTAGTCGGGGATCGGGGGTTGGGGATCGGGGATAGTTTCAGGATTAGATTGGATAGTGTAGATCTATGTTGTTGGGATTTAAGCTGATGCGCCAAGTTGGGCGCTGGACAAGTTTGGCCTTGGCAATTGGGCTTGCTGCTGGTTTGGCAAGTGCGCTTTTTTTAGTTAGTTTAGCTTGGGTAACAAGTCTACAGACGAACAATTGGTGGCTTTTGCTCAGTTTGCCGTTGCTTGGTGGCTTGGTGGCCTGGCTTTATCAGCGTTTTGGCCAGAGCGTGGCGGCGGGCAATAACCTGATCATCGAACAATTGCATAACCCAGATTCAGTGGGAATTCCCTTGCGCATGGCTCCGTTGGTATTGCTTGGAACCTTGCTGACCCATCTTGGCGGTGGCTCTGCTGGCCGTGAAGGCACGGCGGTGCAAATGGGCGCAAGTTTGGCGGCCCAGCTTGGCCGCTGCTGGCGCTTGCCACAGCGCGAATGGCGAATTGTTGTGCTGATGGGGATGAGTGCTGGATTTGGGAGTGTGTTTGGAACCCCGATTGCGGGCACGATCTTCGCGATGGAAGTGCTGGCATTTGGGGTTTTGCGCTATGAAGCCTTATTGCCATGTTTGGTAGCGGCCTTAGTTGGCGATGCGGTGGTGCGTTGGCTGAATATTGCGCATAGCCATTATCAGGTTGTCAGCGTGCCCGATATAAGCTCGATTTGGACTTGGTTGATTGGGGCGGGAATCTGCTTTGGGCTTGCCAGCAGGGCTTTTGTAATTTGGACTGAATTGGTGCAGAGCCGCTCGCGGCGTTGGCTGCCAAACCCAATTCTGCGGGCTTTTGCTGGTGGCTTGGTGATTGTGATTATGAGCTGCTTGTTGAATACCCGTGATTACAATGGGCTAAGTTTGCCTTTGCTCGCCCAAGCATTTGAGCCACAAGGCGTTGTGCCATGGGCTTTTGCGCTCAAATTGTTGTTAACTGGTTTGACGTTGGGTGTAGGCTTCAAGGGTGGTGAAGTAACCCCATTGTTTGTGATTGGCGCGACGCTTGGTTCGGCTTTGGCGCAAATCTTTGGCCTGCCGAGCGATCTACTGGCGGCGTTGGGCTTGATTGCGGTGTTTGCTGGGGCAGCGAATACGCCGTTGTCCTGTGTATTGATGGGTATTGAATTATTTGGCTCGCCCTTGCTAGTGCCATTAATGCTGACAACGCTGATTGCCTACACTATTTCGGGCCATGGCGGGATCTATGCGGCGCAACGGGTTGGCTTGGCGAAACGCCACGATTTGGCGCAGCATACTGGCAAACGGCTTGATCGGTTGGATGCTGATTAAATGCGAGAGGCCCGAACTCTAGCCTAGTGTCGGGCCTCATTGTTGCTATTGATTTGCACACATCAATACGTTTAAACTACCACGTCAGTCCTAAAAGCGCTGGGTTTTTCCATTAAACTACGGCCCCAAAGGTTGGCGGAGCTGGCTAGATTCGAACTAGCATCCAGCGGTATATGCATGATAGTGCTTGACTTGATGTTCAACAGCGAATACTGAATCTAGAGCGATAATCTGAATTTGAGTGGCTGTGTCAGCGCCTCTGCCAATTGGGCTACCCAGCCAAAGTTGGTGGCTGGGGGAGGATTCGAACCTCCACTTTCTAACACGGGTTGTGCCGATTCAGCTTGAGCTTTAGCCTCAGCTTGCGCTCTTGCGCAGCAGTATTGTAGGCTAGGTTGGGCGTTTGGGCAATCGTGCTTTAGGCTGATTCACGAAGCGCACGAAGGTTTTTTTAGCCACAGATTGTCACAGATTTATGTGATTATTCCACAGTGCCAATAAACTGTTCTTTTTTTAGCCACGAATTGCACGAATTGCACGAATTATCCATTTCATTTCTTTACGAAGGGGCTGAAACCGCGAAGCTCACGAAGAGCACGAAGCTGGGCTATGGGCTATTGGCTTCATCCCTCATAATTCATCCTTACGTCGTTCTCTGCGCCTCTGCGTTAAATAATTGATCCACGAAGTGCACGAAGGACACGAAGGAGAATTGGCTATGGGCTGTTGGCACAGGATGACCAACCGATCCCCAGCCCCCGACCCCTGATCCCTATTTTTTGATTTTTGCCTTCTGACTTTTGCATTTTGTTGGATATGTTCTATGCTCTATGTTCTATGTTCTTTTCCATACAGCTCAAAGGTGCGTTGTAGCATCGTTTGTAATTCAAATTGCTGCTGAATGCGTTGGCGGGCAGCTTGGCGACAGGCGTTGTTTAATGATTGATCGCTCAGCATGCGCCCGATGGCTTGAGCCAGCGCACTACTTTGGCCAGGCTCAACCAACAAACCTTGCTGACCATCGCTAATTGCCTCGCGCGTGCCATCTGTGCTGCTGGCCACAATCGCCTGCCCACTGGCCATGGCTTCGAGTAAGGCAAACGATAAGCCTTCGTAGAGCGAGGGCAAGACGAAAACATCGAGGGCTGCTAATGCTGCGGGCATAGCACGCTGTTGGCCCACAAAATGAACCTGATCTGGCTTGGGTAAATGCTGGGCAGCTTGCCGTAATTCGCCCTCTAAATCGCCTTCGCCAATCAAGGCTACATGCACATTTGGCTGTTGTTGCCAAATTGCTGGCAAGGCCTCGAACAAAGTTTGGTGGCCTTTTTGGCGACTCAAGCGGCCAACTACGCCTAAAAGTGGCACATCGTGGGGAATTTGCCAAGCCTCACGGGTTGCTGGTTTGCGCGGTTGTGGCTGCCAGCGCTGGCTATCGACAGCATTATAAATTGTGTGCAAGCGCCGTTTGGCAAAGCCAAATTGCTCAAGTAACAGTTGGGCATTGCCTTGAGAAACCGCGATCCCAGCGTGCAAGGTGGCATATTGCCAACGCCGATTGAGCAAACGCAAATGGTGCGAGAGCCAATTAAAGCGTGGAATTGGCGTAACCAATTGGAAGGTGATAATGCGGCGTGGCACGCGGGCCAAGGCTGCACCCAGCACCAATTCTGCGGCCCGACGTGGCGATGGCACGACAAAATGCACAATATCAGGCCGTAATTGGCGAAATAGCTGCGCCGCTTGGTTGACTGCTTTAAACGATAAACCATGCTCATGCACCGCATCTAAGGTGGCGATGCTTGCGCCGTGAGCTTTGGCCCGATCGATCAATGGTTGGGTGGCTGCACGCGGCGGCATCAACAACCCCAGCTCAAAACGCTGTTGATCGGCATGCAGCAACAGCGTTTCTAAATAGCCTTCAGCGCCGCCAAGGCCGGTGCTATCGGTAACAAACCAGAGCCGTTGTTTCACGCAGGCACTCGGTAGATTGCTAAACGGGTTTGTTGAATGCGATAGATTGGCAAGCGATCGGCGAGTTCGTTGACACAGCGGGTTACGCCAACACACTCAGGATGCGCATCGACCCAAGTATAATCATCCCACACGACCACACCGCCAGGTCGCACCAATTTGAGCGCCACTTCGGTATCGGCCTTCACAAAGGGATACGAGTGATCAGCATCAACCAACACCAGATCCATTTGGCCATAATAGGGGCTAAAATCAAATGGCTCTAAACCAAGCCAAAGTTGGCTGATTTTGCTGGCTTCAGGGGTATTGTGAAAATGCTGGCCTGGCGTGAAGGTCAATTCAAACTGATAGCCGTTGCGCCGCAAATATTCGTTGCGGGTCTTAATCTCAAGATCAAGGGTGTAGATTTTGGTTTCGGGGCTGCTATGTTGGGCCATCATGCGCGTGGTTGCGCCCATGTAGGTGCCAAATTCAAAAATCGTTTTGGGTTGGCTAATTTGGGTCACGCCTGCCAGCGACAACAATTCGGCCAAGGGCATTTCCATGGTATCGTCGCGCACAATCGAGGCGACTGGCACTTCGATGCTCGCTTGGCGACCTTCGGGAAACAGCTCAGGCAACGAGCGTTGGGTCAGAGTATATTCGGCATAACGACCATATTGCTCAAACAGGCGTTGGCGCACGGTTTTTTGGTTGCTGGCAACCCGCCAAGCAATGTAGCGCTGCATAATTGGCTTGGGAATAAATGGCCGCACTCGGCTTTTCCACGACATAGCGATTCCTTTTATACTGAATAGAGGCTGGTAATTGCTTGTGATAATTCGGTCAGATCAACGGTAGCCGTGCCAACTTTGCCGACCACAATGCCTGCCGCAATATTGGCCAATTGCATGGCTTGCTCCAAACTGCTGCCACTGGCTAAAGCCAAGGCCAAAATTGCCACAACCGTGTCGCCCGCTCCAGTCACATCGTAGACGTTGCGGGCATGGGTTGGCAAAAAGACTGGCGCATGCTGGTTGCGATACAGCGCCATGCCATCAGCGCTGCGAGTGATAATTAGCGCCGCGTCTTGTAGCAAATCCAATAATTGATCGGCGGCAATTTGCAGTTGTTCAAGGCTTTGTAAGCTGAGGCCAGTCACCACTTGGGTTTCTTGTAAATTGGGCGTAATCACGCTGGCTTGGGCATAGCGTTGATAATTAATCCCCTTGGGATCAACCACCACCGGAATATTATAACGCCGTGCTTGTTGAATCACATATTGACAAACCCGCTCTGTGAGCACGCCCTTGGCATAATCGGAGAGAATGCAGACCTGACAATCAGCGATATGCCGATCAACCCATGCACACAGCGCAGTTTCGCTGGCCGAATCGAGCGCCGTATTGACCTCGCTATCATAACGCAACATCTGTTGGTTATGCGCGATAATCCGCGTTTTGAGCGTGGTTGGACGTTGGGCCTTGATCAAGCCACTGCTTTCGCCAACACCCGCCTGTTCGAGCGCCAATTTGAGCTGTTGCGCTGCAAGATCGTCGCCAATTACGCCACCAAGCAGCACTTCGGCGTTGAGCGCGGCAATGCTGGCGGCCACGTTGCTGGCTCCACCAGGTCGATAGCTGCGCGAACGCACATTGACAATTGGCACTGGCGCTTCAGGCGAAATCCGCGTAACATCGCCCCAAATATATTCATCGAGCATCACATCGCCAACAATTAAGACCCGTTGTTGGCTTAATTTGGCCAGCGTGGCGGTTAATTCATGCACGATGAATCTCCAATTCGATCAACTCATGGGCGGGCCGCGGCTTGATATAATCGACGTTTAAAGGCTGGCCAACCAAGGCCAATTGCGCTTCGACCGCAGCTAGCACTTGTTCTGGCGTAATTTCCTGCATACATTGGCGCTCGATCGGGCAATTCTCCCACAGCCAGCAGGGCGCACAATTTAATGGCGTGTACAAATTGCTGTTGCAGCTATAGCCCGATTGAAATGGTGCTTCACGACCGCCAAAAATAATCACCGAACGGCAATCGACAGCGCGTGCCAAGTGCATTTGAAAGCCGACAAAGCCAATAAATAATTGCGCTGCCTGCAAAATTGCTGCCGATTCGCGAATGCTGGCTTTACCGCGCAGATCAAGCACATGCTCAAGTTTGGGGTCGCTAGGCATACCAAGTTGAACGATGGTAAAGCGTTTGGCTAATTCATTAACCACAATTTGCATGCGGTCTGGATACCATTCTTTGGTAGCGATTGGATAGCGAGCAGCTAGAATTGAGCTTTGCACAGCAATATACGGCTTAGAAATGATGTGTTGTGACCGTTCAGCCTCAGTTAAATGCAGATAAGGCCGCACACCAACTGGATAATCAATTCCTAAAACTGAAGCCATATTAGTAATTAAATGTTGCTGTGGTGGTAAATCACGGCCTTGCTCTTTAATATGGGTTGTATAATTCAGCCGCTTAAACGCCATATTATGCTGTTCAATAATTTTGAAATAGTATGGCATAACTGGAATAATGCCAGCAATATCAGGATTATGGGCGAATAATTCGGGATTATTGGTTTGCATCCACAAGTCAGCTTCGCCATGTTCGCGTAACGCTCGAAAAATCGCCGTACACAACAATTGATCGCCGAGGCCGCCACCAAAACCTAGCACGCGATTAATTGTGGGCTTTTGTAAGTGCAAATTTAAATGCCACCAGCGTGGTGCGAATTTACTTTGCCAATCGTAGCGCAAACGGCGCTGAACCCGCGCTAAAAATGAAATTTGGTTTGGATCTGCCACAACTAGGCCTCAATTTTCTCGCACACCAATTCCCACGAATAAATATCGACATCGGGATTTTCGTGAATAAATTTGGTTTGGCCTAGTTCACGCAACAAGCCTTTGACAAACTCCAGCGAGAAATGGGCATGCTTGTGATGCGGATTGTAGGGTTGGCCTGTTTTTTGGCAATGGACGCGAAAGCGTTGCTCGTCGGGACAGAAAATAACTAAACGCCCGCCGACTTTTAATACCCGCAACCATTCTTTTAATGCAGCTTTGGTGTCATCGAAATCTTCGAGCAAGTGTGACGAATAAATGTAATCGATCACATTATCGGCAAACCAATACAGATTATCTGCATCGCCACCCAATTGCACGGGATATTGACCGACAGCTGTATAGGGTTGGGGCAAATCGACCCGCACGGCACGAGGATTAATTGGGTCGCCGCCAAAACCTAAGTCTAAGCCATAGCCAACACAGAACGGGTCGAGTCGTGCGCGACATTTCGAGGTTTCGCTGGCCCAAGCCCATTTGGTGGTGCGTTTGGCCTGAATTTTGGGCAAAATTGTGTTCATCGCCGAACGCGCAACCTTTTCGACACCCAAGGCGCGGCTGACAGTTTTGAGTGCTGGCAAAGCCCGCAGATAATTTTTCCAAACAATTTGGCGTGTGCGAGCAATATATTTAGTCATGGCGCGAATCCTTGTTACAGGCAGCGTATAGTGCTGCTTCAACCCGATCGATCATAGTGGTCATGCGAAATTCGCGATCAACAATCGCGGTCGCTTGCTGGCGCAGTTTGGCGGCCAAGGCTGGTTGCTGGAATAAGCTGGCGATATGGGCGGCGCAACCAGCTGCATCGTCGCGAGCAAAGACCATACCAGTTTCTTCGTGCTTGATAATTTCAGTCGTGCCGCCAGTATCCGAGCCAACCACGACCAATCCCATGGCCAAGGCCTCGACTACGGTGATGCTAAATGGCTCGTCCCAACGCGATGGGAAAATCAGAATATCGTGGCTGGCGTAAATATCGGGTAGATCTTGGCGCGGTAATTTGCCGCGCCAATCGACGCTTTGGCTGATGCCTAGTTTTTCGGCGTAGCATTGCATCTCGCTGGTATATTCGGCGGAAAGCCCAGCGCCAACAATCGAGAGCGTCGCTTGTTTGAAGCCATGCTTTTGTTGTACCAAGGCAAAGGCTTCGAGCAAGGTTTCCATGCCTTTGTGGCCTGAAATTTGGCCGACGAATAACAGGCGCTGGCCCAGCGGTGCAGAGCGTTCGCGGCGCACAAATAAATCGTAATCAACACCCCAGCGAATCACATTGGTGTTAGGCATGGGGCCGATTGGTTGGGTTTGCTTGAGCAAAAAGTCGCTGGCAAAAATCGCATTGGCATAACTAATTGGCAAATTATTGCGAAAGCCAGTTTTGCGCCCAAGCTTCCAGCCAAGCAGTTTGCGCCCTAGCCAACGCAAGGGATGGCGCGGCATATAGTGCCATGGATCGAAAATGCCAATTCGAATTGGCCAGTGATCGGAGATGAAAAAGACGGTGCGATAGCCCTGATCTTGCAGCATCCGCACTGCCGACATCGAGGCTTGATAGAAGCTCCACACAAACACAATATCGGGTTTTAGCGCTTTGGCAAGGTCTAAAATACGTGGCTGATTGTGCATTTCGCGTTCGTACAAACGGCGTTGGTGGGCTAAAGTGGTTTGGGCCACGGGGTGAATATCAATCGTCAGCGAGCGCTCGACAAAACCTTCGCGCACTTCGCGATCCACGCCGTAGGTGCTGGTGAGCACGGTTACATCGTGGCCTTTGGCGCGCAATCCGGCAACCACATCGCCACAACCAACCTCATAGCCGCCGATATAGTGTGGCGGAAACAAGCTGGTCAATACCAGAATCTTTAATGGTTGCATTAATCGCGATCCTCTTGGGCCGTCTCAGGCCACTGCCAATGTCCGCTCAGCCGTACATTGCCTGCATAATCGAGCCGACTCATTGATGGCGGCGTACTGGGGCCGGGCAAGATTTCGACTTGGGCGCAACCAGGCAGATAATCCAGTGCACTCCCATCACCAGAACGCACCCCAACATCAAGCAAATAGATGCCTGGCTGCAGATTGAGCGTGTCGATGGTGCTGGTGAGTTGGCCATGCTGGCCGCGCTTGATTTGGTAGCGGGGAGCGTTCAAATCGCTATCGACCGTCATCAGGCGTGTGCCTTCGAGCGAGGAAAAGCCGTAGCCAAACGATACGCCATAGACATCTGCATAGGCTTCGTAGTTGAAACTGACGTTGAGCGCTTCGCCATGCAAAATTGGCTCGCCATGATTGAAGGTCAAATCGTTGATTTTGAAGCGTTTGCCATAATCGTAATGGCGCACGGCTTCGCGCAAATCGACGCGCGAGCTACTTGAGGTGACAGTTTCCATCAAATATTCGTTGACGATCGATGCCGATGGGCCATCTTTGAGCACTGTACCTTTATTGAGCCAAATAACGCGTTGACATAAGCTGCGAATTGCTGCCATATTGTGGCTAACAAACAGCACCGTGCGGCCATTCTGGGCAACTTCGCCCATTTTGCCCAAACATTTCTTTTGGAATTGAGCATCACCAACCGCCAACACCTCATCGACGATCAGAATTTCTGGCTCAAGGTGCGCGGCAACCGCAAAAGCTAAGCGCAAATACATGCCGCTGGAATAATGCTTAACCATCGTATCGATAAATTGCTCAACTTCAGCAAACGCCACAATTTCATCGAATTTGCGGTTAATTTCGGCGCGGCTCATGCCCAAAATTGCGCCATTGAGGTACATATTTTCGCGGCCTGTGAGGTCGGGATGAAAGCCCGTGCCAACTTCGAGCAACGTGCCAACTCGCCCACGAATCATGGCTGAGCCAGAGGTTGGCTCGGTGATGCGCGACAGCACTTTTAACAAGGTGCTTTTGCCAGCGCCGTTATGCCCAATAATCCCCACAACCTCGCCTTGATTGACATCAAACGAGACATCGCGCAACGCCCAAAACTCTTTGGTTGCGGTTTGGGTTCCTTGGCCACGCAGTGCCGAACGCAAACGCCGCGCTGGCGCAAGCATGGCATCGGACACAGTTTCGCGAAAGGTTTTCTGAAACGAATTCGCCCCGATGCGAAATTGCTTACTTAAATGCTCGACCTGAATCGCAATCTCGCTCATTGTTACACCATATCTGCAAATTGTTTTTCAACGCGGCGGAAATATAACGCTCCGGTGATCAGCAGGAAAAGGGCAATGCCAACTGATGGCAGCATCGTTGACCAAGTGATTTGGCCAGTGCCAAGCAGCGACCAACGAAAGCCATCGATCACGCCAGCCATGGGATTCAGCCCATACAACCAGCGCCATTCGTTGGGAATTAAGCTGCTGGAGTAGGCCACCGGGCTGCCATATTGCCAAAGCTGAGCCATAAACGGAATGACATAGCGAATATCACGAAACTGCACATTTAATGCAGATAACCATAAACTGACACCTAAACCCGTGATAATCACCAAGAGAATGAAGAGTGGTAGCGCCAGCATGCGGATGGTTGGCGTAATATCAAACCACAGCAGCATGCCAAACATCACCACAAAAGCAATGGCAAAATCGACTAGGCCACCGAGGACGGTCGAAATTGGCACGGTTAAGCGTGGAAAATAGACCTTTTTAATCAGGTTTGCGTTGCCGACCAAGCTATTTGAGCCTTGGCTGAGGGCGTTGGCAAATAGCGCCCACGGCACGAGCGCCGTAATCGAAAAGGCTTCGTAGGCGATGCCATCGGAGGGCAATTTGGCCAGTCTGCCGAAAATCAGCGTAAAGACAATCATCGAAAACACTGGCTGGATAATTGCCCATGCTGCGCCAAGCACTGTCTGTTTATAACGGACTTTGACATCGCGCCAAATCAGAAAAAACAGTAATTCACGGTAGGCCCAAAGTTCGCGCAATTGCAACGAAACCCAGCCATTCGATGCTTCTATGCGCGTGATGGGGGTTGTTTGTAACGTCGTGGAGGCTCTTTGCACTGTTTTTCTCACCACACAATGTTTGTTAACAGACGAAGCCATTATAGCATATCACGCTTGGCTTGGCAGTTTGTTCGGAGTGGGGAACGGTCGTTGGGGGTCGGGGATCGGTTTTGATCCACAAAGCGCACGAAGGAATGGAACCGCGAAGAGCGCGAAGGACGCGAAGGTTCAGTTTTTAGCCACAGATTGCCCAGATTGGTTGGATTAGGTTCCCAATAGCCTAGCGCCCATAGCCAAAAGCCACGCTTCCTCTGCGCCGCTGCGTTAAATAAATTGATCCACGAAGGAACGGAACCGCGAAGCACGTGAAGGACGCGAAGATTGATTTTTGCCACAGATTGCCCAGATTGGTTGGATTAGGTTCCCAATAGCCTAGCGCCCATAGCCAAAAGCCATGGTTTAAACCAAGCCTCTGAATCCTGCCCCTATGTTCTTTATTCTTTGCTCTATGATCTTTGCTCCGCTATGCTAAACTAGGTTTTTTATGCATGAGGTGATTATGAGTTCGATAACATTGCTCAATCCTGCTGGAATGCCAGCTGCCAATGGCTATTCACATGTGGCCGAAGTTCGGGGTGGGCGAACGATTTATTTGGCTGGTCAAGTGGCTTTGAATGTGCAAGGCGAAGTTGTTGGTTTGAACGATCTGGAAGCGCAAACCCGCCAGGTTTTTGCCAATTTGCAGGCTGGTTTGGCAGCGGTTGGCGCAACGTTCGAGCATGTGGTTAAACTTAATTATTATCTGTTGGATATTAGCCAGATTGCAGTTGTGCGGACGATTCGTGATCTGTATGTGAATGTTTCCCAGCCACCAACCAGCACTGCAGTTGAGGTGCGACGGTTTGTACGCGATGAATTTTTGATCGAGATTGATGCAATTGCCGTGATTGACTAGAGAATTGGTTTTGATCCACGAAGGACATGAAGGAAATGAGGCTCTAGGCTTTTGGCTATGGGCTTTTGGAACAATGGTTGTAATTTCAATCAGATTGCCACCCGTCATCAGCCAAAAGCCATACATCCTCTGCGTCGCTGCGTTAAATAAATTGATCCACGAAGGAACGGAACCGCGAAGAGCGCAAAGGACGCGAAGGTTCAGTTTTTAGCCACAGATTGCCCAGATTTGTTGGATTATCGGTCCAATAGCCTAGCGCTCATAGCCAAAAGCCATACATCCTCTGCGTTAGCTGTCGATCCACAAAGAACACGAAGATCGAGAAGGAAATGAGGCTCTAGGCTTTGGATCATGTCAATTCCAATGATGTCCGCAAGCCCATAGCCTAGAGCCTCTGACCACTAACCCCTGACCCACACTGTAACTCAGCTGTAACTACTTGCTGCTATGCTTAAAATCCTTCCTGCCCCATTGCCCACAGTGCAACCCCTAGCGTCAATCAAAGGAGATTGCTCATGAAACGAGGATGGCTGATCGGTTTGCTCTTGCTTGGTCTTTTGGCTGGTTTTTGGAGTCCGCAGGCGGCCAGTGCTGGCCAATGGGTTACAGGTTCGGTTAACACTAGCGCTGGCTCGCGCAACTATAAACTTTGGGTTCCAACCAATTATTCAGCTTCAACGCCAACTGCCTTGGTGGTGATGTTGCATGGTTGTACCCAAACTCCCGATGATTTTGCCCGTGGCACAGAAATGAACAATTTGGCCGATGCTCAGACATTTTTGGTGCTTTACCCCGAGCAACCAACCAGCAGCAATGCCAATCGGTGCTGGCAATGGTGGGACGCGCAGCATCAGGCGCGTGGCGCTGGCGAGCCAAGTCTGATCGCTGCCATGGTTACGACGGTTCAATCAAGCTACAACGTTGATCCAAATCGGCGCTATGTGGCAGGTATTTCCGCTGGCGCTGGTATGAGTGTGATTATGGGCGCAACCTACCCCGATATGTTTTCTGCAATCGGCGTGGTTGGTGGCTTAGAATATAAAGCTGCAACCAGTGTGCTGAATGTTTCGATGGCGATGCAAACTGGTGGGCCGAATCCCGAAGCGCAAGGCTTGGCTGCTTATCAATCGATTGGCACGCGGGCGAATGTGGTGCGCGTAATGGTCGTTCATGGCAGCACCGATGCGGTAGTTGCTCCGATTAATGGCCAGCAAGTGGTGCAACAATGGCTCACGACCAATGATTATCTTGATGATAGCCAGCGCAACAATTCAGTTGATGCCAATGTTGATCAAACTATTGCAGATACCGTGCCCAATGGCCGCAGCTACACCCGTACAATCTATAACAATGCAGCCAATCAGCCAATTATTGAGCATTGGGCGGTCAATGGCATGGGCCATGCATGGTCTGGTGGTAGCACTGCTGGCTCCTATACCGATCCCCAAGGGCCAAAGGCAAGCAATGAATTTTGGCGTTTCTTTAGCCAAACTACGGCTAATCCAACCCCTAGCAATCCGACCGCAACTCCGAACAATCCGACCGCAACTCCAAGTTTGCCAAGCCCAACTCCTGGCACTGGTCAAAGCTTGCAATTTCCATCGTGGGGTTTAGAAGATGGTTTGGTCGCTCAAACCACATTGAGCGGCTATGTGTTAATTCCAAGTATGTATGTTGGCGATAGCGGTAGCACCAGCCTGCGCGGAATCCTCTCGTTTGATACTTCGGCAATTCCCGATGGGGCGACAATTACTGGGGTTAATGTGACCTTGGCCTATGATCAAAGCGCGGTTGGCACGCCGTGGACTGGCCTCGGCGCGTTGGTTGGCGATCTTAATCAAGGTTGTTTGAGTTTTACCTGCTACCTTGAATTAGGTGATTTTGCTGCCACAGCGAGCGCAAGCGGTGCGCTGAGCTTTCAGCAAACCCCCAATGGCTTAAATGGCACAGCCAATGCAGCTGGATTAGCGCCATCAACAAGCAAGGGCGCACGCAAATTCGCTTGCGTTTTGAAAACCTGACCAATGGCAATCCAGGCGCTGATTATTTGCGGATTGCTGGCGGCGAGGCAATGCAGGTCAGCGCTCGGCCTGTGCTAACGGTAACCTTTCAGCCCTAAACCTTATGGGCTGCATCCAAAATTAAGCTAATGTGTGACCCTGCGCCCGATTTCAAGGCGAGGGTCACACGCTGGCATTGGCAATAATTCTATTCGTGCTCAGGTTTGGTACCGGTCGCTTCAACATAGGCATGAATCCGTGGATAGATATAACTATCCGATTCGCTGATATAAATCGTGCGCAAACCATAGACTAAATTATCGGTTTGAATTTGGTTTGCCATCTCTTGGGCTTTGATGGTTGGGTCGATGCTCTGCCAAATGCGCTCGAAATCGGGGAATTGCTTCAAACTCGCAATCTTGGTTTGATACCACGGCTCAAATTGACATGTGCGATTGGCCTGTTGAAAACTATAGACATAGCTGCGCGCGACCCGCTCCCATTGCAAGCCACCTTTATTCAAGAGTTTACGGGCTGAATAATGCTCGTGATCAAACATGAGATGCAAGATATTGCGATGCTGCTCTGGGATACGATCAAAACGTAGCCCCAAAAAGTGCTGAAAAACTGGCTCCATCTGCTGATTAATCGCTAGAACATCCCAAACTTGATTGACCAAAAATGCTGGATAGACCAAAATATCGAGCAAGCTTTGATATTGGGCAATTTGGGCATCAAGTGCAACTCCGCTGAGAATATCGGGATCTTCTGCATAGCCTGCGCTGCGTAACAGATGATTGCGCTCATGGGTCGGGCATTCCAACAAACTGGCAATCCCACGCACAACATGTTCTGCTACCTGATTTTTGGCGCGTTGCTCGAGCAGCCGTTTATAGGTTGGATATTCGGCCCAAATTGCTTGTTGGCTAAAAGGATTGGCCTGTTTTTTTTGTTTATTGTGCCAAAGCTGATCTTCAAAGGCACGCTTGCGTTGAATCCGAATCGTTTCGGCGGCTGCAATAAAGGCTGCGTTGATTTGTCCCGCTCGATCATTGATTTTTGTCATTGCTTCTTTGCCTTTTTCAAGGAGAAAACCCCTTTTTTGATGCTACCAAGCCTTTGAATCGATGTCAAGCTAGCTTGATTTAGCGGAATAAACCCCTAGACAAATATCTAGCCAAATAGTTGCGAAGCCGCTATGCTTGTTAGTAGAAGGTCGCCATATGCATCAGTTTGTGGGAGAGTTGGGCAGATACAGCAGGGTTGGCATATTGGGGTATGCCAACCCTGCTGCTATTTAAGCTAGCTTAATCGCGCCAAGCAGCGTAAGATTGTTGCTACTCACTGCTCATTTGGTACAACTCCTACTTTAATATTCAAAACCCGAATTTCAGCCCTTGAATGCTTGGGTGCTAGGCAAAGTATGCATGAGGTGGCTATGAACGACCATTTTCAGCGGCAGTTTGTTGGCTTTCGTCGGGTGCGAAGTGCATGCTCATTGATGCTTCTTATGGGTTTGCTTTGGCTTAATCCACCTGGTAGTGACTTGGTGAAGCAAGGGTTTGCCCAAAACAACCCTAACTCGCCGCTTTGTAACAATCCGGCGATCGTTAGCAATGCCAATGATTCTGGAGTTGGCTCGTTACGTCAGGCAATTATTGATGTTTGTATTAATGGCAGAATTACATTTGCCAATAATTACCAGATTTATTTGAATACGGCATTACAACTTAGCAAAGACATGACCATCGATGCTGCTGGGCGCTCGATTATTGTAAGTGGTGATAGCAATAACGATGGCTCAGCCAATGTGCGAATTTTTGATATTACTGTAACAACCAGCATCACAATAACCCACATGACGCTTGAACATGGTGTTGGCGGTGATGGTGGTGCTATTCGGAATCGCGGCAATTTGACGATTCGCGATAGCGTATTTCGCAACAATAGAGCTGGCAGTTCTGGTGGGGCAATCTATGCAGATACAGGTACCATCACAATTGAACAATCGACCTTTGATTCAAATACTGCTGGGATTAATGGCGGCGCAATTTGGATCGAACATAACACGACAAACCTGATTAATAGCACAATTGTGAATAATACTGCACCCAATGGCGGCGGCTTTGCCGCTTTTATTGCTACAGCAAATCTAGTCCATACGACATTTTCTGCTAATAGCGGCACGAATGGAGCCGATTTGCGGATCATAAGTAGTAGCGTGAATAGCTCCAATACGATTTTGGCCAATAGTCGTAGCGGCCCAAATTGCGCTGGCGGGTTGGCAATTAATATCAATACCCTGATTGAAGATGGTTCTTGTGGGGCCACGATCACTGGCGACCCGCTGCTGGCAAGCTTGGCAGATTATACTGGTTCAACCCCAACCATGGCCCTGTTGCCCGGTAGCCCAGCGATCGATGCAGGCGATAGTGCTGTTTGTGCGCTAACTGATCAACGCGGAATTGCCCGACCCCACGGTGTGGGCTGCGATCTTGGTGCATTCGAATCGCAGGGTTTTAGCTTAAGTATTCTGGCTGGCAACCATCAAGTGGCCGATTTGGCGAGTGCTTTGCCCTTGGCGTTGCGCATCCAAGCAGTTGCTAATGCTGCCAACGAGCCAGTTGGCGGTGGTGGAGTATTGACCTTGAGCGCGCCATCGAGCGGTGCAAGCCTCAACACGCCGACCCTCACGACAACCTTAGCAATCAACGCTCAAGCAAGCATTCTGCCAATTGCCAACACAATGAGTGGCAGCTATAGCGTTACCGCCAGCCTGCAAGGTGTGGCAAATCCAATTGCATTCAGCTTAAGCAACTGTTTTCCCAATCGCGTGGTAAGCACCAATCATGATGCTGGAGTTGGCTCATTGCGTGAAGCATTGGCCCAAACATGCACTGCTGGAACGGTGAGCTTTGCTGAAAGCATGGTGATTACGCCAAGCAGTCGGTTAGAAATCTTCAAAGGCTTTACGCTTGATACAGAGGATAGATCGATTACGCTTGATGGCTCGCTGCATAGCAATGGCATTTTCTATATCAACGCGACCAAACCTACTATGCTCAAAGGCTTAACCCTGATCAATGGTTCAGGCCAGCGTGGCGCAGCCATTTACAACGAAACCGATTTGTATGTTGATACAAGCGTAATTCAGGCCAATCTTGGGGCTGGCACAAATTCAAACGGAGCTGGAATTTTCAATAATGGGGTTTTAACCGTTACCAACAGTTTGTTGACCGGCAATCGAGCTTCGTCGGGAGCGGCAATTTATACTAATGGTAGTGGCAATCGCACCAATGTCAGCAATAGCACAATTATCAGTAATACTGCTAGTTTTGGGGCTGGGTTTGAATTAAACAATGGGATGCTGATTATTAACAATAGCAGCATTATTGGGAATCAAGCTCTAGAAGGTAGCGGTATTGATACGCTTGCTGGGACGTTAGTAGTTGCAAATAGCACAATTGCCCATAATCAAGCAACCACGCGCGGCGGTGGGGTGTATATTTTCGGCAGCTCAACCAATGCGCGCCTAACCAACACAACGATTGTCTCGAACAGTTCGCCAAGCATTGGTGGCTTGCGCAGCCAAGGTCAATTGCATTTGGTCAATAATTTGATCAGTGACAATGCTGGTGGCGATTGTTTGGCGACGACACTTGGAACCAATAACAATAACTTTGTCGCCGATGCGAGTTGCGCTGCGAGCTTGAGTGGCGAGGCCTATCTGAGCAGGCTGGGCGATTATGGTGGTTCAACTGCAACGATTGCGCTGTTGCCTAGCAGTCCAGCGATTGATGCAGGCGACAGTAGTGCCTGTGCTAGCACGCCAGTTGTAGCCCACGATCAACGGGGTGTTGTGCGCGAGGCTGCCTGCGATCTTGGCGCATTTGAATCGCAAGGTTTTACGCTGGAGTTGGTTCGTGGCGATCAACAAACAACTGTCGTAAATCAGCCATTTGCTCAAGCCTTGACGGTGCAAGTTCAGGCTAATAATCCCAATGAACCGATTCTGGCTGGTGCAATTAGCTTTGTCGCACCATTGAGCGGGGCCAGCACGATTCCAACCCAAACCACACGGTTAATTGATCAGACGGGCTTGGTTAGCGCGACGCTCAACGCGAATGCACTTACTGGCGACTATGTGGTTGCGGCATCAGCGCTTGGGGTTGCCAATCAATTAAGCTTTCATTTGAACAATTGTGCTGGAATGAACATGACCGTAACCAGCACTGCTGATGCTGGCCCAGGCTCGTTGCGCCAAGCACTTGAGGATGTCTGCGATGCTGGCTTGATTCACTTTGATAGCGATACAACCATTCATTTGGCTAGCCCTTTAAGTTTAAACCAACGCGTAACCATTGCTGGTGCTGAACATAATGTTGTAATTAGCGGTGATAGTGACCAGAATGGAACTGCTGATGTGCAACCATTTTTGATTGCCAGCACTGCTAGCGTGACCATTAGCAACCTCATGATTGTTGATGGCACGGCAACCAGCGGTGGCGCGATTCAAAATCAAGGCCAGCTTTGGCTCGAAACTGTACGCTTAGTCGATAATCATTCAAGTGCTATGGTTAATGGTCAAGGTGGTGGTGGCCTCTACAACACTGGTTGGGCCAGCTTACGCAATTGTGTTATCGAGCAGAATACAGCGGCCCGTGGCGCTGGAATTATGGTTGCCAATGGCGGCCATATTCACATCGAGGATTGTATTATTCGCACGAACACTGCCACAACTGCTGGCGGTGGCTTGCTCAATGCCTTGGGTGGCACGATTGAGATTATTGATACAGCAATTTTGAGCAACACCGCCTCAATTGGCGGCGGTTTACGCAACACTGGCGCAACCACAACCATGCAGAATGTGCTGTTGCAAGCCAATCAGGCAACTAATGCTGGTGGCGCAATTCATAGCAACGGCGTATTAACAATTACCCAAAGTTTGCTCTTGGGCAATATTGTTGATGGGGTGCAAGGGCTTGGCGCTGGCGGCGCGATTCAATTAGAGGTTGCGAGCAGCCGAACCACATTAATCAATGTGACCCTCAGCGCCAACCAAGCTAATGGTGGCAGCGATGCTGGTGGCGGGGCAATTATGCACTACGATGGCACGCTCAACCTGATCAACAGCACAATTGCCGATAATCAAACAATTGGTTTGAATGGCGCAGGCATTCGGCAGGTTGCTGGCACGGTCACGCTCGTCAATTCGTTGATTAGCAATAATCGTAGAAATGGCTTAGCCAACGATTTGGCGGGCAACTTCGTTTCTGGCGATTACAATTTGATTGGCGATTTGAGCGCTGCAAGTTTAAGCGGCTCCACTACCAACACATTAACTAACACAGCACCACTGCTCGCTCCATTGGCCAATTATGGCGGCTCGAACGCCAGCTACGCGTTACTGCCCGGTAGTCCTGCAATCGATGCAGCTGGTGCTGCGCAATGCCCGAGCAGCGATCAACGTGGGATTGCGCGCGCTGCAAGCTGCGATATTGGCGCGTTTGAATCACGTGGATTTCAGCTCCATCTGGTGAGTGGCGACCAACAAACGACCCTGACCAACATGCCATTTGCTGCGCCGCTGGTTTTTTCGATCACGGCGAATGCTGCCGAAGAGCCAGTTGGCCCTGGTGGTTTGATTCACTTAACTGCGCCAAACACTGGGGCTAGCATTTCCCCAGCTACGTTAACTATCCCAACCACCAGCAATGGCCTGCAAAGCGTGATGCTCACTGCCAACGCTGTAGCGGGAAGTTATCAAGTTTTGGTTAGTGCGCGCGGCGTAATCAGCCCATTAATTGTTAATTTGAGCCAACGCCAGCAAAGCTATGTTGTTTTGTTGCCGTTTGTGGTTCGTCAATAAGCCGCTGCTGATTGCTCTCAGCCAACGCCCCTCGCCTGCATACCGTGAGCGAGGGGTTTTTCCTGTGCTGAATTGTATGCTTGGTGAGCTATTGTTGCTGCTGACATCAGTTGGTAATCTGCGCAGATAGCATTTTGCTGCGCTGCAAGCTAGGCTTGTAGCAGTTTTTGTATGCAGCAGGAGTTTGGTCTATGGCTCGCCGTTCGTTTATTCCTCATCGACGATTGCAGCGCGCGTGGCGGTTTGATCGCGGCTTGCCCAAGCCGTTGATTGTGCTGTTGGTGCTCGATTTATGTTTGTTGTTGCCAGTGCCATTTTTGTTACCAGCGGTTTTTGGCGAGCGGCCCGTGGTTCAAACCGCGCCCCAAACCCACGTTGAAGCGCCGCAGGCAACGCCGCTTGCTCATGGCGCAGGCATTGGTAGTGCTGGCGAACAGCGCCAATTGCCATTATTAATTGACGCTGTGCGTTTGCAAGATGCGCGTTATGGCGATGCGCAAACAGTGGCGAGTCTGATTGCCACCTATCTGCCAGCATTGGCCGACCAAACCTTTGCGGTTGGCAATGGCATGCAGCAAGATGCTGCGAATATCATCACTGGCCAAGCGCTGCGCTGGAATATCAACCCGTTGATATTGGTCAGTTTGTTGAGCATCAATCACGATATAACGGACACATTTAATGTTGATTATGCGTTTGGCGGCCCTGAAGCTGGCTTTCCGCAACAAGTGCTGTGGGTCACGCTCAGCTTGCGCGAGGGTTTGAGCCAACCGTTAACCAACACCTTTCAACTTAACGATGGCACATGGTGGTCAACCGAGCAGCCCTTGGATTTGGCCAATGTCAGCTTGTTGCGGGTTTTGGCCAAAACGCACGATCAAGCGCAGTTTGAACGTTTGCTTGGGGCTGGCAACGCTGCTTGGGTAGCCAAAGTCACGCCAATTATGGGCGATCCACGCCAGCCAATCTACAATCCGGTTGCTGATCAACCATTTATGTTCACGCCGTTTAATGCAGCCAACCATCCAATTGCCCAATTTGACCATCAATATCCGTTGATCAAGGCCGATGGGACGATGCTGGGCAATGGTTTAAGCTTCGAATTGGGCTACGATGGCCATAATGGCTGGGATTATGATCTGCCTGCTGATAGCCTGATTTTGGCGGTAGCAGCGGGCAAAGTGCTGTTTGCTGGCTGGGTTGATAGCGGTTGTGCAACGCCCGCCGGAGTAGTTGTGATTCAACATCCCAACGGCTATCGCAGTTCGTATTGGCATCTGGCGCGAGTTGATGTGCAAGCAGGCAGCCAAATTGCGCAATCGGCGCTGATTGGCTTGGTGGGCCAAACTGGCTGTAGCGTTAATTATCATCTGCATTTGAGCATTCAGCGCTTGGGTCGCGATGTTGATCCTGCTGGCTGGTGTAGCAATTTGCCTGATCCATGGGCCGCGCATCCTGCTGGAGCGAGCAGCCGCTGGCTATGGCTTGATCAAGTTGATAGTTGCAATCAACCGGCGCTGAGCAGCTTGGCCGATGATAGCGATCCGGCGACCACAACCCGCTATGGCAGCCATTGGCAAGCGGATGCGGCTGGTAATTTCAATGGCTCGCATTGGACAAACAGCGGTGGTCAAAGCCTCTGGCGGCCATGGATTCCTCAAGCAGGCCGCTATCGGGTCTTGATTTTTATTCCGAATACAGCAACTAACGCAGGCACAGCCCATTATCGGGTGGCCCATAGCGATGGCATGAGCGAAATTGTGATTGATCAAGCGAAGCATGCTGGGAGTTGGCTGAGTTTGGGCGAGTTTTGGTTTGAGCCTGGGCAAATTGGCCGCATTGGCCTGAGTGCGATTCCTGGCACAGTCACTTGGGCCGATGCGGTGGCGATCCAGCCGCTTCAGCCCTAGCTAGAGTGGAGTTTCTTTACTCCTCGCCCGCCGTGTGGGAGCGGGGTTGGGGTGAGGAGATCGTTAAGCAACAGCCTTGGCCAAATCGGCTAAAAATGCTTCGGCAGCGTGGTCGCTAATCAAACGTGTATCATAGCTGAGGGTTGCGATTGCCTGTTGGCTGATTTGCAGGGCCTCGCCAACCAACACTTTGCGCACGCCACCAATGTGCAAGGTTGCCGATTGACCGTAGCGAATCGGCGCTGCACTCCACAGATTGACATCACTTTGAATAAAGCTAAACACACAAGGCTGTTGATCTGCGTTAGTGCTTAATGCTCGTTGCAAGCCGCGCAAATTGAGATCGGCGGCAAACGGAATGCTCGTGCTGCCCGCTGGATGCTCTGCAAGAATGTGCAAATTTGCGCGTTCCAGCCGATCTCCATCGACCCAAAGGCTGCGCAACAACGGATGTCGCTGCAACACATGGATTGTTGCCAACAACAGTTGGGCGGTTAGCTCGCTAGGTGCAAAGCGATCGACGCTGATTGGGTGTGAGCAATAGGCTTGAGGAATTGTAGCCGCAGCGATTTGGCGCAATTCAATCTGCTGTTGTTGCTCGTTTGTCCATGCTTGCAGGGTGCTTGGCTGCTGGGCTGATTGCTGGGTTGGTTGCTGGGTTGGTTGCTGAGTTGGTTGCTGGGCTGGTTGCTGGGTTGGTTGGCTTTTTGGCGCTGGAACAATAATTACCTGTTCTGATTGTGCAAACGCATTGCCCATTTGTTCGGCGACACAAAAGCCATCTGCTGGGGCTGCTAGTTGCTCGGTAGGATTGGGCGTGGTTGTAGCATGATCAGGCAAGTAGGCTAAAATATCGCGTTTGCCAACCCGACCATCGGCCAACGTGCCGCTGATCGTGCTTAAATCGAGCTTATGTTGTTCGGCGATCTTGCGCGCTACTGGGGTGACAGCAAGTTGGCGTTTTGACACCGTTTCAACAAATTGTAATAATGGAGTGGTTGCATCGAGGCTGGCTCCCTCATTTACCAATAATGCTGCAATCGTTCCAGCGTGGTTTGCTGGAATCGCCCATTCAGCGTGAGCATCAACAACCAAAGCCACAATTTGGCCTGCTGCAACCACAGCACCTGGTTGAATCAACCAACGAGCTAAGCGAGCACTAGATTGAAACGGTGGTAAGGCCACTGACGATGCCATGAACACTCCTTTGTGATCTACATAATGACAGTTGAGGCAGCCCATTGGCAGGAGCAATCACCAGAGATTCCAATGACTGCGCGCTGAGACGCAAGCTATTGTACCATGGGGATGAATGGTCAAAAACGTTAACGATCTTAACCGTAACGAATTGAGCATTCAGACGGTATACATTGAAAGGGGATGCTCGTTTTGCTCGAGTCTCTCAGCGATCAAGAAATTATCGAACGCGCCAAAGCCTACGATCATGCAGTGCTGCAACACCTTTACGAGGCCTACTCGCCAGCGTTGTTTCGTTATATTTATTATCGCATCGGCGACCATGAAACTGCTGAAGATATTCGCGCCGATGTATTTATCAAGATGCTCGAAGGCCTTGGTTCGTTCAATTATCAAGGTTGGAGCATCGCCTCATGGTTATATCGCATCGCCCATGATCGGGTCGTTGACCATTTACGGCGACAAGGGCGACGCAAACAGGAAACCTTGGTGGATACGGTGGTTGATCCTACCGACGGGCCTGATCAACAATCGTTAGCATCGTTGGATCATGCTGAACTCTATGCGGCGTTACAGCAACTCACCGATGAGCAAGCTGAAGTGATCATACTGCGATTTTTGCAAGATCGGAGTATTCGTGATGTTGCGCAAATCACTGGTCGTAGCGAAGGTGCTATCAAAGCATTACAGCATCGGGCACTTAACGCGCTAGGTCGATTACTTCGACCAGTGGGGGACTAATGAATGATAAGTTGAGCGAGCTGGTGATTGATGCTTGGCAGAATGGGGTTAGCCTCGAAACGCTCTGCCTGCAATATCCACACCATGCCGACGCTATTCGCCAATTGATTAATCCATTAATCAAACTTCAACAGGTCAAAGCGCCAACTCTGCCACCACGGGCGAGTCAAGCGCAGGCCGATTTTCTGCGTTTAGCCCAACACTATCGGGCACAGGCAACCGCAAAGCCAAAGCAACGCCGCTCGCTGCTGACCCAACGTTGGTTGTGGGCAACGGCCACGATCGTCGTCTTGCTCTGTTTGAGTGGCAATCTAGTTTTATCGGCCTCAGCTCGTGCGCTGCCGGGCGATAATCTGTATGGTGTGAAACGCTGGAGCGAATCGCTAAGCCTTGCTTTTACACCGAGCGATCAGCAGTTGTCCGTGCGGATTGAGTTGGTCAATGAACGCCAGCGCGAAATCGCCAGCTTGGTGGCGTTAAATAAGCCGGTGCCAAATGGCTTGCTTGATGAAGTGGTGAATGAAACCCAATCGATCGAGTTAGCACTTGCGCCAACCCATACCAATGATCCCCGCCGCGATCAGTTGCGCCAAGCTAATCAACAACTGCAAACAACGATTGCTATTATTCCAAGTGACAATCTTAGTGATGATCTTAAGCACCATGATTTGATTGAGACGCTTGATCAAAGTAGTCAGCGCATGGTTGCGAGTGCTTCGGTCACCCCAACCCAAATGGTCAAGGTTTTGCTTGAACCAACAATGAGTGCGCAACCAGTTACAGTATTTGAACCAACCGATGGGCCAAATATTGCCAACCCACGTGTGCCGCCCAAGCCCCAAACCCCGACGCTTGAGCCAACCGAGGTCGTTTTGCCAACCTCGACGAGCACCGCATTGCCAACCTTCAAACCAACTAAAGTTCCAGCAGCACCAGTAGTCAAGCCGATTGCGACGGCTACCATCGTGCCAACGATATTACCAACCAGCACAGCGTTGCCAACCGAGCTGCCAACGGCGACTGAGTTGCCACCAGCAACAGCCTTGCCAACCAGTGTGCCAACCAGCACGCCATTGGCAACCGAAATTCCTAGCATTGGGCTGCCTACTGCAACCACAGTTGTTGTGCGTAACCCAACCGTGGTAGTGCCAACCAAAATTCCCGATGAGATTAAGCCCACCGAGGTGCCAACGCCACAACCAACCTCCGCAGTGCCAACCAAAGAGCCGCCAGCCCCAGTGCCAACCAAAGAGCCTGAGGATAGCAAAGGCCAACCGCAACCAATTAGCCATAACTAAACCATCAGAGGTTAGCCTGCAGCGGTCAGGTATCAGCAATGCGTTGTTTGATACTTGGCCACTGTTGCACGAAGTAGAGCAAAGAGCAAAGAGCAAAGAGCATAGAACATAGAGCATAGAGCAAAGAGCATAGAACATAGAGCACGAAGGCTAGAAACCGCGAAGCACGCGAAGAGGAATGTGGCTATTGGCTAGAGGCTTTGGGCTATCGGAACAATGGTTGTTATTGCAATTAATCTCCGCTAGCCATCAGCCCAAAGCCCTTAATGCTCTGCACCGCTGCGTTAAACGCTGATTGCTGCTCCCTTATTTCATCCCTCATCTCTCATCCTTTTCGTTGGCCACAGATTGCACGGATTCCACGAATAATTATCCGATAGCCCAAAGCCCTTAATGCTCTGCACCGCTGCGTTAAACGCTGATTGCTGCTCCCTTATTTCATCCCTCATCCTTCATCCTTCATCCCTCATCCTTCATCCTTCCATGTGACGCACTGCATTCTAAGTCGGCTATAATAGCGCCAATAGATTGCTTGTTGTAGCACAAGGAGATGATCGATGGCGATCACAAAAGTCGGGGTACTTGGCTGTGGCTTGATGGGCGCGGGCATTGCCCAAGTTGCCGCCCAAGCAGGCTTCACGACGGTTGTGCGGGAAGTTAATCAAGCTGTGTTGGATAAAGGCTTGGCTCGCATCAACGCCATTTTGGAAAAGGATGTGAGCAAAGGTAAGCTCAGTGCCGCCGACCGCGATGCAAGTTTAGCCCGTTTGCATGGCACTACCAGCTTCGACGATTTGGCTGATTGTGATTTGATTATTGAGGCGATTGTTGAGCAGTTGCCAGCCAAACGCGAAGTCTTTACCGCACTTGATGCATTGTGCCCCCCCAGCACGATTTTTGTTTCCAATACTTCATCGTTGACAATTATGGAAATGGCAGCAGTCACCAAGCGCCCTGATCGCTTTGCTGGCTTGCACTTCTTCAATCCTGTGCCAGTTATGAAATTGGTCGAGATTGTGCGCGCGCTGACAACCTCCGATGAAACGATTGCTGCATTGCACGAATTTACCCGCGCCTTGGGCAAAACTCCAATCGATACCAGCGACACCACCGGATTTATTGTCAATCGCTTGCTGGTGCCGTTTTTGCTCGATGCAGTACGGCTGCTGGAAAGTGGCGTTGCTACCCGTGAAGATATTGATGAAGGCATGAAACTGGGCTGTGGCCATCCGATGGGGCCATTAACCTTGCTCGATTTTGTGGGCATTGATACGGTCTATTCGATTGCCAATATTATGTTTGATGAATTTCGCGAGCCACGCTTTGCCCCGCCACCATTGCTGCGGCGCATGATGCTAGCAGGCCACTTTGGGCGTAAATCGGGCCAAGGCTTTTATAAGTATGAAGGATGAATTATGAGGGATGAAATAGCTGATTGATCATGCATCTCTTGCAAAATATTTAATCCTTCACTCCCTTGTTCATCTTTGATCAAATAAATGATGCTGGTTGGATATTATTGTGGATAGTGTTTGATCGAAACTTCATCCCTCATCCTTAATCCTTCATAATTACAGACAGGAGATTTTTATGGCGTTTGAAAATATTGTACTTGAGATTAACGAGCAGGTTGCGGTTATTACGGTTAATAGGCCTAAGGCCTTGAATGCCTTAAATAGTGCAACCATCCGCGAATTGGGCCAAGCGGTCGATCAATTAGCCCAAGATACCAGCGTTCGCGCCTTGATTATTACTGGTGCTGGCGAAAAAGCCTTCGTTGCTGGCGCTGATATTAGCGAAGTCAACAGCATCGAAAGCTCATTGCAAGGCAGCCAAATGTCGGAAGCGTTGCACGATGTGTTGTGGAAACTTGGCGAATTGCCGCAAGTTACGATTGCCGCAATCAACGGTTTTGCGCTTGGTGGCGGTTTTGAGCTAGCCTTGGGCTGCGATATTCGGCTGGCCAGCGAACAAGCACAAGTTGGCTTGCCCGAAGTTGGTTTAGGCTTGGTGCCTGGCTGGGGTGGCGCATTGCGGGTGCAACGCTTGGCTGGCACTGGCGTGGCCAAATATTTGGTGCTGACTGGCGAGCGCATTCCAGCCAGCGAAGCCCAACGGCTTGGCTTGATTGAAAAAATTGTGCCAGCAGCAGAATTGCTCGACGAAGCCCATAAACTGGCGGCCAAGGTTGCCAAAAATGCGCCATTGGCCACGGCCTTAGCCAAACGCTTGATTAATCGTGGCGCTGAAATGAGCTTGCGCGATGCAATTGCCTACGAAAACGGCATTTTTGGTCAACTCTGCGTGACCGAAGATGTTAAAGAAGGCACAAGCGCATTCTTGGAAAAACGTGCTGCGAAATGGCAAGGCAAATAGCTCAAACTCCGCCAAAAGTTGTAGTCAATCAGCTGGCGATTTGGCTATAATGGCACAGACGTTCTGTTATGGGAGTGTGTATGCAAAACCCTACTGTTGAATCTATGATTGCGAAACTCGATGCTGATCGGGCGGCGAATCAAGCCAAATTTGGCGAGCTTGACCCAAATGCCTTGGTCTATGCTGATGGCCCTTGGACGGTCACCAATATCATTAGCCATCTGACGATTTGGGAAGAAGAGTTTTTGAAGGGGTTGCAGGCCCATCAAGCAGGCCAAAGCTACCTGACCGAAATGCCAGATTTGGAAGGTGAAGACGCAGGGCTAAACGCCTTTAATGCGCGCACGGTTGGCGAACGCAAGCAACTGAGCTACGAACAAGCGCTTGAGCAATGGGCCGCTGTGCGCCAGCAAATCAAGGCAACCTTGGCAAGCCTTACGCCTGAACAAATTGCTGCGCCAATGGTTGCGCCTTGGGGTGGCGATGCAGCTTCACCAGTGGCCCAAACTGGCGGCTGCCTCTGGCACGAAGGCCATCATCTTAAGGAAACCTTGGACGCTGTGAACGCTGATAGCGCCCAAGTCGGCTAAACATTGCAGCCCTGCTTCCTTGTACTTGGAAGCAGGGCTGTTTGAGCAATTTAGCCGCGGCGTTCGTAGTTTGGTGCTTCGTTGGTAATTGTCACATCGTGGGGGTGGCTTTCGGCCAAGCCTGCTGGCGAAATGCGTGAGAAGCGGGCGTTTTTGCGTAGCTCATCAACATTGTGCGCGCCAACGTAGCCCATACCTGAGCGCAAACCGCCAACCAATTGATAAACGGTATCGGCCAGTGCCCCTTTGTAAGGAACCATGCCCTCAATCCCTTCGGCAACCAATTTGCGGGCAGGCTGATTGCTTTGGAAATAGCGATCGCTGCTGCCTTGCTGCATTGCGCCAATCGAACCCATGCCGCGATAGGATTTGAACGAGCGCCCTTGGTAGAGAATCATCTCGCCTGGTGATTCGTCGGTTCCTGCCAACAAGCCACCGAGCATAACCGTGTGTGCGCCAGCAGCCAAGGCTTTGGCAACATCACCGCTATACTTGATACCACCGTCGGCGATGATGGGCACGCCTGCTTCTTCAGCTGCTTTCACGCACTCCATCACTGCCGTAACTTGCGCCATCCCCGCACCAGATACCACCCGAGTGGTACAAATGGACCCGGGCCCTTGTCCGACCTTCACCGCATCAGCACCGTGTTCAATTAGGGCGCGCGCACCTTCACCGGTGCTCACATTCCCGCCAATGATTTGCAGGTCGGGATATTGTTGTTTGATGCGAGCAATTGCATCGAGCACTGCTTTGGAATGGCCGTGGGCTGTATCGACCGCAATCACATCAACGCCTGCCTCGACCAACAACTTCACGCGCTCTAATTCGCTTGGTGAAGCACCAACCGCAGCGCCAACCCGTAAACGACCAAAGGCATCTTTGGTGGCGGCGGGATGTTCGATCTGCTTTTGAATATCCTTGACCGTGATTAAGCCAGTGAGTTTGCCATGTTCATCGACGACCAACACCTTTTCGATCCGATGTTGGTGCAAGGCTTGTTTGGCTTGGTCGAGGGTTGTGCCAACAGGCACAGTCACAAGTTCTTCGCTGGTCATCAATTCGCTGATTTTGCGCATGGGGTCGGTTTCAAAGCGCAAATCGCGGTTGGTAAGTATCCCAACCAATTCGCCAGCAGCACTGGTAATCGGCACCCCTGAAATATGGTAATCGCTCATCAGTTCCCAAGCCTCGCCGATGGTTTGCTCTGGGCGCAAGGTAATTGGGTCGGTAATCATGCCACTTTCTGAGCGCTTGACCCGCCGCACCAAATCTGCTTGTTGGGCGGGAGCCATATTTTTGTGAATAATGCCAAGGCCACCTTCGCGAGCAAGTGCAATCGCCATGCGATCTTCAGTCACCGTGTCCATCGCAGACGAGACAACTGGAATGTTCAAACGAATCTCGCGAGTTAGCCACGTGCTAACGTCGATTTGCGAAGGCAAGACATCAGAGTAGGCTGGAATCAGCAGCACATCATCATAGGTCAGCCCTTCAAACGCGAACTTAGCACTCCAATCGATTGGCATGGGGTTATCCTCCTTGGGATATATGAAAAGCTCACCGCAGCATGCAGTGAGCCATCCGACGCACAACGCTGCGTCATCCTTCAGTTGTCCGATTGCCGATACAATGGGCCTATTATAGCACCATCGTGGAGTCACTTTGCCAACGCCACTAATCCTAGGATAATGCACATCACGCTAGGGCTGGCTATGCTTGGGCTGAATTCATTAGCTAAACCAGCAAGGCGCAGGTTGCATGCCTGCGCCTTGCTGGTTTAAAAATTTAGGGCGTGCGCCAACTTTCGTCGTAATCGCGGCCAAGCAGCAGCACCAAGGCCGGATTGCCCTTGGGTTGTTCGGGGGCGGGGCTGGTTTTGCTAACCACAATAATGTTGCGGCTGTTGATGCCCAATTCAGCGGCCAGTTGCTCGCGCAGCTCTTTATGATTGCCAAAATCGATGATTTTGGTGGTGTCATAGACGGTTGAAGCCGTCGAAGAGGTGAGCAATTGATATTCGCGATTTTCAAGGTGGGTTGCAACATCGCCCGCCAAACCGCTAATTTGTGCTCCATTGATCACTTCAATGCTCAAATTATCGTCTGAAGGCGTGTTTGAGCTACCATCAACTGGGCTGTTGGTATCGGGAATTGGCGAGGTCAATAGTTCGTTGACGGTTGCATTGATGCTTGATTGATCCCAAATTGGCACATATTGAGCTGCATCAATATAGCCTGCGACGGCGCTGGTATCCCATTTGACGCTCTTGATGCGGCCATTGGCGATGTCGGTGCCCAGCCCGGCCAAGGCGCGCAAATTACCAAGATCGGTAATCGGCAGGTCGGTGTAGAACGAGCCTTTGAGTTGTTCGCTTAGGCTATTCAATGAATCAATTTGATCAAACAAGCCTTTATCTTTGAGGGTTTGCACGAACGCTCGAATCACATCTTGCTGGCGACGTGAGCGGCCATAATCTGCATCTTGATGGCGCGAGCGGGCATAGCGCAAGGCGGTTATGCCATCCATATGTTGCAAACCAGCAGGAATATACAGCCGAATAACGCCATAATCGTCGTCATCGGTTGGGTACGATGCATCCCAGAGCGGGCGTTGCACGTTGATTGTGATGCCACCAACTGCATCAACAATTTTGCGAAAGCCCTTGAAATCGACTTGAGCGACATAATCGATGTTCAGGTTGAGCATATTGGCGACAGTATCGCGGGTTAAGGCCATGCCTTCAGTTGAAGGGTTGGCCATTTTTTTCTCGATCCCGCGTTTATAGCCCAATTCATAGGCGGCATTGATGCGTTGCGAGCAAGTACCAGGCTCATCGTAGCCTGGAATTTCGGCGCAACTATCGCGGGGAATTGAAACCATGCTCGCCCATTTTTGGGCTGGATCAACATGCAGCACGATGATAGTATCGGTGCGGGCTTCAGTATCATTTTCGCGTAAATCGACCCCGATCAACAACAAGTTAAAGGGATCTTTGACAATATCGGGGGTAGCGAGCGGTTGGTTTGCTGGCGAATTTGGATTATTTGGATTCTCAACCACATTGCGCTCGGCAGTTGGAATGGTGACCAACATATCGCTAGTAGTATTTTTGAATTTAAAATAGCCCCAAAGCCCTGCGACACCGCCAACTAATACCACTGCCAACAAAATCCCAAGTGCGATCATGCCACAGCCAGCGCCGCGCGAGGTGGTTTTGACTGGTGGCTGTTTGGGGGGCAAAGGCCGCGAGGTCGGGCCTGCGCCAACTGCGCTTGAGACAGCTTTGGGTACGCGCACATAGGCCCCTTCGTGCTCGGCGCGCGGAACCGTGCGTGCTCGTGGGCGAGCAGTGGTTTGGTTATTCATCAGCAGTTCATTCATTAACGCTGCATCATTCGGGTTGGCATTGGCCTTGCTCTTGGGGCGCGAGCGCGTTGGCAAGGGCGTGGTAGCTTGACTACGAACATGCTCAGCATCGAGCGATAGATCATTGGCTGACCCGTTGGTCGATTCCTCAGGTGTATCGGTTTTTGCAGGCATGCAGCTAACTACTCCTTATGTGTTGATGATTGATAGTGAGCACGATGATGCAGCACGAAGTGTTCAACCGCATCTAAAACTGCTGGCGATTCGCCATCGCGGAGCATTTCGTGGCCGCTTTTATCGAACCATAGTAATTGTTTATCGACTGAGCCGACTTGGCGGTAGATGGCTTCGGCAGCAGCAGTTGGAATTGTACGATCTTGATGTGAATGAATGATTAAGATTGGCGCAGTAATTCGTGGCAATTGTTGTTCCACGACTTTGGCATAGCGCCATAATGAAACAAACGCCGGAGCAGGAAAGCGCCGATAATTGCCATGTTGGCGACCTGTTTCTTTATCGTACCAGCCAGCGCCCATATCGCGGTTTTCGTCGCCCCACATGCCCAGCATTGGCGCAACATAACGCGCCCTATCGGCGTGTTTGTAGTGAAAGCGCATGGCGGCGGCTACGCTGACCACGCCAAGCACCTCGTCGCGGTGGGCGGCGGCCAGATGGTTGGCAACCAAGCCGCCCATCGAAAGCCCAATCAAAATAACTTTATCGACCTCACGGCGTAAATCGCGAAAGGCAGCGTTGGCATCAGCATACCAATCGTGCCACGTCACGCCTTGCAAATCCTCGGGCAAGGTACCATGACCACGCAAATAGGGCATGCGATAGGGAATGTTATGGGGCGTTAAACGGCTTGGCACGCGATTGACTGAATCAGCGCATGAGGTAAAGCCGTGCAAAATTAAACAACCAACAGTTGACATGACTAGTATTCTTTCTTACACCGTGCTGCCAGTTTTGGTATAATGCGACAGCAGATCATTCAACGGAGAACCGTAATGGGCATTAAAGAGTTTTTTGTGGCATTTCGCGATGCCATCGATGGCGAATATGATCGGCGGGTTAAAGCCGCCAGTGAAGTCCGTGAATATACCATTGGTGGCCATGGCCATCATGATCATCATGATGCAGATCACGGCCATGAACATCACGATGCAACCAATCAAGATGCTCACGATACCGAAGTCGTTGTGGATAGCCACGCTGGGGAAGCTACTTCACAGCACTAAACGCACGACAGCACCCCAAAAACGGGGTGTTGTCGTTTTTATCCACTCGTATCATGCCATAGCCACGGCACAGCGTCAATCCAACGCAACTGACAGCTAGGTGAAATAGAACGTAGGAATCCATGTCACATCAATTGCCCGCAGGCTTTACGATTTTAGCGATTGAAACATCGTGCGATGAAACCGCTGCCGCAGTCATTCGCGATGGTCGCGAGATTGTGGCCAATAGCGTTGCTTCGCAGATCGATATTCATCAGCGGTATGGTGGTGTTGTGCCCGAAGTGGCCTCACGCCAGCATATTTTAACCATTACTCCAGTGATTAATACGGTGCTGGCCCAAGTGCCTGGTGGTTGGAGCGCAATCAACGCGATTGCCACAACCTATGGCCCAGGTTTGGCAGGAGCCTTATTAACTGGCATCAACACCGCCAAAGCAATTGCTTGGTCGCGGAATTTGCCATTTATTGGGGTCAATCACTTAGAAGGCCATATTTACGCTTCGTGGTTGCATACAGCCAAAGAATTAGCCTATCAAGCGCCCGAATTTCCGTGTGTTGCCTTGATTGTTTCTGGCGGCCACACAGCGCTCGTGCTACTCAACGATCATGGCGATTATCGTTTGCTCGGGCAAACCCGCGATGATGCAGTGGGCGAGGCCTTCGATAAAGTTGCCCGCATTATGGGCTTGGGCTATCCTGGTGGCCCGCAAATGGAGAAAGTTGCCCGTGGGGTCAACCCTGGCGCGCTCAAATTGCCGCGAGCATGGTTGCGCGGAACCTACGATTGGAGCTTTAGCGGCTTGAAAACCGCTGTGCTGAATGTGGTTAACGATCGTTTGGGCGAGCGCATGGAGAAAGTTAAACTGGCTGAGGTTGACCCTGCGTTTACCGCCCAACTTGCCGCTGCCTTCCAAGATTCGGCGGTTGATGTGTTGGTGCAAAAGACGGTTGCCGCTGCCCGCGAATACAAAGCCAAAACGATTATTTTGGCTGGTGGAGTTGCCGCCAATACCGCCTTGCGCGAACGGCTCAGCGCTACCGCAAAGCCGATTCCGGTGGCCTACCCGCCAATTTGGCTTTGTACTGATAACGCCGCCATGATCGGCGCTGCCGCCTATTATCGCTATCAGGCAGGCCTGCAACACGATTGGTCGCTCGATGCCACGCCAAGCCTCAAGCTAATTTAGCGGGGCCAGTTTTAACCACGAAGAACACGAATAATGGCTACAGGCTATTGGCTATGGGCTATGGGGATGGAAATACCAACTCATGTTCCGCTAGCCAATAGCCATCAGCCTATAGCCTCATGTTCTCTGCGCCTCTGCGTTGAACATAGCATTCTGTACTCGTTGCTTAAACCCTATGTTCTATGTTCTATGCTCTTTGTTCTTAAACTTGGCAAACCGGGCAAAGATGGGTAGAGCGTTGCCCGACGACGATGCGCTCGATCGGCGTGCCACAGCGGCGGCATGGCTCACCAGTGCGGCCATAGGCTTCAAGGTGATATTGGTTTTCGCCGCTTGCACCATAGGCATCGCGATAGTTGACCAAGGTTGTGCCACGATGCTCAATCGAGTTGCGCAGCACAGTTTTTATGGCCTCGAAGAGCGCCGCAACCTCTGCTGGATTGAGGCTTTTGGCTGCACGCAAGGGATGGATTTTGGCCAACCACAACGCTTCATCAGCATAGATATTGCCAACGCCAGCCAGCACGCTTTGATCAAGCAAGGTTGGCTTGATTTTGGTGGCTTTGCGTTGCAAGCGCTGGCTAAAATCGGCCAGTGTAAAATCGTCGCCCAATGGCTCTGGCCCCAAGCGTTGGTTCAGTTCGTCCACGCCACTGCGGTCAACTAAGCTCCAGCGGCCAAATTTGCGTGGGTCGTGGAAGCGTAACTCGCGGCCATTATCCAACTCGACCACCACATGGGTATGTTTGTCGGCAGGCTGATCGGCGGCGACAACCAACATTTGGCCAGTCATGCGGAGATGCACAATCAAGGTTTCGTGGTTATCAAGCTCGATTAGCAAATATTTGGCGCGGCGTAGCACCTGCTGAATTTGGCGTTGAGCAATGGCTTCTGCAAAAAGCTCAGGGCTGTGCGTATTGACAATTTTGGGCCAACCAAGGCTGCGTAAGGCGACAAAACGCCGCCCGACCAGCTCTTGCTCAAGCGAACGGCGAACAGTTTCGACTTCTGGTAATTCTGGCATAAGCGTTTGTTTCTAAAATAAATAACCGGACTGCATGCACAATCCGGTTGTTTGCTGGCTAACGTTCGGGCGTGCCAAGCGCGCTATGGCCACCGCCGCCGCTGGTATTGTCGATCAAAATTGTGCGTTCGGCCACGACTGGCAAATTCGAGGCAACCGTGATTGTGTGCGATTGCAAATTTGGGTCGATCGTATCGAGCAAAACCGAGATTCGACCTGTGCGCGGAATGGTGTATTCAACCACTTGGGTCGTGCCATCGTCCTTGCCAAGCGTCACGGTGACTTGAGCTGGGCGTTGATTTGGGTTGAGCACCAGCAAAAATTCGGTTGCTGGGTCGGCGGTGCGACCTTCGGCAAAGTGCCACACATAATCTGGCTCGGCAGCACCCATACTGTTGGTGGCGCTATTGCCGCCATTAAAATAGCTGGTGCGTTCGGCCACGATTGGCTGGCTTGAGGTCAACATAGTGCCAACTCCTTGCGGCGAGGGCACAATTTCGCGCATATCCACATCGAGCCGCGCCAAAGCTGGCACTTGATAGCGCCGCGTGAAGGTTGAGCCTTCCTCGGTCATAAAGGTGGTGGTAATTGCCGCCGAAACTGGATTTGGATTGAGCAAGGCCAAGGTGGTTACAAACGGATCAAGGGTTGCGCCTTCAGCAAAATACCAGGTATTTGATGGCGCAATCGCCCCTTTGGTCAAAAATCCACCGCCCTTGGTTGGCCCAACCAACACCGTGCGTTCAGCTGCAATCGGGGCAGTTGCCGCGACGCGCAAGCCAAAAGCTTTGGGATTGTTGTTGCTCAAATCGACTTGGGTGCGGGTAAATGGTGGCAACAACACTTGGCGTGTGCTGGTAATGCCATCGGTTGGCATAATCAGCAAATTCGCCACAACTTCGCTTGGCTGTGGATTGTAGAGCGACAGCAAGCTCGTGCGATCGTTGGTGCCATCGCCTTCAGCAAAATACCAGGTGCGGCTCCAACGGCTAATGCCCGATTCGCCGAGGGCATCGTTGGCAAACAACATGGTGCGATCGCCAACGATTGCTTGGTTTGAACTGACTTCGATTGGCAAATTGAAGGTATCGCTGAAAATTTCGTTGGCGATAATATTCACCCGTTGGCCTGGCTGAATTTCGTATTCGCGGCGTACAGCATTGGTTTGGCCGGGCAAGAAGGTGACGATGGTGCGCGCAACTTGGTTTGATGGATTGAACAGCATAATCCGCTCGTTGTAATCGCGGGTGTTGCTTTCAACAAAGGTCAAACGCTTGCGCACAGTCAGTTGATCGGCAGTGCGCCGAATCGATTCAGCTTGCTCAACATCCAAGCCGCCCAGCACGGTCAACGTTTGGGGCAAACGATAGGCTTCGCTAATCCAAGCGATAATTTGACCCAAGCCAGTGCGTGCTGCATCGGTTAATTCGCCAAGCAAGGCCAAGCGAATTGTGCCATTGCTGGCAGGAAATCCGTTGCGTCCAGCATAGACATTGCCAGCTTGATCGACCACAAATTGATAGGGCAGATCGGCTGCACCTTCTGCTTGAGCAGCTGCTTGCAAAGCCCGCAACATGGTCGGCGGATCAGCTTGGTTATTGAGTGGCAAACTAACTAATTCGATGCGGCGTGGGCGTGAGGGTAACAGATTGGGAATACCTGGCAATGCGCCCCAGCTGGTGCGACTAATTACTTGTGGCGGGCGGGTGAAGGTTGTGCCACCAAAGGCAGCAGGCGCACGATTGAGTTGGTCGGTCAGGTTCGGGCCATTGCTGGTGTCGATAAAGCGCCAAGCGATGGCTTGCAAACTTGGTGCAGCAGGTTGGCTTGTACTTGTAAAATCAACCTGATATTGCAGCCAGCGTGAACCGGCCTCGACCCCAATTGGCCCAAGCAATTGCTCGCCTTCGGCCAAAATTTGGGCTACATTCAGGGTTTGCCATTCGCGCCATTCGGTGCCATTGGCGCTGGTGCGCAGCTTGAGGCTGAGGCTGGTGCCAACCGGCAAATCAAAATTCCAATGCGCTGAAACTGCATTCCAAACAAATGGAACCTCATGGGCAACCGATGTGAAAGTACCCTGCGTTGCAGTTTGATCGAGCCGCAACTCGCCATCGCTATTATTGGTTACTAACAAGCCTTCGAGCGTGCCAGCCTGCCAATCGGCGACCGATGTTTGGGCAAAGGTGGCAGTTTGCACCTTGCTCGCGGGGCTGGTTTGGGCATTCGCCCGCCAAGCCACGCCGCTGAGCACCAGCGATAATCCAACTGCTGCCATGAAAAACGTACGGCGCATAGGTACCTCGTCGATACAGGAAAATTAAGGACTATAGGCTATAGGCACAGTTACAAGCTGCAACTGTGGCCTATAGCCCTTAATTTTTGATGATAGAGAACTTAATTAATCAAGCCACTCTGGGTCGTAATAGTTGGCAGCATTCCAGAGAATCCAACCATAGGTGCCTTCGACCTCGGCGACAGCTTGCATTTGAGCGCGAACTTCGGTGCGCCCATATTCAGTGACTGGGTTGAGCCAGGTTGCGGTAAAGGCTTGCAGCCAAGGCCGTTGGACTGCATATTTGCCTTCCATGCGCTTTTGGCCCTTCTCGATGCTATCTTTAACGATCTCGTAGGGGTGAGCATCGGCGTTATCGAAGCCCAACTCATTGCGATCGTAGTGCGAAGGATACACCATTGCACAGACATAATCGGTGTGATCGGCCATAATTTCAAGGCTTTGGCCAATTTCCCACATGTTGCGCCACGTTGCATAGCCAAACACGTCGATTGAGAAGAACGCGCCTGCGCCGTTGATGTCGCCGTGGGCACGCTTGAGCACATCGCCAATCGCTTCGTACATCACTTCAGGATTATTTTCTGGATCGATCGGTTGTGAGAACACCAAATTGCTGGTGCTGCCATCCGATGGGAAGCGAATATAATCGAATTGTACTTCATCAAAGCCATAATCGGCAATTTCTTTGGCAACGCCAACATTATACTCGGTGACGTTCTGGTTGAATGGATCGAGCCACTTCAGCCCGCCATCGTCTTCCCATACGTCGCCAGTGACGCGGCTTTGGGCAGCCCATTCAGGGTGGGCATCGGCTAAGCTATTATCGCGCATCACCGCCATACGGCCAATCATGTAGATATTGCGTTTGCGGGCTTCGGATACGATCCATTCCATATCCAAATAATCAACCGCAGTATCTGCTTCAATCACCAATGGATTTTTGGAAATATAGCCAACCATGCCAACTTCGCCAGCAATATCGAGCTTGATGTCAAGCACAATCGCATTAACTTCGGTTTGATCAACCAGATCAAACAATTCGGTTAATGCAGATTTCGATGAGCCAGTTGCGGCGGTAATATAAATTGCTTTGGCAACAAATTCTTCTGCTTCGAGATCAGCGGTGAATTTGCCATCGCTGAGCGCCGTCCATGCCTTGCGATAGCCAGGCGAGAGCACCTGAATTTGGGCATTTTCGGGAACGCCGGTTAATTCATAGGTTCCATCGGGCTTGAGCCGCGTCATAGTAACTGCCGTGCCAGTGTAGGGGTAGGTTTCGTCGGCCCCTTCAAATGGCTTGACCATTGCGATGACCGTGCCCTTGGTAAGCGGCTTGCCAGTTTCGCTATTGACGACCGAGCCGCGTACCGTCGAAGGTCGCAAGACAACATCCAACGAGGCTGCTTGCGGCAATTCCAAGGTTTGGCTGCTGTAATCGGTGGCGCTAAACACCACTGGCGCATTCAAATCGATATTGCGCACGGTGTAGCGGCCTTCTGCATCGCTTTGGGCCGTGGCATTGCCAACTTGCACGGTGGCTCCACTAACAGGTTTTTGGCTATATTTATCGCTGATAATGCCGGTTAGGCTGGTTGGGCGTAACGACACATCATAGCTGGTTTGTTTTTCGAGGGTGGCGGTGGCGCTGGTGTAATCGGTCGCCGCAATCACAACGTCGGCTTTTTCATCGACGTTGGTCAATTTGTAGCGGCCATCAGGGCCACTGGTGGCTTGGCTGCTACCAGCTTTGACCGTCACGCCAGCGACAGGTTGTTGTGAGTATTGATCGAGCACAACCCCGCTAATCGTATTGGGCCGAATCGTCAGATTGACTTCTACCGGCGTTTGCTCGTTGACTGGGGTTTTATCGGCCAAACTAAGCGTGGCTGAGCTATAATCGCTGGCTTGAACCAATAACGAATTGGTGGTTTCCCATTCATTAATCGTCCATTTGCCAGCATCATCAGTCGTCGCGCTTGCTTCGCCAACTTGAACGGTTACTCCAGCAACGGGCTTTTGGGTATAGCTATCTGTTACAATTCCCGTCAGTGGCGGATTGCTGCTGCCACAGGCGGCAAGGACCAACGCAACAGCGCCAAACAGACCTGCTGTTAGGCGGCGCTTGGTTTGACTCACAAAATACATCACTTCTGACCTTCCTAAGCTTGTGGTGGGTGTCGGTTTAGACGGCGGTAATCATACGTTGCCCATCATTGCCTGTCAAGAAAAAACGCCCGACTGTTGAGGCAGTTCGAGCGTTTTTTTGATTAAGAGTTGCTAAGTTTAACGTTCAAGATGATACGGCACGCTAATGACGATTTTATTGCGCCGGAATAACAGCGCGCCTTTCAAGAAGAAGGCTGTTTGATTATGCAAGGCATATTCCCAAATTCGCGCCGGAATAAATTCAGGCAAGATGATCGTCAGAATGTCATCATGGCGCTCAGCTTCAATGCGGTCAACGTAGCGTAAAATTGGGCGTAATAGTGAACGATATTTAGATATTTCCACATCTAAGGTCACATCTGGTTCCCAGTGCTGCCAACGCTCTTGCAAGCGGGCAGTTTTTTCGTGCTCATGCTCAAATTCAATATATAAGGCGCGAACTTTGCCTGGTGCAATCGATTTGGCATATTCGAGAGCTTTTACTGTACCGCGATGCAATGATGAAACCAGCACAATCACATTATTTTCTAAAGCAACTGGTTTGCTAAACCCTTCCAAGGAAAGTTGTTTTGCCACACCTTTATAGTGGCGATTGATTGCTTTAAAGAACAACACTAAGATCGGAATACAAAGTACAACCAGCCATGCGCCTTCTTTAAATTTGGTCGTGCCATTGATAATTAACACGATTCCCGTGGCGATTGCGCCAACAAAATTAACCACTAAATTAAGTTGCCAGCCTTTGCTCTTGATGCGCAGCCAGCGCAACACCATGCCCGATTGCGAGAGCGTGAACGAAAGGAACACCCCAACCGCATACAAGGGAATCAAATTGGTGACTGAGCCATCGAAGCCAATCACCAACAGCGCTGCCGCTACCGAAAGAAAAATAACCCCATTTGAAAAGACTAGGCGGTCGCCCAACGATGAGAATTGACGCGGCAAAAAGCCATCGCGGGCCAGCAACGACATCAAACGGGGAAAATCGGCGTAGCTCGTATTGGCGGCAACCAGCAAAATCGCTGCCGTCGAGATCTGCAGCATGCCATGCATGACCTTTGGAAAGCCCGTTTCTGTGCCAGTGGTGCGGCCCCAAATACCGCGCCCAATTTGCGAAATCACGGTTTCATTGAATTGTGGGCGTGCTCCATATTTATGCGCAAACCAGGTAATGCCAGCAAACATCACCAAGAGCAAACCAGCCATCCATACCATAGTAACGCGGGCATTGTGCGGTTCTGGCTTGCGAAAGGCTGGCACGCCATTCGAGATCGCCTCAACGCCAGTTAGGGCCGAGCAACCAGAGGCAAACGCGCCCATCAGCAAGAACGCGGTTATGCCTTCGTTGCCCAATGGCGAGAAGCTTTGTTCATGCGGCCCCATCAGGCTATCCGAAAGCATCAACGGCTGAATCGTGCCAGTCAGTTGTTTATAGAAGCCATAGCCAAGCGTCAACAGAATAATCGTGACAAAAAAGTAGGTTGGCAGCGAGAAAATCGCCCCCGATTCACGAATACCGCGCAAATTGGCCAGCGTCAGCAACACAATCCCAATGATACAAATTTCAATTCGATACTCGCGCAGTGGCTCAACCAACGAGATCAACTGCGAAACGCCAGATGAAATCGATACTGCGACGGTCAGAATATAATCAATTAATAATGCGCCACCAGCGATTAATCCCGCCAATGTGCCTAGATTATCCGACGCAACGATATACGAGCCGCCACCACTGGGATAGGCGGTGATGGTTTGGCGATAGGAAATGGTGACGATCATCAGCAAGACAGCGATGCCAATGCCCAACCACAGCGATGTGCTAAATGCAATCACGCCAGCTGGTACAAGGTGAACCAACATTTCTTCGGTGGCATAGGCCACCGATGAGAGCGCATCAGATGAAAAGACTGCCAGCGCGGTTTTTTTATCCAGCCGCTCATGCGATTGGGCAGCAGTTTCCAACGGATTCCCCACTAAAACCCGCTTTAATTGCGTCAACATGGAAAAACTCCTTGGCGTTTCCTCAACCTGAGGTTTGTTATTTCATTAAATATGAACAAATGTTCTATATCAAGGGTCGCAATTAAGCAGACTCAAGCAGGAGATCGATCAATCTAGCTTAAGGAAGCGCTTAGTTGGAGCGTGATTGTTGCAGGGTTGGTTTAGGCTTGTGGGGGAGAATGGGGTGAGTGCCGTGCTTGTTGTGAACAATACGGTAAGCCGACATTGGTTAAGTTGGTTTGGTGTAGCTGAAAACGCATACCCGTTTCCGTTTGCATAAAAAAACCGCCAAATACACTATAGCTATGTCGGCGGCGAACATAGGCTTGATTATAGTACGTTCGCGGTTTTTGTCAATGAGATTTGTTAACGAATATGAACTAGCAATAAGCGGGCTTGATTCAGTTCAAGCCCGCTTATTAAGCGTTATGCAGAATGTTTGACTACAATATCTTCAGGGCTACCAGGCAGCGCATGCAAGTGATATGGCACGCTAATCACCACCACATCTTCATATTTGCGCAATGCCAGCAACAGCATCACGGCTGTTTGGTTGTGCAGCGCCTTGGCAAGCGTCGAATCGGGCACAAACTCTGGAATAACCACCGTGATCAGATCGCTTGGAAACTCTTTGCTATTAACTTGGTCGACATAATCAACCAGTGGCGTGAGATAATCGCGGTAGTCGGTGTGCAAGAAGACCAATTTGGCCTTGCCTAACACCTCATCCCATTGTTCCCAGCGTTTGCGAGTTTTGGCTTCTTCTTCGTCGCTACCAACCACCTGCACCACCCGCACATCGTCGGTCAGTTTCAAAGCATATTTGATGGCGCGCAACGAGCCACGGTGAATGCTGCCAACTGGCACAATCGCCACATCAGCAGGCGAGCGCAAATCGCTTGGTTGCAGACCAGTCAAACTCAAATTGGTCGCAACATGGTCATAATGCTTCTTGATCGTGCGGAACAACAGCATAATCAAGGGCAAAGCCAAAATAATCAGCCATGCGCCTTCGGTAAATTTGGTGACGGTCAACACCACCAAAACCACTGCCGTCAAACCAACCCCAATCATACTTGGAATGCGTTTGAGCTTGTAGTTTGGCTCGTAGTGCAAGGTCGTGATGCCCGTATTCAGGCTTTCGCCTGGTTTGAGTTTGGCAACCTTGCGCCACATCACAATCATGCCTGCTTGCGAAAGCGTAAACGAGAGGAACACGCCGATTGCATACAATGGCAACAGATGATGTTCTTCGCCACCGAACACTGCCAGCAAGACCGACGACAGGAAGGCCAGCGCGATCACACCTGAGCTATAGACCAAGCGGCTGCCCAAGCGCGAAAGCCAGCGTGGTAAGAAGCCGTCATTCGATAAAAACGCGGCGATCCGTGGGAAGTCGGCATAGGCGGTGTTGGCTGCTAGGATCAAAATAAACATTGTAGTAAATTGAACCCAGTAGTAGAGAAAACCGCTGCCAACAACCGTACGAGTCATCTGCGAAAGCACGCTCTCGCCGCCTTCGTGCAAAATCGTAATTGGAATATGGGTGGCAATAAAGCTAATCCCGATGAACAAGGTCATGGCCATAATTGCCATCGCGCGCATCGTGATGATTGCATTTTTAGGGGCGGGATTTTTGAAAGCTTGCACCCCGTCGCTGATCGCTTCAATCCCAGTCAAGGCAGTACACCCGCCAGCAAAGGCCCGTAGCACCAGCCAAATAAAGCCGAAGTTATCGAGGCCTGAGCGTGCAGCTTCATCGGTGGCAACACTGCGTGGTGGCAATGGCTCGCCAAAAATGCCAAAGTAGCGTGCCATGCCAACCGCCAGCACCAGAAAGACCCCAATCACGAAGGCATAGGTGGGGATGGCAAAGATTGTGCCGCTTTCGCGCAAACCGCGCAAATTGAGCCATGTAATTAACAGAATAATCCCAATTCCAATTAACACGCGGTGTTCATGGAAAAAGGCAACATCGGGAAAGGCCGAAGAAATTGCTTTGACCCCTGCCGAAACCGAAACCGCCACTGTTAGCACATAATCACTAAGAATCGAAGCACCTGCCAACCATGAAGCTGTGCGACCGAGGTTATCCTTACTGACCATATATGCGCCACCGCCCATCGGGTAGTGGTGGATGGTTTGGTTGTAGCTCAGTACCACCAACAGCACCAAGGCTGCAATCCCGATCGCAATCGGTAAGGTATAACTCAAGGCAGCGGCGCTGATCAAAATCAACACCCGCATAATTGCTTCGGTGGCATAGGCATTGGAGCTAATTGGGTCGGATGCAAAGACTGCCAATCCGCGAATGTTGTCGAGCCGTTCGTGATGGGCACTACTGCTGGGGAACGGCTTCCCGATGAGTAGCTGTTTGATGTTCATGGTTGATGTCCTTTCAAAGTGGGTTGACAGCCCTACCACTTCGTTGATGTGCTCTAAAATGCGCCACTGGTTTTGCCAGTTGCGGCAAAACTGTGACGCATTCTTCTGTCAGCGTTAGACTATACGTTGGTTTTCGCGTAGGGTTGCTTAACCAGTTATCACGCGCACCAAAAAGATCGTAACCATTACGAGGCCAAGTGAAACCTGTATTGCAATGCTTACGAGCCAATTTTTGATGGTACGCCATGAAACATCAAGCACGAATTTACCATCGCGCCAGCGTTGCCACTCTGGCAATAATGCCCCTATGATCGAACCAATCAACATGCCTGGAATGTTCAGGATGAATAGGCCAATAATACCACCAATCATACTAAAGATGGTAGCCCAAATTGAGGCCCCGCCACGGCGCTGGCCGAGCGCTCCAACCCAAATATCACTGGTCATGGCAATCAGCGCAATTACGCCTAAAATAGCCAAGGTTCCCCAACCAACCACAACAAATTCGGTCATGGAAGCATAAAGCAACGCCCCCAGCCAAATTAGAGCTGCGCCCGGCAAGATTGGCAAAATAACTACGCTGACCAAGCCCAAAAACATAATCAACAATGCAAGTGCTAGTTCCAAATTTTAGCCCTCAAAACGTAAGTGCGTCTGCCCAACTTCGATCACATCGCCAGGCCGAACCAATTGGCGGCCTTGAACCGGAATGCCGTTGATTTTCGTGCCATGGCTGCTGCCAGCATCTTCAATTTCAATGCCACGCGGATCGCGATAGAGAATCGTATGGCGACGCGAAACTGTACTATCGCCACTAATTGCTATCGCTAAGCCAGCTTCGCGGCCAATAAACACTTGATTGTCGCGCAGCAAATAGAACTTGTTCAATTCGGCTCCCCGCACAACCGTCAATTTGCCCCATGCTGGCCCACCAGCGGCTGGTGCTGCGCTTGGCGGCGCATAGCTCTGGCTCAATGGTGGCGTTGATCCTACGATCGGTTGCGAGGCAAGGTTGCGTTGATCGTACATTGGTTGTTGCATTGCTTGATCATACTGAATTGGCGGCGGTGGCGCGAACCCGCCAGCAGGAATTGCTCTTGGGCGCGAGTTTTGCTTGCGACGGCGCACCAAGAACACCGTCAAGCCACCCAACACCACCAACATGACGGCGCTAAAACCAAGCAAGCGAATCAGGTTGGATTTGCCTTCGGGGCCACCAACTGCTGCAGCACTGCCCTTAATTGGCCCACCAAGCGCGTTACAAGCATTAATGCGGCCTGTACCAAGGTTGCTTGGCTCGAAATAGGTGACTGGGCCATAGCGCTTAATTGGATTTTGCGCTGAAATATCATCGGCGGTTTTTTCAATTTCGGCCCGCACTTGGTCGGCGTTCCAATCGGGGTGCTGAGCAAAGAGCAATGCAGCCAAACCTGCAACGACTGGCGTGGCCTGCGATGTGCCGCTCATTTGATCGTAGTTTTTGTTGAAGCGTTCTTCGGCGGGCAAATCTCTGGTCATGTAGACATCGTAGGTCGGCATGGTCGAGTAGATGCCTGCGCCTGGAGCAGAAACCGAAATCCAATTGCCATAATTCGAGAAATCGGTTTTGCGATCTTCGGGGTCGGTTGCGGCCACGACCATCGCAAATTCTTCGACTCCAAAGGCAAAGTTGGGCAATGGCACAAACGAATTCCCAGCAGCGATAATTACCAGCACGCCAGCAGCATCAGCTTCTTGGATGGCGGCAACAATATCTTCGCTATCGAGCGGCAACATCGAGCCAAGGCTCATATTGATAATCTGGACATTTTTGCTGACTGCATAGCGAATGCCAGCAATAATATCTTGATTGCTGCCAGAACCATCGGCGGCCATCACCCGAATTGGCAAAATGCGCGTGCCACCGCCAGCAACCCCAGCAATCCCTTTGCTGTTGTTGATTGTGGCGGCGATAATGCCTGAAACGTGGGTTCCGTGGCCATTTTCATCAGATGGATCGTCATCGCCATCGACCGCATCAAAGCCGTCGGTGCGCAAAATATCGACCAAATCTGGGTGATTCATATCAACGCCAGAGTCGATCACGGCCACAGTCACATCGGAACTGCCCGTCAGATGCTCCCATGCACAGGTTAGGCCAAGCTGGCGAATAACCCATTGTTTATTGGCATCGGGGTCGTTGGGTGGGCTTAGTAAGGGATTTTGGGCAGCGGCTGGGGTGCCGAACAGCAAAATCAAACAAAAAACAAGTGCAATGCGACGGCTCATGATATAATCGCCTCCTGACAAACACTCAGCACGCTGGAGGATTCCCCATGCGTTTCAAACAGTTGCTTATAGGCTGCCTTTTGCTAACACTCACAGCCTGTGGTGGCGATGATACCGCACCCGTCAACCAAGTCAAGGCATTTGTTGCAGCAACTGAAGAACGGAATGTTGATCGGATGGTCGCATTGATGGTGCCCGAGATGCGGCGTGATGCTGGTTGGCAGCTACGACAGGTCATGCCACGAATCAAATCAATCGATTATCAAAATGATCAATATACGCTCGAAAAGATCGAAGATGGCCGCGCCTATGTCCAAATTAATGGTACGTTGGTTGGGCAGATGGACGATGGTGCATCGATTAATTATCCCGCCAACCAATTGGTCGAGCTTGTTGAGCAAGATGATGGCACGTGGCTGGTCGCGAATAGTGGCTTTGAAGTGCCCAATCAACCCTAAATTGAAAACATAGCGAGCGCTGAAACTTCAGCGCTCGTTTGGTTTAGGCGTTTGGTTCAACAATTTCGAGCACCGCTTCGTTCAATGGCAAGGCATACACGCCTGCCGAGCGCCGTGGAAATTGGTGTTGGCTAACGGGCAAGAAACGCGCTGCATCTTCCAAATATAAATATTGGGTAATAACGGTGCGCATCTGCTCGATTTCTAGCACGTTGAAGGCGTTTTTACCGCGATACCAGCGCCGCCCGCGCCGCGATGTGGCTGTGCCTGCTTGCACAATCACCGTGCCTTGGCGCAAATCGGGATCGAATTCCAGCGTGTTGCCGATGTACGAGGCATGGGTATGGCCACATAACACCAGCTCAACATTGCTGCGATCAAAGGTTTTGAGCGCCGCCGCTGCGTTCTGAATCACATCGCGGGTTTCGCCTGGCGGCATAACCGGATGATGATGCATCACCACGATTTTACATAAGCTATCAGGGTAGCGCGCCAAGGTACGATCAAGCTCAATCAATTGTTGGTCGGTCAGCTTGCCACCATCGACTGTGAACGAGCGAGTGGTATTGACCCCAACTGCCACAAAATCCTCATTGCCCCAAACTGGCTCCAAAATTGGCGAGATATATTTTTTGTAGTAATAATTGGGCCGTAGCATGCGATAGAGTGCGTTATAGAGCGGCACATCGTGATTGCCCATCACCGCAATTGTTGGTTGGGGCAATTGAGCGATAAAATCGCGAACAGTCAGCCATTGGCTTTTAATATCGGCCCGTTGCACAAAATCGCCAGATAATACCGTTAACGTTGGCTTGATTTGCCAAGCAGCCTCAAGAATTTGTTTGGCTTTTTCGGGGTTGAACGGCGGGCCTGCGTGCAAATCGGAAAGGTGTAGAATGCGCGATGCCATTAAGCAGCTTCCTCGCCTTCGCTGACTGGTGTGGCTGCTGGTTTGGCTTGGGCCAAAGGCTTACCGCGTGCGGCCTGGGTTAATTGATAGGCTACCGCCACTACTCCTGCAAGCATTATCACGAGCATGGTTAATTTGATCAGCAAAAGCAGCATATCCACCTCAAGTTGTATAGAAAGAATTCGCGCTTATTGTACCATGGTGACGTTTCATTGCTACCTGTGGAGATAGCCCAATGCTGATTGCAACTGAACGTGGCGAGATAACCCTGCGCCCTGCCCAAACCGAGGATTGGCCAGAATTCAAGCGTTTGCGCTTGCTGGCACTGCAACAACACCCCAGCTTTTTTGGCTCGGATTACGCTGAAAGTGCTGCCCAGCCTGATAAACATTGGCAAAAACGCATTGCCAATCTGAACCCTGCTAGCCAGCAAATTTTTGTGGCGCTGCATGAAGCGCAGCTTGTGGCAACGGTTGGCATTCGGCGCGAGAGTGGAGTCAAATCGAGCCATCAAGCAACCATTTGGGGCGTGTATACCGACCCTGCGTGGCGTGGCTATGGCCTCAGCCGCCAGCTTTTTGCCATGGCCGAAGCTTGGGCTTGGCAACAATCAGTGGCAATTATTCGCCTGATGGTTCATGTGGCCAATACCAGCGCGATTCAGCTTTATACCCGCTGTGGCTATAGTGTCTATGGGGTCGAGGCAATGGCCATTTATTACGATGGCGTGTATCACGATGAGTTGTTGATGGCGAAGAAGCATGCAGAACATAGAGCATAAACTCAAAAGGCAAAAGTCAGAAGTCAAAAAGAACCGAGAGCAACGATCTAATGGTTCATTGGATTGGCAATGAGGAGCATGCCCTCACCCCAACCCCGCTCCCATCCGCTGGGAGAAGGGCTTTAACCCGCTGGTTCTTGCGTCATTTGTCGGTGAAAACGGTGCTCCCCCTCGCTCGCGTCCAGTGGGAGAGGGGGCTGGGGGGTGAGGGAACGCTCAACCTGTCGCTGAGCTTAACATCTTAGGTTGGGCGCTTTGCTTGACCTAATCGCTGCACGACGGCTGGATCACGGTGGTCAAAGAAACTGCTCGTTTTGGTATCCAATGTGCTAATCGCCGCCATTTCCTCGGGGCTAAGCGTAATATCAAAGACGTTGAAGTTTTCTGCGATGCGTTCTTTGCGCACCGACTTGGGAATCGCCACAACCCCACGCTGCGTCAACCAACGCAGAATCACTTGGGCAACGGTTTTTTGATGCGTAGCGGCAATGCCCGCGAGTAGCTCGTTCTCGAAAATAGCATGTTTACCTTCGGCAAATGGCCCCCACGATTCGATTTGTACGCCTTGCTCTTGTAAGAAATGCTGGGTATCGATTTGCTGTTGGAACGGATGGGTTTCAATCTGATTGACTGCGGGCGGAATCTGGTTATGAACGATCAAATCCATTACCCGATCGGGGTGGAAATTGCTGACCCCAATTGCGCGGATACGACCTGCCTGATGCAACTCTTCCATTGCCCGCCATGCCCCATAGATATCGCCATAAGGTTGGTGAATCAAGTATAGATCAAGATAATCTAGCCCTAAACGTTGTAGCGAGCGCTCAAAAGCGGCTTTGGTTTGCTCATAACCAGTATCCTGAATCCACAATTTTGTTGTTACGAACAGATCGTCGCGAGCCACCCCACTTCGGGCGATGGCAGCACCAACCGCTGCTTCATTGCCATAGGCGGCAGCGGTATCAATCAGCCGATAGCCGATCTGGATCGCGTCGCTGACCGCGCGTTCGCATTCTGCCGCGTCGGTAACCTGAAACACGCCAAACCCGATGATTGGCATGCTGATGCCTGCGTTTAAATGCACTGTTGGAACACTGTTCATAAGCATTACTCCTTGACTAGTGGTGAAATCTTAATCGCTCCTGCGTGTCCTATTCTTCAGAGCAACAGGTTGAATGGCTTGCTGCTGCTGCACTCCACAAGCAAGTATAGGTCTGTGTGGCCTGATATATTATGATGATTGTCCTCAATTATTGGATAATTCTCCAAAGTGGTGTTGGCGATCGATCTAAGCCAGCATTGATTCGCCAGCTTCAGCCCCATCCGTATCCCCGTTTGGTGATAGGCTTAAAACGCCAAACGACTCCATGATGCGAGCCGTTTAGTGCATAGATCTGGTTTTCCCTCGCGTGGAAGAGTGGAATTAAGAGTGAGCGAGCACTCAAACGAGTGGCAATTGCAATCCGCCATTGTGCGCTTTATCTTTGGAAAGTTGGTCGGCATAGCGCGTGGTTTCGGGTAAACGGTATTTGGTTGTGCAACGCAACACCACATCAACCGCCGTGGTAATGCTTACTCGGTGGCCTGGCGAGATGTAAAGTGGCTTGGTACCAGCCCGCGTGCGCACGACGGCCCCAATTTCTTCGCCAGCATCAAAGACGGGAACCCACGCCCCTTGTTCATCTGGCACTGGCGCGTGTTTGCCACACAAATAACTTTTGCCCACGCCAATTGTCGGCAGATCGGTCAAAATGCCTAAGTGGGCGGCAATGCCAAAGCGGCGGGGGTGCATAATGCCCATGCCATCACACAGCAGCATATCGGGCAAATCTTGCAATTGCTCCAAGGCCGCCAAAACGGCGGGAATTTCGCGAAACGAGAGCAAGCCTGGAATATAAGGAAAGCTGGTTGGGCGACGCACCAAGGTTTTTTCGATGGGCTGGAGCGCTGGAAAATTTAAAGTCACGATTGCTGCCCGGGTGGTTGCGCCATCATCTTCAAACGCTGCATCAACGCCGGCAACGGTTTGCAATGGCTGTGCAAAATCATCAACGATCCGCACTTGGTCACGCAGTTGCATTTGTAGATCAATCGCTTGCTCAGGAGTTAAATCCCAGCTATGGATTTGGCTATTTGGAAACCGCTGCATTATTCCTCCGCAACTCAGCCATTGATTGACCGCCGCTCAGCTGCTCGATCAGTCAATACATCGATCAATAATTCATCGTAATCGAGATGCTGGGCCAGCACAATCTGTGCATGGGCATGGCGTTCGCGGCCTGCCTGAATAAGTTCGGGCAAATCTTCGCGCACATGGCTGCCAAATTGAATAAAATAGGGCACGGCCACAATCTGCTCAAGCCCTTGCTCAATCAACGCATCAAGCGCATCAGGGATGCTCGGTTCGTTCAAATCCATAAAGCACACCTGCACTTTAGCCCAAGGCGTGGCCTGGCGCACGCGTTCGGCCACTGCCTGAATTGGCGCATTTGAGGCAGGCTGTGGGCTGCCATGGACTAAAATCAACAACCCTGCTTGATCGTATTCACGCGCTGGCCATGCTTGATCTGCACGTTTTTGCACTAATTGGGCCAAGGCTGGGTGCTCGCCAAACGCTGGAGCAAGATTAAACGCTACACTTGGATAGTGGCTGGCGATTTGCTCAACTTGTTGACGTAACGTGACCTGCACAAAATAGCCATCGATCAAAAAATAGGGTAGCACGCTAATTTCAGTTGCACCCTGCTCGACCAAACGAGCGGTCGCTTGAGCCAAATCCGGCTGGCTATAATTGAGAAAACCAGCCTCGGCTAAGGCGGCCACGCCCCGTTCGCGCAGCCGCGCCGCTAAACGCAACATGGTTGCACCAGAAGCTGCCAACAAGCTACCATGACCAATAATCAACAATCCATGCATTGCAGTGCTTTCATTAATGTTGCAAATAATCGATCATATTTTTGGCGTTTGCTCGCCAGGTAGGGCTTGGCTCACGCTCAATACAAGCCTGAAAATCGGCCAAGGCCTCGGCAGGCAAATCCAAATCCATGTAGGCTTCGGCACGATAGCAATAGGCCATATAGCGATCAGGATGATTTTTAATCACCGCGCTAAAGTCATCGATTGCTGCCTGAACCGCGTTGGCTCGCAGCGCTAAACTCCAGCGCAAATCAAAAGGCTCCTCGTATTCCACGCTCCAATCCATGGCGTTAACATAGGCGGCGCGGGCGGTATCCCACTTGCCGTTGAGCATGGCGTTATCAGCTTGATCAATATAGATGAGCGAAACAGCGGTGCGCCCAAAATAAAGAACTGGGTAACACAAGGCCACAATCAAAAAGCCAAGCACAATCACCCAGCCCAAGGGCAAGCGATGATACCAACGTTTGCGGCTAGCGGGCAATGGCGAAAGCAGGCGTGATGGCGTGGACATAGACATTCTCCTCAAGCGTGATCGATTATTCGTTTAAATTAACTTGGCTAATAAAATGTTCTAAGTTGCCAAGTTTCATATCGTTCAATAAGGCGCTTGGTAGCTCGATGACTCCAATTGCATGCTCATAGGCGGCGACATGCTTCAACAACATCAAGGCAAGCACCTTGGTATGTTGCGGACTCATCATTATGCGGGCTACTGGCTGCACGCTGGCCGTGTTATTGCGCACATCTTCGACACAGGCAAAATCGATGGTGAAATCGTAAGGGCTGCCGCTAATTTGCACCTGATTCGCATACGCAGCGCGTGAATGTTGATCGCTCATATACAATTCTCCTTAACATAACTATTCTAAAACGATAATATCGAAGCCGACTCGTTCAATGCTACAATAGCGCCAGCCTGTGTCAGCGAAAGAAGGAGCCGCTATGAGCGATTCAGAAGCGCAACAGCCGCACCGCCGCAACCAGTTAAACGATTTGCTGGGCCGCGAATGGCTGTATGCAACGCGATCGATTGCGCTTACTGGTACGCCGCCAACGCCACTCAATGATTTAACGCCTGAAGAGTGGGCGGCATGGTCGGGGCCAGTTTTAGCGAGTGCCTACCCAACCCGTGGCTCCGCCTCAGCCGCGCATCACATTCGCAAAGCGCATCCATCGCCCAAACCACCAGCCTTGCTAAGCGAAATTATTCGGTTTTTTACCAAACCGAACGGCTGGGTGCTCGACCCTTTTGCCGGCGTTGGTGGAACCTTACTCGCCTGCGCGCAAACCCAACGTCAAGCAATCGGCATCGAGTTATCGCAGCAGTATATTGAACTGTATGGCCAAGCAGCTGATGCCTTGAATTTGCCCCGCTTGCAAGTGTTGCAGGGCGATGCCCGCGAAGTGCTCAGCAACCCAAGCATCCAGCAACAGCAATTTGATTTGGTGTTGACCGACCCGCCCTATAGCTCGATGCTCAGTCGGGCGCGCACTGGTCAGCGCCGCAAACATGGCAATGCTGCTGCCACGCCCTTCACCGACGATCCCGCCGATTTGGGCAATGTGGATTACCCAACTTTTCTGCGCGAACTCACCAAAATTGTGGCGCAAAGCTTGCAACCATTGCGGGTTGGCGGCCATTTGGTCTTATTTGTCAAAGACCTGCAACCAACTCCTGAGCATCATAACATGCTCCATGCCGATATTGTGTCAGCGTTGTATCAGTTATCGCAACTGCGTTATCGCGGCTATCGCATTTGGTACGATCAAAGTGCAATGTTGTATCCGTTTGGCTATCCTTATAGTTTTGTTGCCAATCAGGTGCATCAATTTTTGTTGATTTTTCAGAAGCAGGCCGAGGAGAATCTATGAGCAATGGTTGGGCAATCGTCACTGGCGGCGCACGCCGCTTGGGCAAATCTATCGCCTTGGAATTAGCCAACGCAGGCTACGATTTAATTATTCACTACAATTCCTCGCACGCTGAGGCCGAGCAAACTTGTGCTGAAATTCGGGCGCTTGGGCGTGAAGCATGGGCCTATAGCGCCGATCTGCGCGATGTTGCAGCGATTGAAGCCATGTTTGCAGCAATTGAAACCCGTTGTGGTACGTTGGCCGTGTTGGTCAATAGTGCTGCCGATTTTCCGCGCACCCCCGTTGGCAACGTGAGTATCGAAGAATGGGATTCGTTGATAGCGATTAATCAGCGCGCGCCATTTTTCTGCGCCCAAGCAGCCGCCAAATTGATGCCAGCGCATGGCGTGATTGTGAGTATTACCGATGTTGGCGGCGAAGTGCCATGGCCCAGCTTTGTGCCGTATGGCATGACCAAAGCAGCGATTATTATGATGACGCGTGGATTGGCCTTGGCGCTGGCTCCCAAAATTCGGGTTGGCGCGGTCGGGCCGGGCGTGGCACTCTTGCCCGATGGTTGGCAAGAAGATAGCAATGCGCTTAACAAAATTCCACTTAAACGGCTTGGCGTGCCCGAAGATATTGCCAAAGCCGTGCGATTTATCGTTGAAGCGCCCTATTTTACTGGTGAAACGATCTTTGTTGATGGTGGTCGTCGGTGGGCCTAAGGAGTAACGGAGCAGTATGAGTCAATTTTCGCTAATCCACGAGGTGGCGAAGCCTCGTCAACCAATTGCTGATGGCAAGCCGCCGCTTTTGGTGATGTTGCATGGCGTAGGAGCCAACGAACGCGATTTGTTGCCATTGGCCCAATATCTTGACCCGCGTTTATGTGTGGTTGCTGCTCGCGCCCCGCATCGCTACCAATTTGGTGGTTTTTCGTGGTTCGATATTCATTGGCATGCCAAAGGTTTTAATATTGATACCAACCAAGCGCAACAAAGCTGGGAGACGGTGCAGCGCTTTTTGGGCGAAGCATGCAGCGCCTACGATTGCGATCCGCAGCGAATCTATTTGGGTGGCTTTTCGCAGGGCGCAATTATGAGCTTGGGTGCAACCCTGACCAAACCAGAACTGATTGCAGGCACTGTTTTGATGAGTGGCCGTTGGATGCCCGAAGTTGGCCCACAAACCGACCGCGAGCATATTGCCAACAAGCCAATTTTAGCCGTCCATGGCCTCTACGATGAGGTAATTCCAATTCAATATGGGCGCGCAATTCGCGATTTTCTGCAAACCTTGCCGGTGCAGTTGGAATACCATGAATTTGCCATGGGCCACGAAATTAATCTCGATAGTTTGCAAGTTGTGGTGAATTGGCTCAAACAGCAACTTGATTGAGTTTGGGTCGTTCCCCAACCCCAACCCTTCTCCCGTGTCGCGGGGCTTTCACCCCGTGGTTTTACTGTCATGTGTTGGTACGCAATCGTCGGCTCCCCCTCGCCCACGTTCAGTGGGCGAGGGGGTTGGGGGGTGAGGGAACCAAAATTAGCCTTTATAGCATTGATTTGCTTGCTCAATCACCCATTGCTCAAGCAGCGATGGATAAATTTGCTCGCTGAGCAAGGTGCCAAAGCGTTCGACCCGATCGCCGCGCTCAAACCAGCGGCTAATCATTTGCTCGCCATAGAAATAGCTGAAAATATAGGCCCGCCACAATGGAGCGCTGATAAAGCGCATGCGGTGTTGGGCACGCTCCTCACTGGTCAAGCCATAGCGTACCAAATAATCAACAACTTCATTGGCAGGCCGACCTTCGGCGTGCAATAACAAGGCTGCATTGCCAGCTACACCCGCCAAGGCCTTGAGCGCGACGTTAATTCGCAGTTCTTGGGCTGGGTCACCAGTGATGCCAACCTTGGGATAGAGGGTTTGGGCTTGCCAATCAACCAATTCTTTGGGCGTGAATAACACGCCTACAGCACTATTGGCGATGCCTTCGGCCATCACGCATTCTGGTGTGTTCAGCAAAAAGATCGAGTGCTCAGCCCAGCCTCGGCCTGCGTACAAATCGCGTTCTTTGATGCAATGTTCAGTGTGATGGCCAGGATAGGCTTCGTGAGCAACCAAGGTTGTCAAGCTGTTGAGCGCAACTGGCAAGTCGGTGTTAATATCAACCGCTGAATGATAGTTACCATAATACCAGTTATAACCGCTCCACGGCTGATTATTGACCAAGCGAAAATCGACTTTTTCGCTAGCAGGCAAGGGATACAAGGCCAACGTACGGCTGCGTAATTCTGTTTCGATCACATCGATCAATGGTCGTGCTTGCTCGCCGCTAATCTCAAATTGTCGTCGCCACGTTTGGGTGCGCTCAAGCACATCGCCTTGGCCTGGCAATAAGCTATCAAGCTCTTCGATTGCTTCTTCAAACAGCGCTTCATCGATCATTGCTGGCTCAATATCGAAACAGCGCCGCACTTCCTCGCGGTAATCAAAGCGTTCGCCTGCCAATTGGCGACAGGTTGTTGCCATTGCTACGACCTGCTTGCGCAAATAGGTGCGGCGGCGAATTGGCAAATCGCTGGTTTCAATCTGTTCAAGTAGTTGGTCGGCGGCCTGCACTAGTTGATTGGTTGGCCAAGCGGCGCTCTCCAACACTTGGTCGCGCAAATAATTTGGCCCAGAATAGGCATCAACATAGCCATCGATATGTTGGCTAATCCGAAAGGCTAGCTCGATATAGGCGAGGCCGATTGGTTCAAAAATAGGCATTGCTGAAGATCCTCACAACACAACATCGCAATTCATTGTACCCCAAAGCCTCGCCGTTAATGGTTGATCACAACTTATTCATCATTCTGGCAGATTATTCGATTGCCAGCGTGCTATGCTCAATTCAGCTCTATTTTTTGTTTGAGGAACGCTCATGCGCAGTCGAAAACAACGTATTTTGGCATCGCCATACTATCGCAATAACCAATTTCAAAATTTGTATCCAACCACTATGATGCAAGCTAATTCGATGTTTTCGACCTTGCAGCGCCAGTTTTTTGGCAAGGAACAACGGCGGCCAAGCAAGCCATTGCCAAGTGCATGGCCTGGCCAGAGCTTTCATCAAACCCCGCCAGCATCGGGCTTGCGAGTAACGTGGCTCGGCCATTCAACCTTATTAATCGAATTCGCCGGGATCACAATTTTGACCGATCCAGTTTGGGCCAAGCATTTATCGCCAGTCCAAGGCATCGGGCCGCAGCGTTTTCAACATGCGCCGATTGCGCTTGAGCAATTGCCTGCAATCGATTTAGTATTGCTTTCGCATGACCATTACGATCATCTCGATAAACAGACGATTCGCTGGCTGGCGCGCGGCACGATGCCATTTGTGACGGCGCTGGGAGTTGGTGATCATTTGGAGCATTGGGGCGTTGCCAGCAGCCGCATCCACGAGCTTGATTGGTGGGAAGAATTGCATTTGGCCGAATTTGATTTGACGATTGCTGCTGTGCCCGCCCAACACTTCTCAGGCCGTGGCCTCAAACGCAACAGCACGCTGTGGGCTTCGTGGGTCGTGATGAGTCCAAATTCACGGATCTACGTTGGTTGCGATAGCGGCATGTTTGCTGGCTTTCAGGATATTGGCCAACGCTATGGCCCATTCGACTTCGCCACGATCGAAATGGCCCAATACGATGTTGCTTGGCCGGGCGTGCATATGCAGCCAGAAGAAGCTTTGCAAGCAGCAGAAATGTTGCAAGCGCGCACGATGTTGCCAGTGCATTGGGGCGCGTATTGCCTCTCGCTGCACGCCTGGGATGAGCCGATTGAGCGCTTGCTCAAAGCCGCTGAGGGCAGTTCAATCGCCATTCTCACCCCGCAACTTGGTCAGCCAGTTGAGCCAAGCCAGCCCGCTGGCTTAACCACATGGTGGCGCGACTAGATGATGAAGAGCATAGAACAAAGAGCATAGAACATAGAACATAGGGTTCTAGGCTTTGGGCTATCAGAACAATAATCTGAATAATCTGTGCCAATCGGTGGCTAAAAACGTTTTAACGCAGAGGCACAGAGGAATCAGGGCTATCGGCTATGGGCTTTCGGGACATTGATTGAAATTTCCAACAATCTCCCAAAGCCAAAAGCCTGTAGCCTCATCTTCGTGTTCTTCGCGATCTTCGCGGTTTCGTCCTTCGTGCCCTTCGTGCGCTTCGTAAATCGGGTTTTACCGCAGCGATGCAGCTTTTAATCCGCTGCGCCGCTGCGTTAAAGCTATCTGATTAACCGTATTAGCGGGGATAGACGATCAATGGTACGACCTTGCCAAGTGCCAGTGGGATGGTTTGCTGGCCAGTCTCAAGATCGCAGAAAATCAACAATGCTTCGCCTTTAACATACGCAATCATCGCCAACAGATTGGGGCGAATCAATTTGATCGAGCTAGTATGCGCTGGCAGCACAATATCAGCTACTTGGCGTTGATCGGCGATACGAAATACTAAGCCATGGCGTTGTTGTTCAACTGGCGAGGTATCATCACAGGTTGGAACAATCGTCTCTAAACCGTAGGTTCTGTGCCATGGGATGTGTTGATCACAAGTTAATGCTAGAAGATAGTGGCTATCAGCTGACCACAACAGCATTGTTGGGTCAAAGGGCAAACTATTTGTTGCATAATATCTACGCGATATATCAGGATTCACGCCCATTGCCAATTCGCCCAAGGCATGTTGCTGTTCAATTGAATATACGCGAATGTTGGCTGGAGTTGGCTTGGCATATTCAGTCAATGTTGGGTGATAAAGATAGGCTAAATAACGACCATCTGGCGAAATTGATAAATTGTCGATACTAATGGTTGGGTCTCCAGCCTTTGGCTCCCATTCGTTTTGGGCAAATGCTAACAAATCATGCTGAATATCAATGAAATAATCATCAAAACCACCATCACCGCCAACATACCATTCTTGAATAGTGGAATTAGCTTTATTGGGATCGTAGCGCCTTATTTTTGTGTATGGTTGGGAGCCATACATCCAAGAAATACCATAAATGCCACCCTCCGACCAACCAATCAATCTACCGTACTGCCGAAGATCAGTTGCTTCTTCGACGATAGATTTTGTGACACCAGTCTGTACATTGGTTAATTCTAGCCTGTGTGTATCTGAAGATTCCCCAATGGTCTTAATCCAACCCGCAATATAATCAAGCTTGGGTGAAAATAGAACAGTAGCACGGGCCGAAATCTCGACACGATCAGCAAAAACATGAGCTGAAAATGGTTGATTGGGAGTTGGATTTGGCACATAGAAGATTGGCAGCGGCAAGCCTTGTTCACGATAAATCAAGCCATAGGTTGCGGTGGTAATCGTGGTTTGCTGGCCTAAGCCATTAACCGAAATTAATGGCGCTGGGTAGATACGGCTCTCAATCCCAATCTCAGCTTGGCTTAAATTTGGCGATTCGTGATCTTTTTCAGCTAGTGCCAACCAAACCAATGGCTCAGTTTGGGTCAGCACCAAAGGGTTGGTCAGTGCGGCAGCCTGCAAATCAGTGGTTATGGTAATCGTCAAGGGGTCGGGTTGGGCCAATGGTGAAGTGGTTTGATCTGCATGGTTGTTATTCAAGGTTGGGATTGAGCACGCCACCATTAGCCATAAAGCGCCGAAGATTCCAGCCACGCCAAAGAGCCATAATCGTCGCATTCTACGATTCCTCACTCATAAACTTGGATTGCTTGTACTATACCAATCCACCGTATTAGCGGGGATAGACGATCAGCGGCACAACCTTGCCAAGCGCCAGTGGGATGGTTTGCTGACCAGTCTCAAGATTACAAAAAATCAACAATGCTTCGCCCTTAACATAGGCAATCATTGCCAACAGATTGGGGCGAATCAACTTGATCGAGCCAGTACGGGCCGGTAAAACAATATCAGCTAGTTGTTGTTGATCGGCGATGCGAAACACGAGGGCGTGGCGTTGCTGTTTAATTGGCGAGGCCTCATCGCAGGTTGCAGTGGCTCTAGATTGGTTCCATTTCCATGGAGTCTGCGGGTCACAGGTCAAGGCTAAGAGATATTGGCTATCAGCTGACCACAGCAGCATCGTTCCATCAACTGCTGAAATATAATGAGTTAACTTCTCACGCACAGTATCAGGATTCAACTCAATTGCCAATTCGCCCAAAGCACGTTGCTGTTCAATCGAATATAGGCGAATGTTGCCTGGGGTCGGATCAATATCTTCGGTTCTTGTTGGGTGGTAAAGATAGGCGAGATAACGGCCATCTGGCGAGATCGATAAATGGTCAATCTTAACAGTATCGTTCGCTGGTTCTACAACTAGATCAGTATCGGTTTGCAGCTGCTTAATCCCAACCATGGATTTTTCGCCTGTTTTAGCAAACGCCAATAGGCCATGCTGAATATCGACGAAGTAATCATCAAACCCTCCTTCACCGCCAACTTTCCAATATCCACCCTTAGTCTTTGACTCAGGACTGCTTGGATCAAATCGGTGGATTGATGAGCTATGTCTGCCTGAAATCTCATAAATGCCGCTATCCGACCACCCAATAAAATAGTGTTGTACGCTAAGATCGGTTGCTGCTTCGCCGATATAGCTTGTAACGCCAGTCTGTAGATTGGTTAATTCTATTCTGCTTGTATCCGATGAGGTTGATTCCCCAACCTGCAAGCTGCGAATAGCTGCATAATCAAGCTTGGGTGAAAATTGAACATCACTTATTTGCCATGAAATCTCGGCATGATCTGTAAAGACGCGAGCTGCAAAGGGTTGGTCGGGGAGCGGGTTAGGTACATAAATTGGTAGCGGTAAGCCTTGCTCACGATCAATCAAGCCATAGGTTTCAGTGGTAATCGTGGTTTGCTGGCCTAAGCCATTAATCGAAATTAACGGAGCTGGATAGATACCATCCTCAACGCCGACCTCAGCTGGGATCAATTCCCTCATAGCTGGGTCTTTCTTGGCTAATGCCAACCAAACCAATGGTTCAGTTTGGGTCAGCACCAAGGGGTTGGTCAACGAGGCGGCCTGCAAGTTAGCGCTTGTCGTAATCACAATCGTCAAGGGGCTGGTTTGGGCCGACGGTGGGGTGGTTTGATCGGCCTGATTGCTGGTTTGGTCTGGTACGCCACACGCTACCAGCAGCCATAAAGCGCTGAAGATTCCAGCCACGCCAAAGAGCCATAATCGTCGCATGATGCTCGTCCTCACTCATAAACGCATAGTGAGTGTACTATACCAAGCTCATGCTGCGCCCAAATGCTAATCAGCTGATAAACCGCTGATACGCGCTGGTGAATTGTTGGGGTTGAGGAAGAACAAAGAGCAAAGAACATAGAACATAGCGAAATTATGAAGTATGAAGTATGAAGTATGAAAGCCAATAGCCAACAGCCAATAGCCCAATCCTCAACATCTGTGACAATCTGTGGCGAAGATAAGGATGAAGGATGAATTATGAGGGATGAAATATCAAAAGCCAAAAGCCGATAGCCCTTCGTGCTCTTCGCGCTCTTTGCGGTTTCATCCTTCGTGCCCTTCGTGGATCAAATTCGCAATTCCCAATTCGTTTTTTGGCTTTCATCCTTCATCCTTCCTCCTTCTTACTTGATTAACGTGGTATGCTAGGCGCTTGAAAACGGCAGCAACCCTGATTGTGGGTCTGAACTAAGGATGTTGAGAATGAAGTTGATTCGGCATATTGGATTATGCGTGCTGAGCATAAGTTTATTGGCCTGTGGCGCGACAAACGCCCCTGCCCCAACCACTCCCGCTAATCCAACCAACGCCGCCCCAAGCTTGAGTGGCGAGATTAATGTTTTTGCAGCAGCCTCGTTAACTGGCGCATTTACTGATATTGGCAACGAATTTCAGAAAAATCACCCCGGCACGAAGATTAATTTCAATTTTGCTGGCTCGGATCAATTGGCAACCCAAATGATCCAAGGTGCGCCTGCCGATGTCTTTGCTTCGGCGAACTCGAAACAAATGCAAATTGCGGTTGATGCTGGCGTAATCAACGATGCATCGCGTCTGCCTTTTGCCCGTAATCGCTTGATTGTGATTTATCCCCACGATAATCCGGCTCAAATTCAAAGCTTGCAGGATTTAGCCAAGCCCAATCTAAAGCTGGTTTTGGCTAGTGCGAGCGTGCCAGTTGGTGGCTATGCCTTGGATTTTTTGGCCAAGGCTTCGGCTTTGCCCGAATATGGCACTAGCTATAGCCCAACCGTGTTGTTGAATGTGGTTTCTTATGAGGCCAATGTCAAAGCCGTGTTGAGCAAAATTTCGCTTGGCGAGGCCGATGCAGGCATTGTCTATAGCACCGATGCCTCGTCGATCAGCGATGGCAGCATTGGCACGTTGGCAATTCCTGATGGGCTGAATACGATCGCCACCTATCCAATTGCAACGACCCAAAATAGTGCCAACCCCAGCTTAGCCCAAGCCTTTGTCGATTTTGTTTTGACTGCAGAAGGCCAGCAAATTTTGGCGCGTTATGGTTTTATCACCGTCAATGATCCTGCGTCTACATCGATCTATCAACTCCAGATTGACGGGAACCTCACGACTCCGCTAAACCTGACCGCTGACTCGCTCGCAGGCTTCGAACCACAACAAGTTGAGTTTGAAGGCCAGAGTTTTCGTGGTTTAGGCATTGGTCAATTGTTGATCCAAATTCAACCCAAGGCCGATGCTAAAACCTTCAAATTTATTAGTAGCGATGGTAGCCAAAGCGTTGTGCCAATTGCCGACTTAACCGCCGACCCACGCGCAATCATTGCTGTTGAGAGTGATGGCAGCTTTACCAGTATCATTCCAAGCAACACCAGCGCTAACCAAATTAAAAAGCTGGTCAAAATCACGGTAAAATAACACTCATCATTGCCAACATAGACCAACAGGATAGGCTCCAACCTATCCTGTTTTTATGGAAGATTCATGCGAAACAAGCGCTTTGGCCGTCAATTTTGGCTCATCCTTGGTAGTTTGCCGTTACTGGGCTTTTTGCTGATCCCATTAATTGCCTTGGCGTTGCGCGTGCCAGTTGATGCTTTAGCCAACACGTTTGCCAAACAAGCAGTCCGCGAAGCACTCAGTCTTAGCATTTTGACCACCAGCAGCAGTATGCTGATTACATTACTGTTTGGCACGCCAATCGCGATTCTCTTGGCTCGTCCACGCTTTCGCGGCCAAAGCTTGCTCGATACCTTGATCGATTTGCCGATGATTTTGCCGCCCTCAGTTGCGGGCATTGCGCTGTTGATGGCATTTGGGCGGCGTGGCTTGCTTGGCCAATATCTGCGGATCGTTGAGATTGAATTGCCCTTTACAACGGCGGCGGTGGTGTTGGCTCAGGTGTTTGTGGCCTCGCCGTTTTATATCAAAGCTGCTAGCGCTGCTTTCGCCACAATTGACCATGATCTTGAGGATGCAGCGGCGCTCGATGGAGCCAATGCGCGCCAAATTTTTTGGTTTATCAGCATTCCCTTGGCGTGGACTGGGTTGGTCAGCGGAGCAGTGATGACCTGGGCGCGAGCGTTGGGTGAGTTTGGGGCAACCATTATTTTTGCTGGTAATTTCGTTGGTCGCACCCAAACCATGCCCTTGGCAATTTACCAAGGCTTCGAGCAAGATTTAAATGTAGCGCTGGTTTTGGCCTTGCTGCTGCTGGTCATTTCATTTGTGATCCTCGGCTTGGTCAAAGGGCTTTTAGCGCAACGTTTGCGCTAATGGTGATCGAAAAAGCCTTGATCGCGCTGGCTTAAATTGAGCTTTGGTTCAGCATGCTGCACATGATCAAGTGCGCGTTGCAAATTTTCAACATAGATGAGCTGAATTGTTCCATGCTGCTGAATTGGATGTTCAGCCGCCGTATGTTTAATTGGCTCAGGCAAAATCATCACAATCCAGCTTAAGTATTTATGATTTAATGCTGGAAAAGCTTGCATAATTATTTCTAACGATACAATATTCAGATCGCTAATTATGCGATTATCAATGATTACTTGAAAAGGATGCTCAATAGCTTGCAAATAGTTTTGAGTCTCGGCCAAAATTGCCTGAAATTCCTCAGCACTGATGGCTGAGGTAAAATGAGTAAGCGCTAAAACGTACTGCTCAACCAACCAACCAAGTTTGTAGTTCATTATTAACTCCTAGCTATATTTGGCAAGAATGTTGTGACTATAGTTCCATAATTCACGTGCTAAATCATCGGCGGCTGGTGGCAGTTGAAGCCGCATGGGGGTTGTTTTGTGCCAATGCACTCCCTCATGAGGTTGATTAACGAGCTGCGTGAAATAGCTACTGGCTTGGGCTGGCGATTGACCAAACAAATTCACTACTACCCGCACTGGCAACGCCATATGCTTAAATAAATTAGTACGAACCATGCCTGGATAGCACGTATGGATGCGTAGCGTTGGCTGGTTTTTGGCTAGCTGCCGAGCATATAAATCAAGTGCTAATCCCGCCTTTAACGCCGCTCGAAAGCCTTTTTCGATCCTTTGCCAAGCGGTTGAGGCATTTTTATAACGTCCATTCCCACTAACCATCACCAAGCTAGCATTGGCACTCAATAGTGGTAGTAATTGTTGGGATAAGCTAAATTTGCTCAGATAATTGGTAGCAAATAGGGTTTCAAAGCCTTCGCTCGTAACGAGAGGTGTTGGTTTTGAGCCAATGCCACCAGCACACAGAATCAGACTATCGATAGGCTCTTGGAATTGGGATGCAACTTGATGTGTTGCGCGCAACGACGATAAATCTGCCTGAATAAAATGTCCGCCTGTTTCAGCAGCAAGCGCCTGACCACGCTCCGAATTGCGCCCAATAAAGCTCACATGGTGGCCGTTTTGGCTTAGTTCACGCACTACTGCTGCACCAATTCCGCTTGTTCCACCAGTTACCACAATATGCATATAAATCCTTTATAGGTGAATTAATTAGGATGCTAAATATATACCAAAAAAATTAATCAGGCTCGTGATAGCCTAAATTTGCTGCAACGCGCTGAAGCCAATCAGTAAACAACGCCCGTTCGGCTGCTGAAAAACCTTGCAGCATTTTTGCTTCAAAGGAATGGAAAACATTGATTAATTGGCCAACAAGCTCCTGTCCAGCCGTAGTGAGGCCAACCATCTTGGCACGGCCATCATCATGACTCAGACTACGCCGTAATAAATCGCGCTGTTCTAATTTATCCAAAATTCCGGTCAAGGTTGCTGGCGTAACACCGCTATATTGCTGGAGTTGTTGTTGCTCCAATTGATCCTCACCATAGAGATAGCCCAAAATCTCAAATTGTGAAGTTGTCAGATGATAGGCGCTCAATTCTTCATCTAAGCTCTTGCGCATAAGAATATAACTGAGTTTTAAGTAGCGAATAGGTTTTGACATCGAAGTTCCTTTATTTAGCAACCTAACTATATATTAGGCTTGATTGGTTGTCAAGCAGTTACTTATAGAGATAGTTAATGTTTATTAATGAAATATTCATGAAGTGCCTATTGATTAACACTGTCAAATGAATAATAATCTTGAGCTACGTACCTATCTAGGACGATTGCTGGAATATGGAAGGATTTGGCAATGGTAAAAATTTCACGGCGGATCGTTGGTTTGTTGGTTGCAACCTGTGCTTTGGCCTTTACGCCCTTGGCTCCAGCTGCAGCGGCTCCTCAGTCATTAACCGTTGGCGTATCATGTTATAGCAATGGTATTCAGCATAATCGTGGTGCATTTGCATGCGATGCCTACGCCAGCGGCGGAACCGGTCTCTATAGCTATACTTGGAGTGCTGGGCCTAATGCCGACATTATGCAAAATGCTGGCAGCTCGGTGTATGGTGGTTGTACGCTTGGCCGCACAGGTCGGGTAAACCTTGTCGTTACCGATAGCAACGGGGCGAGCGTCGCCGTTGTTGGCAGTTGGTATTGTAGCAGCGATGCCTCGTAAGGTCTTTTAGATTTGCGCTGGGCAGCATTTTTTTATTTTCGATCATGCATGTGCTGCCCAATTAATCATCAATAATCCCCAAATGGGCCAAAATAGTATAAACATAGGCGGTATTGAAACGGGCATTGGGCATATGTTCAGCAATATCAGCCCGCGTTAAACGCTTCAAATCAACCCCGCTCTGCAACAAAACCTCAAAATCTTTGCGGCGCAACCAGCGTTTTTTACGCGTTCGATGCGGCTCTAACCACAACTCGTCTGCATCGACACTCAGAATGGTAAATAAGCGCCGTTGGGCTGTGGTAGCCAAGGTTTCGCCAGCTAAGGCCTGAACTTGTGGCCAAAAATCGCGCATACCAGCTCCTTGTTTATACTCATTTGAAAACTGGTCATAGTATAGCGCTGTTAGGCAATAAATCAATTGGTTTGCGTTAGTCATTACGTTTTATCACGAAATATTGCATGCTTGCTGTGACATTGTTTGACACGGCGCGGCGTTATACTAGCTCAGGAAGGGTCGCTGGAACGGCAGCATTCGCAGCGGCATTAGTGCTCACCTGAGCAGAAAGGGCTTGCAAATGTGGCGACATGGTGATGTCCTCATCGCAGCAATTGATCAAATTCCGAGTGATGCAACGCCGCGCAATGGCTCGACTTTAGCTTATGGCGAAGTCACCGGCCATAGCCATCGTTTCAAGCTGGCCGATACAGTTGCACTTTGGCAACGTGGCGATTCGTTGTTTGTTGAAGTGACTGCTGATAACGCCCAACTGATTCACGAAGAACATGCCATGATCGAATTGCCACGTGGCAATTATCGGGTCTGGATGCAACGCGAATATTCACCGCAAGAAATTCGGCGGGTTGTTGATTAATGCTGCTGCTGGTGGTAATGCTCACCCATTACCACCAGCCTTTGAGGAACGATCGATGCATGATGAAATGATGACTGCCGCCACAGCCTTAGCTCAAATTCGCGCTGGTGTTGAAGATCTTGGTGGCCAGCCAATTAGTGGCACGTTGGTGTTGGATAAAGATATTGAATTTTTGCCGCGCGGCATCGTTGCAACCGCAATCGAAGCCAAAAATTGTACCAAACTGCGCTATTTGCCCAAGGATTTGCACGCAGGCCGCTTGGATTTGAGCGGTTGTACTGGTTTGACCAGCATTCCTGAAGGTTTGCACTGCTTTGAACTTGATCTGCGTAATACCAACCTTGAGCATTTGCCCTTGGTGCATGTGCAAAATCGCTTGAATCTGAGCAATAATATTCAGCTCAAAAGCTTGCCACGCAATTTGAAAGTTGGCTCGTTGGTGCTGCGTGGTTGTACGGCACTTGAAGCCTTGCCCGAAGGTATTGATGTCAACTTTCTTGATTTGACCGATTGTGTTAATTTTCGCCGTTGGCCAAGCGCAGGCCGGATCAGCGTTGGCCGAATTGTGGCCCGCAATTGTATCAACATGCCCAATTTGCCAGCTTGGCTTGGCGAATTAGCCCAATTAAGCGTGCGTGGATGCAGCAGCCTCACCGAGTTGCCAGCAGGCTTGGTAGTGCATTCGTGGCTCGATTTAGGCAATACCGAAATTACCAGCTTGCCCGAACATAGCCAAGTTAGCCAATTGCGCTGGAACGGCGTGCCAATCGACGAGCGCATTGCCTTCCAACCAGAAACGATCAGCGTCAGCGAAATTATCGATGAAGTGAATGTTGAGCGGCGGCGGGTTTTGCTTGAGCGCAAAGGCTACGAAGAGTTTTTTGCCCAAGCAGAGGCCAAAGAGCTTGATCGCGATCGTGATACTGGTGGCGTGCGGCGTTTGCTGCAAATGCCAATGCCCAACGATGAAGATTTGGTCTGTTTGGCGGTGCAATGTCCTTCAACTGATCGGCGCTATGTTTTGCGCGTGCCGCCATCGATGCGCAGTTGCCATCAAGCAGCAGCCTGGATTGCTGGCTTCGATAATCCCGATGATTATAAATTGTTGAAAGAAACCTAGTTTTCCAAATGAACTGCGAACTAACAATGGAATTAAAGCCCCTCGCCCGCGCCACGGGAGAGGGGTTGGGGTGAGGGAACACTTATTTAGCGCCGTTTGAGCAGCATTGGCATGCCGCCTTTGGCGCGCATCGTAATCGCCATTTCTGGCTGAACTTGATGGCCCGTTTTCAATTGCGGGTTGTAATGCTGCGCCACGCAGGCCAACAACAATGCGCCTTCCATCTCGGCCAAATTGTTACCAATGCACTTGCGCGGCCCCGCCCCAAATGGCATAAAGGCTAAATGGTGGCGTGGCTGCTTGGCATTTGGCGCAAACCGAGTTGGATCAAACTCCAACGGGTTTTCCCAAAACGCTGGATGACGATGCAAATTGGTGATGCTCACAATCACTCGCGAATCGACTGGTAAATCGTAGCCACCAAGTTGGGTGGGCTTGGTTACGCGGCGCGGCCCAGTAATTGGCGCTGCCGGATATAAGCGCATTGCTTCTTTAAACACTTGGTTGGTGTAGGGCAAATTTGGCAAATCGTTGACGCTTGGGGTACGACCTTGCAGCATGTTATCAAGCTCAGCCTGCAATTGGCGGCGAATTTCGGGGTGTTCGCCGAGCAAATACCAAGCAAAGGTCAAGGTGTTGGCGGTCGTTTCGTGGCCAGCAGCAAAAATCGTCAGCACTTCATCGCGAATCTGCTCATCGCTCATTCGCGCGCCAGTATCTGCATCTTGAGCCTCAAGCAACATATCGAGCAAATCGCCAACCGGCTCGCTGGCCGCGCGGCGCTGCTGAATCAAGCCAAAAATCATGCTATCAAGCACGTTGCGCGCTTGCATATAGGCCCGATTGCGGCTGGTTGGCAGTGGCAAGGGCAAGCTAAATGGATTGAAAATTTGATAATTGGCATAATCAACCGCCGCCGTGACTGCTGGAGCCAATTTGCCAACTTCGCCCAGCATATCGGCGCTAAACATCGTTTGCATAATAATGTCGAGCGTTACTTGCAACATCTCGTGGTTCATATCGATCTGCGCTGCATTTGGCAAGGCTTGCCAGCGCGCAAGCATGCGCGCTCCGGCTGCATCGATCTTTTCGCCCATCGCCGCCAAGCGCTTGCGATGGAACATTGGCTGCATCATGCGGCGTTGCACCAGCCACGATTCAGGGCTGGGATTGGAAATTAAGCCATTGCCCGCGATGATTTCTAGGCCACCATTGCCGCCAACTTTGGGGAAATCGCGCTGATGATCGACCAAAATATGCTGGGCATAATTGGGATTTGAAACCACATGCACCACGCGCGAGCCAATCCGGTAGCGCACAATATCGCCATGGGCAATAAAATCACGCTGCATCGTCAGCAAAAAATCATCTATAAAATCGTGCAAATTACCAACCAACAAGCGTCCACGTGGGCCTGGGGCAATTAAGGCGGTCTTTTCCAAGGCTGTTGCGCTCATCTGCATTTCCTTTTATTTTATGCTATCCATCTGTGTAGTATTTGACAGTGACTATACAATCGGATAGCATAATTTGTCAAGAGTGATTTTTAAAACTTTTATGTTCCCTCACCCCCTAGCCCCCTAGCC
>NZ_PUBZ01000091.1 GCF_003205875.1 Herpetosiphon llansteffanensis
GTATAAGAGACGGGGCTAGGGGCCGGATTTGCTTGCTTTGATTCATGCTAAGTTTGACTCCAAAATTGATCCACGAAGCGCACGAAGGGCCAGAAACCGCGAAGATCGCGAAGGACACGAAGGTTAAGTTTTTTGCCACAGATTACCCATATCCCCAAACCTTATGTTCTATGTTCTATGCTCTATGTTCTATGTTCTTGCATTCATCCTTCATAATTCATCCCTCCGTTGGCCTCCTCGCGAGCGTTTGAGCACATACAAAAAGAATGGCCCGCCGAGCATCGCCGTCAAAATGCCAACTGGCAACTCCAATGGCGCGGCGATGGTGCGAGCAGTTGTATCGGCCAGCACCAGCAGCATCGCCCCAATTAAGCCGCTGGCCGGAATCAAGCGTGCGTGGTTGGCTCCAAACAGCAAGCGGGCAATGTGCGGCGCAATCAAGCCAATAAAACCGATAATCCCGCCATTGGCGACGGTTGCGGCTGTGGTGATGCTGGCGGCGGCAATTACGGCGCTGCGAGTGCGCCACAGCGATAAACCTAAACTTTGCGCCACTTCATCGCCACAACTCAGCGCATCAATCCGGCGTGCTAGCAGCCAGAGCCAAGCAATCCCAAGTAGCACAAATGGCAAACTGCTGCGCAAATTATCCCAGCTGCGGCCTGATAAACCGCCAAGCAACCAGGCAAATACCTCATACAACGGCTGTTCATTCATTAATAACAATAATGACACGGTTGCTGAAAGCATTGTGCTAAGTGCCGCTCCCGCCAACAGCAAGGCCGTGCGTGGGGCTTGGCCGCCAACTTCAGCAATGCTATAAACGACGGCAACCGCCAGCAATGCGCCAATAAAGGCACACAGCGCAATCGCATTAAAGCCTAACCATTGCCACTGAATTTGCAGCACAATCGCCAAGGTTGCGCCCAAGGCCGCGCCGCCAGATGCGCCAATCGAAAATGGATCGGCGAGGGGATTTTGAAACAAGCCTTGGAATGCCGCCCCAGCACTGGCCAAACCAGCGCCGATTAGCGCTGCTAGGAGCATGCGCGCCAGCCGAAAATCCCAAACAATTGTCACGGCGGTGCTGTTAGTGCTGGCATGATTGGGCTGAACAATCGCTTGCAGCACATCGCTGGGGCTGAATTGCACTGCGCCGATGCCAAGGCTCACTACCATCGTCAATCCTAAGAGGCCAAGCATGCCACCAAATGCCAGCAGATCGCGCCAATAGGGCTTCGAGAATAAACGTGCCAAAACCAACCCTTCAAAACTTGAGCAAGCAGAGCCAGCGCTGACTCTGCTTGCAAAACATCAATTAAACTTGTTTGGGGTTTATTTGAACAATTCAGGATACAAGGCTTGGCTGATTGCTTCCAAGGCATCGGCCAAGCGTGGGCCTGGGCGCGAAAGAATATCGCCGTTCAACACCAAGACCTTGCCATCCTTGACAGCTTTGATTTCGCTCCAGCCTGGGCGTTGCGCAATAATCTCGGCGCTGAATTTCTCGCTGCGTGTATCTGGCCCGATGATCACCGCTGGTTGGCGATTGAGCACTTCTTCGGCACTAATTTCGGGATACTCTTCGCTCAATTCAGCGAAAATATTGACCCCGCCTGCAAGCTCAATCAGCTGGCCAATGAAGGTTTGCGGGCCAGCGGTCATCAATGGCTCATCATACACTTCGTAGAACACGCTTAATTTATCGGCTGTGGCGATTGTGCTGGTTTTAGCAGTTACGGCATCAATGCGCGTTTGCATATCGGCCACAACTTGGGCCGCTTCGCTTGGATGATTGGTGGCTTGGCCAATCAAATTAATGTTTTCATAGACCGCTGCGAAGTTTTCAGCTTTAATTGCAATCACCGGAATATTGGCTTGCGCCAGCGCATCGATCACGGTTTGTTGGCTTTCATCGCCCGAAAACACTACATCGGGCTTGAGCGCCACAATCGTTTCGAGGCTAATTGACTTGGCCGAAAAACCGCCAATTTGATCGATGCTCTTAGCAGCTTCGGGATAATTGCAATACTTTGTTACGCCAACCAAGGCATCGCCTGCGCCAACTGCAAACAGCATTTCGGTGTTCGATGGCGCTAACGAGACGATGCGGCTGGGTGCTGCTTGCAAGGTCACTTCGCGGCCAAGGCTATCCTTGATCGTCAAGGGATAGCTGACGCTGCTGGTGCTGCTGACCACAGCGGTTGGGCTAATTGTTGCGGTCGGAGCCAATTCGGCGGTTGCGCTTACTGCTGTGGTGGCGGTTGGTGCTACGGCGGCACTATCAGTTGTTGCGGTTGCTGGCACGGTGGTCGCTGGAATTTGGGTAATGCTACTTTCGGCAGTCCCACAGGCTACAAGGCTGCTCAACAACAAGAAAACGCTCAAAAATCGGCTAAATCGAACCTTGTTCATCGGAATTGAACCCCATTTTATAAAGGATGAAGTATGAGGGATGAAGGATGAAATTGTTAAATCGGCTCCTTCGTGTCCTTCGCGATCTTAGCGGTTAAAACGTTACTCACTAATTCTTAGTTTCAGCTCCCCATGCAGCTATTGCTAAACCTGCCACAATCACCACAATCACGCGGCGGGCTAGCTGGCGAGCGGCTTGGATTAGGGCTGGGTCGGGCTGGGTTGGGCCGTCGCCAAGCGTATAATGCTCGATTTTGATCAGCTGGGTATCCAACGCGCCAGCCATAGCCGCCATTGGCCAGCCAGCATTTGGCGAAGCAGTATTGCCGTGATCGCGCCAAGCTACCTGCCATGTTGGTTGGCGTTGGCCATGGGCAACCAGCCAAAGCAACATGGCAGTCAAGCGGGCTGGAATCAAATTGAGTGCATCATCGCAACGGGCGGCAACTTTGCCGAGATATTCAAAACGCTGATTGCGATAGCCCCACATCGCATCAAAAGTATTGCTCATACGATAGGCCGCCAAGCCAGGCAAGCCTGCTGCCAAATACCAAAACAAGGGCGCAATCACGCTATCCGAAAGATTTTCGGCCAATGATTCGATGGCGGCGGCGACAACTTCATTTGAGCTTAGCTCCGCCGTATCGCGACTGACCAAATGCCAGCTTAACAAGCGCCGTGCTTCGGCCAAATCGTCGGTGGCAAGTGCGCTTTGCACTTCGCCAACCGCCCGATCAAGCGCTCGATAGGCCAACAAACTTTGGGCTACCAAGGCTTGCGCCAACGAATGTTTGGGAATTCTGGTGGCCAAACCTGCGCTCAAGCCCAAGCCTGCGCTCAGCCAAATCGCGCCCCAAGCCAAACGCGCCGCTTGGTTGTTTGGCGCGAATCGCTCGCCCTGCTTGATCCACTTGCCCATCCAGACCACCGGATGCACAGAGTTGGGCAATTCTGGCAGCAGCGTATCGCAGGCCAAGGCCAATAACGCACTCAATGCTCGCTTAGCCATTGTTAGCTCGCTGAGCAACAATAAACAGGCCGTTGCTACCATCGCCATACGGTCGATTTTGGTCTAAGCGATGCCAAGCGCTGACCAAATGTAAGCCTGCATTGCTGAGCAAGCGCTGCAATTCGGGCAAGTAATAATGGCGGCGGGTCAATTCGTAGCTCGTGCGCTGGCCTGCTTTCAGCACCGTCAAGCGATCGGTGCAGGTCATGGCATTGCGATCAGGAAGCACTTCGTATAATTCCAAGCCTTGTTCAGTTTCGGCCCAGCGTTGGCTGGCTTCGGGCAGCACAAACGGCCAATCGTTGATCCCAAAAATCAGCCAGCCGTTTGGTTGCAGCAGATTGGCTAAATGCTGCAAACTTTGGGCATCGGCGGCCTCGCTGGGGTAGCCGCAACAACTGCGATCGTACAACGAGAAAATTGCATCGAACGGTTGCGCAGCAATTTCGATAAAATCTTGTTGGCGAAATTGGCAATTTTGGCCGCGTTGCTGGGCAAAGGCTTGGGCTGCGTGCAGCAATTCTGGCGCAATATCGATGCTCAAAACGTGATCAAAGCCGCGTTCAGCCAACGCCACGCTATGCCGACCCCAACCACAGCCAATTTCCAAAATGCTGGCGTTTGAGCCAATGCCAATCTGCGCCAGCACAAAATCGAGATCGTGCTGGGCGGCAGTGTAATCGGCGTGTTGGCGTTCGGCGCTGAGCGTGGCAACTTGGCGCGGCGCAAAATAGCGATACCAATCGTTGTTGTTCATAGCTGGCCTCGCTGTTGTAAATTGCTCAAGCCCAACGATTGGGCGGCTTTAAGCAGATCGATGTCGTGTTGCTCTGGGTCGTGCCATAAATCGCGATCAATTGCTTCGAGCAAGCGTTCGGCAATTGCTTGCCAAGCCCACGGGTTGCTGTCGGCAAAAAATTGCTGCATCTCCTCGTCGCGCAAATAGTGCTCAGCAATCGAGTGATACATCCAATCATCGACAACTTGGGCGGTGGCATCGTAGCCAAACAGGTAATCGACGGTGGCGGCTAGCTCCAACGCGCCTTTGTAGCCGTGGCGACGCATACTTTCGATCCATTTGGGATTGACCACGCGACTGCGAAACACCCGCCGCGCTTCTTCGCGCAGGTCGCGGGTTTGAGGGCGCTGCGGGTTGCTCGAATCGCCAAAGTAGCGGCGTGGGTTGCGGCCAGTCAAGGCGCGAATCGTGGCGATCATGCCGCCGTGATATTGCATGTAGTCGTCGCTATCAAAAATATCGTGTTCGCGGTTGTCTTGGTTTTTAGTGGCAATTTGCACTTCGCTCAAGGCTGTGCCAAATGCATTGGCGGCCTCAACGCCATATTCATCGCTAGTGTAGGCATAGCCGCCCCACGCAATGTAGGCTTGGGCAAAATCAGCGTCATCTTGCCAATTTTGGCTATCGATCAAGGGCAAAATGCCTGCGCCATAGCTGCCTGGCTTGCAGCCCCAAACCCGATAACGCGCTTGTTGCTGGGCAATTTCGGGCGCTAAGCCGTTTTTGATCAGCTGCTCGGTGGCGGCAAACGTCTGCTGGCGAGCAAAATTCTGATCAAGCGGTTCATCAAGCGCGATTACTGTTTGGGCTGCTTGATCAAGCAAACTGACCAAATGCGGGAAGGCATCGCGGAAGAAGCCGCTAATTCGACACACCACATTAATTCGTGGGCGGCCAAGTTCGGCGATGGGAATAACTTCAACGCCCGTGATGCGGCGATTTTCAGCTTGCCACACTGGCCGCACGCCCAATAAGGCCAGCACTTGGGCAATATCATCGCCATAGGTGCGCATCGCGCTGGTGCCCCAAATGCTGATGCCAACGCTGCGCGGGTAGCTGCCTTCCTCGCGTTGATAGCGCCGAATCAAATCATCGGCCAAGTGCTGGCCAACTTGCCAAGCCGCCGCACTGGGCAACGAGCGTGGATCGACCGCATAGAAATTGCGGCCCGTTGGGAGCACATGCGCCATGCCACGGGTTGGTGCGCCGCTAGGCCCCGCTGGAATGTAGCCGCCATTCAAGGCGTGTAAGAGGCTGGCAATTTCGGCGCGCGCACTTTCATGCAAATTAGGAATCAACTGGCTACAGATAAATTCCAATGGCGCGACGACCGTTTGATCCCACGCCGCTGCGCTAGGCAACAAGCTGGCGTTTAAAACTGCTGGAATTGCCGCAATTTGCCAGTTTTGTTGCTCAAGTTGATGCAAAATTGTTTTGCAATGCTGTTCGAGCCACGCCGCTACATCGCCATTGCTATACAAGGTTTGTTCGGCTAATTGCAAAGGTTGGGTTAAGCGTTCGCCCAAATTAACTTGTAAAGTATTCCAATCCAAGCCATAGAGCGTGCCAACCGCCACGGGCAAACTTGGCACATCAAGGTTGGGCAGTTTGGTCAGGTGAAACAGCAATTCTGGCAGTTGGTCGCCCTCGGCCAAGGTTCCCAAAATATGCAAGCCATCGCGAATTTGCGCTCCGGTCAGTTCGCACAAATAGCCTTCAATATCTTCGAGCAAGTGGGCGACTTGGCGGCCTTCCATCTCGGCAAAGGCCGTGGGTGTGCCATCCTCAAGGAATGAGCCATCCCACTCGTGGGTGTGGTCGCCGTGGTTGGCCTTGAGAATAAATTGCAAATCGTCGCTGAGATTGCTCGTTTGCAGCAAGTTCCAAATTTGGCGCTGCAACAAGGGCAATTTATTCGGGTCTAGTTGCTCAACTTGATAATATTCATTGACCAATTGCGCCAATTCGGCCAACTGGCCATAGGCTCCAGCGCTGGTCATCGGCGGAGTCATATGGTCGATAATCACGGCATGGCTGCGGCGTTTGGCCTGATTACCCTCGCCTGGATCGTTGATGATAAATGGATAAATCACTGGCAAATCAGCGATTAAGGCATCGGGGAAGCACTCGCGGCTGAGGCCAACGCTCTTGCCAGGGAGCCATTCGAGCGTGCCGTGTTTGCCCATATGCACCAAGGCATCGGCCTGCCAGCCATCGCGCAGCCAGCGATAGAGCGCATAATAGCTGTGCGGCGGCGGCAAATCGGGCATGTGGTAAATTGCGTTGGGGTCCATGCCATAGCCACGTGGTGGCTGCAAGGCCACAAAAACGTTGCCAAACTCCAAGCCCGCCAAGGCTAATCCATGCTCGCTCAAATAGGCCGTGCCTGGCGCTTCGCCCCATTGTTTGATCATGCTGGCTTGCAAATTGGCGGGCAATTCGCTAAACCATTGTTGATATTGCGCAACTGGCACATGCACCGCTTGAGCTAATTGCTGCTCGGTCAGCCAAGTTTCATCATACGAACAACGATCGATCAAATCGAGCAATAATTGATCGCTGCTCGCTGGCAATTTGCCGACCTGATAGCCCTCTGCTTGCATGGCGTGCAGCAAGGTCAATAATGAAGCTGGCGCATCTAAGCCGACCGCGTTGCCAACTCGCGAGGCTTTGGCGCTGCTATTGGTAAACACAAAAGCAATACGTTTTTCGGCGTTTGGTTTGTGGCGCAAAGTGACTAAGCGCCGCGTAATGCCAACTACCCGCTCAACCCGCTCAAGATCTGGCACGTAGCGCACGCCGCCAGAATTGGGGTCTTGCTCCTTGAACGAGATTGGCACGGTGATAATCCGTCCATCAAATTCGGGAATCGCCACATTAATTGCTGTATCCAACGAGCTTAATCCACGGCCTGCTCGTTGCCATTGCTCACGCGAGCGGCCACTGGCAATCGCTTGGATAATCGGTACGTTCATCTGTTGCAGCATGTCGATTTCCCAGCCTGCGAGGGTTGGGCCTTCAGTATTGACATTGCCCAAGGCAAACGACAAACTGCAAATCAAGGCATCAATCGGCCCATCAGCTTGCAAACATTCCAAGGCAGCGGGCAAATTGTTGCTGCCGCCTTCCTTGAGCGAGTGGCTATAGACCGCCCGTGGTTGCATGCCCTTTGCTTCGATTGCCCGACAAATTGCATCAACAAAATCGGTGTTGCCGCTGAGCATATGCGCTCGATAGAACAGCACGCCCACGGTTGGCTTGGCTGGTTGCTCGCTCGTTTGGCATTGAGCACCAGTGCACCCTTCGCAGCGATTTAATGCTGGCGTGTAGATGCCATGGCGTGGTAATTCGCGCGGTGCGTCATAGCCCCAACCTGTGAGCAACAAGTGGTCGCTCAAACATGCCAAGGCATTGACCACATTTTCCAAGCCGCCCTGCATAAAATAGGTGCTAATCAAGTGCGCCAGCGGCACGCCAACATTCGAAAGCGCCATCAATTCAGGGTCAAGCGCCTCGAAGCCAGGCAAATACAGCACAAAGCCATTGGTTTGCTGCGTCCATTGTTGCAAGCGCTCGATGCCATGCTCAAAGCCACGGCTCCCAGAAATGAGGCGCACCACCACAATTTCGGCCTGCGGCAACAAGCGATCAAGCAAACCATCAAGTGCCGTTTGATCTTCGGCCTCGCCCACGTTGGCGGTTTGTAGGATGGTAAAATCGCTTGGCAATTGGCGACGAGCCTGCTCAATCAGCAAAATATCGGTATCAGCTTGGGTCAAAAAGAGAATCCCATTGCCAAGGCTGGGCTGGCTAGCTGGCAAGGTTGGCGCTTGGCTGGTTGCTGCTGGTGCGTGACCATCCCATTTGAAGCCATTGAAGACATGCGACTTGAGATTGGCTGGCGCAGGCAGTACCTGATCGGCCTGAATCATGGTTTCGATGTAGTCGTAGAGCGCTACCACCAACTCTGGCTGATTGAGCGAATGAAACCAAATCGGCTGGCCATCGAACATCAACATGGCGACGTTGGCCAGCGGGCATGGCCCCAAACAGCCGCCCATATTCAGATGCACAAGGTTGCGCAGCTTGCGACTTTCCCATTCGTGCTGATGAATTTCCGGCCAGACGGGGGCAAAACCACGTTCGGTAATGCCACAGCAGCAGCCATGAGCGCAGATAAACAACATACCGCGTTTATAGCCAGCGTTGACCATGCGCCCATCGATGCGCTCGACCATATTGCGTTGCAAACGTTCAGTCATTAGAAATCAATCCCTATTTGAGCGCGAATGCCTTGAAGCCGAAACGGATGTTTGATCTCGCGCATCTCGGTCACGAGGTCGGCGTGCTCAATTAGGGCAGCTGGTGCATCGCGGCCTGTGATAATTACATGCAGCAATTCGGGCTTGTTGGCCGCTAACCAAGCCACAACCTCGTTGACATCGAGCCAGCCAAACGCCAGCACATAGGTAAATTCATCGAGAATCACGATTTGATACTGATTCGAGCTAATCGCAGTTTTGGCTAGTTCCCAGCCATGCAAGGCTTTGGCTTTGGTCGCATCAAGGTCTTTCGATGTCCACGTAAAGCCATCGCCAGTGCCGCCAAACTCAATCTCCATCTTGGCAGCGGCCCGCGATTCGCCAAATTTGGCATTTTCATGTTTGAGAAACTGAATCATGCGCACCTTCAGATCGCGACCCCACGCGCGGGTCATCACGCCCAAAGCTGCCGAAGTTTTGCCCTTGCCATTGCCTGTATTGACAATCACTAAGCCTTTTTTGCCCTTACGCAATTTGCGCACTTGCTCGCGATAGCGCTGTTTTTCCTCGGTCGAATGCAGTTGCGTGCCAGCAACGACAATTGGTTCCAATTGCTCAACTGCATCATCGTGCTGCAATTCAATTGGATTAAACGCTTGATCGCCGCGCACTGCCGGAGCGTATTCTGGCTCTTGCCCAGCCGGATAGAGCCGATGAAAAATCGCTGCTTCAACTGGCTCGCCATTGATCAGATGCTCTTGAACGATGCGTTCAACTAATTCCGCATCAAGCTGCTGATACCAAATGCCTTCTGGATAGACCACCGCAATTGGGCCGCGCTGGCACACGCCTAAGCAGCTGACGGTCGAGCATTTGACCCGTTCAGGATTGCGTAATTTGCGCCGATCGCCGAGTTGTTCGAGGGCGTGTTGAGCTAAGGCCGCGCCGTCAGCGTCGCCGTTGCATTGATCACCAGTGCAAATAAATAAATGGCGGCCATAGGCACGCATCGTCAGTGGGGCATCGCTCATGCTGGCTCCGTTGGGCGACACACCAGCATGCAAACAGCCAAGAAAAAACCTCTTCGGCTCATGCCAAAGAGGAAAAGAGGCACTAAACCCAGCAGGGCCTAGCAACTCCTTCCCTGATCCGCGAGGGAAATGTTGGAGTGTCGATGAGTTTGTGGCGGGTTATCGGGCTTGAAGCAAAGCTTCCTACCGTTGCGGGACAGCGCCAGACTTGGACTGGCTTCCCCCATTGCGCGTTTGTGTCATCCGGGACAGCAACGCACCACAAACAAGTTGTAAATTGCAGCCACGATTATACGGGCAACCCTGAGTTAAAGTCAAAAGTCAGAAGAAAGGATGAAGGATGAATTATGAGGGATGAAAGGTCAAGTCAAAAGGCAGAAGTCAAAATGCAAAATGCAAAAAATATTTAACGCAGCGACGCAGAGAAAAGAAAGGATGAAGGATGAAGGATGAAGGATGAAAGGCCAAGTCAGAAGGCAAAATGCAAAAAGTTGAAAAATATTTAACTGAGAGAACTTTGGCTATTGGCTGTTGGCTTTGGGTTGGCAAGAATATAATCATAAAAATCTGTGGAATCTGTGGCTAAAACATATTTTTCGTGCAATTCGTGCAATTCGTGGCGAAAATTTAACGCAGCGGCGCAGAGAGAAGCAAGGATGAAGGATGAAGTATGAGGGATGAAAGGTCAAGTCAAAATGCAAAATGCAAAAAATATTTAACGCAGCGGCGCAGAGAAGAAATGATGAAGGACACGAAGTTGCATTGGTTGAATGTCTGAATTGCGTTCAAATCTGATAGGACTCAAAACCCAACATTCGTGCTCTTCGTGTCCTTCGTGATTAAAGTAATTCCCTCATCCCTATGTTCTAGGTTCTATGCTCTATGTTCTTAATCGACCAAAAAGCGTTCGATGACTTGATTGCCAACCATGCGCCCGCGTGGCGTAAAGCGAATTGCATTTGCGGTTTGTTCGAGCATGCCTTGCTCAACTAATGTATTAATTATTGGTTGATACTGCTCAAGCAAATCGTGGCCAGTGCGTTGCTGAAAATGGGCAAACCCTAAGCCACAATTCAGCCGCAAGCCCATCATAATCGTTTCAAAATTACGGTCGTTTGGCTCGCATGCCTGCGCATCAACCAATGGTGCTTGGCCGCGTTCAACCTGTTGGGCGAATGGCTCCAAAACCCGTTGATCAACCCAGCGCCAGCCGCGCCAATGGCTATGTGCGCCAGCACCAACACCCAAGTAATCGGCATTGAGCCAATAGGCAACGTTGTGACGCGAGGCATAGGCTGGCAAGCGTTCGCTTGGATTGAACTGGGGGCTTTTGGTTTTGGCCCAATTGGAAATCTCATAATGGCCATAGCCTGCTGCACCCAAAATATCCATCGCCGCCTCATACATCTCGCCAGTAGCATCATCGTTGGGGATGCTCACGCGGCCTGCGGTCACTTGAGCTGCCAGCGGTGTGCTTGGCTCAACAATCAGCGAATAGAGGGCAAAATGTTCGGTATCCCAGCTGACAATTTCCTTAAGCATCGCGCGCCATTGGGCAATATCTTGGCCAGGCAAGCCAAACATAAAATCAAGATTAATATTATCAAAGCCGACTTTACGCGCTGCCTGATACGAAGCAAAGGCCTCGCTGGCCGTATGAATGCGCCCCAACACGCGCAAAGTTGGGTCGTGCAGGGTTTGTACGCCCATGCTCAAACGATTAATGCCCATCGAACGCATCGCCCGCAAATACTCATGGTCAAGCACCGTACCTGGGTTGGCTTCGCTGGTCACTTCTGCTTGCTCAAGCGGAATAATTCGCCCGATGGTTTGCATCAGTTGTTCAAGCAAGTGCAAGGGCAGTGCGGTTGGAGTGCCGCCGCCCAAAAAGACGGTAGCTGGTAAATCGGCTTGCTGCAACGGCCCCGTAAGATCGTTCAGTTGATAGCTGGCCCATGGAATTGGGTGGGTTGCTGTTTTCGGCCATGTTTGGTCAACGCTGGTTGCGCCGCTCGCCATGCGTTCGAGGTGCAAGCACAGCGCATCAACATAGCGCTGCATAAAATCTTCGCGATTGGCAAAGGTGTTGAAATCGCAATAGGCACAGCGGGTTTGGCAAAATGGTATATGAATGTAGAGATGTTTTAAATCGTGTGTTGTCATGGCAGTATTGTAGTGCGATTTGAGCCTTTGCGCCATGAAGCAGCAGGTTGATCCACGAAGCGCACGAAGATAAGGCTCTAGGATTTGGGCTATCGGAACAATCGTTGGTATTTCAAACCAATCTCCGCTAGCCAATAGCCATCAGCCTATAGCCCTATTTTGCCTTCATCCCTCATCCTTCAGCCTTCAGCCTTTCGCTATGCTCTATGTTCTTTGCTCTATGTTCTACTGAGTTCTATTTACTGCTACAATGGGGCCGATGCGCAATCTAGCGATGGTGCGCGAGGTTTATGGTGCTGCGCTTAATTAAACGTAGCTTAGTTGCCCGCTTAGTGGCAATGTTTTGTTTGGTAGCCACCCTAGCTGTAAGTCTCTTAGGCTTGACGGCCTATTGGCTTGGCCGCCGCGTGATCGAGCAATCGGTGATTGAACGGCTGAGCATTGCAACTTCGCTCAAAGAGCAAGAAATCGAGCGCTGGGTCGACGATCAGCGCAAAGAGGTACAGTTGTTGGCGGGCTTGCCCTTGGTGCGTAGCAACGCAAGCATGCTTGCCAACGCCAAACTGGTCAGCCCCGAAGCCAATAGCGCCTACGATACGCTTGCGACCTACTTGCGCTCAGTGGTGAAAAATCAAACCAAATTCGATGAAATCTTTGTGCTCAATCAAGTTGGGCGAGTCATTTTCTCAACCGATCCGCTGCACGAAGGTACTATTATTACTGATCGCGAATATACCAATGTTGCCCAATTTGGCTTATATATCGAAAATATCTACCCCAACGATGCAGATATTCCCACGCTGACGATTGCAAGCCCGCTCTTTGACCGCGATAACAATGTCTATGCAATTCTCGCTGCGAACGTTAATTTATCGCGGCTTGATGATATTTTAGTTCAACGGGTTGGTTTAGGTCGTAGCAGCGAAACCTATTTGGTCGATAGCAAGCAACGCTTTGTTTCAAGCAAACGTTTTGGCCGGCCTGGCATGCCAATTGTCGTGGATTCATATGGCATTCAGCAAGCGCTGGCGCGCCAAAATGGCGTTGCCAAATATCAAAACTACGCTGGCGAAGCGGTGGTTGGGGTTTACCATTGGCTTGAAGGCCGCGATCTGATTTTGTTGAGCGAAGTTAACCAAGCTGAGGCTTTTGCTCCTGCCCGCGAATTGAGTATTGTAATTTTTACCATTGGCTTGGTTTTAGAGGGCTTGGCACTGTTGGCGGTGTTTGCATTGATGCGGCAAGTCGTTGTGCCTGTGGCCCAACTAACCGAGGCTGCGGTTCAAGTTGCCGAAGGTAATTTACAACAAGCAGATTTGCCAGCGCGTGATGATGAATTGGGCTTGTTGATTCGCAGTTTTACCCGTATGACCAAGCAATTGCGTGCCAACCGCGAGCAACTCGAAGACCAAGTTGCCTTGCGTACCAACGAATTGCGCCTAGCCTATCAACAATTGGTGCAACTCACCGATCAACTCCAAGAGAAGAACGATTATTTGCAGCAAGGCCTCAAGCTTGCCCACGATATTCAAATTGGCTTACTCTCGCAGCGCCCGCCGTGGAACCCCGATATTTTGCGCGCCAATGCCTATTCATTGCCATCAGCAGAAGTTGGCGGCGATTTCTATAGCTTTATCGATCTTGGCAATGGTCGGGTTGGCATGGCAATTGGCGATATTTCGGGCAAGGGTGTTGGCGCAGCCCTGATGATGGCGCTGGTTTCGAGCACCTTGGAAGAACGCGCCCGCGAAGGTAGCCAACCAGCGGTTTTGCTGCAAACCCTCAATACTTTGTTGATCGAACGGCTCAAAGCCAATCGCATGAATGCTGCGGTGATGTATGCGGTTTATGATCAAGCCAATGCAAGCCTGCAAATTGCCAATGCTGGTATGGTTATGCCCTACTTACTGCGTGCTGGTACGCTTGAGGAAATTGAGGTTGTTGGCTTGCCAATTGGCTCACGCCACGATGTTCGCTATCAAGAAGCAAACATTCAGCTGAAGCCTGATGATCATGTGGTTTTTGTCAGTGATGGCGTGGTCGAAGCGCGTAACCCTGCCAACCAAATGCTCGGCTTCGAGTTGTTCGCAACAATTCTGGCTGGCTATCGACATTGGCCAGCAATCGAGCCATATCACGAGCATTTATTCAAACAAATTAGCAATTTTATGGCTGAGCGCACGCCAGTCGATGATATTACAATTGTCTGGATTCAAAAGTAGAGGTTAGGGATCGAAACCGCGAAGATCACGAAGAGCACGAAGCATGTTTTTTAGCCACAGATTGGCACAGATTCCACGGATTATGTTCCCATAGCCCCATAATGTTCTATGCTCTCTGTTCTATGTTCTTGACTTCATCCCTCATCCTTAACGCTCTCCGCGCCTCTGCGTTAAATTTCCGATCCACGAATTGCACGAAGAGCACGAAGCATGTTTTTTAGCCACAGATTCCACAGATTCGCTTGATTATATTCCAATAGCCAAGAGACTATAGCCTAGAGCCTGATCCCCAATCCCCAACCCCTGATCCCCAAATGCTATGCTCTATGTTCTATGCTCTATGTTCTTCTTTTTTGACTTAGCCTTTCATCCCTCATACTTCATCCTTCATCCTTCTAAAATAAGCCTTAGGCCACATGCACGATTGGCGTTTTTTGGGTAAACTGCACATATGTTTTATTGTAGGAGGAAGCCCATGCTGAAAACGCAAGCCTATGCTGCATTTAACAACGCTGCGCCGTTTGCCCCCTTCGAATTTGAGCGCCGCGATTTAACTCCCACTGATGTGCACATTGAAATTTTATATTGTGGCATTTGCCATTCCGATTTGCATCAAGCGCGCAGCGAATGGGATGGCACGGTCTACCCAATTGTGCCTGGCCACGAAATTGTTGGCCGCGTGCTGGCCGTTGGCTCAGAGGTACGCAAATTCCACGTTGGCGATACGGTTGGCGTAGGCTGTATGGTCGATTCATGTGGCCAATGTGCCGATTGCCACGATCAGCAAGAGCAATTTTGCCCCAAAACCACTTATACCTACAATAGCCCCGATTTACACACCGGCGGCGTGACCTACGGCGGCTATTCAAGCCAAATTGTGGTTACTGAGAATTTTGTGCTGCGCATCGCCGAGCATTTGGATTTGGCCCGCGTTGCCCCATTGCTCTGTGCTGGCATCACCACCTACTCGCCATTGCGCCATTGGAACGTGCAGCCCGGCCAGAAAGTTGGTGTAGTTGGCTTGGGCGGCCTTGGTCATATTGGGGTCAAAATTGCCAAAGCCATGGGTGCTGAAGTTGTGCTCTTCACCACTTCGGCGCATAAAGCAGCCGATGCCGAGCGCTTGGGTGCTTCCGTCGTTATCTCCAAAGATCCAGCTGCGATGCGCAGCCAACGCAATAGCTTCGATTTTATCCTCAATACGGTTTCAGCTTCACATAATCTTGATGATTATTTAAACCTTTTGAAACGCGATGGGACGCTTTGCCTCGTGGGCGTGCCCGAAAATCCCCACCCAACTCCAAGCTATCCTAACCTGATTTTTCGCCGTCGTCAGTTATCTGGCTCGTTGATCGGTGGCATCGCCGAAACCCAAGAGATGCTTGATTTTTGTGCCGAACACAATATTTTGGCCGATATTGAGCTGATTGGCGTGCAACAGATCGACCAAGCCTACGACCGCATGCTCAAAAGTGATGTGAAATATCGCTTTGTGATCGACCTTGCTAGCTTGAAAGCCGAATAAGCAGTTGCTTGTTGCCAACAGTTGCACCTAAACTGCGGCTGTTGGCGCTTGGATTAAGGATGATTCATGACACCCACCATCTCGCTTGATCAAGCTCGGGCAATTGCGATTGCGGCCCAAGGCTTAGATCGCCGCCCAAGCGTTGTTGATCAAGCAACCTTGTACGAAACCATCAAGCGCATGCAAATTGTGCAAATCGATACGATCAATGTTGTGGCGCGTGCGCCCTACTTTGTGCTCTGGAGTCGTTTGGGCAATTATGATCCAGACTGGTTTGATCAATTGCAGTTTCCGGCGGGCCAATTATTTGAATATTGGGCGCATGCAGCCTCATTCTTGCCAATCGAATTATTTCCGTTGCTACGACCGGCGATGTTGCGCTATATCCATGAGTGGCATCGTTCGCGGCGTTGGCTCGAAGAACATAAAGAAGTTGCCGATTTCGTCTTGGCGACAATTCGCGAGCGTGGCCCGTTGCGCTCGGCCCATTTTGAAGCGCCAGACGATCATGCTGGCGGCGGCTGGTGGAATTGGAAGCCTGCCAAATCGGCGCTCGATATTCTCTGGGGCATGGGCGAGTTAATGATTATCCGCCGCGAAAAATTCCAGCGCGTTTATGAGCTAACCGAGCGGGTTATGCCCAATTGGAATGATCGCGACACCCCGAGCTTTGAGGATGCATCCGAGCAACTGAGCGAGCGCGGCTTGCGTTCAATGGGTATTGCGACCGAGCGCCATCTGCCCGATTATTTTCGCCAACGCCGACCAGGCATCAAAGAACTCTTGCAAACATGGGCCGCAGAAGGCAAAGCGATTGAGGTCAAGGTCGAAGGTTGGAGCGCGCCAGCCTATATCCATCATGAGCAACGCCATTTGCTGGAGCAAACGCCCACCCCAAGCCTCACCACCATGCTTTCGCCGTTTGATAACCTCATTTGGGATCGCCAGCGCACCATGGATTTTTGGCAATTTGATTATAAACTCGAATGCTATACGCCAGCACCCAAGCGGCGTTATGGCTACTTCACCTTGCCAATTCTCTGGAAGGATCGGGTGATTGGGCGGATTGATGCCAAGGCTGAACGCAGCGCAGGGATTTTTCGCGTTCATGCCTTGCATTTGGAGCCAAACATCATACCAAGCGAAGCCTTGTACGATGATTTGGCCGTGATGCTGCGCGATTGTGCCAACTGGCATCGCACGCCAACCATCAGCATTACCATGAGCGATCCGCCGCAGGTTGCCGCCGAAGTGCAAGCGCGCGTGGCCTAAGCTATGCAACCCATTCAACTGAGGCCAATTTTGGTCGAGCAACAAGCCCAATTAGCAGCGTTGCTTGCCGATTATTTGGCCGAGCTTGAGCCTGCATCAGGCCCAGAGTATCCCTATTTGGCGAGCTATTGGGCAGATCCTGAGCGCGTGCCGTTGTGGATTGAGCAAGCAGAGCAGCGAATTGGCTTTGTGCTATTGAATCGCTATGCCCTCTTGCCCCAAACAACCTTTGCGATTGCTGAATTGTACGTTGAGCCAAATGCTCGTCGCCAAGGTGCTGCACGCCAAACCGCGTGGCTCTTGTTCGATCGCTTTCCGGCGACCTGGGAGATTCGCTGTTTGGCCAGCAATGCTGCGGGCTTGGCCTTTTGGCAAACCACGCTTGATCAGTATCTTGGCCATGTGTGCCTCGCTTTGGATGGTACGACCTATGGCTGGGATGGTACGATCTGGAGTTTTGTAAGCCGCTAAAAAGCGTCGTTGCTGGTATACTGATAGGTCATTCCAATTTGGAATGGCCTATTTTGTGCTGAATACTGCATCATCCAAATGCTGGATGCACTCAGTAGAATCAATGATGATTATTTGCAGGCATAAAGGATATCGTACCCACTATGAAGATTGCTTTTGAAATTCGCCCGGCGCAGGCTGATGAAGAATGGGCTGTTGCTCACTTATTTGAAGCCTTACACCACTATAACACATTGCTTGATCCCTACTTTGGTTTAGCTGAAGATTGGCGCGAGCTGTTACATGATTTTTTAGTTAAACAAGTTCTCGATACAAGTGGCATAACGATGCTGGCATGGCATGGTAGCGTGCCAATTGGCCTGTTGATCGTGACTGGTCAACAAGATTCAGCTTTATTTAAACGCCGACGTTGGGCCGAGTTGCTTGCATTGTATGTTGAGCAAGATTATCGCAGCCAAGGCGTGGCGCAAAGTTTGCTTAAGCTAGCGCAAGCATGGGCAAGCAAGCAAGGTTATCAACGCATCCAGTTGTATGTAACTGCGAGCAATCATCGCGCCAAACGCTTCTATCAAGCGCAAGGCTGGCAGTGTGTGCAAGAAATTTGGCGCTTAGGCCTCGATCAATCCCAACAACACGATGATTTTGCCGATCAGTTGATCATGTGTTCGAATAGTGAGCTGGAATAAGCGCAATTGACCAAAAATTAATCTTGATCAATCTGGATATATAGCTATACTACTAAGGGGTGAGAAAGTACTACTCGTTGCTCACCCTAATCTAGGATCAAAGGGCTTGAAATCTTGGTCAAAGCTTGCTACACTGCGTCGTTACAATCGCCAAAACATCTGTCCTATACCACATGGGTGATTCTACCCAAAGGAGGTTCGGCATGGCCGTTGATTCGAGTGCCTTTATTGTAGTACCAGTGGAAGCGACCGTCCCGGTTTTATGGCGAGCAATGCGCAGTATTCGCACCAGCCTCAATATTACCAGGATCTATTGGCATCCAGATGAACATGTTCGTGATGGCTGTCATTTTCGGTTAGAAGTGCCTGTTGCCCAACTTCACGATCCCGCTACCGCCCGTGGGCGCATTCAGTCGATTTTGGTTGACCATGGAGCAGCCTTATTGTAATGAAGCATAGAACACGATGGGCGATTGGACAGCGTATCACCGTTGATACGCTGTTGTTTTTTTAGCGTGGCTCGTTTAAGCTAAATTATGAATATACCAGATAATTCTTTCAAAGAATTATCTGGTATATTAAAAACGTAATTGAAATTTAACAAATGCAAAGAAAGGCAACTTTTTATACTACTATGGAGTGGGTGAAGGTATAGCTGGTAATGTTGGTAATGGAGTCGATGTAACTCCATTCGGAAAAGAAGAAGCATCAACACCAAAATACAATACTAATGCTAATCCTAATAGCATAACCCCGACTATTACATAAAAAGTTCTTATTCTTCCAAGAGATCTAAATTCCCACCATGACTCTCTCTCTCTGCTATACTTACTAATTGTTGTGGTTAGTACTATGCTTGGTATTTTATCCTTCAAAAGCTTCTCAATATATTCGCCATGTTGTACTGCACCTAAAAGAAGCTTATGATATGAACGATCAAGAACATAGAAGCCAGTCCAAGCTGCCAATCCTGCGACTACAAACCAAGCAGCAAGTGCAGTTTCTCCGAATATTGGTATATAGATCATTACATGATCTTTCAATGCCGTCCCGGTGGCGGCAATGACTGCCGTAATTACGGTTACGGCAAAATTTCGAATTCGAACTTCTAAATCATTAAAATGTTGTTGGACATCTATTGTTTTTTTCCATGCTTCAATGGTTAGTTTCAGGATTTCTGAATCTGACTCTTGACTTTTATTGTCTAGTTCGCTCATATTAGTCCTTAAAATTATTATCAAATTCAATAAAGTTGAATAGAGTTAGGATTTCTGAAAAGGACTTGTTTAATATATACGAGGGTGGATAGAGAAGTCCTTTTTTTTGAATTTCCTTTTCTCGCTCAACGTCTTCATCTGTCCAATGACTAACATTTCTTAGTAACTCATATTCCTCCTTATGTTGAGAGACTCCATATTTCGCATAAACATCTATAATTGCACATTCCTGAGCCATAGCTATATCCTTCATCAAACTATCTCCAATATAAATTGTATTATTAATATTAGCTCCGATATTACTAATAATATCCATTAATATTTTTGGATTTGGTTTATGTTCTCCATCCGGGATAAAAAAATGTTTAGTTTTCTTTAATTCATAATAGATTTCTGAGAAAAGTCTAGATTCTATTTTCTTTTCTTCATCAATTAAATGATCTTTTGGGGAATATACAAAGTCAATAATTCCATCTAAATTCAGGCTCCTGAGTCTATAATTAGTATAAAAAGCTTTAGATTCTGTGTATGCAACAATAAGCGTTCCTTTACTCTTTAATTCTCTTAATGTTTTATATACTGTAGGATATAAATTTAAACTTTTCTTTCTGGCATTTCTATATGCATTTATAGCTGAAATATATGTTTCTAAGACCCCTATATGACTGTGTTTGTTCCTGAGTGATGGTATTTCCTCTATCAAAAAACTATATTCGGAAGAACCATATTTTTGATGTATCTGGCGTATATCTTTCAATAATTGGTTACGATCAACATTGCTTATTTTAATAATTTCATCCAACATGGCATTGAACGATTCATACCACATATGAACCCAGTCATAAAGAGTATTATCGAGGTCAGTGATAAGAACAGAAATACTTTTCATAAGATCCTCCATAAATTATCTATTGCAGCATAGTATAACTTTACTCAGTGTCAACTACAGCCACAAATTTTCCAAGGGCAATTTATGGATTGATATCAAATCGAAAAATTTCTGTATCAAAATAAAATATATTTAACTTAATCATACTAATACATAGCGATCGATATAGATACTTTAGTAAATATGGTTTATGGAGATATAGATATCTTTCTTTAAATACCTTTGGTACACAGTAGAATAGGTAGATTACTAATGATTAATTTATGCATACAATAACAGGGTTTACTTATTTTATCCTATCATATAGAAGTAGTCTTTGTCTAGATTACATGCTAATATTTGTAGGGCTAAAATTGCCTAAATTACTCTCTTAATATCGTTAGATCTTCTATTTTAAGAGGCGAGACTAGTAATATTCGCAAATATCAATATCATGTCATTTTAAATGTATTTGCTCAAAAATTTTTTTGATGAGGTATTGTTCATGCCAGCATTTCAGCATTGCCATTGGTGTGGGGCTGCGTTCGATGCGTTGCAAGGCTTTCCGCGCAAATGTAGCGTTTGTGGCAATTCAACCTATCGCAACCCGATTCCAGTTAGCGTTATTTTAGTGCCTGTTGATGGCGGCTTGTTGACTGTGCGCCGTGCAATCGAGCCCCGCAAAGGCCAATTAGCCTTACCTGGTGGCTTTGTCAATTTTGATGAGAGTTGGCAGGCAGCAGGCGTGCGCGAGGTATTCGAGGAAACCAATATTCAGCTTGAGGTGCAAAGCATTCGTGATTGGTGGACGCGTAGCACACCCGATGGCATGATTTTGATTTTTGGCTTGGCCGAGCCAATCAGTCGTGCCGCGATTCCAACTGATTTTGATCGTAGTGAAACCGAAGAATTAGTGGTGATCAATCGCCCACAGGTGTTGGCGTTTCCGTTGCACAACGAAGCTATGCAGGCCTATTTTGAGCGCTTGCAAGCTGAATTTGGTAGCATAGTGGCTGCTTCTAAGAATGACAGAAGCAGCCAGTTCTCGTGATCAATTGAGCGTTGAATTGCCAAATTATTAGCGTTGCATTGTCAGTTGATATGGCCCCAAAAGATAGCTAGGAATTTCAATTGGTTGGCTCGTGGCGGCTGTGTGAATGCCGCTAGCCCCATGATCAATGATCTGATACAACGTGATGTTGGCCGCTGTGTGTTGAAGGCGAAGCGTGAATGTCTGAGCTGCTTGGTGCGCCTCAATCGTTTGTGCTTGGGCTTGCTCTACTCCGGCCAATGATTGCGCAGTTAAAAGCGCAACAACCAACAGCATCGTAAAGCAAATGCTTAAACTGCTAACAACCAATGCCCGCATACATGCGTGTCCTTAAAAAAGTTAACGATTATGCTGCAATGTAGTAGATTTTGTTGCATTTGCCTATAGCGCAACAGTCCTACTTTGCTATAGTTTCACTGCGAATCAGGCGCTTGTTCATCATCATCTTGGGCGCGAATTGCTGCTGTATATTCAGGGTGCTGCACAAAGTGGCCATCCTGCAGAATCTCGCTATCCCATGGGTTCATAATCAATTGATCCGAGAGTAGGCCAACATAATCTGGGCGAGGGCTAGCCCACGTATGCGCATACAACGCAACAGTTTTGACATCAGCAGCACCCATATCGCGCACAACCAAGCCTGCAACCAGCAACGTTTGGCCCGAATCAGCCATCTCATCGACAATCAGCACCCGCCGATTGCGCACTTTTGCTGGTGGCTTGACCAACCACGATGGATCGCGGCGCACAACTTGATCTTCAAAGCGCCGAGTTAAGCGAATTGGGTAGAGTTCGCGGCGCAACGCGTAGGAAAGCAAGGTTGCTGGAAATAAGCCACCGCGAGCAATCCCCAAGACCAATTCTGGTCCCCAGGGGGCAATTTGCATGGCCAGTTGGCGGGTTATTTCTTCGAAACGCTGCCAACTAATCGGGTCTACTCCGCGACGGGTACGATAATCATACGATGCCATAAATGGTGCTCCATTGAAAAACGAGCGCATAGCGTGGCTATGCACTCGCTCGATTTGGCTGGCTCGACGTGGTTTAGGCGATGGTAACGTCTTCGCACAAGTACACATCTTGGATGGCTTGCAACAACGCTGCGCCTTCGGCGATTGGGCGTTGGAAGGCTTTGCGGCCTGAGATCAAGCCAGCCCCACCACCACGCTTGTTAATGACGGCGGTGCGCACTGCTTCGGCGGTGTCGCTTTCGCCACTCGATGCACCACCTGAGTTGATCAAGCTGGCGCGGCCCATGAAGCAGTTGGCAACTTGATAGCGAACCAAATCGATTGGGTGATCGCTGGTCAAATCGCTATAGATGCGTTTGTCGGTTTTGCCATATGGGTTGTCTTTTGAGGTAACTGCGTTGTAGCCGCCGTTATTTTCAGGCAATTTTTGCTTGATAATGTCGGCTTCGAGCGTCACGCCCAAGTGATTGGCTTGGCCCGTCAAGTCTGCTGAAACGTGGAAGTCGGTGGTGTCGTTTTTGAAGGCGTTGTTGCGCAAGTAGCACCACAAAATTGTGGCCATGCCCAACTCGTGAGCCATCTTGAAGGCTTGCGCAACTTCGACGATTTGGCGGCCCGATTCTGCTGAGCCAAAGTAGATCGTTGCGCCAACTGCAACTGCACCCATTTCGTGAGCTTCTTTGATCGTGCCAAACAAGATTTGGTCGAACTTGTTGGGATATGACAAAAACTCGTTGTGGTTGATTTTGACCACGAACGGAATCTTGTGGGCATATTTACGGGCAACTGCGCCCAACACACCAAAGGTTGAGGCAACGGCGTTACAGCCACCTTCGATGCCAAGTTTTACAATATTTTCAGGGTCGAAATACGCAGGATTAGGAGCAAATGAAGCACCAGCTGAGTGTTCGATGCCTTGGTCGACTGGCAAAATTGAAAGATAGCCAGTGTTGGCCAAGCGGCCTGTGCCATAGAGGCTTTGCAAGCTGCGCAATACCGGAATACTGCGATCTGAGGCCGTCCAGACCCGATCAACAAAGTCTGGCCCTGGTTGATGGATCAAATCTTTGCTAATCGTTTTCGATTGATGTTCTAAGAGTGACGATGCTTCATCGCCTAATAATTCTGTAATACGGTCAATCATTGAGAATGCTCCTTATGGCTGACAACGCGCCCATTATAGCATGCCGCGCGCAACCACTGGGGTGAGGAAACACTACCCATAGTGACCTATTCGCTACTAGGCTGGGCATTACGCATGCGAATCATCGAAAATTGCAATGTCGATTGAGCTACTGCCTGCTGCAAGCGCCATAAATTTGGCATAATGCGCAATTCAACCCCCAAACCTAGCAACTGCCCCAGCAAATCGTCAATCGGATGCAGCGCTTGGGGTGTAACCGTACTTAAACTCATCCAATAGCCCGCCGCCGCATCGGATAATTCAAACATCGCCTGCGAAAATTCATAGGCATACAGCTTGGTTGAACGAATCCGTTCAAGCCAAGCATGTTCAACCGCAATAATCGTGGCGGCGGTGCTCAGCCCAAAGAAGCGCGCTTGATCCGCTGCGTTGGTGTGCTGATCGCAGCGAATACAGATCCGTGGGCAATCACGTGGCAACAAATAGTTGACCACATGACTGCCTTGAATTGCCCAAACTAAGTCGGGGTGTTCTGCTTGGCGCGGATGCGGACGTGGCGTAAATTGACTAATCGTGGCATCTTCGCTGAGATGATACAGCGCCTCAGGTTTTGGCTGCCACCATTTAGTCATGATTCGCTCCAGGCACGAGCATGCTCATGGTTCGCAGATCAATATCATCGCGCACAATATCCATCAAAATTTCGTCGTAGCGCTGATTGCCCAAGGGAATTGCGCCGCGCACGCGACCGACCTCGCGAAAACCAGCTCGTTCGTAGGCGCGGCCAGCCCGCGCATTGTAGCCATAATACCAAAGCTTGATGTTGTACAAATTGAGGAAGAAAAAGCCATATTCGGCTATCAAGCGCACAGCCTCGGTGCCATAGCCTTTGCTGCGTTGGCTTGATTCGCCAATCATAATGCCCAAGGCAGCGCTTTGACGACGATGATTAATTTCAAACAAACTAATATTACCAATCGGCTGGTGGGTTTCTTTGATATGAATCGCGAAGGTAAGTCGTTCGGGATTTTGCTTCGAAACTTGTTGATACCAAGCTTCTTCATCTTCAAGCGTGGCCGCAAAGCCGATTGCGCCCAAATTGGCGGTCATGCCAAGGTCGCTAAACCAGCGCACATACAGCGGCAAATGCTCATGGCGTAGGGTCGCAAAATAAATCTGTTGGCCCGTCACGACTGGATAAACTGGATTTTCACTGCTCATAACGACCCTTCTACAAGGCTACAATTGCGATATGCGCTTGATTATAGGCCTTGTAGGCGCGCAAACATCGGTTTTACGACTGAGTTTTGGCTCAGCCTCAACGCCTTGAGCTGCAAGCATTTAAACGTTGTAAGCTCATTGTACGATTCAGACTATTGATGGTAGTTTTTGACATTGAATCACAGTATAATCAAGCGAACAACCCACATCGTAGCCATGGACCGCGGTTAAAAAGCATGGATTGACCTTGCAACGCTGATAAAAAAGCACTGAAAGGAACCCTGAATGCAGCTTCCAAATCAACCGTATGTGGTAATTGTTGATGACCAGCCAGCAGCCGCTTTGAGCTTACAAGCTTCGATTGCCGACCAACAGCTGAGCTTATTGCGCAACCTTAGTTATGCCTGCGATCGGGTTAGTTCGGTCGCTGATCTAGAACGCCAACTAGGTTTGTACCCACCGCAGAGCATTCGTTTGATGGTGGTCGATTATGCGATGGTTGGGCGTACGCCGCTGCACGTTATTTATCGCCTACGCACCAGCCGTACCTTGCATCCAGCCTTGCATCCCGAAGCCTTACTGATTGGCTGGAGCGCCTATGAGGATGTTGATTCGCTGTTTCGTTCGGTCGGCTTCGATGGGTTTATTAGCAAGCATTTAGACCAACGCGACGTTGCCCAAGCGATCGAATGGATTTATCAGCAACGTTTGCATGGAGCTGGCTGGACGAGCGTTGGTTTGCCGGTGCCATGGGCTAAATCATCGTTAATTGCCTGAACGCACGGTAAGGCGAGGCTTGTGCATGCGCCACCATGAGCTTGATTTTCAAAGCTGACCGAGCCTTGATGCAACCGCGCAACTTGCATAATTAATGCTAAGCCCAAGCCGTTGCCGCCCAGCTTGCCGCTCCAGCCAAGCACCGCCGGAATTTGCTTGCTGGCGAGGCGTTGCAGCAGTTCTTTGGGGTAGCCCGTGCCGCGATCGCTAATCCTAATAACCACCATCGCCTGCTTAAGATTGCATTCAATTTTAATCTGCTGATCACTGATTAGGCTGGCTTCGATTGAGTTTTGAATAATCGTGCGCAGCGCCAAGCTCAGAAACAAATCATTGCCTTTGATCAAGATTGGAGCTTGGTTGCAGACCGCGACTTGCAAATAGTTGTGATCAAACTGATGGGCGGCGCGCACTTCATTGACAATTTTATGTAGCAGCTCAGCCACATTCAGCGTTTGCAATTGTTGGGGTTGCAACACGCCCTCGCGGGTCAAGATTAATAATTGGCTGGTTAATTGCTTAAGCTGTTGGGTTGTGGTTTGTAAGGCTGCCAAGGCTTCGCTGCTGCTAATGCCTGCATTTTGCTGTGGCGCATTGGCCAAAAAGCGTTCAAACATTGGCACTAAGCCTTCTAAGCCACTGCTATAGCCGCGCAGTTCGTGCTGAAAAAAGCGAATAAATTGGCGTGCTTGTTGTTCTTGTTCAAGCTGGGCTTTGGCCTGCACCTGAATTTGGGTGGCTCTGCTGGCCGAGCTGCGCAATTGCCACATCGTCAAAAATAAAAGTAAGTTGAAGACAATCACCGCCGGATTAATTAAACTCCAGCCTGCTGGATGCAAAATGCTGGCTATTAGCAAAAAAAGCGGATAGCTGAAGATCGGCCATAAACGCCCAGTCGTGATAATGGCCAGCAAGATGGGCACAGTGATTAAGATAACCGCCGCGCTTTCTAGTTTCACAATACTGAGCGCAATTAAGCAGATTGAAGTCATGCTGAGCACGATTAACCAACGGGGCCAAGCCAACTGTGGGCGGCGATAGACCAACCAACCAAGCCAAAACAGATACAGCGCCAAACTAAAATCGATCCAAATTAAGCTCCGTGAGGTATTATGATCGAGGCCAGCTAGCCCCAAACTGCCCACGCCAACACTAAAACAGGCAATTAACCATGTGACCCACGGCAATGGATCAAGTTCTTGGCCAATGCGTTGATAGGCGTTAAGCCATGATCGGAATAGGTTGCCCCATACATCCTTCATGATTGCTCCACTGATAGCTGTGGCTATCCGATTGTTGGCGATCAGTGGTTGGGCCATGCTGTTTAGGCGACTTGGGTTTGTGCAAGGCCAACACCGCTGAGGCGCGCCATAAATGTGCAAATCACGTCACGCATCCACGATTGCAGGGCGGGCGGCGTTTGTTCTTCGCACGCTATCGCAATCTGGGTCAAGCGATCAAGGGTTGTGGCTAATCCTGCTTCAAGCACATGCTGGTTAAGTTGTTGGAGGGTTGTTTGGTGCGAATCGCTTAACAAGGCTTGTTTTTTACGCCAAAGCTGGTTAATAAAGCTTGCTAACTGGAGATTATTATCACACGCATCAGCAAGCGGAGCAATAACCCGACCGCGCTGGAGATCGCATCCTTCGCCAAATTGCACCCGTTGTTCTAAAAGGCCCACCACATCGTCAATATCTTGCATTATTTGGGCAAAGAAATAGGCTGGGGTCGCAGGAAAGAGCGGTTGGCGATGGTACATGAGCGCCAAATTGAGCGCAAATTCGGTCGCAATTTGGCCTTGACGATAGCGATGTTGCATCCATTCCTCCCAATCGGTTTGCTCCGGATAGCTGTGTTCAACTTCCCAAATTTGTAACGCGCCTAATTCGCGCAAAAAATGCATGGTTGGCTGAACCAAGCGCGGGTCGATTTGAACTGCTAATTCAGCGACGGTGGCGGTGAGGCTCGTGGCGATTGGCGTGGCCTGGGTTACACCAAAGCGCGCCGGAACTGTTGCTCGCTCCGAACGCCGACTGGCAATATCAACCGTATCATCCATCACCGCCACTGCTTCCATAGTTAACATAATTACTGGTAAAGCTCGTTGATGGGCTGGCGTAATGCCGCCCAACTGCTCGGCCAAACTCAAATAGAGCAAGGGCAGCAAAATAAACGATGGTTGTGGATTATCCACGACCACATAATCCCAAACATGTTGCAAAGGAGCTGGCATATTGAGCTGGTTGAGCAAACGCCGCGCGACCTGTAAGTGCGGAGCGAAGCTGGCTTGAGAACGTTGGAAGATGCCTTGGAATTTTTGTGGGAAACGGATCGTGGTGTCTGACATACAAACCTCGCGCAATCGCTGAAGGTTCGCGAGTACGGTGTAAAATTGTAATGCTGCTGCTCACCGAACCAGTTAAGTAAATAGGATCTTTATTCTTTATTAATACGCTCGTTAATACAATCGCTCAAAATGTTCAAGTTTTGTCGTACTTCTGTAAGGAGATATTTAGTACTTCTAGTCAAGTACTTTTATCCTTGAGAAAACTAAAATAGACTAGGCCAAAGCCTAGTCATTGTTTAGGACGTGCTCAATGGTTAATAGCACTCTAGGATTGAAGTACTAATATAAATCTGTCAGTAATGTGCTAGAAACGATTAATTGCATTATTTTTGCTATGGAGAGTAGCTACAGATAGTAAAATGGATGTTCAAATGAGTCTATTAATATTCAATAATAATTAATTATTATTTACTCGCTTGTGATTATTTTGCATAAAGAATGACATTTTACCGCTGAATATGCTTGATTGAAATGTTTGGGGGCTGAATAGGCCAATTGATGGCCTAATTGTAGGCCAATTAACAATAAAAGCATACACAGACCAACCAACAAAAGATTACCTTGGCGTTGCGATTTTCTGAGTGTTGCGTCCATCTGCTTGCTCCTAGGGTTCAATTGTGGCCTTTTGGGCTTGATAGTAGCAGTATGGCAAGCCAACATAACCGTAAAGTTAACGAGTAGCCCGCTTATTCAGCACGCTTGCGCAAAATTTCGTTGAGCAATTGAATTTGCTCTTGTTGTAATTGTACGAGTTCGCGCCACTGCGCGTCGCGTAGATCATCAATTTTGTTATGCAGGCGCTGAATTTCCAATTCGGCCTTGAGGTTAATTTCGTAATCATGGGTTGCATCAAGCCGATCTTTGGCAGCCTGCCTGCTTTGCGACATCATAATAATTGGGGCTTGCAGCGCTGCAACGCTCGATAAAACCAAGTTGAGCAAAATAAACGGATAGGGATCAAATGGTCGGGCCAAAAATAGCCCATTGATCAGCATCCAAGCCAATAATGCTGCTGAGAAGCCAATTAAGAATGGCCATGAGCCGCCAAATGCCGCCATCCGATCAGCTATTCGATCGCCGAAACTTTGGGTTGCTTCAAATTGATGGTTGGTATTTTTGCTAATCGTTGGGTGTTCGATAAAATGTTTGATTAATTCGCGTTCACGTTCGGCTAAGGCAGTTAATGCTGCATTTTGATCAGGATCAGGCATTTGGTCGGCCATAGTTTGGTTTCCTAGATAGTGGCTATAAAGGCCGAATTGCAACGCCACTGCAAGCCAGCGCATATTCTAGGCCTGCTTGAAGATTGGCGCGGGTAATAATTTCGCTCAAATCAATACCCAAATGCACCATGGTTTGGGCAATTTCGCTGCGAATTCCCACAATAATCACTTGCGCACCAAGCAAGCGGGCTGCATTCACCGTTTTAAGCAGATGATGTGCCACGCCAGTATCAATCAATGGCACTCCAGTCAGATCAAGAATGACCATTTGAGCCTTGAGATTGGTAATCTCTTCAAGCAGGCGCTCGATCATCTGCTGGGCACGGCTGCTATCAATGACCCCAATCAGCGGAACTGCCAAAATTTGCTTGTAGACGGGAATAATTGGCAAGGCCAGTTCGCTCAAAATTGCTTGTTGGCGGTCAAGTTGGCCAATTCGTGCTCGATCATAGCCGCGATACAAACCAGCCAGCCCCGATTGAATGACTTTTAGCGCTTGGCGCAACAGATCAATCTTATCGCTTGGCTGATCAAATTTTTCCATCAACATTTCAACGCCACGTTGATGCCAAAGCAAGACTAATTGCTCAAAATCGTCGATTGGCAAGCCTTGCATGGCGCGTTGGTAGGCCCCTTCTTCGAGGTGAGTGCGGTAAAAATGTGGCTCTGGTTCGTCCAAATCTAAGCCGAAGGCGTGGACAGTAATCAGCACCCGTTGGGTTAATTGCTGTTTCGTCAGCGGAATTTTGCGATAGCCTGGAATTTCCACTAATGCCCGATCAACTAATTGATGGCTCATGGATTCTTCCATGGCGATAAAAACACTTCCGAAGGACATAGTAGTGTGCTCCTAACCCACATGATCGCTGGTGGAATGAGCGTAGTGTTTTAGTAGGATGTGGCATTCGATAATACCATACAACCTTGGGCTAGCGTGCAATTTATAGGGACAGTATGATGCAAAAAGTAATGCTTATTGGCAATGGCGGCGGCGGCAAAACAACCCTTGCCTATCAACTGGCGGCGCGGTATGATTTGCCGCTGCATGAGATCGATGCGCTGCAATTTCAGCCAGGCTGGGTTGCAACTCCCGCAACTGAGTTACGCCAAACGCTTGAGCACATTCACCAGACCGAGCGTTGGCTGATCGACGGCTTTGGCCCATGGGATCAGATTGAAGCACGAGCACAGCTCGCCGATACAATCATTTTTGTTGATCATCCAATTTGGGTGCATTTTTGGTGGGCCTGCGAGCGCCAGATTGCTGCGGCGCAGGGCAATCCACGGCTTGGTGGGCCGCCCGACTGCGATTTGCGCGACGTAACGAAGCGCATGTTCGAGACGATCTGGTGGGTGCATGAAAACTTGCGTCCCAAATTGGCGAGCCTGGTTGAGCACTATCAAACCAGCAAAAGCGTAGTTTGGATTCGCTCGCCAGAAGCATTGGCTGACTATATGGCGCAGCTTCCGGCGAACGAATAAAGAGATTCAGCCCTTGACAAATATTGCTAATTTTGCTATAGTCATGTCAAACCTTCTCCTCTCTCTTCTCTCCCACAAGCGGCTCCATTTTGCGAGCCGTTTGTGGTTTTAGTCGTTTTTTAACCTCACGGTGAATTGATCAATGCTCCCTTGGGTGAGTTATCGCCCCGCAACGAGGTAGCAAATTGCCTGATATTATCGATTGGTAGTAATCCTTTTGGTAAGGCTGGGCCATTACACTAGCACTTGTCGGGAACCCAACCAAGACTAGTACTGAGGGATGTAATCGACTAAATATCCCCCTAATAGGTTAGCATCCAAGGATTAACCCTTTGGCGTATGGTTGGCACTGAGACTATTAAGCCAGAGCTATGTTTATTCCCGCATGGTCATAGCATTCACGCGACCTCCTGAACCGTTGTAGTACCTAAAGGAGCACCACGATGATTCTTGCACTTGATATTTCAGCCGCCAATTTGGGGATGGTTGTCTTCGAGCGAGCAACTGCCCGCGTTGTTGAACATGCCCATTTTGACCTTGATGCCCGTCGTTGTACCCCCAAGCAACGAATTATCCTCGCAGTTCAATCATGCCAACAATGGTTGCGTGATTATCCTCAGCTGATCGAATGTGTGATTAACGCCCCAGTGCCCAAAACTCATCCAGCTGATTTGATTGCTTGCCAACGCATTGTGGGGGCCGTGATTGGGGTGATTTATGGCACAGGTCTGCCAGTAACCGAAATCTCTCTAGCAACTGCCAAGCGTCAATTGATCGGCCATCAATACACCGATCGCACTAGCCTCATGCAGGCTGCTGCCATGTATTTTGATTCAGACTACAGCGAATACGAAGCTAGCGCTTTGGCCTTGATTGTGGGCTACAATCAAGAATTGTTCAAACGCAACAAGCAACAAGTGGCCGATATGCGTCATTTTGCCTTACTTAAGGCTTAATTGGGTTTTTGAGCGATGGGGATAAAGATTTGAAGATCTTGCGGGCGACCATCGTCGATCCAACTTGTCCAAGCACTTGTCGCACTGTTGCGAAACGTTCGATAAAGTTTGCCATTGCTTGCATTGGCAATCACCATAGTTCCAGTATCAAGATAATGGGCAATCGCAACACCGGTGGCGGCTGAAGGCAATTCTGCCAACATACTAAAACTACTCCATCCGCCACTATCCCACGTGCGAATCCAAACAGCGCCAGCAGTATCGCTAAATGCACAGCTTAGGGCATTGGTCGCTTGGCGATGACAGCTGGTCTGATGCAACAAACTCGTGCTTGGCATGCCATCGTCCTGCCATGCACTCCACGTAGCTTCATAAAAGCGGCGGTAGGCGTGGCCATCGTTGCCAATCGCATACACCACGACATTATTTGTGCCATAATTGGCCGCAGCCAAGCCTTTGAAACTTCCGCCATTGATAAATTCCCCAAGGTCATCCCACCCAGTCCAACTTGTTCCATTCCACACTCTTTGCCATAAATGATTATCGCTTGCCCGAACAAAACAACTGATATTGCTAGCCGAGGATGATGTGCAGCTTGTTTCGTAAATCTGCAATGCGCCAGGCCCAGCAAGGTTGAGCCACGTGCTCCAACTTGTGCCATTCCACGTGCGTTGATACAGATTAATGAAATTGCCTTGCCTGCCACTAACAAAAATATCGAGGGTTGTGCTGTCGCGAGCAATTGCACTTACGCCGCCACTTGGGTCAAGGCTGAATTGGCTTAATCCTAAGCCTTGCCAGTTGCCCCAGCCTGCACTACTTTGCCACGAACGTTGCCAAACTTGCTCATCGTCGCCAAGCACAAAGCAATCGATCCGTTCGCTACTTGGGGTGGCGCAACTGATCGAGCCACTTGGCGCAATCGTTAAATCCTGAGGGCTTGCAACAATCGGCGTAATTGGCTGCCCCAGCCCAAAACCAAGCAATCCAACTCCAATCAATAGCCAGCGTGTAATCATCGTCAATCCTCCTATAACCAAGGTCAATCGATTAATTGGCAGCATAGCAATTTGGGGCTTGACACAATATGCCAAAAATTGTCAAATAGGAGCGGTTCCAAAAAGATGCAGGAGTGTGTATGAAGACTCAGCGCTTAGAGGCGTTCAGTGACGGCGTGCTCGCAATTATTTTGACGATTATGGTGTTGGAGTTGAAGATTCCCCATGGGGATACCTGGGCTGATATTAAGCCCCTCGTGCCGATTTTGCTGTCGTATATGTTGAGTTTCGTCTACATCGGGATTTATTGGAACAATCATCACCATATGTTGCATGTGACCAAACGTACGACTGGCGCAATGTTATGGGCAAATTTACACTTGTTGTTTTGGCTCTCGCTGATTCCGTTCACCACTGGTTGGATGGGTGAAAATCACTTTGCGACGATTCCGACGGCGGCGTATGGATTTGTGATGTTGGGTTCGGGGGTTGCCTACTGGATTTTGCAACGCACGATTATTCGCAGCCAAGGCTCCAACTCAGCACTTGCCAAGCTGATTGGACCTGACCTTAAAGGCAAACTTTCGCCATTGCTGTATACGTTGGCAATCGCGGGGGCGTTTATTCATCCAGCTATAGCGGGCTTTTTATATGTGGTGGTGGCGGCGATCTGGTTGTTGCCAGACCGCCGGATCGAGTTGCATCTCGCTGAGATTGAGCAAGACGAAGATTAATTAAACAGCCACGGCTTGGTTGCGTAAGAGCATTGGTTGCATATTCATCATATCAATCAAGCCTGCTTGCAGTGGCTCAAGCTGTTGGTTGAGTTCGTTGAGGCCTTGCGAGCCAGTGCCCATGCTAAATTTGCGTGGGCGCAGCTCGCTAGGCAAGCCCAAAATCTCGTGAATCTTATTACCAACATCAACTGGATTATCGGCATGCTCAAGCCCTGTTACGATGCCAGTGCTGATCGCTTGGGCATATTGGCCTGCCACGCCATATTCTGCATTCAAGTTTTGATTGGCGGCGGTCTGGATATTTGCGCCAAACTTGGTCGAATAACCACCTAATTGTAAAATCACGCTATCGATGCCAAGCGCGGTCAGTTCATAGGCCATACCTTGGGCCAGATTTTCTTCGGCAGCTTTGCTTGCCCCATACGCTGCCAACAAGGGCACGACTATTTGGGTACTGGTACTAGAGATTGTAAGCAAGAGGCCAGCTTGTTGTTGGCGCATCAAGGGCAACACCGCCTGCGTAACCCGAAAAGCCCCAAACACATTAATTTCAAACAATTGCTGCACTTGCTCGATGCTACAGGCCTCGGCCAAGCCTGCCAAACCAGCGCCAGCATTGTTGATCAAACAATCGAGGCGGCCAGCTTTGGACTGAATTGTGGCAATCGCTTGATCGACTGAAGCTTGATTGGTGACATCAAGCTCGATTGGCTCGATAGTTAAGCCGCGTTGGCTGGCAAAATCGCGTAATTCTTGCGCTGCTTGCGCATTTTTGGCATTAATTCCCCGCATCGAGGCGAAAACCGTATGGCCATGCTGGGCCAAGGTTTCAACGATTGCCCGACCTAACCCACTGCTGCTACCAGTAACCAAAATTGTTTGAGCGGAAGTCATAAAAATCCTTTCGATTTGTACACACTCTAAACTAGCTATATAGATTAATTTGCCACATAGAGAGAGCCAAGCAGCAGCCAAATCTGACACTTTTTGGTTGAGCTTACAACCTTGCTCGTCGATTGGGGTTATACGCCTAGCGTTTGCTTAGGACTTATAGACCTTGACAAGGGCTTTCGTCGTGTTGATAATGGCATATCAGCCCATTTGGTTTATCGTACTCGCTATTCTTTCTTTTTGTTCATGGAGGTTGCCCATGGTTAAGCGTTTACCCCATCGAGGAGCAAGGTTGCGTCGATTAAGCTATGTCAATGTAATCTTGCTGCTGCTTCTCGCTGCTTGTAGCACCGGCCAAGCAACCCCTACCCCAGCCCCCAAAGATTCGGTTAAGCTTCAGCTCAACTGGGTCTACGATTATTCTTCGGCAGGCTTTTTTGCCGCTGAAAAGAATGGACGTTTTAGCGAGCAAAATTTGAATGTCGAGTTGATTGCTGGTGGTTTTGATGATCAGGGCTATATCGATGGCACTGAACGCGTCAGTAGCGGCGCTGCTGATTTTGGGGTAGCCAGCGCCGATAGCGTGATTCAAGCCCGCGCCAATGGCAAACCAGTCGTTGGGATTGCCGTGCTAACCCAAAATAGCCCGCTGGCGATTCTTTCGTTGCCAGCAGCCAATATTCGCACTCCGCAAGATTTGGTGGGCAAAAAAGTTTTGGTTTCAGAAGGTGGCGCAACCCAACTGTACAACACCTTGCTCACCGCCCAAGGCATTGATTTGGCTAGTGCTAAGCCCTTGCCACGCTTCGATTCGGGGATTGAGCAACTGATCAAAGGCGAGATTGATGCCTTGGTAGCCTGGAATATCAACGAAGCGATTGAATTAAGCGAACGTGGCTCGCCACCTTCAATCATGTTGCTCAGCGATTATGGCATCAATAGCTATGAACTGGTGCTGATTACGACCGAGAAAATGGCGACCGAAAATCCCGATCTGGTTACGCGCTTTCTTAAGGCAACGTTTAAAGGCTGGAATGATGTGATTGCTAATCCCAATCAGGCTGTTGATTATGTGGTCAGCTACGATCCTAAACTTAATCGTGATGCGCAACTGCGGCGTTTGAACGAACTAACCAAATTGGTCAAGCCAGCGAATACCAAAGTTGGCGATATGCGGCCTGATCTGTGGTCATTTACCCATCAAATGTTGCAAACCCAAGGCGCGCTTGATGGCCCAATTGAGTTGGGTCGTGCCTACTCAACCTTGTTCCTTGATGTGATTCCTGATCGTTAGAACCAAAACTCGCATAAAACCCCCGATCGATATATATTCGATCGGGGGTTTTGCTTTGAGCAAGCTATGTTAAAGAAGAACATAGAGCAAAGAGCATAGGAATTGGGGATTGGTTGTTGGGGGTTGGTTGTTGGGGAAAGTCAGAACAGAGAACATAGAGCATAGAACAACGTGGATCAATTTATTAACGCAGAGACGCAGAGGAATAAGGCTATGGGCTAACGGACCATACTTCGTGCAATTCGTGCAATTCGTGGCGAAAAACGTTATGGATCATTGGCTATTGAGACTATGAATCTGAGCCAATCTGTGCAATCTGTGGCAAACAACTCATGGCTATGGGCTAACGGACCATACTTCGTGCAATTCGTGCAATTCGTGGCGAAAAACGTTATGGATCATTGGCTATTGAGACCATGAATCTGAGCCAATCTGTGCAATCTGTGGCAAACAACTCATGGCTTTGGGCTATCGGAACATACTTCGTGCAATTCGTGCAATTCGTGGCGGAAAACGTTATGGGTCATTGGCTATTGAGACTATGAATCTGAGCCAATCTGTACAATCTGTGGCTGAAAACGTATGGCTATGGGCTATGGGATTTTGGCTATGGGACTATAAATCTGAGTCAATCTTAGCTGATTTCATAAACTGGCCCCTGACCCTTTCGTTACAATTTGACAAAAAAGCCCAAGCTCGGTATACTTGTAGACGCTGTTTGGGCCGGTAGCTCAATGGTCGAGCATCTGACTCTTAATCAGCTGGTTGTGGGTTCGAGTCCCACCCGGCTCACCAAACACCAAGGACGTAGCATCAACGCTACGTCCTTTTTTATGCCAATTGAGAAACCTGCAACGTATTGTTTATTCACGAAGCACACAAAGGCGAGAAACCGCGAAGGATGCGAAGGGGATGGGGCTTTTGGCTCTAGGCTATGGGCTATCGGAACAATTATTGCCATTGCAAGAAATCTCCGATCGCCAACAGCCCATAGCCACGAATTCCACGAATTGCACGAAGCATGTTTTGTTAGCCCATAGCCAACAGCCTATAGCCCTCGTTCCTCTGCGCCTCTGCGTTAAATTTCTGCCTTCTGCCTTTTCTATGTTCTATGCTCTATGTTCTATGCTCTATGCTCTATGCTCTATGCTCTACTCCCCTAGGCCTATACGACCAACCAGCCAGTGTGGTACAATGAGGCCACGTAGGCGAGGTAACCCAATGCAACTATTGCAACTCACAGCCAAAACTTCCCCAGAAGCGGCGCAAGCAGCAGCCGATTTTTGGCTATGGGCTGGGATTCGCCTTACCGCTGGCGGCTTCATGGCGGGCTTCCCCGCCAACTAGAAGATGCGCCCACCTCGTTGATTCACGCAACCGGGCGACTTGCGCTCGGTTTTTTGTTGCCCTCAATTTGTTTAAGGATGTGTGTATGTCAAAAAATATTTTAGTGGCGGTAGCCTGGCCGTATGCCTCAGGCGCACGTCACCTTGGCCACGTTGCAGGCTTTGGCGTGCCCAGCGATGTTTTTGCCCGCTATCAACGTTTGGTCGGCAATAATGTTTTGATGGTCAGCGGTACCGACGATCATGGCACGCCCATTACGGTGCGTGCTGAGCGCGAGGGCAAAACGCCGCGCGAAGTCACCGATTTCTACAATGCTGAAATTCGCAACAACTTGCGTGATTTGGGCTTGTCGTATGATTTGTTTACCCGCACATCGACCGAAAATCATTACCAAATAACCCAAGCATTTTTTACCCGCTTGCAGGAAAAAGGCTATATTTTTGCCAAAGAAATGATTGGTACGTATAGCGAAGCCGACAAGCGCTTTTTGCCCGACCGCTACGTCGAAGGCACGTGCCCGCATTGTGGCTACACCAAGGCGCGCGGCGATCAATGCGATAACTGTGGCAAGCAACTTGATCCGGTCGATTTGATTGAGCCACGTTCGACTTTGAGCGGTGCAACGCCGATATTCAAGCCAACAACCCACTTTTTCTTGAATTTGCCAGCCTTTGTCGAGCGTTTGCGCGAATGGATTTCAAGCCAAGAACATTGGCGACCAAATGTAAAACGCTTTTCGTTGGGCTTGCTTGAAGAAGTGCCAGCCCGTGCAATTACCCGTGACTTAACCTGGGGTGTGCCAATTCCGGTCGAAGGCGACGAATTCGATGGCAAGCGGATTTACGTTTGGTTTGATGCGGTGATTGGTTATCTTTCGGCAGCGGTTGAATGGGCAACCAAGGTTGGGCGGCCTGAGGCTTGGCGCGAATGGTGGCTCAACCCAGAGGCCCGTCACTACTACTTTATGGGCAAAGACAATATTGTGTTTCATAGCGTCATTTGGCCAGCCATGCTGATTGGCCATGGCGAGCTTGAATTGCCCTACGAAGTGGTCAGCAGCGAGTTTTTGACCTTGGCTGGCGGCGAGAAAATCTCATCATCACGTGCTGAGGGCAATAGCATTCCGTTTGTGGGCGAATTTTTGGCCCAGTATGATCCCGATCCGTTGCGCTATTTCTTGGTGATTGCTGGCCCCGAAACCTCGGATACCGAGTGGTCGCTGAGCGAATTTATTCGGCGCAACAACGAAGAATTGGTTGCAACGTGGGGCAATTTGGTCAATCGGGTGCTTTCAATCACCCACAAGAATTTTGGCCATGTGCCAACGCCACAAGCCCTGACCGCCGAAGATGAAGCTGCTTTGGCAACCGTGCGCAACGCCTTTGAAACCGTTGGCAAGGAATTGGAGCAAGCTCATTTCAAAGCAGCCTTGATTGCGACGATGGCAGCGGCGCGTTCGGTCAACGAATATTTGGCTAGCCAAGAACCATGGAAAGTGCTCAAAACCGATCGCGAGCGTGGCGGCACGATTTTGTATGTTGCGTTGCAAGCAATCAACAATTTGCGCACCTTGTTCACGCCATTTTTGCCTTTCACCAGCCAAAAATTGCACGAACTCTTGGGTAATGAAGGCTATTTGGCCGGGCCATTGCTGTTTGAGGAACGTCAAGAAAGCCAGCACAGCCACGAAGTGCTGACTTGCGAACCAAGCACATGGGTTGGACGCTGGGAATGGAGCGATCTGCCAGCAGGCCGCGAATTAGCAGCGCCAACAGTGTTGTTCAAAAAGCTCGAATTACCAACGGAGTAGAGGCTATTTGTAATGGTTCATTGGGTTAACCACAGCTTGATCCCCTCACCCCCACCCCTCTCCCACGCGGCGGGCGAGGGGCTTTAACGCCATGGTTCTCCCCCAAATCCTTCATAAAAAAGAGTCGGCTCCCCCTCGCCCGCGTTTTTGTGGGAGAGGGGGCTGGGGGGTGAGGGAATACGATTGATAACCTAATGAACCATTACAGCTATTGGCTATCGGGATAGGTTTATATCCACCAAGACTTGATTAAACCACGAAGGACACGAATGGGGAAAGGACTTTTGGCTATTGGCTTTTGACTATGGGAGATTGTTTGAAATTTCATGCAATGTTCCGATAGCCGATAGCCTTCAGTCTATAGCCCTCATTCCCATTCGTGTCCTTCGCGTTCTTCGCGGTTAAAATATCGTTATTGCCGGATAACGGGCAATGGTTGCGATGGCGAATCGCGGAGTTGGCTGGTGATGAGCCGATCGGTGGCTGGTGCTAAGGGTAGCCACAAGGTAAAAATACTGCCTTCGCCAACGTTTGATCGGACTTCGATTGTGCCCCGATGGGCATCGGTAATCCATTTGACGATTGCTAGGCCAATGCCAGCGCCGCCGCCTTTGCGTACCCGCGATTTGTCGGCGCGATAGAAACGCTGGAAGATATTGGGCAATACATCAGGCGGAATGCCTTCGCCAGTATCTTGCACGCGCAGCGCCACTTCGCGCCCAACCCGTTCCAAACTGAGGGTAACTGTGCCATCGTCGGGCGTATGTTGAATCGCGTTGTAGGCCAGATTGAGCATTGCTTGCTTGAGTCGGTCGCGATCACCGATAACCGTTGCTTGATCTTCGCTGCCAATTTGCAGCTTGACATGCTCGGCGAGTGGACGCAATTCGCGAAATACTTCCAAAATCAAGGTATCAAGCTCAACTGGCTCGCTGCGCATTTGTACGCCCGCCTCGGTTTGGGCCAAAAACAACAGGTCGTTGACCAAACGATTCAACCGCACAACCTCGCGTTCTAAGTCGCTGAGCGATTCGCTGAGCAATTCGGGGTTGTGCATTGCGCCGCGGCGCAGCACTTCGAGATTGCCACGCATGGCGGCGAGCGGCGTGCGCAATTCATGCGAAACGTCGGCGGTGAGCCGTTTTTGGGTGTTGAACAACCCTTCCATGCGCGCTAGCAAATCGTTGGTGATGGTGGCCAGCCGACCAAGCTCATCGTGGGGATTGGCCACGGCGATCCGGCGGCTCAAATCTTCGGCACGCACAATTTGCTCGGCAGTATTGGCAATCATATCAATTGGGCGCAGACCACGCTTGGTAATTTGGCTAATCCCAAGGTACATCAGCACAATCGTGAGCGAGCCAGCAATCAAAAACACCAACGACAAGGTATCCAAGGCGCGATCAACCGTGCGCAACGATTGGCTAGCAACCAATACGCCGACCACCGTGTGATCGAAGGTTAATGGCGAAACCACTTGCATGGTGCGGCCATAAGCCGATGGCTTGGTGCTCATGACTGAATTTTTTTCGAGCGCCGAAGCCAATTCAGTGCTATCGAGGCTTGGGCCTTCGCCCATAAACGCGGGCGTTGCCGCCAAGCGCACGCCGTTGGGATAAAAGACCGCGACCGAAATCGGCGAACCTTCAAAATCTTCGTTGGGCACAGGCAACAACGAGATGCTTGTGCCGCTGAAATAGCGCTCGAGTGGCTTTTTGGCTTGGGCATATTGGCTTTGAATTTGGTTGGTAGCCCGCACCAAATCATCGCGCACGCCATTGAGCAAAATCGCCCGTTCAGCAGAATAGAGCGTCAACCCCAGAATGAGCAATCCAAGGGTCATAAAGGCAACGGAAATGAAGGTTAGCCGATAGCGTAGTGTCATCGTTCACCGTAGGGTTGTTCACGTAAGATATAGCCAGCGCCGCGCACGGTGTGCAGCATGCGGCCTTCGCCCGATTCTTCGAGTTTTTGGCGCAAATAGCGCACATAGACCTCAATGATATTCGATTCGCCGCCAAAATCATAGCCCCAAACCCGATCGTAAATCACATCGCGAGTTAGCACTTGGCCCGGGTGACGCATAAATAATTCGAGCAATTCGTATTCTTTGGCGGTTAGCTGCACCGCACGCCCAGCAATCGTAACCTCGCGCGAAGCAGTGTTCATCTCTAAGCCATTAACTTGCAGCACAACCGGGCCTTCGGTGCGCGCTACATGGCGACGCAGCAAAGCCCGAATGCGGGCAAGCAATTCTTCAAAGGCAAAGGGCTTGATCAAATAATCATCAGCTCCGCTTTCCAAGCCCATCACGCGGTCGGGCACGGTTTCTTTGGCAGTTAGCATAATGATCGGAACATCGCTGCCAGCACGCAAGCGCCGACAAACCTCAAAGCCATCCATGCCTGGCAACATAATATCGAGAATCACCAGATCGGCGGGGCGTTCGCGGGCAGCGGCAATGCCGGTTGGCCCATCGTGTGCTACCTCGACTGTAAATCCTTCGAAGGCCAAACCTCGCCGCAAATAGCCAGCAATTTCTTTTTCATCCTCGACAACCAAAATTCGTGCAGCAGCTTGCGGTTGGCTCATGCAGCACACTCCTTCTTGAATAATAGGCAACACCGCTGAGGTGGTGGGATTCGGAATTATTCCCCTAGCATAGCACACTCTGCTGAAAATCTGGCAAGAATCGGTTAAGGATTGGCTTAATTTTACGCTTGCTACAAGCGATGTTTTTGGTATAGTTGTTGCTTAAATCCTGCCTGTATCAATCCAGCCAAGCATATTTGTGTATGGGAGTCGCCAATGGACGAGCTTTCGTTGACCCTCGCTCGTTGGACAACGCGGCGTGTCATGACCGCAACTTTGGTCGTCCTTGCGATGATCGGCCTCGCTTTTGTGATTGTTAATTTTTATAGTGTGTTTGTGGTGGCGTTTATTGCGTTTGTGCTCAGCACAGCAATTCGCCCGCTGGTGCAAATTTTGCAACGGCTCAAAATCTCGCCGCAGCTGGGGGTAATTATCGCCTACCTGCTGTTATTGGGCTTGCTGATTGGGGTCGTGGTGTTGATGGCTCCGCTGATTACCGAGCAAATTACCGCGATTACCGCCAAAATACCCGATTATTACCACGATGCGCGCCAGTTTTTAGTTTCCTCGCGTAGTAGTTTTATTCGCAATTTGGCTGCTCGTTTGCCGCTTGATGCACCGCTTTCGCTCTCGGGCGTTGCTCCCGCCGAAACCAACCAACAACAAACTGATGTGGCGGTGAGCCAATTAGTTAGTGTGCTCGAAAATACGGGCATTAGTGTTTTTGTGGTGATTGCTACATTATTGCTTGGCTTCTACTGGACGCTCGATGGCGATCGGGTGCTACGCACGCTATTGCAATTAGTTGATGTCGAAAAGCGTGAGAATTGGCGTTCGCTGATTGCTGAAATTCAAGCCAAAATGGGTGCGTTTATTCGCGGCCAATTGATTCTTGATTTCTCGATTGGCGCACTTTCGACCGCTGCCTACCTGTTGATTGGCATTGATTATGCGATTGTGTTGGGCATTTTGGCCGGCTTGCTGGAGACAATTCCAATTCTGGGGCCGGTGCTTGGCGCTGTGCCGCCATTGCTGATTACGCTTGCGCAAGGCGATGTAACCGCGTTTACCTGGGTGATTGTGGCAACTGTGGTGATTCAGCAAATCGAAGGCACGTTCTTGGTTCCCAAGGTCATGGATCGCGCGGTTGGGGTCAATGCAGTGCTGACGTTGGTCGCATTTGCTGCATTTAGCGCGACTTTGGGCTTGGCAGGTGGGATTTTGGCCGTGCCATTGGCGGCAATTGTCCAAATTATCTTCAGCCGCTTGGTGTTTAATCAAAGTGAAGCCGGCACGAATGTAACCCGCCGCGATCGCTTTGGCGTGTTGCATTACGAATCGCAACAATTGCTCCAAGCCTTGCAGCGGCATAATCGGGCTGATGAAAACGAAGATGAAGCCAATATTGTGTTTGATGATCAACTTGAGCATGTGATTGTTGATTTGGATGGCATGTTAGCGGCGATCAATAGCGGCGAGGAACTAGCCGCATGAAACAGCTTGCGCGAGTTACTGCAACCATCCTTTTCACAATTGGCCTCGTGGCGCTGATGTGGATGTTTAGCGCTGCGGTGTTGCTCTTTTTGGTTTCGTTGGTGATTGCCTCGGCAGTTCGGCCATTTGCTCAACGCTTGATTGATCGCGGGATGAGTCGTGGCGCGGCCTATGGCTTGGTTTATTTTGCGAGCTTTATCTTTTTTGGCAGCTTGTTTGCAGTGATTAGCCGCGGCTTGTTGACTGAATTGCAACGGGCTGGCGATCAATTGCTCAATTTATATACCAATATCACCATCACATGGCCCAACGGCCAACAATGGCAACAAACGATTGCCAGCGAATTGCCATCGCGCCAAGGCTTGCTTGATTATATGGCTGGCACCGATGGCACGGCAGTTGTAGATAGCATTATTGGGTTTAGCAGTGGAGTGTTTGATTTTCTGGCCCAGTTGGTCATTTTGCTCTCGCTGAGCACCTATTGGGCGGTTGATCAAAATCGATTTGAGCGTTTGTGGCTCTCATTAATTAATGCCAAACATCGCCAGCGTGCGCGCACGATTTGGCGGGCGGTTGAGCTTGAAGTCGGCGCATATATTCGCAGCGAAGTGGCGCAAAGCTCGTTGGCGGGCATTAGCTTGGGCATTATATTTGAATTAATTGGCATGCCGTACCCAACCTTGCTGGCCTTATGGATTGCGATTGCGTGGCTTGTGCCGTGGGTTGGGGTGTTGTTGGCGCTGATTCCAGCGGTCGCGATGGGAATGTTGGTCGGCTTGCCAGTTGCGTTGTTGGCTGGTTTATCAACGATTGCCGTTTTTGCAATGCTGCAAATTTGGGTCGAGCCACGTTTATACGGAGCCAACCGCGTTAGCCCGGTGCTGGTGGTCTTGATATTGATGGTCATGGCCCAGGCTTCGGGGATTTTGGGCATGCTGATTGCGCCACCCTTGGCAGCGACGATTCAAATTTTGGGCCGCGAGTTGTGGTTTAACAAAGCGATTGATGAACAATTGACTGCTACCTACCGCAACCAACTGCAAGTGCTGCGTGAGCGCTTGGTCACAATTCAGCAAGACGAGGTTACTGCTGAAGTTGCGGCGACGGCCCAACATCAATCGTATATTCGCCAAATTGAAGAGCTGATGGATGAAACCCAAAGCGTGCTTGGCAGCGCTGGCATGCTCAACCGCGAACAAGCATAATCGGGCAATTAATCGCCTAGTGTGAGATGAGGCGCAATTTATGAAACAATGGGTTACGAAAACCGCTTGGCCATTGCTGCAACGCACGGTTAAAGCTTGGAATGATGATGATTGTTCGCGTATGGCCGCATCGTTGGCGTATTACGCGGTATTTTCAATCTTTCCCTTGATTTTATTATTACTTTCGATCTTAGGATATTGGTTGCGATTGCAAGGCGATACAGGTACTGATGTTGAAAAGACCTTAGTTGACTCAATGATGCAAGTCTTTCAAACCAGCCCCCAAGTTGGCGTTGATAACTCATCAATTCGTAATGCACTGGTTGAAATTTTGAAAAGCTTAAGCCAACAAGCTGGCACAAACGCGCCAATTGCACTCATTACAACTTTTTTTGCTGCTAGCGGAATTTTTGTGCAAATCGATAAATCATTTGATGTGATTTGGGATATTCAGCCAAAACAGGGCAATTTTCTGTATACAATCAGAAGTACCGTGATTGAGCGCGGCAAAGCATTTTCCTTGGTATTGGTCATTGGCCTGCTCTTAATTAGCTCGTTGGTGCTCTCGTCGGTTTTGCAAGGCTTAGAAAATTTGTCCAAGAGCTTCAATTTGCCTGGGGTTGGGGTTGGCTGGCAAATTTTCACCTTTGTCGTAGCTTTTGCGATTAATGTTTTGATATTCTTTTTGCTATTTTTTGCCATGCCCAAGCCCAAAATGCGCTGGCGTGATATATTGCCAGGCGCGATTTTGACCGCAGCGCTGTGGGAAATTGGCAAAATCGTGCTTTCGCTGTTTCTTGGCGGCAATAAATATACAGCTTCGACAACAGTGGCGGCCTTTATCGCGCTGCTAGCATGGATTTATTACGCCAGCCAAATTATCTTTTTTGGCGCGGAATTTTGCCGTGTCTATACCGATTGGAATCAAACTCGGCGTGCGAAACGAGCGCCAGCAATCGCCTTGCCCACGCCGCCCGATCTGCCGACGACCGCCTTGCCGCCAGCGCTGGCTACATCGCAACAAAAAGCAACCTATGCGGTTGGGGGCACGGCCTTGGGTGTGGTTTTGGGGGTCGTGATGAGTATTGTTGGTACGCTAGTTGCGATTATCCAATTTATTCGAACCTTGCGCAACGGCAAAGCCTAACTTTAGTATGAGGATATTGCGATGAGCGACCAAAGCGATCAGCCAAAACCAATCGAGCCACCAACACCTGAATCCGAGCCGATTGGCGACCCGCCAATTGAGCCAGCCAATGATGCGCCGCCCACGATTGGCGATCCACCAAGCAGACCCCAACCGCCGATTGGCGATCCACCAAAAGAAGAGCATAGAACATAGGGATCGGGGATCGGGGTTTGGGGATCGGAATATTCAACTCAGAGGCGCAGAGAACCGAAGGATGAAGGATGAAGGATGAGGGATGAAGGGGCCAAGGGTCAGGCTATGGGCTATTTGGATAATTATTCGTGCAATCTGTGCAATTCGTGGCTAAAATAATAGAAGGATGAGGGATGAAGTAAAATCAAAAGCCTAACGCCAATAGCCTATAGCCTCGTTTCTGCGTAGATCAAACTTGGGTAAGCAGTAAATCCAATGTTTCAACACAATTTTGCTGATTGACTGTACTCGTAGCGATGCTTGGCCAGTTCATTGAGTTGCAATAGTGTTGAAAATTAGCTAGCGACGTTAAATATGGATCTGGCAGATCATACTTGTTGAATTGAATAACCTTGGCGATTTTTGCCAGCCTGCCTTGTTGAGCCAAATAGCTGCAACTTGTGCGCAGCAGCAGAATATTTTGCTCAAGCAGTTCGCGATTCGAATCAAGCACGAATACTACACCATCGGCATCATTTAGGATATGTAATTGATGGCGTTGAAACAGAATTGCCCCATGATTGGCGTTGAGGGTGAGGTTATGCCCGCCATAATGCAGGCCAAGTTGATAATAGTAAAAACCTGATTCTATCCAGACTTGGTTCAATGGCTGGCGAATGTGCTGGGGTAACTGTTTGGCTAGAGCTTTCAAATTCGTTAGTTTGCCAGCTGCCGTTCGGCCAATATAGGCGATATTTAACATAATCCCCCATTTGATCCACGAAGAACATAGAGCATAGAACATAATGTTAATCCACGAAGCGCACAAAGCTAACCCTTCGTGCGCTTCGTGTCCTTCGTGGATCATCATGAGCAAGAGGTGATTAATCCTAAAACCCATAGCCAACAGCCTATAGCCTTCGTGATCTTCGTGGATCGGATTTATTGTCTGGGTTTGCGCATGCCTGGTAAGCGCAAAATGTTGGGTGCTGCGACGGCAACCGCAACCATTCCAAGGACGAAAATTGTGGTGAATGTATCATTATCAAGTTTCGCAACGCGCGACAAAATTGCCATCAAGCCAATCATGACCACAAAACCCAAAATAAATGTGCCAGCTAAGGCAAATTTGCCACGCAAGGTTGCGCGCATTGGCGGGATTGAACTCATACCACGGCCATGAACAAATGGCCCTGGTGATTCATTGACATACGCTGGCGGGACATAATAGCCTTGACTTGGATCAGGGTTGGTTGGCATTACTGGCGGCGGTGGCAATTCGTACATGCCCGGCCTCCGTAGCACCAGCCGAATACTCACCAACACGATGAGAAATCCCAGTAAGTTGAACCAAAATAAAAAACCATCAAGTTCTTTGGTTGAGAGCGTGATAATTAGCGTCGTGATCAACAGAAAACTTGCGCCAATGCCGCCAATCAGCAAGACTGCATTGATGCCCTGTTTCGAGAGCTTAAGCTGTGGTTTTGGTTTGAACATGGGTCTTTCTCCATCTCCTAGCGTAAATTTATTCGATATTAGTACGATAAACACTCTTGATTTGCGCAATATCCGCAGGCGGCTGAATTGGCGGCGCTGTTTGGCGGTTGCGCTCTAGATAGTGTTTGATCAATGGCTCTTGCAAATTATTAAGCGCCAATTCTACCACACTCTGATTATGCTCCAAGCCTTGAGCCAGGCTGGTTTGGCCAAGCTTGCTAATGCCATTGCGCGTTAGGTCGAGTTGACGCAGCCGCTGATTGATTGGCAGCAATTGGCCAATGAGTTGTGCGCCGCGATCGCCAAGTTGGTTGGCCTGCGCCGCTAAAACCTTGGTTGAAGGTGCATAGCCAAGCTTAAATTGCTCAAGCCGTGGATGGGCAAAGGCTGCTTCGATCAAGGGTGCGCCGCCTGCAAAGCCAATGCCATTGCTCGAAAGCTCCAAAACCCGCAGCGTTTGATTGACAGCTAGGCCTTCTGCCAAAATCTGTGCGCCACGATCGCCAAATTGATTGACGCTTAAATAAAGCTCGCTGAGCGTTGAATTATGCTGTAGCAATGCGACTAATAACTCGGCGGCCTCTAGCTCAAGCTGATTGCCACTCAGATAAATGCGCTCAAGGCTGCGATTGCTGCGAATCAAGGCCTGCATAATCAGACCAAAGCCTTCCATGCCCAAATTGGTATTGACCAAATCGAGCGTGCGCAAATGTTGGTTGTGCTCAAGCAGGGTGGCAATTGCTTGCGCGCCCGCGAGGCCGAGCGGGTTGCGCTTGAGCCAGAGGCCATGCACATTGCGATTGTTGCGCAGGCTTTGGCTTAATGCTTCAACGCCACTCGCTTCAATTGCATTGCATCCAAGATAGACAATTTCTAAGCTTGGAGTTTGCTCGATGAGTTGGGCAACTGCTGCTGCGCCTGCATTGCCGATGCCATTTGTTCCCAGCAACAGGCTTTTGATTGTGGTATTTTGGGTAAGCGCTTGGGTCACCAGTTGGCAGCCCTCGATGCCAAGTTGCTGTTTACATAAATCTAAGCGGCCATCAGGCAGCACGGTTCCGCGCGTAAAACTTGTAGCGCTGGTTACTGGCTGATTGTGGCATAAATGCGCAAGCAATGGTTGCAAAACAGCCTGGTTATTGGGCTGCGCAAGCGGCTCTTGAATTGGGCATAGCACTGGTTCGCTCATTGTGGCGCTCCTTTACCATGGAAATGGCGCGTAATCTTTCAAAAAATGGCCAAACAATGGCTCGTCAGCGTGATTAATGCCTTGGGCAATCGGATCGTAAATGCGTGCCATGCCATCAATTGCATCAAGCGGCGGATAAAACCCATGCTCATTTTGCAACATCTGCTGCTTAGCATACGGATTTTCGTCGGTAATCCAGCCGGTATCAACGCTATTCATAAAAATGCCAGTTTGGGCATAATCTTGGGCCGCAGTTCTGGTGAGCATATTCAGCGCTGCTTTGGCCATGTTAGTATGCGGATGGCGTGCAGTTTTGCTGGTACGCTGAAATTGACCTTCCATGGCTGAAACATTGATGATAAAGCGCCGCGCAAATGGCGAGCGCAACAACAATGGTTTGAGCTGACTATTGAGCATAAATGGTGCAACCGCATTGATTAATTGCACTTCGAGCAACTCGCGCGTATCAATCTGATCAAGCAGCAACGACCAACTATTGTGCTCACGATAATCGAGTGGCAAGCCATCGTAATCGTGGCGTGTATGATCAATCACATGCTGGCCTGTTCCAAGCAAAGCATAGCTCTGGCTCTGCTTGAGCAAATCCAAATGCTGTTGCTCATGATGAACCAGTAGGTGCTGATCTTCATTCTGCGCTTGGCGTTCGGCTTCGATCAAAGGCCGATAAAACTCATAAGGCCGTTTGATCGTTTGGGCTGCGTTGTTAATCAGCAGATCGATGCTTGGCTCGGTGGCGTGCAAATGGGCAATAAATTGCTCAACCGCTGGCAGCATGCGCAAATCTAAGCCATAAATTTGCACCCGATCAAGCCATTCGTGGCTATCTGGCTCGGCTTTGAGCCGTTGGGCGCAATCGTGGGCAAAGCGCGTGGTTGCAATGACCCGTGCGCCATCGCGCAATAGGCGCAACACCAATTGATAGCCAATTTTAATCCGGCCACCAGTAACCACCGCCACCCGCCCAGTCAGATCGGCGCGTTGTTGGCGTTTTTGATAATTCAGTTCAGCGCATGCCGGACACAGCGCATGATAAAAAAAGTGTAGGCTGGTATACGATTGCTTGCAGCTATAACAATGATTGGCGCGTTGCAACTCGCTAGTTGCTTCGCTTGGCAATACTGGCGGCGCGTTTTGGCCGCGTTTGTGTTGCAGAAGGATTGTCTGCTCTCTCAAGTGTTGATCGTGATTGACCATTTGTTGGCGTTTGCGGTCGTTTTGGGCTTTGCGGCCTTGCTTATAGATTTTGGCAACCAATGATTTAAAACGGTCGTGCTGGTCGATCTGGCTGGGATCATCAGCAATCTGTTGCAAAATCGTTAAGCAAAGCTCAATCTGTTCTGCTGAAAATTGTATACATGTGCTCCTTTCGTTATTCAATAAGCCAAATTTGGCCAAACTCGCTGCTGGGCGGATTTGCACCGCCATCTTTGATTTGGCGAAACAATGCTTTTCATTAAGCGACAGCGCGAGCTTGGCTGAAATAGGTGGGCCTTGAACCCACATCCCCGGAGTTGGAGGCCAGTGCTCTTCCAATTGAGCTACTATTTCATATCTTGAGCTGCGATCAAGGCCATGAACCGAGCGGATTTGCACCGCTATCACTACCTTGGCAAGGTAATGCTTTTCATTAAGCTACGGTTCATGGCCAAGTTTGAAATAGGTGGGCCTCGAAACCACATCTCAAAGTATTTGGGCTAAGCGCTCTTCCAATTGAGCTACTATTTCAAGGTTGATTATACCGCCTATTTTTGCTGTGGCATGCGGCTTTAGGCGGGTTTAATCGGCGTAATCAAGCGCTATAATGCTATCCATAAACGCAAATGGAGGCCAATGATGGGAACCAGAACCCGAGCAACTGATGTGATGTGCCGTGTGACTAGCGATTTTGAGCTATTGAGCTTTGAGGCAACTGAATTTACTGCCGAAGAAGCTGCTACAAAGCTCAACTTGCCGTTGAATATGTTGTTTAAAACCTTGCTCGTCAAAGGCGAGAAAAAAGGCTATGTGTTGGCAGTTGTGCCGAGCGATCATCATTTGAGCCTGAAGAAATTAGCCGATGCAATTGGCGATAAACGGGTTGAAATGGCTCCGATCGAGGAATTAACTCGCTTGACTGGCTATCTCAAGGGTGGGGTTTCGCCGTTGGGTACGCGGCGGGCAATGCCGGTTGTGCTCGATTTCAGTGCCTTTCAGCATGCGCGCATTAGTTTGAGCGCCGGCCAACGTGGCTTGCAAATGTTGGTAGCGCCAAGCCATTTACAACAAGCAGCCAAAGCCCAAGTGGCCGATATTAGCGACGACCAGAGCTAAACTGATTATTAAAATGACAAATATTGACACATGAGCGTGTTAGACTGACAATCAGTAACGACAAACCTTGCAAGCCTTTTGCACGTACTGTCGAGCGAAGTTGTTAAATGTTTCCCGCACGGGAACTAGAAATGAAGCACGCATGTATACTCTCCTTGATCGTCCGTTGCACACCATTCCGTTTGTGTTGTTCGATATGGAAAGCACTGGCTTAGATGTTCAAATTGGGCATCGCATTTGTGAAATGGCTGCAATGCGCATTCAAGGTCGCGAGATTATTGATCGTTGTGAGTTTTTGGTAAATCCGCAACGCGAAATTGATCCCGCTGCATTCGCGGTTAATGGTATTAGTGCCGAAATGATCGCAAATGCACCATCATTTGGCGAAGTTTGGCCCAAGGTCAATAAATTGTTTCACGAAGCAGTGCTAGTTGCGCACAACGCCTATTTTGATATTGGGTTCTTGACCAGCGAATTAGGTCGTATTAATTTGCCACCGTTGGAAACTCCAGTTATCGATACGCTGGCTTTGGCGCGACGCTACATCACTGCGCGGCGCTACAATTTGACTTCGTTGGCGACCAACCTTGGCGAAAAAGCGCCTTCGCACCGCGCCATGAGCGATGTTGTGGCCTTGCGCCCAGTCTTTGAACATCTGCTCGATATTTTGTATCGCAAAGGTGTGCATACCTTGGCCGATTTGCTGCGCGCTCAGCGGGGCCTGTTGCCTGGCGATGAAGAAAGCCCGTTGATTCAAGAAATTTCGACGGCCATGACCAGCCGTCAATCGTTGATGATTTCGTATCGGACTGCTGGCGGCGACCCAGTTGAGCGGCGGGTATTGCCAATTGGCCTGACGGTTGAGGGCAAACGCCACATCTTGCACGCCTACTGCTACTTGCGCAATGCGCAGCGCATGTTCGCGCTCGACCGCTTATCAATTGTCGAATTATAATCTTGCCTTAGTCAAAGCAAAGCCCTGTGCCCGCAGTCTGGCGCAGGGTTGGGCTGAGGCAACAATCGCTCAATCGTGATCATTCGTTGGGCAATTTGACAAAAATCGGCTGCTGGATATAATACACAACGTTGCATGGCGCATTCGTCTAGCGGCCTAGGACGTCACCCTTTCAAGGTGAAGATCACGGGTTCGAATCCCGTATGCGTCACCAAGACACTCGGTTTTGCCGAGTGTCTTTTTGTTTAACGTTGCTTTTAGCGGCAAGGAGGCTTGATGCAACACCAAAGCTTGGACGTTGACGCATCGCTGCGTTCGCAGATTGTGCAGCTGTGGGCTTTGGCTGAATCGCAGGCCTACTATAATCGGCAGGCAATTATTCCCGATTCGTATGCCCAATTGATTATTTGCTGTGGTGCGCCGCTGCAATGGCTGCAACCCAATGGCACGCTCTGCGAGCTGCCAGCGGCGTTTATTTTGGGCGTGCAACAGCAACCATTGCATTTGTATGCAACTGGCGCTTGCCAACTGGTTGGCATTCAAATCTATGCGTGGGCGGTTGGCGATTTGCTAGGCCAAGCTTGTGTACCGAATCAACCATTGGCACTTCAGGAGCTGCACTGGCAACGTTTTGCCAATCAGGTTCGTCATTGGGCGCGGGCTGCCGATTTGGCTACACTGTTGCAGCACGTTCATGAGTATTTAATCGATCACGTGGGTGCGAGCAAGCCCACGTTGGCGCTGCACCACAGCGGTTTGCTGCTCTATCAACAGCTTGGCAATCTGCGCATGAGCGAATTGGCCCAGCATCAAAAGCTCTCGCTAAGCCAATTTGAGCGCCAATTTCGCCAAATAACGGGCATTACGCCCAAGCAACTGGCGCGTTTGATTCGCTTTGAGCAGGTGCGCGATCGCTTGGTGCAGCAACCACAACAATCGATTGCCGCGCTCGCAGTCGATTTGGGTTATAGCGATCAAGCCCATTTGCTGCATGAATTTCGCCATTTTGCTGGCCTTACGCCGCGCCAATTTTGCCAGCAAGTTAATGCCGATTTTTTACAAGATTAAGCCTCGTGCAGGCAGTATGCTGTTGTTCTGTTATCGAGGAGTAACGATGAACGAGCAACAAAAACCAATCGGCTATTGGCTCAAAGAGGCCGATCAGGCGATTACCGCATGTTTGGATCGGGCAATGGCCCAGTTTGGCTTATCGCGTTTGGCTTGGCAACTATTGAATATTGTGCAGCAACAGCAGCCAGTGCGCTTGGATTCAGTGTCAACGATCAGCGCTGTGTTGGCTGATCACGCGAACCTGCGCACAACCGTCGTAGCTTTGATTGAACACCATTGGCTGACGATTGTAACTCAGCATGATGTACTGGCCTGCGAACTCACAATCGATCCAGCGGCGCAGGCGCGCTTTGCTGATGTTACGCGCTTGGTGCACCAGCAGCGGGCGCAACTGATGCAGCAGATCACGCCAGAAGCGTATCAAACAACGCTCAACGTGTTGGCGCAGCTCATTAAGAATGCCGAGGCCAGCAATGCAGCTTAATCATCTGAATTTGATTGTTAGCGATTTGGCTGAGGCGTGTGATTTCTTTTGTCGTTATTTTGATTTTGCTGTGCTGGCGACCAAAGGCTCCAGTTTGGCGGTCTTGCAAGGCCAAGCCCAATTTAGCTTGGTTTTAAGCCAAAAAAACGAGCTACCGCAGTATCCTGCTGGTTTTCATGTGGGCTTTATTCTTGAATCGACCGCTGCTGTTGACCAATGTTTTGCCCGTTTGCAGGCTGAATATGCGGCGACAATTCAGCAACCGCATCCAATGCGCGGCAGCTATGGCTTCTACGTTGAAGCGCCTTCAGCAATGTTGATTGAGGTGAGTACGCTGCTTTAACGTGCAATTAGCATGACGTTTGCATTCGATCGGTATAAGCATAGCTTCACGCTCTTCGCGTTCTTTGTGGTTCCCGTCTCGCTTAGTCCTGCGCATTGAACGCCTTATCGCTCATTCGGATAAAGCGTTGCTGTGTGCAGGGCTCGGCGTTGGCGTTGGCGAATACGAATCTTGTGCCTTAAGCGATCAACGAGCCAACCAAGGGCTAGGCCAATGCTGGCAATTTTGAGCGCTCTAACGCCGTAGCCACGCTGGCTAAACTTCCAGAGATCGGGGTTCACAAACAGATTTTGTAGATAGCAAACGCCAAGCAGATAGCTACTAGTTGCGATCAGTGGCGCTAACAGCAGATAGTGCTTGTGAGCAAATAAGCCACCAATCAGTAAACTAAAACTCATAATAAGATACAGGAAGAAACGGTGACTGAATGGCTCATTGCGGGCAAATATAAGCTGGGTTGCTGAAATACCGAGCACTAATGGACGCAACCCGATCCATTGCAATAACAAGCAGCTCGTAAATGCTAATATTGCGAGCCAATTACTTTTAAAAAGATACTGCATAACCTAAGTATAAAAGAAATAATTTTGGGATCAACTATGTTTGTTGTAACAAATGCGTAACAAAAAAACAGCAGCTAGAATGCAATAGCTCTAGCTGCTGATGGTTTGATGAACAATACTTGGAATTTAGGCTTTTGAATCGTTGATCGAGGCTGTTGGGCTTGGTTGGAGCGTAATCACGGTTACTTCTGGTTTGGTGCCAAGCCGGAAGGGAATGCCCCAATAGTTGGTGCCTGGGTTGATGTAAAGCAGCGATTGCGCTACTTGATAGTGGCCCATTGAATGTTCCAAAAAGGCTGAGGCCATGCTCCAGCCAAGTTTGGGGATGGCAAATTGGCCGTAGTGGGTATGCCCGCTCAATGTCAATGGTACGTTGCGTTCGGCCAATGCTGGCCAGAGGGCTGGGTTATGCGCCAAGACCACGTGAAAATCGTTGGCCGGAATATTGGTCAAGGTTTTGGCAATATCTGGTCCAACTGCTTCGCGACCCGCTGCCACATAGGTTCCGGCGGGATCGCCAGTGCCCGCCAACCACCAACGCACCCCGCGATAGTTAAAAGCAGTGGCTTGATTGACTAAAACTTTGATGCCCATCTGTTCTAAGCCAGCGCGCACGCCATCCCACCCTGCATAGACATCGTGGTTGCCTGCGATCGCGACCACACCTAATGGTGCTGAAAGCTGGCCGAAGGCAGCAGCAAACGGCTTAACATCATCGACATAATCATCAACTTGATCGCCAGTCATCACAATCAAATCGGGCTTGGCTGCTTCGATTGCCTCGACCACATTGCGCAAATGGTGGCGCGACGTATGCGGCCCAACATGAGTATCCGAAATTTGTACAATCTTCAAGCCTGCCAGTTCGCTGGGCAATTGCGGCAAATTGGCGGTCAATTCGCGCACGGCCAAGCGGCGTGAGCCAAAATAGGCCAAGCCAATACCTGCCAAATAGAGTAGCCCAATGCCGCCAGCAAGGCTACGCCCAACGATGCCACTGCTATGAAACGGCAAGCCGATGATTAAACCGACCAAGCCACCCATGGCCATCAGCGGCAACAGCAATTGGCTATACCAAAATGGTCGAAAGCCCCATAAGCGCAGATGCGCCGATGGTGCAACCGGCCCGCCAAACGAGCGCGCAACGAAGAGCAATGGAATATAACTCAGCAGCATCAAGCCGACGATGCTGAACCAACCACCAGGGATGATGCTATAAAACACGCTGCCAATAATCAGCCAGCACAAGGCCATCCATGCCATCACAATGCTGGCGATTTTGCTCCGATTAAGCTGTTGCGGTCGTGCTCGACGTTGGGGTCTGCTGTTTGCCTCTGATGAAGCCATACGCTATTTCCTCTCTGGGATGATTAAATTGCATATTTCGCTGTGCCGCCATCGCAAGCACCTAGGTAGTGTACTACGAGTTGCCTGCTTGCCAAGCCTTTGTCATAGATGTTCAAAAAGCCAACAATTCTGCAATGCTTGTTCAGCTTCGTGTCCTTCGCGCTCTTCGTGGTTGCGCTTACATTGATACTTGACTCTGCCACTGTGTCAGGCTTTATGGTTTGCTCATTAATCTGAAGGAGCAATAGCGTGCAAATACCAATCAGCCAAGCGCCAGCGCAGCAGCAAACCCAAGCAAGCTGGTTTCGGACATTACTAAGCCATCGTGGCGTTCAATTGACGTTCGTTTTGTGGATTGTTGGCCATGGCCTGATCGTGTTGTTGACCAATGGCGCGTTGCCGTTTGATCGGCCTGCGTTTGCTGGTGCGCCCTTTCTGATGCAGATGCTTGTGCCAAGCATTATGCTGATTGAAGTGTTTGTATTGATGGGTTTGACCTATATGCTCACGCGCAAACGCACAATCCCTGATCTTGCTGCGCGCGCTCCTGAACGGAGCCAAGCCTTGCGCGAAACACTTGGATTAATCGCCTATGCCGCGTTTGGCCAAGCGTTGGGCTGGGTTTTAGGCCCGTTATTGGGCTTCAAGCCCTTCAGTTTTCATTTGGCAGGAACTTTGGTTGGTGGGCATAGCGATTTAGCGGTAGCCGAAGTGTGGAGCTGGGCAATTTATAATTTTGTGGTTTATGCGGTTGGGCCGTATCTGTGGTTTCGGCGGCGCTATTCGGCAGCTCAGCTCAACTTGGTCTCAAGCAATCGCCGCAATGATTTGCTGGTAATTGGCGTGATTGGTATTTCAGAAATATTATTCGAGTTAACAACCTTGAGTACCAGCCTCAATCGCTTAAGTTTTAGCCAATTGGCCTTGGGCTTGCCACTTTCCTTTGTGATTTATGGCATTGGCACTGTGCTGCCAACCATGGTGCTGATCTATTCAATTTTGGTTCCGCGCTTCCTCAAACTGACGAATTCGGCTATCACCACGGTGCTGCTTGGCGGTCTGTGCTATGCGCTGGTGCACATGGCCGAGGCTTGGACCAACTTTAGCACGCCAACCAATGCGCTAATTTCAATTATCTTTATGCTGATCAATTACTTTGGGGCTGGCATGATCAAAACGGTGCTGACCTTGCGCACAGGCAATGCCTCGGTCCATGCCTGGGGCTATCACGCTATCGCGCCGCACGTCATCATTGATACGCCGCATATCATCACTATCTTCGGCATTCGCTAAATCGAAGGGGCAGTTGAGAGGGATCAGGGGCCAGTAGCTAGAGTGTTTCATTGAATTGGCATCAATGTTCCCTCACCCCCCAAGCCCCCTCGCCCACTGAACGCGGGCGAGGGGAGCACTTCTTTTTTACCCATGCATTGCGGATGAACCACGAGATTAAAGCCCCTCGCCCGCGCACGGGAGAGGGGTTGGGGTGAGGGGATCATGGGCCAGTAGCTAGGGGCTTATTCATATGCCGACCCATGACAACTAGCCCCTGACCCCTCGATTTATGCTCTATGTTCTATGCTCTATGTTCTTTTATGCTCCGACGACGCGGGTAGCCAAAGGATAGCCAGCGCCAAAAATTGCCCCCAGCAGTTGATCTTTGATCGCGGCGAATTCGGCGCTGCCACGTTGGCGGCTACGCGGCAGGTGAATTGGCAAATTGAGCGCAATATGTTGATTTTGAATCAACAGCACGCGGTCGGCTAAGGCAATGGCTTCTTCAACATCGTGGGTGACGAGAATGGCGGTGAAGCCCTGAGCCCACCACAATTGCTCGACTAATTGCTGCATTTCGATCCGTGTGAGGGCATCGAGTGCCCCAAATGGCTCATCGAGCAGCAACAAACTTGGGGTGTTGGCGATGGCGCGGGCGAGGGCTAAGCGTTGGCGTTCGCCACCAGATAAACCTAAAGGCCAGTCGTAGGCGCGATCGGCGAGGCCAACTTGGTGCAAGGCTTGCAGGGCTTGATCTGCATTGAGACCAGGCAAACCGAGCGCAACATTCTCCCAAACCCGTTTCCACGGCAGCAAGCGCGCATCCTGAAACATTACCCGCGCCGCCGGATTCAAGCCAGCGAGCGGGCTATCATCAAGCGCAACTTGGCCAATGGTTGGCTCGGTGAGGCCAGCAATCAAGCGCAAGAGCGTGGTTTTGCCACAGCCGCTTTTGCCGATGACGGCGATAAACTCGCCTGGCTTAATTTCAAGATTGATGTCGTGCAAAATTGTGCGGTTGGCAATCGCCTTGCCCAAACCACGCAGCCCTAATTCAACGCCACGAATACTCATCACACACACTCCTACGAGATTATTGTTTATGCGCCAACTTGCCAACGAAGGCTGCGGCGTTCGATCAAACGAGCAATTGTGTCGGCCAATTTGCCAAGCAGGGCATAAATCACAATGCCCATAACCAACACGTCGGTTTGCATAAATTCACGGGCGTTCATGGTCAAGTGGCCAATGCCCGCGTTGGATGCCAAGCTTTCAGCGACGATCAAGGTGAGCCACATAACTCCCAAGGCATAGCGTAAACCAACCAAAATCGAGGGCAACGCCCCGGGAAAGATAATATGGCGAAACAAACCCCATTTCGATAGCCCATAGACAATGCCCATCTCGCGCAGCTTGGGATCGATGCTGCGGACACCGTGATAGGTATTCAGATAGAGCGGGAAGAACACGCCAAACGCTACCAAAAAGAGGCGTGATGTTTCGCCAATGCCAAACCATAAAATCACCAATGGCAGCAACGCCAAATGGGGAATATTGCGAATCATTTGGAAACTGCTATCAAACAGCCGTTCGCTGAGTGGAAATGTGCCATTCAACAGCCCAAACACAAAACCAAGGCTGCCACCAATTGCCAAGCCAACCAAGGCACGGCGTGTACTAATCGCAATATCGCCAAGCAAATTGTGGTGCAGCAGCAAATCCCAGGTTGTTTGCAGAATCGTGCTGGGTGCTGGCAAAACCCGTGCGCTGAGCCAGCCAAGCGTTGCCGCAAGTTGCCACACCCCAATCAGCACAATTGGCACCAGCCATGGCAGCCAGCGTTGGCCCAATTGGCGCAGTTGCAGCCGTCGGGCGGGGCGCGTCGCACTCGTTGTTTGTTCAATCGCCAATGCCATTGCCATGCTCCTTATTGAAGGGCTAGGGTTCAGGGACTAGGTTTTTAGCCACGAATTGCACGAATTCCACAGATTGTTAGGATTGGGCTATTGGCTGGAGGCTATTGGCTTTCGGATGGATGATCATGCCAATTCCAACCAATTTTCGATAGCCCATAGCCTGAAGCCTATTGCCTTTATGCTCTATGTTCTATGTTCTATGTTCTGACTTGGCCCTCACGCCGCGAAAACTCGTGCAATTGCAATAGCTCACCAAAGATGCCTGGTTGATTGGCTGGTGGCGTTGGTTTGTTGCCCAACGGCAAGCGCGGGAACAACAATTCGGCCACGCGATAGGCTTCTTCTAGGTGTGGATAGCCTGAGAGCACAAAGGTATCGATCCCAAGCTCGCTATATTCGAGCATGCGCTCGGCGACCGTGCCCGCATCGCCAACTAAGGCCGTGCCTGCGCCACCGCGTACCAAGCCAACTCCTGCCCACAAATTCGGGCTAACTTCAAGCTGATCGCGGCGGCCATTGTGCAAGGCTTGCATGCGCTTTTGGCCAACCGAATCCATTTTGGAGAAGGCTGCTTGAGCAGCGGCAATTGCAGCATCGTCAACATAGCGAATCAGATCGTTGGCTGCATCCCACGCTGCTTGGTTGGTTTCGCGCACGATCACATGCATGCGCATGCCGAAGCGAAGCGTGCGCCCATGCTTGGCTGCCAAAGCCCGCACTTGGGCGATTTTCTCGGCAACTTGGGCTGGCGGTTCGCCCCACGTCAGATAAACATCAACATGTTTGGCGGCAACTTCGAGCGCTGCTGGCGATGAACCACCAAAATAGAGCGGTGGATGTGGTTGTTGGACTGGCGGTAAAAGCAATTTGCCGTCGGTGACATGAATATGCTGGCCTTCGAGGGTCACATGTTCGCCAGCCAAGACCCGCCGCCAAACTTCCAAAAATTCGTCGGTCAGAGCATAGCGCTGATCGTGGTCGAGCTGTAAGCCATCGCTGGCAACTTCGGCAGTGTCGCCACCAGCAACTACGTTGATCAACAAACGACCATTGGAAATGCGGTCGAAGGTTGAGGCCATGCGCACGGCTGGGCCAGGCAACATTAAGCCTGGACGAATTGCCACCAAAAATTTCATCTGGCGCGTAACCGCTGCCAGTGCCGAGGCCAAAACCCAAGCATCCTCACAGTAATGACCAGTTGGCAGCAATGCGCCGGTAAAGCCCAATTCATCGACCGCTTGGGCAATTTGGCGCAAATAGGGAAACGTCGTCGAGCGGCTAGCCACGGTCGAGGCGAGATAGCGTCCATCGCCGTGAGTTGGAATAAACCATAAGATTTCCATCGAGCCAAGCTCCTTTATCAATGAGCGCTGTCGTTGGGTCACACCACCCCAGCGAACACCAACGACAGCAGGAAATCATCACTGATGATTATACAGATCGGCGCTATTGCGCGCTGGTTTGGGCTGGCTGCCACGTCCAGACTGCATCGCGAATGCTGACCTTTTTTGGAATTAAGCCTAATTCAAAGAAGGTATCGGCAATTTGTTGTTGCTCATTCACTAGCGTATCGTCGAGCGGGCTAAGCCCAAAGGCCTGTTTCTTGGCCACTTCTTCTAAGATTGCTGCATCAACGCCAATTACGGGAGCCAAAATCTTGGCTACTGCTTGCGGCTCTTGCTGCGACCAAAGCTCAACTTTTTGAATTTCTTCTAAGGTTGCGCTAACCAGATCGGGATGCTGCTCGGTAAAGGTTTTGGCGGCCAAATAATAGCTATGGCTGGACGCAAGGCTAGCTCCATCGTGGATCACGCGGGCATCGGTGGCCTTGAGCGCAATCGTCAAATAGGGTTCCCAAATAATCCAGGCATCGACGCTGCCACCCTCGAAGGCAGGGCGGGCATCGGGCGGAGTCAGAAAAGCTGGCTCAATATCGCTATATTGCAAGCCTGCCTCGCGCAAGACATCAATCGCAAAATAATGGGCGCTTGAGCCTTTGGCGAAGGCAACTTTTTTGCCTTTCAGCTCGCTAACGCTTTGAATTGGCGAGTCTTTCGGTACGAGCAAGGCTTGGCCAGTTGGCGAAGCAGCAACCGAAGCGATATACACCAGCGGCGTGCCAGCAGCTTGGGCAAAAATTGGCGGCGTTTGGCCAGTTGAGCCAAGGTCAATGCTGCCAGCATTCAGTGCTTCCAGCAATGGCGGCCCAGCGGCAAACTCAACCCATTCAACCTTCACATCTTTGAGCCGATTCTCAAGCGCGCCGTTGCCCTTGAGAATCGGCAACGAGCCACCCTTTTGATAGCCAATCCGCAGGCTGCGGGTGCTCGTTTGTCCATTCGAAGCAGCATCATTGCTGGTAGAACCACAGCTTGCCAAAAGCCCTACAATCAAAGCCAAGGCCAAGCGTTGCCAACCAATCGAAAAACGGCGTGCCATGATCTGCTCCTTAGGCCACTGCTGCCAATGGCAAAACTCCTAATTGCTGGGCAATATCATCAAGCGCCAGCCCCAAACGTTCTTCTAAATGGCGATGAATGCGCGGCTGCGATTTGGTTGCAGTTAATTGAATTTGCTGCTCGGCGGCAAACAGGCTCGGAATAATATGTTTGGCTCCAAGCTGGCGAAAGCGCGCCGCCAAATCTGCATAAATTTGGCCTTCGGTACGCGCCGATGAGCCAGTAATTATTGGCAATACCAGCGTATTCCGTAAAACTCCTGCTGGAAGTAAATTAAGCCACGCACGTAATAATTCAGCATAGGTATCCTTATAAATAGGCGTTGCCACAATTAATGCTCCAGCTTGGCGAATAAGTTGGGTATAATGACGCACTGCTGGGCTGAATTGGGCTTGGCCGATCAATTCCTCTGGTGGAATATCCCGCACACTCATCGATTTAACGACCAGCGCGTGGCGTTCTAACACAGCCTTGGAATGCTCCAAAAGCACTGCTGTTGTTGAGCGGGGCGCTGGACTACCCGCTAAAGTTACGACATCAACCACCACACACTCCTTAGATGACTTTCTTGATAAAGATACTTAACAATTGCTAGTATAGGCAGCTAAGGTTCCAAAGTAGGTTCCATGCTGGTAGCAAAGTGGTTCCAAATCAAGCGTATGTGGGATGGAGTATAATCAGACTTTGTGACCGAACTTAAACAATACCTGGCTTAAGGAGCTTGTGTGGATAAATCATTACGCTCAAAAGTTGTAATCTCGGTGGTGCTTGGCGTAATTGTTATGCTTGGCTTGTCGCTGTTTAGCGATATTGGCAAAGTTGGCGATAGCCTAAGCACCTTTAATTGGCTGATGTTGCCAGCAGTGTTGGGCTTTACCATCTTCAATTATGTGTTGCGTTGGCTCAAATGGGATTACTATCTGCGCAAACTTGGCCAAGGCACCAATGTCAGTTATGGCCAAAGTGCGCTGCTCTTTTGCGCTGGCATGGTGATGGCGGTAACGCCAGGCAAAGTTGGCGAGGTGCTCAAATCGGGCTTGCTCAAACGCTTGAATGGCACGCCCATTAGCCGTTCAGCGCCGATTGTGCTTGCCGAACGCTTGACCGATGGCTTGGCGATGCTGCTGTTGATGGGCACTGGTTTGGCCTTATATCCACCAGCGCGCCCAGCCTTTGTGGCGTTGGTTATTTTGAGCGTGCTTGGTTTGTCCTTGTTCCAAAATCGCCGCATTGCCTTGGGCTTTATTGGTTGGCTTGAACGTGGGCGCTTGGCGCGTTTTGCCAAGCCCTTACACAGCTTTTACGAAAGCAGCGCCGAGTTGTTGAGCGGACGTTTGTTGGTGGTCTCGACGATTATTTCGGTGGTTTCGTGGGCTGGCGAATGTGTGGCCATGTATTATGTGTTGCGCGGCTTTGGCGCTGAAGCATCTGGATCACTTTTGTTACAATCGACCTTTATTTTTGCCGCCTCGACGCTGTTTGGTCTGGTATCATTCTTACCAGGTGGCTTGGGCGCTTCGGAAGTTTCGAGCACCTTGTTAATTACCACCTTGGTAAAATTAGGCGAAGGTGCTGCAACCGCCGCCACAATTGTGATTCGCTTTTGCACTTTGTGGTTTGGCGTGTTGGTTGGCATTGTTGCCATGAGCATTTTCGCCCATCGTTATGGACTGATCGAGTCGGAGGCAACCAATCTTGCGAAAGAAGCTTAACTATGTTTTGGGGCTAGGTTTGGGCCTTGCTTTATTAATTGGCTGTGGCTCGGATGCGGCGCTGAGTGAGGTAACGCTCAGCGAGCCAATTATCAATTTGAATACTGGCCCGCGTACCACCACGATCAGCTATTTAATTGGCCAGCCAACTAATGTTTCAATTTGGCTCGAAACCGCTGCTGGCGAGCGTTACGCCCTGCGTCAAGCAGTTACCCGCGAGCCTTCCAAGGATGCCTATCAAGTGGTGTTCGATGGCAGCGTGCCGATTGATGCTGATACCAATCGTTTGCTGCCAAGCGGCAGTTATACGCTGGTGGTTGAGGCCGAAAACGCTGCGGTGCAACGGCTTAATCTACAAATTGATCAAGCGCCAAGCACCAGTTTCGATGTGTATGATCTGCGGGTCACGCCCAATCCATTTTCGCCAAATGATGATGCGGTTGAGGATTTCACCACCTTCTCCTATCGCTTGCCAATTACGGCCACCGTTTCGCTCGATGTGATCGACCCAACCAACCAGACGCGCTATCCAATCGTTAATCGCGAGCTGCAAGGGCTTGGCGAGCATAGCGAAGCTTGGTCGGGGCGGCCAGTGGTTGGCGGCATTTTGGCGGCTGGCCAATATCAATATGAATTGCGCGCCGATGATGGGATTGGCAATCGCGTGACCAAGCGCGGCGAGGTAACCCTCAGCAGTGCAGGGATTGGTTCGCTTGATGTGCTGAGTGTCGAAATTGGCCCTGAGCAAATCTTATTAAACGATACCATCACGGTGACCTTCAAGGTTAAAAATAATAGCGAAGTGGCGTTGCGCACCTTTGGCCCTGCTTCGGGCTACACCTACAGCACCAACCAAAGCTATTCATCGATTGAAAACGAGCAATATGCCAACCTTGGTGGTGGCTTGTGGCGGGTGGCGATCGATTGGGATGGCAATGGCGGCTCTGGTTTTCGCTATCCATTCCGCTGGGCAATTTCGCCGCGCAGCCCTGAGCAATGGGCCGACCCAAATAAATTCGATTACCTGTATCCAGGCGAAGAAGCGACGATTATTGGGCGCGTACAAATTAAACAGCGTGAAGATCGCATGACCTTTTATGCTGGCGTAGCCCATGAAGGTGTCGATTACCCAACCAATCGGCTTAAACCAACCTTGATTCTCGTTTCGTTCTAAGCTTAAACCAACAACCCACGGGAAATCCGTGGGTTGATTTATTTTAGGCAGCACCAGTTTTGGTGAGCAATTGATAAACTAATTGATTGAGGCGGGTTTCGGCTTCGAGGTAGGTTGGCGCATAGCCGACTAATTCGCCATCAAGATACATAGCAAAATCGCCAGTTTTTCGATCATATACAATCATTTTGCGATACATGGATGTACTCGCTTTCTTTAGGTACGTTGTCGATAACCCAGTAATGAATATTTTAGCACAAACGTTCGTGATAATCAAGACCTATTTGTTAACGAAATAGGCTTTTAATGCGTTTGCTGGCCTGAGTATACGCTTTGGTTGTGACAACTAGTGTCACTTGATTAATCCACGTGCTGAAAATAAGCGATTAATTAATGACAACCAGAACTAGCCAATCGTAGCCAACATGGCGCTGAAATAGCGCAAAACTCAACCCAGCGGGCTATTTGCAGTCTTGTCTACTATCGGCTATGATCTTAAGTTGGGTGTGTGGTGTGATTTTTGTTCACACAGCGCGGCACACATCGTACTATTGACATTGAAGTACAGCTAGTAGCCTTGGCTACTGGCATGGTGGAGGACGCTGTGCGACGACCAAAATTATGGTTTGGAATCGCGATTAGTGTATTCTTTTTATGGTGGTCATTTAATGGTCTTGATTGGGCTGGCTTTTGGGATGCGCTGAGCACCGCCAATTATTGGTGGATTATCCCAGGTGTTTTGGTCTATTTTGGGGCTGTTTGGGCCAGAACGTGGCGTTGGCACTATATGCTGCGCCATATCAAAGCGGTTTCAATTCGCCGCTTGTTCCCTGTCGTCGTGATTGGCTACATGGGCAACAATGTCTACCCCGCCCGTGCTGGAGAAGTGATTCGTTCGTATGTGCTCAAGCGCAAAGAAGGCATCGGCATGGGCGCATCGCTCACCACCGTCATTCTTGAACGCTTATTTGATGGTTTGGTGATGCTCTTATTTGTGTTTGTCACCTTGCCATTTATTGAATTGCCAGCGCTGTGGAACAATTTGGTGATTATTTCATCAATTTTGTTTGGGGTTGCCTTGGTTATCTTTTTGATGATTGCCAGCAACCAACGGCGCACTGAGCAGCTGTATACGTGGGCATTGCGCAGCATTGTGCCACAACGCTTCCATAGCAAAGCTCATGGCTTGTTTGATAAAATTATGCTTGGCTTGCATTCGTTACGTTCGCCCCGCGAGATGCTGATGATTTTCGTCACTTCAACTGCAATTTGGCTGACCGAAACGACCAAGTATTGGTTTGTGATGCAGGCCTTCGATTTCCATGTCTCGTTTGATGTGTTGATGTTGATGACTGCCGTTGCCAACTTGGCGCTGATTATTCCAGCTGCACCTGGTGGCGCTGGCACTTTCGATGCAGCAGGCATTAGCGTCTTGAAATCGTTTAATGTGGCCGAAAGTATTGCCACCGGCTATACATTGGTGCTGCACTTGGCGCTGTGGGTGCCAATTACCGTGCTCGGTTTTTGGTATATGTGGCGCGAGCGGGTCGCTTGGAACGAATTTGATCAAGCGGTTAACGAAAGCCAAGCTGCCGAAAATCGCATTCAACAACGCGAGGCAGCCTTACGAGAAGAATTAGGCGAATCGGCCAATGCGCCGCACGCTGAAGTTGAGGTACGACTTTGAAAACCATTGCAGTAATTGGCGCGGGCTTCGCTGGATTAAGCGCCGCCTATGATTTGGCTTGTGCTGGCCACAACGTAACTGTGTATGAAGCTGCGCCCCAAGTTGGTGGCTTGGCAGCAGGCTTTCAGGCCGAGGGCTGGGATTGGTCGCTGGAAAAGTTCTATCATCATATTTTTGGCTCGGATAAGGCGCTGCTTGATTTTATTAAAGAAATTCGCGCCGATGATTTGCTCTTTTTCAATAGCCCTGTTTCTGGCCAATGGGATGCTCAGCGTGGCTCGATTGAGATTGGTGGCGTAGTGCCATTGCTCACCTACCCACATCTTTCGGTTTTTAATCGCTTGCGCAATGCCGCTGGCGGGGCTTGGCTCAAATTTTTGGCAGTTATCAATCGCTGGCAGCACCTCGAACAAACCACTGCCGAGCGCTACATTCAAAAGCTGATGGGCAAGCCAGCCTACGAAGCGATGTGGAAGCCAGTGCTCGAAGGTAAATTTGGCCCCTACACGCCAGAAGTTAATGCAGCATGGTTTTGGGCACGGATTGCCTCGCGCACCTTCAAACTTGGCTATTTTCGCGGCGGCTTTCAAGCCTTGGGCGAACGCATGGCCGATGCTGTGCGCAAAAAGGGTGGCACGATTCGTCTGAATAGCCCAGTCAAAGAGCTACGCAAAATCGAACAAGGCTGGTTGGTGGTCAGCAACGATCAAACTAGCTACGATCAAGTGCTCTCAACAACCTCGCCAAGCTTGCTCAAACGCATGACCCCCGATTTGCCAGCCAGCTATACCGCCAAACTCGACCAACTTAAGTCGATTGGTGCAGTTGTATTGACGGTGGCGCTCAAGCAATCGCTGACTAATGGCATGTATTGGATGAACATGGACAAAAAGCATTTTCCCTTTTTGGCCTTGGTCGAGCATACTCAAATGATTGATCGTCGCCATTATGGCGGCCAGCACTTGGTCTATCTTGGCGATTATCTTGAACCTTCGCACGAATATTTTCAACTTAGCAAAGAAGAACTCTTAGAACGCTTTATGCCTTCGTTGAGCAAGGTCAATCCACAGTTCAAGCCCGATTGGATTGAGGGTGTGTGGTTGCATCGCGAAGCCTATGCCCAGCCAATTGTGCCAGTCAACCATAGCCAATCAATTCCAGCTCTGAAAACGCCGCTGGAAGATTTGTGGTGGGCGAGCATGAGCCAAGTCTACCCATGGGATCGCGGCACGAACTTTGCGGTCGAAATTGGCCGCCGCGCCGCCAAAGAGATGTTGGCAAAGTAGAACATAGAGCACAGAACATAGAACATAACGCTTGGGAGTTGGGGATCGGGGGCATAATGCGAAAGGATGAGGGATGAATTATGAGGGATGAAGAGCAGAGACCATAGAGCATAAAAGCCTCTAGCCCAACTTCGCGATCTTCGTGCTCTTCGTGGTTCCGATCCTTTGTGTCCTTCGTGCTCTTCGTGGATCAAAAAAAGGCCCGCGTTGCATCACCCAAAAACGGTGATACAGCGCGGGCTTGCTGTTTAATACAACTCGCCGAACTTCGTTTGCAAATACTTGACGTACGGTGCTGCATCCATTGGGCGGCCAGTGGCGCGCTTGATCAGCTCGTTGGGCAAGAATTTGCTGCCATGCTGGAGGATGTTTTCACGCATCCAGCCAAGCAATGTGCCAAATTCACCACGGCGCATTTCATCCCAAATTTCTGGATGCTTAGCAATCGCCGTATCGAATAATTGGACCGAAAGTACATTGCCGATGGTATAGGTTGGAAAATAGCCAAACATCATGCCCGACCAGTGAATATCTTGCAGCACGCCTTCTGCATCGTTTGCTGGCGTAATGCCAAGGTAGGTTTGCATTTTGGCATTCCAGGCTTCAGGCAAATCGGCGACCTGGAGTTTGCCTTCAAGCAGCGCAATTTCCAATTCCATGCGCAGCAAAATGTGTAAGTTGTAGGTCAACTCATCGGCTTCGACCCGAATCAACGATGGCTTGACGGTATTGACCGCGCGATAGAATGTTTCTAGATCGACGTTGGTCAATGGCTCAGGGAAGGTGGCTTGCAAATCGCCATAGAAAAACTCCCAGAATGGCCGCGAACGGCCAACGATGTTTTCCCACATGCGCGATTGCGATTCGTGCACGCCCAACGATGTGCCCCGACCAAGCGGCGTGCGATTCAATTCGGGCTTGATATTTTGCTCGTACAAGGCGTGGCCAGTTTCGTGGAGCGTGCCAAACAGCGCTGGTGAGAGCCAATTTGGATTAAAGCGCGTGGTGATCCGCACGTCGTCGCGGCCAAAGTTGGTGCAGAACGGGTGGGTACTGCGATCTTGGCGGCCTCGATTCCAATCGTAGCCATAGCGCACGGTAACGTTTTTGCCAAATTCCTCTTGCAACGCTTCTGGATAGTTGCCATGCAGCGGAGCATCGCGGCCATCATCGCCCATTGCAGCAATCTTGAGGGCCAATGGTACAGTGCCAGCCTTCAATTCATCGAAGAGCGCAATTGCTTGGTTGGTGGTCAAACCGCGTTCGTAGCTATTGAGCAAGGCATCGTAGGGATGTTCGTCGTAGCCCAACAACTCAGCTTGTTCGCGCACCATGTCGACAATCGTTTCGAGATGGGGTTGAAACATGGCAAAATCTGATTTGGCGCGTGCATCTTCCCAAACGTTGCCAGCCAAGGCCCGCACCCGTGATTGCTTGGCGATAAACTCGGCAGGCAATTTGGTTGAACGCTCGTAATTGTAGCGCGTATGGCTGATCAAACGAGCTTCATCCGAGTCGGGCGGCAAATCGGCGACATTGATTGCATCGAGCAGTTTGAGGGTTTTTTCGCTGGTAAACAGCTCATGCGAAATCCGGCTGATCGTTGCTAATTGTTCGGCGCGAGTGCTGGCACCGCCGCGAGGCATTTGGGTGCGTTGATCCCACGATAGCAAGCCTGCGGCGTGGTTGAGGTCGCGAATGGTTGCCAAATGTTCGCGTAATTGCTCAAGAGCTTGACTCATGAATCGATAATCCTTCTGCTTGGAGCAGCATAATCACATGTGATCGGGCTGCTCGTCATTCCTGCTCTATTTTAGCATATGTTGATATGATCATACAGGGTTATTTTTAAGTATTGCATGATCACTGGATAATTGAAGAGTACAAAGATCGGAACCACGAAGAACGCGAAGTTGGGCTATTGGCTATCTGTACTGGTTCATCACGTTAACCATTGTCTGATCCCCTCACCCCAACCCCTCGCCCGTGCGCGGGCGAGGGGCTTTAATCGTAAGGTTCTGTCGCAATACGTGATACAAAACGGTCGGCTCCCCCTCGCCCGCATCCAGTGGGAGAGGGGGTTGGGGGGTGCTTTCAAGGGTAGGTAGTTCGGGGAGGAAACGACAAACGGCAGAGAATTCGCGTATACTGGACGTGTCAGCACCCATGTCTACGAGGAATTCTATGCCGTTCCATGCTAGTTTAGCCGATTGGGAAG
>NZ_PUBZ01000092.1 GCF_003205875.1 Herpetosiphon llansteffanensis
TTCGAGCTTCGTCGGCAGCATCAGGTGTGTATAAGACACACAGGGGATCAGGAGCTAGGGGTCAGAATTTGAGCTAGCGGAAGCATAATCAGGAAAATCTGTGCCAATCTGTGGCTAAAATAACCTTCGTGTCCTTCGTGCTCTTCGTGGATCACATTTTTAACGCAGAGGCGCAGACAACAAGGGCTATCGGCTGAAGGCACTTGGCTATGGGGAAATCAATCTGAGCAATCAAAGCAATCTGTGCCAATCTGTGGCTAAAATAACTTTCGCGTGCTTCGGGGATTAATTATTAACGCAGAGACGCAGAGGAGTCGTGGCTATAGGCTGAAGGCTTTGGTCTTTCGGAACAATGGTTTGTATTTCCAATTTCGTCCGATAGCCAAAAGCCAATAGCCTCAAGTCCTGCGTAGCTTTTGCTTCAAGGTACAATCAACGTGGAGCACTATTCAGTTATTGGAGAACGTTTGATGCAGCTTGATCCACGTTTACAGCAAGCAATCGAAGCCGATTCGGGCTTTCAGCTCGAATACATCAGCTTTATCGGCGCTGGTTGGTTTGCCCAAGCTTATCAATTTGAACACCAAAATCAAACCTATGTCGTGCGCATCAGTAAGCACTACCAAGATTTTTTAAAAGATGCCTACGCCGCCCAGCACTGGGGCCAACATTTACCAATTCCGCCAATCCTTGCGCATCAGCAATTTGCTGACGGCTGGGTCTATGCCATTAGCCCATACATCGCTGGCCAAACCATCTCAGCGCTTGAACCACAACAGCTCAGCCAAATCCAGCCGCACCTGTTTCAAACAATGCACCAACTGCATCAACAAGACCTTGGCTCAAGCACTGGTTGGGGTTTAGCCAACGCTCAAGGCCAAGGCCGCTACCAAACTGGGGCCGAAGAAATTTTAGATATTGGCAATTATAAGTTTGATTACAATTGGCGAGAATGGTATGAGCGCCAAGACCAGACCGGCAGCTTATTGCGCCAAGGCTATCGCGTCATGGAACGATTGCTCAGCACAATCACCACCGAACGCTATCTTATGCATCGTGATTTTGGCTTTGATAATGTCATTTGCCAGCCGCAAGCGATTGTGGCCGTGCTCGATTGGGCCGAATTTGGCTACGGCGATTGGGTATACGATCTTGCTCAACAAAGTTGTAATGCTCAGACCAAAAACTATTTACACGCTTGGCTGCCATTTGCCCAACAGTACGATATAATTCCCGATAATTTGGAAAATCGTTTGCATTGCTATTGGCTGCACATGAACCTGACCGATCTGATTATGTCGCAGCTACGCAACGATTGGGCATGGCATCGCGACATTGTGCCAGAACTGACATGGCTGATCGAAAATCCTGTGCGAGTGAGGCTGAATTCATGAACATTACCACGCATCAAGAATTAATTGGCTGGCATCGCTATCTCGAACAACTAGGGCCGCGCCTAACCGGTAGCGAAGCTCATCAGCGCTTTATCGAATTTTTGGCCAGCGAATTAACTGCCCTCGGCTGCGAAGTCCAGCGCGATCGCTATTTTTTCACTCGATGGGAAGCCCAAGGTTGGGGCTTGGCACTACAAAACTCCAATGGCAGCGAAACAGCAATTGCCACAAGTTTTTATTACCCCTATTCCGGCTGCACGCCTGACGAAGGCATTGTTGGCGAATTGGTTGATTGTGGCAAAAGCCCAGGTAATTTTCAACAAGCAGCTGGCAAAATCGCCTTGGTCGAAGTTGCAGTTCCAGCCTTGCCAACCATGCTGTTTATTAACCCAACCAAGGCTGCCTTAGCCAGCACAACCCAACTCCCAAAAACGCTGCGCAACCCAACCCTTGGCTCGTTTCTCGGCGGTCCCGACCTGCAAGCAGCCAAAAAAGCTGGCGTTAAAGGCGTGATTTGCATGTGGTCAAACATCTCGCCAGCCAATGCAGAAGCCCAATATTTGCCCTTTACCAGCATCTACCAAGCTTGCCCAGCACTTTGGGTTGATCACATTACGGGCCAGCAACTCAAGCAGGCAGCTGCCCAAGGCCAACAGATTCGCTTCACGCTGCAAGCTACGCTAACCGAACAATGCCCAACTGAGAGTTTGTATGTGGTTTTGCATGGTCAAACATCCAACGAAAGTATTTTGGTTAACACCCATACCGACGGGCCAAACGCCCCAGAAGAGAACGGCGCGCTCGGCTTATTGGCTTTGGTACGTTGGTTCAAAAACCAGCGCCTTGAGCGCAATCTGATTTTCATTTTTGCCACCGGCCACTTTCAATTGCCCCAACTTGGCAAGCATGGTCAAGCCACCAGCACATGGCTCGCCGAGCACCCAGAATTATGGAACGGCCAGCAATTTCGGGCGGTGGCTGGCGTTACCTTGGAGCATTTAGGCTGTACCGAATGGCACGATAATCGAGCTTTCAATAGCTATCAACCAACGACCCAGCCAGAAATTGAGTTGACCTACACCACCAGCCCAATGCTTGAGCAACTGTATTACACCGCGCTCTTGCAGCGCACCAAACAGCGCGTACTAACAATCATGCCAATCAATGATATTTATTTTGGTGAAGGCGAGCCATTCTACAAAGCCAATATTCCCACAATTTCATTAATTCCTGCGCCCAATTATTTATGTGCCACGCCCAGCAATGCAGCCATCGATAAACTTGATTTTGATTTGATGCAGCAACAAATCGAAACCTTCGCTCGCGTGATTGGATTGATTGATCAAACCAGCACTGGCCGCTTGGGCGTTGCCGAATCGCAACCATTTAGCCTCGTTGGCAGCCTATTCCGCCGTATGGTTGGGGCAAATCAAGGGCACTAATCGCCTAAAGGTTCAAAATATAAAAATAAGGTGCTGAGTTGTCAATTTAGCTCAGCACCTTATCTATTTAATCCAAAATCATTTTTTTATTGCAAAATCTTATTCAAATTCCAAATCAATTTCATAATTGCCAAATAAAAAGCCGCGATAGCGCAACCAGCCACTCATATTTTCGCCAGCTTGATCGCGTAATTCAACTTTATACACCTGATCATTTTCGCCTGTGCGCCACAAATAGGGGCCAAGGCTCAGCCATGGGCGTTTGATCGCGACAATTTGATATTTTTGCTGCACAGCCCAATCTTCAATATGTTCATCGCGTTTGAGAATTTGATAGCGCCCAAGCAAAAATGCGCCACTCACAACCGCTAAAGTAACCAATACATACACTAGCATCAAAAAACTCTCCTTTCAAAACAATCTTGCTCTCAGTACGCAGTTAATAATTAAACGTTGCGCTGGCATCATTTTTGGTATGCAACCCCAAGGAGCAGCTATGCCAAAATATCCAACAACTCCCGATGGACGCTATTTTGTGGTCAATCAGCGCTTATGGCGTTGTAGCAACCCAAATCTAGCACCCGCAGAACGCCAAAATTTAGTCAATCAATTGATGCATGCTCGCCGCGCCGTTGGCCAAGCCAAGCGCCAACAAAACCAAGATGCTGAACGCACAGCTCGCGCCGAGGTTCAGCGTTGTAAAGTGGCGCTCGGCGAACGTGGCCCAGTTTGGTGGGCCGACCAAGCACCAGACTATAATCGGCGCTTGGTCAAAAACACGCCCTATTGGGAATGGTATCAAACTTACGCATCGGGACGAACATCAAGTTGATCGGAAAACAAACCCATAAACCAGCCACCACAACGTATCCACAAAGCGCGCGCCATGCCTTGCGGATCAATTACATCAACATAGAACACTGTTTGATTCTTGCCAGAACGCCAAAAAAATGGCCCCCGCCGCAGCCAGCGTTGTTCAAGCGCGATAATGCGATAGCCGTTGGCATTCGCCCATTGCTGAATTAAAGTAACCGAGCGCTTATGCTCAAATACAAGGAACGTTATGGTTAGCCCAACCAAACCGACAAATACTAAAAACGGAAATATTGAATCCATTGTAGCGATCCTTTCAAGCTCTCAATTCGTAGCATACATATCCTAGAGCTATACGCTAGGATACATGGAGAGTTTCAGCATGAACAATGAGCTATTTTTACGCCGTAAATGGACATTCAAAGCCCATAATTCGCAAGTAGTGATGATTAAACGCCCAGTCGAATCGAGCGAACATGTGATTATGAAGGCATTAATTTGGGCGTTGTATTTGCCCAACTATCCTGAGGCCCGGGTTGAAACCCCAATTGGCCTGCGCTATAAGCCCGATGTGATTGCGCTGGATAACCATGGGTTGCCGCTGTTTTGGGGCGAGGCTGGCCACGTGGGCATGGATAAATTGGAAACCTTGCTCAAACGCTATCGCCAAACCCATTTTGTGTTTGCTAAATGGGCCAGCAACGTAGAACCATTAACGCAGCTGATTGGCGAATTAACCAGCAAAATTAAACGCTCAGCGCCCATCGATCTGCTTTCAATTCCAGTTGATAGTGGCGAGCGTTTTTTTGCCGCCGATGGCACAATTACGGTTGAGCATAGCCAAATTAAGTATGTGCAGCTAACGCCGCCATAATTTGGCTGACCGTATGTTCGTGATCGTCGCGAGTGCACTGCACCGTAATATTGGCAAATTGTTGGTAGAGTGGCACGCGCTCGGCGTATAAATCGGCAAATGTTTGGCCTGGCTGCATCACAATCCCCCGCGAATCCATATCGCTGATGCGCGGCAGTAGTTCAGCAAATTCAATCGCCAGATAAACAATCGTGCCAAGCCGCTGGAAATTGGCCATGGCATCGGGGCTGTAAATTACGCTGCCGCCAGTTGCCACGACATATTGATCAAGCTCTAGCTCGGCACAATATTGATTTTCGACCGCGCAAAATTGCTCAGGGCCAAGCCGTTCGAGAATCTCAATCAAGCGGCCATGTTGGCGGGTTTGAATCACCACATCAGTATCGATAAAATCAAAGACCAACGCTTTGGCCAGTAAAATCCCCAGCGTACTTTTGCCTGAGCCAGGCATGCCAATTAAAATTACATTGCGATGCTGCGCCATTGCCAAATCTCCAAAACACAAGCGAGGTTGTATTATAGCCAAAAAACTCGCACCGCGATCTCATAGAGGGATCAGCGCGGTGCGAGCAATGCAGGGTATGTTTACCATCGCAAAACCGGCTCACTGGTTTTGCAATAGTCGCAGATCGAGTAGGATTTAGGATGTTGAAACCACGAAGAACACGAAGAGCACGAAGGCTAGGTTTTAGCCACAGATTTTTTAGATTATGTTCTATGCTCTATGCTCTATGTTCTATTTCCCTAAATCCTACTTTTCATTCCTCATCCCTCATCCTTCATCCTTTCTTTTCATCCTTCATCCCTCATCCTTCATACTTTCTAATGGGCTCCAACAAATTGTTCATGCTCGGTTGAGCCGCTCAAGGCGGTGGTCGACGAGTTGCCACCTGAAACTGCTTGAGCCACCATATCGAAGTAGCCAGTGCCAACTTCGCGTTGGTGCTTGACGGCGGTGTAGCCTTCGCTTTCGCGGTTGAATTCAGCTTGTTGCAATTGAACATAGGCGCTCATGCCTTGGTCGCGATAGCCAGTTGCCAAATCGAACATGCTGTAGTTCAAGGCGTGGAAGCCAGCTAAGGTAATAAATTGGAACTTGTAGCCCATTGCACCAAGTTCGCTTTGGAACTTAGCAATCGTGGCATCATCCAAGTTGCGCTTCCAGTTGAACGATGGCGAGCAGTTGTAGGCCAACAATTTGCCTGGATATTGAGCATGAATCGCTTCGGCAAATTTGCGCGCTTCTTCCAAATCTGGGGTTGAGGTTTCACACCAAATCAGGTCGGCATATGGCGCATAGGCCAAGCCACGAGCAATTGCTGAATCGATGCCACCGCGAATACAGAAGAAGCCTTCTGAGGTGCGTTCGCCAGTGCAAAACTCGCGGTCACGAGGATCAACGTCGCTGGTCAAAAGGTATGCACCATTGGCATCGGTGCGGGCGACGACCAAGGTTGGTACGTCCATCACATCGGCAGCCAAACGGGCGGCTTGCAGCGTGCGGATGAAGTGGCTGGTTGGGATCAAAACTTTGCCGCCCAAGTGGCCACATTTCTTTTCCGATGATAATTGATCTTCGAAGTGAACCCCAGCTGCGCCAGCTTCGATCATAGCTTTCATCATTTCGAAAGCGTTGAGCGGGCCGCCAAAGCCAGCTTCTGCATCGGCGATAATTGGCGCAAACCAGTAGGTGCCATCTTTCGCTTCCGAGTGATAAATTTGGTCGCAGCGTTGCAAGGTTTGGTTGATCCGTTTGACCACTTGAGGCACGCTATTCGCGGGATACAAGCTTTGATCGGGATACATTTGGCCGGCCATATTGGCATCGGCGGCAACCTGCCAGCCACTCAAGTAAATTGCTTTCAAGCCAGCTTTAACCATTTGCATGGCTTGATTGCCAGTCAGCGCACCCAACGCATGCACGTAATCTTCGCTGTGTAAGAGATCCCACAAGCGTTCAGCACCCATGCGAGCCAACGTTTGCTCAATAATGACTGAACCGCGCAAACGCACAACATCTTCTGCTGTATAATCGCGCTGAATCCCCTGCCAACGTGCGTCCGTTGCCCAACCCCGTTCCAGTTCTGTTGTTGAGATACCGTTCGTGGTGTTCATGGCTGACTCCTTTGTCAAATTACAATTGTGGCATGTAGCTCGTTACAATCGCCAAAGCGCTAGGGCAACGTCGCCAACGTAACGAGTGAAAATCAAATCTATCCTGACGTAGCGTTGCAGGTTTTAGTCATTGTTGTTTGATGCTAGCACCTGCACGCTGCCAATTTAATTAATCGATTTGGTCGTAAGCGGGAAGGGTGAGAAATTCGGTAAAGTTTGGATTGGCAACCAGTTGATCAAACAATTGGCTGGCCCGCGCATAATGACCGTTGCGATAGCGTTCTGCGCCAACTTCTTGTTCGATGTTGGCAAGCTCTTCAACAATCAACTCGCGTACCCATTCGAGGGTAATTTTGCGAAACTCTTCGGTAATGCCGTTGGGCTGATGCACCCATTGCCAAACTTGCGCCCGCGAGATTTCGGCGGTTGCTGCATCTTCCATCAAATTGTAGAGCGGCACGCAGCCTAAGCCACCAAGCCAAGCCTCGATATATTGAATGGCGACGCTGATATTTTTGCGCAAGCCTTGCTCGGTAATTGGCGCTGATGGCTCGAAACGCAACAAATCTTCGGCGGTAATTTCAACCTCAAGTTGTTTGCCAATTTGGTTGGCCTCAGGCATCAAGGCATCAAAGGCGGCTTTGGCCAGCGGAACCAAGCCTGGATGAGCGACCCATGTGCCGTCGTGGCCGTCGCGGGCTTCGCGCTCTTTATCTGCTTGAACTTTGCCTAGTGCTTCGGCGTTGGCTTGGGCATCGTGCTTAATCGGAATTTGAGCAGCCATACCGCCCATCGCATGCGCGCCACGGCGATGGCAGGTTTTGATCGCCAGCAACGAGTATGAGCGCATAAAGCGAGAAGTCATGGTCACGAAAGCGCGATCAGCAAGCACAAAATGCTCAAGTTTGGCAAATTTTTTGATGCAACTGAAAATGTAATCCCAGCGGCCACAGTTGAGGCCAGCAGAGTGATCACGCAATTCGTAGAGAATTTCGTCCATCTCGAAGGCCGCCAAAATTGTTTCGATCAAGACAGTTGCTTTGATCGAGCCATGGGGCAGGCCAAGTTGCTTTTGGGCAAAGACGAAAACATCATTCCACAAACGGGCTTCGCGATGGCTTTCGAGTTTTGGCAGATAGAAGTAGGGAGCAGAGCCACGGGCGAGCAAGGTTTTGGCATTGTGAAACAGATACAAGCCAAAATCGAACAAACCGCCAGCCATTGGTTCGCCATCGACGGTGACATGCTTTTCGAGCAAGTGCCAGCCGCGAGGCCGCACAAACAACACCGCAACGTGGTCGTTTAAGCGATAGGCTTTGCCAGCTTCGTTGGTGAAGCTAATCGTGCGATTGACCGCATCGCGCAAATTCAATTGACCGCTGACCAAATTATCCCAGCTTGGAGTCGTGGCATCTTCACAGTCGGCCATGAAGACGTTGGCTCCAGAGTTGAGCGCATTGATGATCATTTTGCGATCGATTGGCCCAGTGATTTCAACCCGCCGATTGCGAATTTCATCAGGAATTGGGGCAATTTGCCAGTCGCTATTACGAATATTGGCAGTTTCAGCGAGAAAATCAGGGCGTTCGCCTGCATCAAGTTGGCTTTGGCGTTCCACTCGTCCGTGCAATAAGTCACGGCGAGTTTGGTCAAAGCTGCGATGCAAAGCTGCTAAAAAGTGGAGAGCTGGTTCCGTCAACAATTCCGCCGCAGCGGGGGTGATGGGGGCGTTGATTTTCACGCCATGTTGCCGATCAGTCATGCGGTCGTTCCTTTCCGGTGCGTCACCATCGACGTTGGATTGGTGCATGGGTTTTGGTAAAAATATGCTTACTAGATAATTTTTACTATCTAGCGAATATTCACTGAGCGAAGAATATCACAATTTTTTATGACTGTCAAGCGAATATTCGCTGGCAGAAAATTTTGTATATTTTTTAATCCACGAAGGGAAGTGACTATAGGCTATGGGCTATTGGCTTTTGATTTGGCATTTCATCCCTCATAATTCATCCTTCGATTGCTCTGCTTTAAAAATTTAAACCGCGAAGAGCGCGAAGAATATTTTAGCCACAGATTCCCACAGATTGTTATGATTAGGCTCTTGGCTCTTGGCTTTTGATTTGGTATTTCATCCCTCATAATTCATAATTCATCCTTAAACAAAGAGGATCGAGCTACTGCTAGCCCGATCCCCAACAACCGATCCCCGATCCCTATATTTTATTAATGAAACGCTGCCATGCCAGCTGCGCCTGCTTCGCCATCTTGCTCAACTTGAGCAGCGGCTTTTTTACGTCCGCCACGGAGTTCGATTTCTTTGAGGAAGAAGACGACTACAAAGCCCAAAACTGTGATCCCAAAGCTGAAAATAAACACATGGTGAATGCCATCAACCAAGCCATATTTGACTGCGCCCAACAAGGTGTTGTAGAGCGCTTGGCCTTGTTCGCCACCCTGTGCAAACTGCGCCTGAATCAGCGATTGCGTTTCTGGCGAAAGCAAAATTTGCGGGTTGTTGAAGGCCGCTAAGCTTTCTGCTGGCACATTTTGGACAACTTCAGCAGGAATTGCTGCTTTGAAGGCAGGCAAATAGGCCGAGTTCATCACCGAACCCATCGCCGCCAAGGCAATCGTGCTACCAATCGAGCGGAAGAAGGTCAAGGCTGAGGTTGCTTGGCCAATCTTGTTTGGCAAGGCATTTTGGGTAATCAAGGTATACAGCGACATGCCCGCACCCATGCCCAAGCCCAAAATCACCATATCAATCGCCACATTGGTATTGGTCGAATTGAGGTCAAGTTGCAAGAGCATAAAGCCGCCGAGCACGCTAATCGCCATCCCAACAATTGCAATAATTTTGTATTTGCCAGTTGCCGCCACAATTTGGCCCGCCACCACGCTACAAATAATCGCGGTCAGCATCAATGGGGTCATAATCAAGCCGCTATTCGTAATCGAGGTGCCAATAACACCTTGCACAAACAATGGCAAGAAGAAAATATTACCAAACAGCGCCATATTCGAGATGATTGTAATCAGCACCGAAATGCGGAAAATGCTGTTTTTGAAGAGGCTTGGCTCGATAATTGGCTGGCCATTGTTGCGTTCGAGCCATGCTTCGTAGGCAATGAATGCGCCCAAAAACACAATCGATAAACCAAACATGCTCAAAACTTGAGTCGAAAGCCAGGCATACTTGGAGCCAGCCCAAGTGAAGCCCAGCAACAGCGGAACCGTGCCGACAACTAGCAAAATTGAGCCAATATAGTCAATTTTGACCCGTTGGGCTTTGCGGCCAAGGGTTGGCATCAAGAAAATCAAGGTCAAGAGCGCGATAATGCCCAGCGGCAAGTTGACGTAGAAAATCCAGCGCCATGAAACGTGTTCGGTCAGCCAGCCACCAGCGGTTGGCCCAAGGATGGCCGAAATCCCAAACACTCCACCAGTGATGCCTTGCCAGCGAGCGCGTTCGCGCGGCGTGAACAAATCGCCGACAATCGCCAAGGCAATCGGCATTAAGGCGGCTGCACCTAAGCCTTGCAAGCCACGAAAAATAATCAATTGGTTCATACTTTGGGCCGCGCCACACAAGCCAGAGCCAATCAAAAAGACAATTAAGCCAAAGATAAAGAGCGGCTTACGCCCAAACATATCTGAAAGCTTGCCATAAATTGGCACCATAACCGTTGAAGCCAACAGATAGGCCGTTGTAACCCAGGTATAGCGATCAAACCCGTGCAATTCGGTGATGACTTTGGGCATCGCCGTGCCAACGATTGTTTGATCAAGTGAGGCCAACAGCATCACCAAGAGCACGCTCAACATCGTGAGCAAGGTTTCGCGCTTGGTATAGCGTGGCTGTTCAAATTCGGCTGCTGCTGAAGCCGTTTGCTTAATTGCCGTTTCCATTCCGCGCCTTTCTTAAGCTTGCTTCCGTGAAATCCCATGGAAGAAAATTTGGATTATTTGAGGCAGCAACTCTTCAAACGCCACTGTTTGATCAGTTGTCAGATGATGATAGTTGCGAGGTGAAAGCAAATTGAGATACATCACAATCATCACTTTGGTTGAGATGTGCTGATCAAATTCCCCCTGAGCTTTGCCTTGCTCGATAATTGCCCGCAACAAACTGCGGGCATGATCGATGATTGGTTGGGTTCGTTCGTGTTTTTCGGCGAAGCGCGAACGCATATCCGCACTGCCAAACACTTCGAGAAAAATCTGCATGCGTCGCGCTTCGCTTGGATCGTAGGTACGTTGCAAAATCGCTTCCAAGCGTTCGCGGGCGCTGCTAGTGCTGGCAGCCACTTCTTCGATTACCTGCACAAAGTTTTGTAATTGCCGTTCCACCAAGGCAATCATCAAATCTTCTTTGCTGGGAAAGTGCAAATAGACCGTGCCTTTGGCAATGCCAACTTGGCCCGCAATATCGTCAATCGAGGTTTCGTGATAGCCACGCTCCAACAAAATGGTTTGGGCTGCCTCTAAAATCAGGCGCGCCCGTTCTTCGCGTTGGCGCTCTTTCAACGACACGGCAGGCTTGGTCGGTTTCTCAGGGCTTGGCATGCTCAGTTCCTTACGCTCAGCCATTATTTGACCATCAAATAAAATATGACTGATAAGTCAAATAATAACTCTAACACTATTCGATGTCAATTCGGTCATAAGTCCTAGGACTTGGGGTTAAATAATAACAGCGCCAAGGGCTGGCGCTGTTGCTGCTTGCGTTATGATTAACAACATTATGGCAATAAGGTACGCCGAATCTCAGCAATCGCGGCGTTACGGCGGTCGCGCAGTTGCTCACCCCACAGCACAGTTGGAACCGATTTCCGCACCGCACAATCGTCAATTGGGCAACGCTGGCAGGTTTCATGAATCACCGTGCGATGGATTGCAGGATCATCGACAAACTTGATCACCTTCGATAACTCAGACGTAAAGCGAAAACCAACTACAACGCTGCTACCGACGGTTGGCGTAAGTACCAAAGGTCGCGCAAAGCCAATATCCAAGAAACGATCTTGGCTTTCTAAAAATTGCGAAATTTGCACATCGACCAACGGCTGCTGCTGTGGCCCTGGCTGCTCAGATAAGTTGATCAGCAGGCGCGAGGCCAGCCAACGGCGACAATAATGCTCGTGTAAACCGATTCCACTTGGCAACAACAAGCGATTCATATTGATCCGTTTGATCAGTTTGTACGAACCCTCAACATTGTGAAAGCGCAAAAAGTGCAGCGAAATACCAAATGCCGCTGGAATAACCTCGCTAAACCGATAGAGCAACATTTCGGGCGTTACATCATAGTGATTGAGCATCGCCAGCAGCGGCTCGGCGCTCCACGTTGACTGGTTGAACAAGGTCGAAATATCGGCAATCATCGGCTGACGGGGCATTAATAAAGCTCCGCCAAAATACGAGGCTTTAAAATCGTTGGAAACTTGGCGAAACGACAACACTTGATCAGGCGTTGAGGTCACCGAGCGCTCGTTCAAGCCCAAAGCCGCATAGCCAAGCTCGCGGGCCAAGATAAATTTGCGCTGCAACTCATACAAATTTGAATTAATTAACAAAGTTTTGCGCGGCGTGTCGATATAGACCGCGCGATAATGCGAAAGCAACTCGTGATCAGCCAACGTGGTTTCATCAACCCGATAGCCAAATTGCTGCTGCAAAATCTGCTTGAGCTGCTCGATTCCCAGCGGAAACAGATTGAGTTGATATTTGGCAGCAAACGCTTCTGCTTCTTCTTCGATTTCGGGAAAATAATTTTCATGAATTTCTTGATACGAGCGTAGCGCCGCCCGAAAGAAATGCTCATCCTTCATATCGTATTGGCGCGCAATTTCCCAAATGGCGTGCAGCAAGGCGCTCGCTTTATCGGGAGCTTTGGTAAACAAGCCAACTAATTCATTAGGGTCAAGCTCAAATTCCTCGAAGGGAAAATGGCGTAACAACGGCGACGAGAGCATATTTTCAAGATAAGCCAACGCAGGATTCAGCTTAATCGAGACTAATTCGTCGTAGGCTTTGCCCAGCACATGGGCCATTTTAACAATTTTATCGGGCTTAGGATATTTGCGACCCTTCTCCATCTCGGTCACATACGATGGCGATAACTCGGCTCGTGCAGCAAATTCGGTCAGACTTAAATTGGCTTCGAGGCGGGCTTGACGCAGTTTCATGCCAAAAATTAAATTAATAACATCAGTACTCATTCGATTCCTTCATGCTGCAAAGTCTCTGAACATAGCGTGAGGCAAACACTCTCACTTAACTATACCATCAGAATCGATTGGCCTGATTATACTCAGTCGCAAGGCGGAGTTTGGGAGTCGGCCTAAGGCTGATGGCAAAGCGCGGCCAGCAAACGATACTTGAGCGCAGCAACCCATCATTACTGTAGGAGCAGCCAAAGTTTTATGACAGAGCAACAGCAAGCAATTCAGTTCGCCAATCCACCGAAAATCGACGGTTTTCAAGCTCGTTTTTTTCGTGATGATGCTGATTTCGCCCCAATGGCCGAGATTTTCACCAGCGCTTCGAACGCCTTGGCCGAACGCAATATCATCACCGCAGAGGATATTGAACGCCAATATCGCAACACACCCAATGCTGATCTGCACAAAGATTTGATCATTATGGAAGTTGATCAGCAACCGATTGGCTATGCCTTTACGCGGTGGTACGATGAAACTGCTGGCAACCGAATTTTACGCGCCATTGCCCATATTCGGCCCGAATGGCTTAATCGGGGCATTGGTCGGGCGATTCTCCCCTACCAAGAGCAGCGATTACGCGAAATTCATGCCGAAAATCCTACCAGCAACATTCCTTTTTTCCAAACCTATGGCTTTGATCGCAACCCCTACAGCGCCAAACTCTACCAACAATTTGGCTACCAGCCAGCACGCCATAGCTTCAGCATGAAGCGCGATTTGAGCCAACCAATTGGCAGCCAAACCTTGCCCGCAGGGATTGAAGTGCGCCCAAGCATCCCAGAGTTGTATCGCCAAATTTGGCTGGCCGATGCAGAAGCTTTCCGCGACCACTGGGGATTTTCCGAGCCAACAGAGCTTGATTTCCAACGCTGGGTTCAATCGCCATTCTTCCAGCCAGAGCTTTGGCAAGTGGCATGGCAGGGCGATGAAGTGGTAGGCATGGTGCTCAACTATATTGATCACAACGAAAATAGTGAGTATAACCTCAAGCGTGGCTATACCGAAGGCATTAGTGTGCGCCGACCATGGCGCAAACAAGGGGTTGCCTCAGGCTTAATCAACCGTAGTTTAGCGATCTTCCGTGATATGGGGATGACCGAGGCCGCATTAGGGGTTGATAGCGAAAATCCCACCGGCGCGTTGCGGGTTTATCAACAATGTGGCTTTGAAGTTGAATATGTTTCCACAACCTATCGCAAACCGTTAGCATAGCATAAAGAACAAACAACATAGAGCAAAGAACATAAAGCGAAGCGCTTGGCACTGCATTGGATATTCTGCTGTGCCAAGCGCTAATGACGCTTTAACGTTTGGTACGATTGACCTGATCAGTAGGAACTGAGAGATACAGATTATCAAAGCTCACTTGCTCGGTCGTGGCTCCACGAATATAAACAGCAAGATGCGGATAGCCTGAGGAGTATGTGCTATCTTCTACCTTGAGCGCATAGCGATCGTTGATAAACACCGCCATCTGATCACCTTTGACAATCAGCTCGATATGATGGGTCATATTCTTGCGCTGATCGATGCTTGGAGCAACATCCCAACCAACTCGTAGCGCATCATACGGCACTTGCTTAACAATGCGCACTCGCTGGTCAAAGCGATACAAGAGAAAATAAAAAGTTTCGGCATTGAGCAAGCCACTTTTGCGAAAAACCAAACCCAGCTCGGTCGTAGGCTCGCAAACAACGCAGGTCATATCAACCGACAACGCGAAATCTTCGACATAGGGCATAGTCGGCTGCAAATTCCAAGCAATTGATCCGCTTGGTGTATTCGAGGTTACATCAAAAATAAGCTTGCCAGCCTGCATCGAGAGCGTACTATTGGCATAATCGTCAATTGTGGTTGTCAATGACCAGTTATTGCGATTCAGCTCAAACGTATCAGAAAAAATCTGCGTCCATTGAGCAGCCTCAGCTCGTAATTGGGCGGCTTGGGTTTGCAAAATCGTGGGATCAACCAATTGGCTTGCTGGCAGCATTGTTGGCTTTGGGGTGGTTGGCGTTGCTGCATCCTGATCAAGCGAGGCCAAAGCCCTTGGGGTTGATGGTAGCGCTTGCTCCAACTCAGTTGATTGATTTGAAGCAATACGATTCAGATCAATGATTGTATAAGCAATAACTAGCAAGCCAATCAGCACGATTAAACGAAGTGCTAGCCCCACAGGCCAACGCCGTTGCCGTGGCAGAACTAGCGGGGAAGCCAATAATTGGCGTTTAAAATCGCCAATCGAGGCTGGGCGCAATGCTGGATTCAGGGCGAGGGCTTGCTCAAAGGCTTGGTCAATGTGGCCAGGAATCGTCGGCTGATGGGTGGCTAAAGGAATCAACGGGTCAGTCACGCCCGCCGCAACTGCGACCGCGCGCTCCAATGAATCAACCGGCGCAACCCCAGCCAAACCATAATAAAAGGTTGCCGCCAAAGCATACAAATCGCTGCGCTGATCGACTTGGCCGCCATTGCGCTGTTCAAGTGCAGCATAATTGGGGCTAAATCCGTTGACAACCTCATCAATCGTCGAGTTGGCCGTAACTTGCGAGGAACCTTGCGCCAGCCCAAAATCTAACAGCACCAAATTTCCGCTAGCAGTAATTTTAATATTTTGCGGTTTGATGTCGCGGTGAATAATGGGCGGCTTTTGCTGATGCAAATATTCGATAATCATGCCTAAATCGTTGATCCATTGCAGTGCCTGTTCTAGGCCAAGTGGTGCACCTTGACGGGTAACCAAGTCAGCAAGGGTATCGCCTTCGATCAACTCCATCACCACAAAGAACATTGCTTGTTCAACGAAACAATCAAAGACCTGCGGCAAACCAGCATGATTGAGCCCGCCTAAAATCCGAGCTTCAGGAATAAAGCGCGCATAATTTGCGTCCTCGTACACAATTTGCTTAATCGCTACCCAACGTCGAATAGTTTTATCCAGCGCTTTATAAACAATCCCTGAGCCACCACGCCCGATAATCTCGTGCACTTGATAGCGTTGCTGAATCAAACTGCCTTGGGTAAAGATCTTAAATGCTTGCATCAGTTCACCATTCACAGTAACTTATAGCCAAGATTGGGATAGGTCATAATTATTTCGCCTGGATAAATATCGGCCAATAGCATGCGTAATTGGCTCATATGCGTATGCAAGTTGGGATTATCCAAGTTTGGCTGATAGCGATAATCTGGGGGTTGGTAGGCGCGCACACATGCTTCAAGCGAACAGATTCGGCCACGTTGATCATACAAATATTTGAGTAATTTAAATTTCATTGTGCCAGCCCGAATTGGCACAGGTGTTTGATTAAGGTAGAACTGCAAATGTTGTTCTGCAAATAATAATGTATATTCAGCCTGAGATTCTACTTCAGTGGTTGCATTATCACACATAAATATCAATAAGCGCCGCAAAGTACCAAAGCCAATGCTATCATTATTGTTTAATCGATAAGGCTGATTTGGCTCAATCTTATAATCATTAACAAATGTTCCGTTCCGACTTGCGCGATCAAGCAACCAAAAGTGCTCAGCAGCAAAATAAATTTCGGCATGATAACGCGAAACGTTACGTTTATCGATATGCACTGTATTATCAACCATTCGACCAATTGTGCATGGTTGATCAAAGAGAAAACAACTTTGCGGAGTAATCGCACTATCAGTTGCAAGGAGTTTGGCCAAGGCCAATCTGGTGATTGTCATCGCCGCGATACCTCGGCAGATAGAAAAAAGTTTTAGCTTGATTAAAGGCGATCTAAATAGATCTTTTCGCTCCTGTTGGGTAGGATGAGCAACATCAAAGCAACCAAGCCAAACGGAGTATCTATGCCCAAGCCAGCAACCCAACTTACCGCCAGCGAACAGCGCATTATGCACATTCTGATTCAAGGCAAAACCAACAAAGCAATCGCCCACATGCTCCACACCACCGAAGGCACGATTGAAAGTAGCCTGCATCGAATTTATGGCAAACTCAACGTTGATAATCGCGTCAGTGCGACGCTGGCCTATCTCGCACTTGAACCTACCGCCCGAAGCTAGGCCTACCAACGTGCTAGGAAATCCTAGCAGCGCAATTATACCGCAATCCATTCATGCTGCTCACTTCTAATCCAGCTGGCAAGCATCGATCTTCGTGCTTCAGCAACTCGAGGATTACGATCAAAGCTCAGGTTTTTGGCCCGAATCTGTACTGATTTGGGTCGAACTTGAGCTTTTAATTAACATTTTCTTTGTTGCTTACGCGGAATGTTCGTTGGCTGCAAAGCTATTTGGGGGCGTGTAAAGCCGAAAATCTTGGAAACGGCAAATAACCGGAGTGGGCGATTGGCTAATAATTCCCAGATCAAGCCGCGCCTGCGGTAAGCGCTCAATTTCCGCCGAACCAACCAAAACATTATTGATAAAAAAAGTATGTTTCCGCCCAATAACCAATAATCCCAACTGATTAAACTCAGCTGGGCGAATCATTGGGGCATTGGTACGATCAAGGTGAATCTGAAAATAGTCGCCGCCGTTGCGCGTGCTAATCACCGAAGCAATTTGCAACTGGTCGCGAATGCGAAAAATCGCGTGGCTGGCATCGCTAATTTCTTCAAAAATCAGCGCAAAACCATCGTTCTCGCTGCCGCCAGCGATTCGCTGAGCATAAACGCTCAGATAGTAGCTCGGTGGCGCAAAACAGTGGGAATCGCCGCCAGTAAAAACATCATTATGAAAATAATTATGTAATGTTAACTGATAATTACCATTGATCATTGTTCGTTCAACGCGGCAAACTCCATCATCTTTATAGCCCAAACCCCAATGCTGGCTATTTGAAATAAACGTATCGTGCATCACAAGCTGCCATGTTGCTTGTACCGTCGCCAGCGAAACATCAAGATCATCAACTGCATCGACCCGCGAAACCAGCTCCTCGCGATAGCGCACAATCGCATATTTCTGCAACACATCATGCGCTGTGCCATAGGTATTCCATTCTTCCTTGACCGAACACAGCAGCAAATCGGCCTCTAGCGCAGTCAAGCCCAACGCTGTAGCTAAGCGTAATACCTGATCTTTGAAGCGCGGCGTATGCTTGCCGGTAAACCAATTACTCAGAGTTGGCACCGACATACCAACCTTTTGCGCAAGGCTATTTTGATTGATAATCTCGCTCCGGCTGCGTTCAAAGAAGATGCATAACAATTCGGCAAAGGTATAGGCTTGATAGCGATAATCCATTATTCCCCCTGAAAATCCACCAGATTAGCTGTTCAACGCTGCAATTGGTTCGCGAGTGCTAAAAAAACATAACTGCAATGGGCAGCGGCTTGGTAGAGTAGCTGTATCAAGTTCTTGTGCTGCGCAGCATACGGAATTCAGACCAACCAAACAGCGTGAATTAGAGGATTCATGCTTAATTGAAGCAAGGAGCCTGTGCCGTATGAATAGCCTTAGTGCGCGTGAATGTGATGTGTTGAAATTGGTTGATCAAGGCTGTAGTGATGCAGAAATTGCTCAACATTTGGATATTTCAATTTGGACTGTGCGCACTCATCTGCGCAATAGCGCGAGCAAACTTGGGGTTAAATCGCGCCAACAAGCAGTCTATGCTGCCCGTAATCTGCAAGTGATCAAACCAGCGGCGCAGGGCAAAAATCGCTAAATTTAGCGATGTGTTTTCCTAGGCGATTGCGTATCATCGTGCTAGCCCATAATCCAGTGATTCACAACTAGAGAGCAGTGCTTGCAACAATTTTCCGATTCGTTTTTGCCGCTTGCAGGAGGCTCAAACTATCCGCCTATGGTAGTTAGGGCAACAATTGATGGTGGATGTCAGGCTCTTTGCAGGGCATCCACTATCAACCCAAAATTATGGTGCATCTTCAAGTTCAGGTTAGGCACAATTAAGCCAAAGGAGCATTCATGAGCAAGCAAGCAGTTCAACTCACGGCCAACGAGCAGCGGATTATGCAAATTCTGATTCAAGGCAAAACCAACAAAGCAATCGCCCATTTGCTGCACACCACCGAAGGCACAATTGAAACCAGCCTGCATCGAATTTATGTCAAATTGAATGTTGATAATCGCGTCAGTGCCACCCTAGCCTATCTTGCGATTGAACCCATTGAGCATACTAGGGATGCCTAGCATAACCACAAACTGCTAGGGATGCCTAGCAGCGCAATTATACCGCGATCGTTATACTCTGCTCAACCCAAACATTTAAATTTTGTAAAAGGAGGATGCGATGCATAGGCAGCACTGGCGGCTTTTATCAATTGTAGGCTTACTACTCAGTGTTGGTATCTGGATGAAACCAGTCACAGCAGCTACAACAGCAAATTCAAATCGCTTGGTTGAGCCATCGATGGGTTTTGAGTTCGCGAATCTCGATCAGTGGGTTCCGAGCATTTTTGCCGAGAATGGCCCACAGAAAGATGCACAGGTAGTGCAACGAAGTATTGGTTTTGTGCATCACACGACCCCTTCTTTGCTAGCAATCGTGAGCACCTTTGCGAATCCTAAAGGGCTGAACAGCAGCGATTGGGCTACGCGCTATGACTATCAACGAACTAATGCGGAGTATCAGATTGAAGCAATTAAGTGGCAAGACCATGATGCACAGTTGGTCAGCGAGCAGCAACTCAGTCGCCAATCAACTGGCACACCCAGCCATTTACGCTTGATTGTGGCGGTTGATCAACAGATCATGGTTTTTGAGTATATTGGCTATAGCGTCAAACGAGCTGAATTTCTAGCGTGGCTTGAGGATATTACCCTCATTCAGGCCCAAAAATTCCAGCCATCACCCCTCAGTAACGATGTAAAAACCGCCTTTACCCAAGCGAATCAACCATTAACCATTTCAGTCCAAAATTGTTGTGGGATTAGCGACCCTGAGTATAATCCTTTTCCTTGTAATAGCAGTGCTGGCAATGGCAATTGCACATGGTGGGTGCGCTACCGGCGCACTGGCAACAATATTGCCAATTTGTATAGCTGTACTGGCAATGCGAATACGTGGGATGAATGCGCCGCCAGTTATTACCCGCAGTTGCTCAGTAACGTCCCTAGCGTTAAAAGTGCGGCGGTTTGGATGGGAGCCAATGATAACCACGTCGCATTTGTGGAACAAGTGAATGGTCCAGTTAATATTACAATGTCACAGATGAATTGGGGCGGCCCATGTCCGCAATCAACCATCACCCAAAGCAGTCTGAATAAGAAATTTATTCGCCATCCTGATGCACCGCAACCTGAACCAGTAAAACGTTGGTTTTTACGCAACGATTTATCAACTGGCAATTCCCATTTGGCCTTCGATTATGGCTTGAAATCAGATAAAGCGATCGTTGGCGATTGGGATGGCGATGGCGATGACACGCCGGGCGTTGTGCGCGGAACGAAATGGTATCTCTCAAATAGCTATGGCGAACCCTATACAATCAGTTTTGAGTATGGTTCACTGGGCGATATTCCGGTTGTTGGCGATTGGGATGGCGATGGCGATGACACGCCTGGCCTGTTTCGCGGAACAACATGGTATCTCTCAAATAGCCTGAATGGTGGCTGGGCTGATATTTCATTAGGCTTTGGCGAGCCTGGCGATATTCCAGTCGTTGGCGATTGGGATGGCGATGGCGATGATACACCTGGCGTTGTACGTGGTATAAGCTGGTATCTTTCCAAAAATCTCAATGGTGGTTGGGCTGATATTTCTTTTGGTTTTGGCGAGCTTGGCGATACATTCATTGTTGGCGATTGGGATGGCGATGGCGATGATACGCCCGGCGTTGTGCGCGGCAATATGTGGTATCTCTCAAATAATTTCAATGGTGGCTGGGCTGATCTCTCATTTATGTATGGCGATCCAGGCAGCTTTCCAATTGTTGGTAGTTGGGGAGATGGCGACCTGAATAGCGAGATTGGCACAATTCCTTAGAACATCAATCTATGGCAGCAAAGCAGCACGCGATCGTTCAAATCGCGTGCTGCATTCAAATTTCCCCAAATCTTCTATGTTCTATGTTCTATGTTCTATGTTCTATGCTCTTTGTTCTATGCTCTATGATCTTTGCTCTTCCAAGGCCAATTGCATGCGGCGCAATCCTTCGGCCAGCACTGAGCGAGGCGTGGCAAAATTGACCCGCCAAAAACCGAGGCCAGCCTCGCCATATAAGCCACCTTTTTCTGGCCCAACCTTAGCCTGAGTACGAAAACGCTCGGTCAATTCGTCTTCGCTCCAGCCAGTCACCCGAAAATCGAGCCATGCCAAGTAGGTGCCTTCGAGCGGAGTTACGCGCACCTGCGGATGCTCAGCAAAGGTTTGTTCAATCAGGCGATAGTTTTCGCGCAGATATTCACGCAAACTATCGAGCCATTCAGCCCCAGCTTCGTAGGCCACGGTCAGGCCAATATCGCCAAACACCGTGCCAACGTGATAGCCACTGCGGCCTTTTTCTTCCTCGTAGCGCTTACGCTGCTCTTCGTTGGCAATCACGCCATACGAGGTTGTCAAGCCAGGCAAGTTGAAGGTTTTGCTCGGTGCGGCCAAGGTAATCAGCAGGTCGGCCAAATCGGGGCGCAAACGGCCAAGCGGGGTAAATTCGGCAAATAGGGTTAAATCGCAGTGAATTTCATCGCTAACGATCATCACGTTATGCTGCAAACACAAATCAGCAATTCGATTCAGTTCATCTGCATTCCAAACCCGACCAACCGGATTATGCGGGCTGCACAAAACCAACATTTTGGCTTGGGCTAATTTGGCATCGAGATCAGCAAAATCAATTTGGTAGCGACCATCGACTTCAAGCAGCCGATTTTCAATAATCGTTCGGCCATTATCAGTAATCGCCCCATAAAACGGTGCATACACTGGCGGCTGAACCACAATCCCATCGCCTGCTTGGGTAAAAGCGCGCACTGCCACATTCAGCGCAAACACAACCCCAGGATTAATCACCAGCTGTTCTTGCGGAATTTCCCAGTTATGACGGGTCTGGTTCCAGTGTTGAATTGCCTTGAACATGCGCTCAGGACGAGCAGCATAGCCATAAATTGGGTGTTGAGCACGCTCGATTAAGGCCGCTGTAACCGCTGGCGGCGAGCGAAAATCCATATCAGCAACCCACAATGGCAACACATCAGCGCCGCCAAGGTATTGCTCGCGCATATCCCACTTTACCGAATTGGTGTTAACTCGATCAATCACCTGATCAAAAAAATCCGCAGCAATCATGCATGCTTCCTCACGGCCACAAACAAGCTTCTTCAGCACCAGAACCATGCAACAACTCGGCGCTGAGCCGCTCAACGGTTCTGTTGGCAGTAATTGTACTACCAATTTGGGCCTGATTTCAGGCTAAGCAGCATTCAATCAATTAGCGACGATAGGCTTTGGCTGCTTGCTGTTTCTGGCGTTCAAAGGCATATTCAACGCCAGCTTGCAACGTGCCTTGGGTGCGCACACCCTGCAAATTCACCCCAAGTTGCACCAACGTTTGCGCCATCTCAGGCCGAATGCCAACCAACAGCACTTCGGCTCCAACCAATTTAGCAGCTTGGGCCGATTGAATTAAATGGTGAGCAACTTGGGTATCAACCACCGGAACCCCCGTTACATCGATCAACACAGTCGAGGCTTGCTCTTCGCTGATGCGATTCAAGAGCGCTTCGGTAATGCGGCTGGCCCGTTGTTCGCCCAGAGTACCAATCAATGGCACGACCAACACGCCTTGGGAAAGCGGAATAATCGGCGTGGAAATTTCGGCAATTTGGCTGGCCTGATCACGAATATGTTGCTCGCGGGTTTTAAGAATCGTATCGGAGAGTTTCATTGCGCCAGTATAGACAATCGCATGCATGCGTTGCATCCACCACAGCAACGCAGCGGGATTCGCCTCGAAGCTTTGGCTCAGATCTTTGCTAATCACCTCGACACCCATATTGATGCCAAACAAAATATCTTCGACCGATGCGCCTTGTTCAGCACGTTGCGGGCCTATGCGCATCAAAAAATTGGGCATTGACTCGACCGTGCCATTGTTCAGATCAGCCACAAACGCCAGGTAGGCATAGCGAATTGAGGTTTCTAATTGCTCATAGCTAAAACTGCGATAGAGATTAATTTTGGCATTAAATACCCGATCAGTCGCGGTTTTAACATACTGGTCAAGGTGCGCTTGAATATGGTCAAGAATGAGTTGCATGACAGGCTCCATTGCTGGCGCACCAGTGATCGCACGTGGGACATTGATCAGCGTGGCGCTGAATGATTTTGTTGATCAATAAGGGCTAAATTCATCATAGCCTAGAATAATCGCCCTCGCAATCCTGTTTATTCGCCCGTACTTTGTCCCCTCTAAGTGGGATTTTGGCAGTGTGAATGTTAATAGCTTGTAAGCAGCGCGGCCAGCTTTTCGGTTCTATAATACTCTCAGGTTTCTTTTGCAGGAGACAGATGATGACACTTGCAACCAATGTTCATCGGCTGCCCAATGGCTTGACCGTGATTACCCGCGAAGTCCATACCGCGCCAATCGCCACCAACTGGATTTGGTATAAAGTTGGCGGACGCAACGAACGGGTGGGAATTTCGGGCATTTCGCACTGGTGTGAGCATATGTTGTTCAAAGGCACGCCCTCGATGCCCAAAGGTGCCTTCGATGCGACAATTGCCCGCAATGGCGGTACTTTCAATGGCTTTACTTGGATCGACTACACCGCCTATTATGAAACATTGCCAGCCGATCGCTTGAAATTGGGCTTGCAAATCGAAGCTGATCGCATGGTCAATTCATCGTTTGATCCTGATGAGGTCGCTTCCGAGCGCACGGTGATTATCTCCGAACGCGAGGGCAACGAAAATAGCCCGAGTTTTTGGCTTGATGAAGAATTACGCTCCACCGCTTTCAAGGTTCACCCCTATCGGAATGGCGTAATCGGTTGGAAGAGCGACCTGCGTGCCATGACCCGCGAAGATTTATATACCCACTATAAAACCTTTTATGCGCCCAACAATGCTGTACTCGTCGTGGTCGGCGCTTTCAAAACCGACGAAGTGCTCAAGCAAATCGAAGAATTGTATGGACGGATTCCTCAAGGATTGCCATTGCCCGAAGTGCGCGGCGAAGAGCCAGAGCAACAAGGTGAACGGCGGGTTCATGTTTCGCGGCCCGGACCCAACTCGATGATTCAAGTTGCGTTCCATGCGCCACCAGCAACCTCGCCCGATTGGGCTGCCTTAACGGTGCTTGATGCTGTTTTGACCGGCGGCAAATCGCCGTCGTTCACAGGTGGCGGCGCTCAAACCAATCGTTCAGCCCGCTTATATCGGGCTTTGGTCGAAGGCGAGTTGGCCACTGGGGCCTATTCGTCGTTTATGGCGACACTTGATCCATTTTTATTTGAAGTTGGTGCAACCGTGCGGCCTGATCGCACAGTCGAGCAAGTTGAGCAAGCGCTTTATGGCGAAATTGAAAAGCTACAACAAACGCCAATTAGCACTGAAGAATTGCACAAAATTCAGCGTCAAGTGCGTGCCCAACAAGCCTATAGCCTCGAACGCATTAGCAATCAGGCCATGGTTTTGGGTATGTGGCAAACCCTCGATAGCTACGAGCGCGCCGATAGTTCGTTGGAAGAGATTGCTGCTGTTACCGCTGCCGATGTGCAACGAGTTGCCCAAGAATACCTTGCGCCACAAAAACGCAATGTGGGAATTTTCACCCCAAGCAATAGCAGCGGCGGTGGCCACATTACCCCAACCGCCCGCACATTTCACCCAGCGCTAAGCTTTTATAATGCCAAAGCCGCTGAGGATGAAGCAACTGCCGCTGCTAATAATGGCTCGCAGGCAACCCGCCATGTGCTCAGCAATGGAATTGTTGTGTTATTGCAGCGCAATCCCAACAGCCCAACCGTGAGCATTCAAGGCGAAATTGCGCTTGGTCAAGTGCACGAACCAGCAGCATTAAATGGCGTGGCCGTGTTCACTGCCTCGGCGCTCAATCGTGGCACAACCACACACAGCTTCCACGATATTACCAATCTCACCGAAGATCGCGGCTGCTCGATTGCCGCCAGCGCAGGCCGCCACACCACATCGTTTGGGGGTAAAGCGCTGAGCGATGACGCACCATTAATTTTAGAATTATTGGCTGATGTGCTGCGCAACCCAACCTTCCCCGAACGCGAGATTGAGCGCCTACGCACCCAATTTGTAACGATGCTCCGCCAAAGCGAGCAAGATACACGTTCGCAAGCATCAAAGGCTGCCCGCGAACAGCTGTATCCCAGCGATCATCCGTATTATTTGTCGCCCAATGGCTCGCTCGAAACCGTGCCAGCCATCACGACCGCCGATTTAGCAGCCTTTGCCAAGCGCTATCACCCAGCAGCAACCACCATTGCGATTGTTGGCGATATTGATGAAACGACGATTTTGGCCGAAGTTGAGCGCTGGTTTGGCGATTGGCAAGGCCAAGGCGAGCCGCCAACCACCAATGTGCCAGAAGTTGCGCAACCGCAAAAGGTGCAACGCCGCGAAATTGTGGTTGAAGGCAAAACCCAATCTGACCTTGTTTGGGCAGTGCCAGGCTTAGCCCGCACCGACCCCGATTTTTATGCAGCCATGATGGCCAATTTGGTGCTTGGACAATTAGGCCTGATGGGCCGTTTGGGTGAGAATGTGCGCGACAAACAAGGCTTGGCCTATTACGCCACCAGCCGCATTGATGCCGATGTTGGAGCAGGCGCATGGGTCGTCTATGCAGGGATCAATGCCAAAAACGTTGATCGCGCACTCAACGCAATTCAAGAGGAAGTTGATCGCTTGCTGGCCGAAGGCATTAGCGAACTCGAACGCAGCGATTCGGTCGCCTATCTCACGGGTATGTTGGGCATTAGCCTTGAAGCCAATAGCGGCATCGCCAACATGCTCTTAAATATCGAGCGATTCAAGCTTGGGCTGGATTATGTTCAACGCTACCCCGAAATTATTGGCTCGGTAACACTTGAGCAAATTCATGCCGCTGCCAAACGCTTGCTCTCCGCCGATCGCTATGTGATTGGCGTAGCTGGGCCAGCTGCCTAAAAACGAGGTGGCAGATTTCAGGGGTCAGGGTTCAGTTAACTATTCATCAATCGATATTAAAGGGAAACGCAGAGCCTTGAAACTCTTGCGTTTCCCACCAGCGTCGGCATGCAGGATGTCGAATCGCGATCATGCCACGCACTACTATTTAGCTGGTTGCAGCCTCGATCGCTGCTGCAAGATCAGTCCACAAATCCTCAACATCCTCAATCCCAACGCTCAAACGCAATAACGATGGCGGCAGATGCTCCTGCCCCGGTATTGCCGCCCGCCGTTCCATCGTCGATTCAACGGCACCAAGGCTGGTCGCATGCTGAATTAATTGCACCTGCTTGCAAACTTCATCGGCAACCTCAGCTCCGCCCACCAGATCAAACGAAATAATTGTGCCAAAGCCTTTGAGCACTCGTTTCGCCGTAGCATGAGTTGGATGCGAGGCCAAGCCAGGATAGCGCACACGCATAACCTGCGAATGTCCCTCAAGCCGCTCGGCTAGCAACATCGCGCTTTGTTGCGACCGCTGAAGCCGAACCGCCAAAGTCCGCGCTCCACGCACTGCCAAAAAAGCTTCAAGCGTGCCTGGTGTAGCTCCAGTTAATTCACGCGATTTTTTAAGCGCATGCCAGAAGGCAAGATCATTGGTCGTCGCAACACCAGCCAACAAATCTGAGTGCCCGCCAATAAATTTAGTTGCCGATTGCAAGGCGACAGTTGCGCCAAATTTGAGCGGCTGCTGGTTGAGCGGGGTCGCAAAGGTATTGTCGACCGCAACAATCGCACTTGCTTTGCGCTGCGCAGCACAAATAACCGCTAAATCGGCAACCGTTAGCAATGGATTTGATGGCGATTCGAGCCAAATCAAATCGGCAGTAGCACACGCAGCAACCCACGTAGCAGTATCATCAACTGCAATGCGCTGCAGCGACCAACGCCCGCGTTCAGCTCCAGCCATGGCCAGCCCAGCAACGCCTTGATAACAATCATCAGGCAATACCACCAGCGCGCCAACCGCCAGTTGATCAAATACTGCCGCAATTGCCGCCATGCCCGAAGCAAACGCTAGCGCTTTACCACCTTCTAAGCCACCAACGACAGCTTCAAGTGCCTCCCACGTTGGCGTGCCATCGTCGCGCGAGTATTCGCGGCCACTGCCAATCAGAAAGTTCGAGGCTGGAACAAGCGGCACATTCAGCGAATCGCCTGGCTGCGAACCACGCCCCGCTGAAACCAGCCACGATTCTGGTTTGATGTCTGATGAATGAGCCATAGCGACCTCCCAAATAACAAGCATTGCGCTCCAAAACTCACTGTTGATCATAGCAAATCAGGGCTGGCGCTTCAAACTGCTACTCACCTAATCGCTTGACAAGTGCAAAATTCATATTACTATTAGATATATAACTTAAGGATATATTATGGAATATGTAATTTTAGGATTATTGCTGCTCAAGCCGCGCAGCAGCTACGAAATCAAGAAAATTCTGGAGGAAACGATCTCGCTGTTTTATAGTGCAAGTTTTGGCAGCATCAACAGCGCACTCGAAAAACTGATCGCTAAGCAAGCAGTTACCGTGGAAGAACAGATTGAAGCTGGTCGATTCAAAAAAATCTACAGCCTCACGCCCGTGGGGAAAATTGCCTTCGAGCAATGGCTGGCAAGTGCCATTCCCCAAGAGAAAGTCAAAGAACCAGCCTTGACGCGCTTGTTTTTTATGGGCTTTCTCACGCCAAGCGAGCGGCTGCGGCTGGTGCGCGAACATCTCACAAGTTTGCAAATCGTGCATGCCCAGCTCAATAGCTTGCTGCGCGAGCGCGAACAAACCAACGTTGACCCACACCAGCAAGCAATCGCCGATTTTCAATGGCTGACTTTGGAATATGGCGTGGCCTACTACAACTTCAGCATCAACTGGTATCAACAACTACTAACCAAGCTTGAGGAAACGAGCCATGAGTGAAGAGCTACACGCCAAAATAATGTCATTGCACAATTTTGATTTGCACTACTACACCCTAGGCAATCCCAGTAACCCAAGTTTGGTGTTGATTCACCCAGCGTTTGGCGATCATCAATGTTTTGTCCAGCAGATTGAAATTTTCGCCAAACAATATTATGTTATCTTAATCGATCTACCAGGCCATGGCCGTTCGCAGCCAAACCAAAGCTTGATTGGAATCGAGCGCACTCCAGAATATGTGGCGGCGATTTTGCAGGCAGAAAACCAGCAGCAAACCCATGTGTTGGGGGTTTCGCTTGGCTCACTCATCGCGCAAGAATTTTGCTATCGCTATCCCGCCTTGGTCAAAAGCCTGATTGTGGTTGGTGGCTACAGCATTTTTGGCGATCAACGAGCGGTCATGCGGGCGCAACGCAAAGAAATGCTGAAATGGGTGTTTTTGGTCATATTTTCGATGGAGCGTTTTCGGCGGTATGTTGCCAAAACGAGCGTGTTGTATCCAGCAGGCCAAACCTTGTTTTACCAACGCATGCAGCATTTTTCGCGCTCATCGTTTCGATTAATGAGCAAATTAAATCAACTGATGCACCCAAACCAAGCAGCCCCAAAGCAGCCATTATTGATTTTGGTTGGCGAGCATGATCAGGCAATTATTGTGCAAGCAGGCCGCGAATGGCAGCAGCGCCAGCCAAGCGCTGAGCAGCATGTGTTGCCAAACGCTGGCCATTGCGCCAACATGGATAATCCCGAATTATTCAATCAGCGTGTGCTCGATTTTTTGCACCAAGCCCAATAAGGTTGTAACAGCCGCGTAACAGCGTGGCCTTATGCTCAGCTCAGGTTGATAAGCTTGAAGCAAATGAGGCTACGATGCAAACATTAATCTGGTGGATGTACTGGCCAAGCTGTTGGATTGGCATTGTTGCGAGTGCGTGGTATCTTCCCAATCGCTGGCGCTCTGGTGTGGGTTGGGGCATCTTGGGGGCTGGTGGAGCATTCAGTTTATGGCTAGCAGCAGATTTGGCCGCGTGGCAACGGCTACTAACCAGCACCGCTGGATTGATTTTATTGCTCAAAGCGAGGGTGCTTTTGCAGCTCCCCCGCCAAGAATTGCGGCGTTATTCGCGCTTAGGCTTAGGTTTGTTTATGACAATCTGGCCGGGCATGAATCCAGCACCATTTCGCCAACGCCGCCAAATTCAGCGTGAACTTGGCCCCACAATTATTCAAGGTTGGGTTGGGGTAATGGCTGGCAGTTGTGGATTGGTGCTGAGCGCCTATCTTTTGCCATGGCTCGGCCAAGAATCGGCAAGTTGGATGTTTCTTCTGAGTATCTTGGGGCTTGGCCATTTTGGCCTTGCCCATTGGCTGAACGCTGGCTTATGGTATTGGGGCTGGCCGGTTGCCGCATTATTTCGCCAGCCATTGCGCAGCCGTTCGTTGCGCGATTTTTGGAGCGTGCGCTGGAATACGGCCTTTGTGGAAATGAACAAGCAACTCTTTTTGCGTCCGCTCGCCCGCTTTGGCCCAACGAGTATGGTGCTTGGCATATTTCTGCTCTCTGGAATCTTCCATGAACTTGGTTTAAGCTACCCAGCCCAAGCTGGTTGGGGTCAGCCAATGGCCTATTTTGGCCTCCACGCAGGGCTAATGTGGCTTGAACGCAAGTTTAATCTGGCGCAACGCTGGCCGCAATGGCTTTTGCGCTGTTGGACATGGCTGGCGATTGTTGGGCCATTGCCATGGCTGTTTCATGGTCAATTTCGCCAAGCGCTGATTGTTCCGGCACTGCATTGGGGCCAACAACGCTTGCATAGCCAAACGCTTGATTGGTATTTGAGTTGGGGCCTTAGTTTGGCAGCAGTGGCCCACGCCGTGATTTTGATCGCGAGTTTTCAAGTGCCCAAACGGCTCAATTGGCACAACGATCTCGCTCAATTAACTCCATTCAATCGCAAAATTATGTGGACATATGGCGGCTTTATTGTGTTGTGTATCATCGTTTTTGGCTGCTTATTGGCGTGGCTCAAAAGCGATATTTTGCAAGGCCAACCAGCCGCTTTAGGCTTGGTTGCATTCAACGGGCTTTTTTGGACGGCTAGGGTTGTGGTTGATTTTAGCTATTTCAAGCATAGCGATTGGCCAGCAGGCTTGCTGTTTGTAATTGGCCATTGTTGCCTTAGCAGCACCTTCATAGCAATTGTCATCGTCGATTGGGCGGTAATTGGCTGGCATTTATTGGGCTGAAATGAGCGTAGGCATTCCCTCACCCCAACCCCTCTCCCGTGCGCGGGCGAGGGGCTTTAACGTCGTGGTTCTGGCCTCGTTTCGTCGTAAAAACTAATACTCCCCCCGCCAGTGTTTTCGTGGGAGCAGGGGGTTGGCTTTCAAGGGTCGGTTTAAGATCCCCTCACCCCAACCCCTCTCCCGTGCGCGGGCGAGGGGCTTTAATCGTGTGGTTCTATCGCAATTTGCCGATAAAAATAGGTGCTCCCCCTCGCCCGCGTGCAGTGGGAGAGGGGGCTAGGGGGTGCTTACAGGGGTAGGCGTTAAGATCCCCTCACCCCAACCCCTCTCCCACGCGGCGGGCGAGGGGCTTTAATCGTGTGGTTCTATCGCAATTTGCCGATAAAAATAGGTGCTCCCCCTCGCCCGCGTGCAGTGGGCGAGGGGGCTGGGGGGTGAGGGAACACCCAACAATAAACACCCCACTATTTACTAGCCCACGGCACATAAATTCGAATTCGTTGCTCAGCTAGGGTTGCCGTCGGTGAATCGGTTGCTGTCGGCAATTCGGTCGGCGTACTCGTTGCAGTCACGCTGGGAGTTGGCGTTGCCGTCGCCGTTGCTGTTGGTACAGCGGTTGGTATTAATGTATTGGTCGGATTCGATGTTGGCAATTCGGTTGGCGTATGTGTTGCCGTTGGTACATCGGTTGACGTACTCGTTGCTGTTGGCATGTCTGTTGGCAATTCGGTTGCCGTATTCGTCGGAAGCGCCGTTGGCGTGGCCGTGGCCGTATTCGTTGGCGTATTAGTCGCGGTTGCGGTTGGCATTTCTGTTGGTATTTCAGTTGGCGTGTTAGTCGCGGTTTCAGTTGGCGTATTAGTTTCGGTTGGGGTGGCGGTTGCAGGCGCTTGGGTAGCAGCCCCAGGATTATAAACCTCAAAAATACGCGATTGGCTGCTCGTGGCTTGGGTTCCGCCAGCAGGCACGTAGATCCGCCCGCCAACCAACATTGGCGCATGACCTTGACGTGCTGTGGGCATGGCAGCCACGCTGCGCCAACGCTTCGTCACAGGATTGTACACATCAACCCGATCGCTGACACTCGCTTGATCTGAGCCGCCCATTAGATAAAATTCGCCTTTGTACCAAATGGCTTGGCCAAGATCCGCCCGCGCTTGCGGCAAAGGCGGAATTGTCTGGTCGCTCACGCTGCTCGTCCATGTTTGGGTTAGCGGATCATAGATTTGCACATCGGCGCTGGCCGCCCCAGTTGTACCGCTGGCTCGCCCGCCAAACAAGTAGAAATAACGCCCATCAGTGCCGCCAGCAGCGCCATTGCGCGCCAAGGGCATTGTTGGCAACGAAGCCCACGTATTGGCTGTGGGATCATAGACCGCATGATAATTTGAGGTATTGCCGCTCACAATCCCGCCAGCAACATAGATTTTGCCATCAATTAATGCAGAGCTAGCGGCCATGGTGGCAAATGGCATCGCCGCGCCTTGCGACCAAGTATTGCTCGAAGGCTGATAGATTTGGACTTTGCCAGCGCTTGTGCCTGCTCCGCCGAACAAATAGAGTCGTTGATTCCAAACTTGGGCCGTGTGGCTATGGCTTTTATATGGGCGTTGCGCCAAACCAGCATTCCACGAGTTCGCACCAAGATCGAAGGCCGCCGTCGCGCCATTGCTCTCGCCAACCAAATACATTTTATTGCCAATAATCCCGCCAGAAGCCTCACCGAGCGAGATTGGCAAGGTTCGAGCCAGTTCCCAATGATCTTCAAGCTGGCCAATCCACATTTCTGGGTTGGGCACATAGCCGCCAGTTGTAACCAAAATTTTATTGCCATAAGCTGCGCCCACTGGAGTTTTGCGCACGCCAGGAATCGAGGTTAATTTCATCCAAACATTGTCGTTGGGATCATAGAGCATCACATCGGCGGAAGCCAAGCCATAATCGCCACCGTTGACAGAGCCGCCAACAACCATAATTCGCCCATCGACTTCAAACACCGACGAGGTGATATGGCCGCGGCCTTTGGGCAAATCGGCCACGCGCGTCCAGCTATCGCTGCTCGGATCATACCGATCAACTTCAACTTGGCTGCTCGTCGATTCAGCGGCTAAATATTGGCCGCCAATCGCATAGATATAGCCATTCAGCGTTGCCGCGCCAAGGTGATTGCGGGCGTTGGGCATGGGTGCGGCGGTGCGCCAAACGTGGGTATCCAAATTAAGCACAAAATGCTGGTCGCTGTCCCATTCTTCGAGCTGGCGATCGCGGCGATGTGCACCGCCAAAAAAGTGAATTTCGCGGCCCAACTTGGTTGCTCCAGCTGCGCCCCGATCTGCTGGCAAATCTGGGCCACGGCTCCAAGCATTGGTAATGGTGTTGTAAACCCACACATGCTGCGTGCTGCCGCCTGGCGAATCGCCAATATAGCCACCAAGCACATAAATTAAATCCCCATCGGCAACAACTGGCGCATGGGTGATCGCTTCGGGAATATTTGCGCAAATTCGCCATTGATTGGTAGTGATGTTATAGGCAAAAACTGTATCGGTGGCCTGCACTTGGTTGGTGTAAAACCCGCCAATCACATACAAGCTATCGCCAACGATTGCCCCGCCAGCCTCAAAACGAGCCAAAGGAATCGGCTGAAACGTATTCCAATTAAACATATTTGGGTTTGCAGCAACACGAGAATTGGAAACGGGAGGAGCAATTTGGGCTTTGGTCGGGGTTAAATAGCCAAGCCCAAACAAACCGAGAATGCTGAACAGCAGCAACCAACGAACCGAGATCAAGCGCATAACATCCCTAAAGCAGCGCCAATTAAGCGCAATGCAGTTAATCAGCAAACTGGATATAGCCAAAACGACCGGTGCAGGCTATTATACAAAGAGAGTCAAGCTGAAAGCGCAAATCAATTTCATATTCATTCACAGTGCTGCAACAACTGTGAAATTGTTGTCGTCCAATCGAGGCCAAAACCATAGGAGGAAGTTATGCAACCATATACCGATCACGATACCGAACGCGCGCGCCAAATTGAGGCCGCCCAAGCTCAATATCCGATCTATCAAACCAATCAACAAGCGCCAAGCAACAAACTTTTAGATCAACTGACTGCCCAGCGCGATTCGCGCGGTATTGCAGCAATTGGCTTGATCGTGTTTGGGGTTTTATGGTTTCTAGCGCGTTTGATGGGCGGCACTGATTTTGGGATCGATTCCGATTCATTTATTGCAGGCATGATTTTATTTACGATTGCCAGCTGTTTCTTTTTCTTTGCCTTTGCCAAACGCCTGTTTGGGCTGTTTATTCCCGCAGCAATTCTGACTGGACTTGCGGTTGGGATTCCCTTTGCCGAGCTAACTAATGGGATATCGGTTGTTTGGGGCTTGGCCTTGAGTTTTGGGTCAATTGGCCTGCTTGGCAAGCCGCTGTTTCGCACCAACGGCTTTTGGGGCTTTATTCCGGCCTCGATTTTGTTTGTTGTTGGTACGATTATCGCAATTACCACCTTGCCAGGTTTCCTAAGTCTTGGTATGGTATGGGTGCCGATCGTGCTAATCGGGGCAGGTCTCTACCTTGGGTGGGGCCGCAGCCGGATCTAGTCATACTCGGCAGTATTGAACAACCACGGAGCCAATTCCTCGGCTCCGTGGTTTTTTTGTTGGCCTTAAGCCTGCTATAGTGGCCCACTAGCTAGCTTAATGGAGTTCTATTCGATGCAACAATCGCAAACCAACAACACATGGGAACCTGATGTTTCCGAAACTGCAATCGGCGGCTTGCGCGCAATTCTGATTTCTACCGCCGCCACTGCTGGCTTGATTGCCATTTTTTGGTGGCTTTCAGGCTTTATTAATAATGACATTAACCAATTTGATCTTGATGGCTTGGCTGGTGGGTTTTGGTTGCGCAGCCATGAGCCCTATCTCACGCCAATTTTTTATCTGGCAACCTGGATTGGCACGCTCTATGGCTTAAGTTTCCAAACCCTCATCGTCGGTTATTGGCTTTATCGGCGCAAGCCAGCAGCATGGCGCAGCCGCTTGAGCTTAATCGTGTTAGCCCTGCTTGGCGCGGCAATTTGGATGACGGTGCTCAAACAGGGCTTCGAGCGGCCACGCCCCAGTATCTTCGAGCCAGCCTACCAGATTAGCACCTATAGCTTTCCCAGTGGCCATGCCATGGCAGCCGCAGCGTGGTACGGCAGTTTGGCAATCGCCCTTAGTTATGACCAGCGCCAACAACGGCGTTGGGGAATGCTTAGCGCTTTGGCTGCCATGGCTGTGCTAATTGGCATCTCACGCGTGGTTTTTGCAGTCCATTATCCTACCGATATTAGCGCTGGCTGGATTGGCGGCATCGCATGGTTAGCCTGCTTACGAGCCGTGTGGCATGGCATTAGTTGGCAGCGGCAGCGCCGCCGAGCCAATTAACTTAACAATTGCTTGGCCACAATATAGCCAGAACCGCCATTAATTCCATGGCCCGGCCAGGTTGCGGCCCCTAGCATAAAGATATTTGGCACCAAGGTTTGATGGCTTGGTTGGGCTGGCATTGGCCGCAACACATAGCTTTGCGCCAGATCATGCGCGCCACCATAGGGATCGCCAGGCCCAAGATTGGGGCTAAATTGCGCCAAGTTGGTTGGCGTAATCACGTTTATTCCCAAAACACTCGAAGGAATATTCGGAATATGACGTTCAACGATTGCTAAAATGCGTTCAACAAAACGCTTGGTTAGATCGCCTGTCCATGTGCCATCGCCAACCGCAATCTGGTCAGCAGCATCGCCAAGTGGGCGGCACGGCACTTCGAGCACTTGCACGCGCATAATCGCCTTGCCTGCAGGCGCACGGCTTGGGTCGAGGTTGGTTGGGCAATCAACAGTAAAGGTTGGATTGCTCGGCAACAAGCCCGCCATCGCTTGAGCAACCGCTAAGGTGCATTGATTCAAGCCATCGGTTAAATGCGGCTGGCCAATCCGATTAAAGCGGGCATCAGGCCAACGCGGCGGCTCGCTGAGCGCCAAATGAATTTGCACGCAACCCCGCCCATAACGATAATTTTTGGCTTGTTGCAGCACATGATCCAGCTGCGGCGTATCGGCCAACAAGCGCAAATACAGTTGATCAGGATTGACCGACGCAATCACATGCTCGCGCACCTTGAAGGCCTCGCCAGTATTAGTATGCACTTCGCTGGCCTTGCCATTATCGAGCACAATTTTGGTTGCTGCGGTTTGGGTGCGAATCACGCCGCCATGATCGCTGATTAAACGGCCCAAAGCCACGGCTAATTGCTCACTGCCACCCTCAGGCGTGGCCATGCCAGCACCCATCGTTGCCAATACAATCAGATAAACCCACAAACCACTGCCAATTTCATCGGGATTGCGGCCAAGATGCATCACCCATGGCGCAAGCATAGCCTGCATCACTGGCGATTGAAATGGACTGACCACATGGCGCGCTGTTTCAAACAGCAACTTACTAAATGGCGAGTAGCCTGCTTCGCCATGCAGCAAGCGTTGAATAATCGTTTGTGCTGCGGGCGCTTGCAAATCCATGGCAAACAAGCGAAACACATCATCAACATAGGGATTGAATGCACCAAGCATTTGACCAAAGATTGCGCCATCGCCCGTTGCTAAGCGCTCAGCCTCAGCCAACACAGCCTCGAAGGCTTGAGGCAAAATCGCGGTGCGGCCATCGCTAAACGATACACCAGTTGGAATATCGGTGTTGATGTAGCGCAAACCGCGCGCGGTTAAATCAGCGCCAAGCTCAGCATAGGCTTGGCTGGTCGTAAAAAGCGGGTGGGCCGAGGAATAGACATCGTGCTTGAAGCCAGGCAAGGTTAGTTCTTCTGTGCGGACAAGGCCACCAATGCGATCGTTGTTTTCGAGCACCAACACCGATTTGCCTGCTCGCGCCAAATAGGCTGCCGCAATCAGGGCATTGTGTCCGCTGCCAATCACCACATTATCGTAGCTATCCATAACACTCCTTTCACACGTCGATAGAGCAAAAGGTAGCGCTAGCTAGCTATTCAAACAGCAAATTCAAGTCATCTTTGATTGAAACCCTTGCATAAGCATATCTTAACATGCTTTAATTACTTTCATTGGAATAAGTAGCGGTCTTTTGATCAAAGGAGCGACAACGATGTTCTTAAATGGACGCTTTTCTGCTCGTGCTGGATCACGCTTGGCCTTATTGGCATGTTTGCTGCTCAGCCCAATGCTGTTTTTGAGCAAGCCTCAAAGCACATTTGCCGCAACCAACCTAGCCTTGGGCAAAACGGCGCTTGCCTCAAGCAGCGAAAATGCGGCCACAGCAGCCAACTTTGCTGTCGATGGCAATGTAGATACTCGTTGGAGTAGCAGTTTTGCCGATGGCCAATGGTTGCGGGTCGATCTTGGCAGCGTGCAAAGCTTCAATCGGATTGTTTTGCGGTGGGAAGCAGCCTACGCCACCAGCTACCGCATCCAAATTTCCAATGATGCTGCCACGTGGACGACAATCCAAACCATTACAAACAGCGATGGCAATCTTGACGATCTAAGTATCAGTGGTACAGGCCGTTATTTGCGGGTCGAAGGCATCACTCGCGCCACAGCGTATGGCATTTCGTTATTTGAATTTGAAGTTTATGGCGCTGCAAATAGTAGCAATCTTGCATTAAACACAATAACGCTTGCCTCAAGCAGCGAAAATATGGCCACAGCAGCCAACTTTGCTGTCGATGGCAATGTAGATACTCGTTGGAGTAGCAGCTTTGCCGATGGCCAATGGTTGCGGGTCGATCTCGGCAGCGTGCAAAGCTTCAATCGGATTGTTTTGCGTTGGGAAGCAGCCTACGCCAGCAGCTACCGCATCCAAAGCTCCAATGATGCTGCCACGTGGACGACCATCCAAACTATCAGCAACAGCGATGGCAATCTCGACGATTTGAGCATCACTGGTACAGGCCGTTATTTGCGGGTCGAAGGCATCACCCGTGCAACCCAATATGGCATTTCGTTGTTTGAGGTTGAGGTTTATAGCGGCAGCATTCAACCAACGGTTCAACCGACGGCTCAGCCCACCGCGCAACCAACCAGCATTCCAAATAGCTGTCCAACGTCGAGCAACATTGCCTTAAATAAACCAGCCTATGCTTGGTTTTATGAATCGAAAACTTCAACTCCGGCCCAAGCCGTTGATGGCAACGCCACGACCACGCGCTGGAGCCATCTCTGGTATCCAAGCGGGCCAGCCAATGCTTGGTTGTATGTTGATTTAGGTTCAACGAATGCCACAATCAATCGCGTGCGCATCTTGTGGGAAGCAGCCTACGCCGCCGATTATCAAATTCAAATCTCAAATGATCGCAGCAATTGGACGAATTTGCGCAGCGTGGTTGGCAACACCCAAACCAGCAACGACTACAATCTGACTCCGGTTACTGGGCGCTATCTGCGCATCAACATGACCAAAAAGGCCACCGAATATGGCTATTCGATTTGGGAATTGGAAGTCTACGGCTGCAATGCTGGCAACCCAAGCTACGATCCAGCGCCAGCCCCATTGACTGGGAGCTATAGTCGAGTTTGGGTTGAAAATTTTGATGGCAACAGCTTGAACATGAGCAATTGGGCCTACGATAACGATGTGCATGTCAATGGCGAGCAGCAGCAATATACCAGCAACAATGTCGCAGTCAGCGGCGGTACACTGAAAATCACTGCCCGCAAAGAAACCGCCAACGGCTATCCCTTCACTTCAGGCCGAATTTTCGGTTTAGGCCGCCAAAGCTTCTTATATGGCAAGATGGTTGCGCGCATGAAGATGCCAGTTGGCGAAGGCTATTGGCCAGCCTTCTGGATGATGGGCGCAAATATCAATGAAGTTGGCTGGCCCGGCAACGGCGAGCTTGATATTATGGAAAATATTGGCTATGGCAACTGGACATCAGGCGCATTGCATGGCCCAGGCTATTGGGGCGCTGGCTCTGCTGGCGGCTTGGTTAATTTACCAGCAGGCCAAACAACTGGCGATTGGCACACCTACGCCGTCGAATGGGACCCAACCTTTATCAAATGGTTCGTTGATGATCGCGAAATTCTGAGCTTTACCCGTGCCCAAATTATCGCCGATTATGGCCAATGGACTTATGATAATCCCAAATTCTTTATCTTGAACTTGGCTTTGGGCGGCGAATATCCCGCTGGCTACAATGGCTGCACTGGCAATCCATTACCAGCAGGCTGCGCCTACTTCGGCCTCAAACAATCAACTGTCGATAGCATTGTGGCAGGCAATGGCTTGCTCGAAGTTGATTATGTTGAAGTTTGGCAAAAACCAGCTTCAGCAGCCCAATACTTGCCACTTGCCCAACAATCCAAATAGGATTAATCTCAATCAGCAACCAGACGGATGCGCGCTGGTATTCGTCTGGTTATCATTTAATCAGCCATTCGCTTTAAGGAGCAAATCGATGCCGTCAGTGATTAATCTGCTTGAGAAATTTGGTCATTTCAACGATTATTGGAATCCACGTGTAATCGGCGAGCTGAACGGCCAACAAGTTAAATTGGCAAAACTTCAAGGAGCTTTCGAGTGGCATCATCACGAGTATGAAGATGAATTATTTTTCGTGGTGCAAGGCCGCTTGCGCATGCAACTGCGTGATGGTGATCAAGTGCTGAATCAAGGCGACATGTTGATTGTACCGCGTGGGGTTGAGCATTGTCCCGTAGCTGAAACCGAGGAAGTTTGGTTGATGATGTTTGAGCCAGCAACCACGCTTAACACTGGCAATTTGAATAACGAGCGCACCCGCAGCAAACTCGAACAAATTTAGCCAAGGCATAAACAAGCCTCTCATAGTTTCGCTGCTACGAGAGGCTGCTGATCAATTAAATTGTACCGCGCACGTAGGCTTGGCCAATTGTAAACGTCATAATTACAAACAAAAAGGAGCCAACTGTGACTGCTGCTGCAAAACGGGTTTTGAGCTGCGGGCGCGCAATCGGAATCCAATAAAACAGCGAGCAAAAGAAAAGTGGTGCTAGCCCGCCTACATAATGAATATATAATTGTACGACACCAAGCCCTTGATCAAGCAATTTAATCCCCAGCAGTGCTTGAATCATAATCACCAGTTGCATGCTAATAATCGCCACATTAGCCCAGCGATTAAGCTCTTTGCCTTTCCAAGCCAACCAACAGGTATAACCCATCGCCAAAAGGCTAACTATGATCACAAGCGACCCCATATGCATGTGAATAGTTGGCGAAAGGAACATACGATCGATCACAAAGACCTCCTAAATAGATTCTGAGAACCATTCTCACCGCATCTCGAACTGTATCATAAAAATCTCGCTTAATAAAAAACCGTCCTGTTTGTTGAACAAACAGGGCGGTTGAGCTTGAGCAGATTTATTCGCCTTTCATTGCGATTGGCAAGAAAATCTTAACTTGGGTTGGTTGTGTCGTGCTGGTTGCGGTTGGTACGTTCGTACTTGTCGCCGTTGGCACGTTCGTACTCGTCGCGGTTGGAACATTGGTTGCCGTCGCAGTTGGCACGTTCGTACTCGTTGCCGTTGGGACATTGGTTGCCGTTGCAGTGGCAGTTACAATTGCCGTGGCCGTCGCCGTTGGCACGGTTGCCGTTGCGGTCGCAATCGATGTTGCGGTCGCGGTTGCAATCGATGTTGCCGTTGCGGTTACGGTTGGGACATCAGTTGCCGTCGCCGTTGGTACGTCAGTTGCCGTTGCGGTCGCGGTCGGAACATTCGTTGCCGTCGCCGTTGGTACGTCAGTTGCCGTTGCGGTCGGAACCTCAGTTGCCGTCGCCGTTGGTACGTCAGTTGCCGTTGCGGTCGGAACCTCAGTTGCCGTCGCCGTTGGTACGTCAGTTGCCGTTGCGGTCGGAACATTCGTTGCCGTTGGCACATCGGTCGCCGTTGCCGTTGCGGTTGGCACATCGGTCGCCGTTGCCGTTGGCACGTCGGTTGCCGTCGCGGTTGGTACGTCAGTTGCCGTCGCGGTCGGAACATTCGTCGCCGTCGCGGTTGGGACATCGGTCGCGGTTGCGGTCGGAACATTCGTTGCCGTCGCCGTTGGAACTTCGGTTGCCGTTGGCACGTCGGTTGCCGTCGCCGTTGGAACATCAGTTGCCGTCGCCGTTGGAACATCAGTTGCCGTCGCCGTTGGAACATTCGTTGCCGTCGCGGTTGGAACTTCGGTTGCCGTCGCGGTTGGAACTTCGGTTGCCGTCGCCGTTGGAACCTCAGTTGCCGTTGGCACAACACTGGTCGCCGTTGGCACTGGCGTATTGGTTGCCGCAGGTGCATCAAAGACTACTGGGTTAGTACCATTCGCAAATTCGGTTGCATTATTGTAGCTATCGTTATCAGGATTGCCACTCGCACCATCATCACCAGTACCACTCAATGGATCAAGACCATAGGTTACTTCCCAGCCATCTGGCAAGGTATCATTATCACTATCGCTATCGTTTGGATTCGTATTATTAGTATATTCAGCTGCGTTGTTCAAGCCATCAGCGTCAGGGTCGCCAGCTGCGCCATCATCACCAGTGCTGCTCAATGGATCAAGGCTATTATCAACTTCCCAGCCATCAGGTAAGCTGTCGTTATCGCTGTCACTATCGTTTGGATTCGTGCCCGCAATTGCTTCAGCGCCATCATTCAAGCCATCGTTATCGCTATCAGCATCCTGGGGATTCGTAGCATTTTGATATTCTTGCAGGTTGGTCGAGCCATCAGTATCTGGGTCGCCGGATGCACCATCATCGCCAATCCCACTCAATGGATTCAGGCTATTGCTGATTTCCCAACCATCGGGCAAGTTATCATTATCGCTGTCGCTATCATTTGGATCAGTGCCAGCAACAGTTTCAGCGCCGTCACTCAAACCATCATCATCACTGTCGTTATCATTTGGATTCGTCGCATTTTGATATTCTTGCAAGTTGGTTGAGCTGTCACCGTCTGGGTCGCCAGCTGCACCATTATTTCCTGTGCCGCTCAATGGATCAAGGCTATTATCAACTTCCCAGCCATCAGGCAAACCATCGCCATCACTATCACTATTGTTTGGATTCGTGCCCAACGAGGCTTCTTCACCATCAGTCAAGCCATCATTATCACTGTCGTTATCATTCGGGTTCGTACCTGCCGCGTATTCGGCTGCGTTATTCGAGCCATCAGCATCAGGGTCGCCAGCTGCACCATTATTGCCAGCGCCACTCAATGGATCAAGCCCATTGCTAGCTTCCCAACCATCGGGCAAGGTGTCGTTATCCGTGTCACTGTCGTTAGGATCAGTGCCCGCTGCCACCTCAGCACCATCGTTCAAGCCATCGCTATCGCTATCGGCAACTTGAGGATTAGTGTTGTTGACAAATTCAGCACCGTTATTCAAGCCATCATTGTCGGGATCGCCAGCTGCATCATTGGGATTCAATGGATTCAAGCCATTGTTCAATTCCCAGCCGTCTGGCAAGTTGTCATTGTCGGTGTCGCTATCGTTTGGATTTGTACCAGCAACAGCTTCAGCGCCATCATTCAAGCCGTCGTTATCGCTGTCGTTATCATTAGGGTTGGTGCCTGCTGCATATTCGGCTGCGTTATTCGAGCCATCAGCATCAGGGTCGCCAGCACCACCATTATTGCCAGTTCCACTCAATGGGTCAAGCCCATTATCGACTTCCCAGCCATCGGGTAAGCCATCGCCGTCACTATCAGCATTATTTGGATTCGTGCCCAACGAAGCTTCTTCACCATCATTCAAGCCATCGTTATCGCTGTCATTATCGTTGGGGTTGGTGCCATTTTGATATTCTTGCAAGTTGGTTGAACTATCAGCATCAGGGTCGCCAGCTGCACCCTGGTTGCCAGTTGCATTCAATGGATTCAAACTATTGGTAACTTCCCAGCCATCAGGCAAACCATCGCCATCACTATCAGCATTATTCGGATTCGTTCCCAACGCAGCTTCAGCGCCGTCATTCAAGCCATCGTTGTCGCTATCATTATCGTTGGGATGCGTGCCTGCTGCGTATTCAGCGGCATTGTTTGCGCCATCAGCATCAGGGTCGCCAGTTGCCCCATTGTTACCAGTGCTATTCAATGGATTCAAGCCATGGTTGACTTCCCAGCCATCGGGCAAGGTATCGCCATCGCTATCGGCATTATTCGGGTTCGTGCCAGCGCTGGCTTCAGCGCCATCAGTCAAGCCATCGTTGTCGCTATCATTATCATTTGGGTTGGTGCCATTTTGATATTCTTGCAAGTTGGTTGAGCTATCAGCATCAGGGTCGCCAGCTGCACCATTTGCGCCAGTGTTGCTTAATGGATTGAGGGTGTTTGCAACTTCCCAGCCATCGGGCAAGCCATCGGCATCGCTATCAGCATTATTGGGATTCGTACCCAAGGTCGATTCCTGGCCGTCCGTCAAGCTATCGTTGTCGCTATCGTTATCATTTGGATTGGTAGCATTTTGATATTCTTGTAGGTTGGTCGAGCCATCAGCATCGGGGTCACCTGATCCACCTTGGTTGCCGCTTGCATTCAATGGATTCAGGCTATTAGTAACTTCCCAGCCATCGGGTAAGCCATCGGTATCACTATCAGCATTATTTGGATTCGTGCCAAGCGCAGTTTCAGCACCATCATTTAATCCATCGCCATCGGTATCAGCATTTTTGGGATTCGTCCCTTTTTGATATTCTTGCAAATTGGTTGACCCATCGTTATCAGGATCACCAGCTGCGCCATTTGCGCCAGTTGCGCTCAATGGATTCAGCGTATAGGTGACTTCCCAACCATCGGGCAAGCCATCAGCATCACTATCTGGGTTGTTAGGATTAGTGCCAGCGGTCGTTTCAGCGCCGTCATTCAAGCCATCGCCATCAGTATCTGGATTTTTGGGATTGGTCGATTTTTGATATTCTTGCAGATTGGTCGAGCCATCGCTATCTGGATCGCCGGCTGCGCCATTCGCGCCAGTCGCATCTTTCGGATTTAGCGTATAGGTGACTTCCCAACCATCGGGCATGCCATCGCCATCAGTATCAGGATTGTTTGGGTTAGTCCCATTGACGATTTCCTGGCCATCATTCAAGCCATCATCATCACTATCAGGATCGAGGGGGTTAGTTCCGTTGGCAATCTCATCACTATCATTCACCCCATCATTATCGCTATGGGGGCGAAATGATTTCGTTGCAACTGCATCAATTTGATATGCAGTTAACAGTGAGGTAAAGCGGACATAGCGGTAGGGAGTAGGTTTATTTGCATAGGTTACAGTGGTTGAATAAATCGAACCAATTGATAAACCTACAAAGTTTAAGGGAGCTGAGGATATCACTTGGCGGCTACTATTGAGGAACTGAACTGTTGGAGCTATTTGTACCCCTAAGCCAGCGTAATAGACCACAAGGTCGCCAGTGCCTTCTTCGTTTGCACCCATATCGAGAGTAAGATTTAAGCCGACCAACCCAATCACAGTTGTTGTAGTACCGTTTGGTGCGCCAACCGCATTATTGCCATTAACAATCACACCACTCGTACTCGAATCAACCGCATTAGCGTAGGGAGTCTCTCCAGCAGCTGCTGCAGAGCGTGCCATACCAAGATTAAGAACGACGATGAAGGCGAGTAAAAGCCGCCCATAATTGCGCTGAGACCGGAAGAAATTCATACGATTGCTCCTCTGAAATGGCTACATGTCGCGTTCAAGAATGCTGAAGAACTGAGTAAATTGGCCTACCAGCTGCATCACAGTGGTTAATCGCTGCATTCGATAAAAATCAATCGTACCGATTAGGTAATGCAGCACAATAGCTGGGATACTCAGACTTCAAAGTTACAAATATCAATCACATAGACCACAAGACACTGCATCAAATCATGGATGCTAGCATATCCATCACAAGCTTGTTGTTGATCAACATTGATCGACGATTGGCAGAAAATGCAGCTACATCCTATACCATGCCGATTCAGATTTCGGTAATCTTTAGTCCTATATGCTTGAATTACCATGGTAATACAGGGGATGGGCTAGTACCACTTCTTGCTTAACCGTTATCACCCCAAACGGTGGGTTATACCACGAAGAGGTGATAGGCTTTTTATGGCTCAATTGCTCAAAATAGGGCTTCACAAATCAAAACTATTAATGTATTTTTAGAATTATGGATGAGAGCTATGCGGTAATTGAGGAATCGGTTTCAATAATAAGCGAGCAGATGCGCAATCGTATCGACCCCGATCGATTTAAGCACGAAGGGACAACGTATGTCACAGAAACACCGTTCGTTTCGCACCAGGCTGGCAATGCTTAGCGGTCTCGTAGCGCTGGTTCTAGCCAGCCAACCTGCAAGCACCAAGCCAACCGCCGCCGCCGCAACTTGTGAGGTTACCTACACAATTTCGAATCAATGGGAGACTGGCTTTACTGCCAATGTCAGTGTTAAGAATCTTGGAATCGGTCTCAATAATTGGCAACTAGGCTGGGATTTTGCTGGCAATCAGACGATTACGAATCTTTGGAATGGCACGCTTAGCCAAACTGGGCCTAGTGTGAGCGTGGCGAATCCTGCATGGGCCGCTAGTTTGCCAAGCAATGGTACTGCAAGCTTTGGCTTCCAAGCGAGTTACAGTGGCAGCAATTTGCTACCAACAGCGTTTAAGCTCAATGGAGTCAATTGTGGTGGCGATCAGCCCAATCCAACCCCAACCAACACGCTCGCGCCAACAACGCGGCCAGCAACCAGCACGCCAACAACCCCACCAAATACCTCAATTCCCACATTAACTGGTACGCCACGGCCAACCAACACTACGATTCCAACCAGTATTGCCACGGCCACCAGCACGCCACGGCCAACCAACACCGCGATTCCAACCAGCATTGCAACGGCCACTAGCACGCCAATCGGCAATAGCAACACCGACGATTGGTTGCATACCAACGGCAATCAAATTGTCGATAGTGCAGGCCGCCCTGTTTGGCTAACAGGAGTCAATTGGTTTGGATTTAACGCAACTGAACGGGTTTTTCATGGTTTGTGGTCGGCAAATTTAACCACAATGTTGCAAAGCATCGCGCAGCGTGGCTTGAATATTATTCGCGTACCAATCTCGACCGAATTAATTTTGGAGTGGAAAGCTGGAATTTTCAAAGCGCCTAATGTCAATACCTATGCCAATCCCGAATTAGAAGGCTTGACTTCGTTGCAAATTTTCGATCGTTTTGTGCTGCTTTCAAAGCAATTTGGCATCAAAGTGATGATCGATGTGCATAGCGCCGAGGCTGATAACGCTGGCCATTATGCTCCATTGTGGTACAAAGGTACGATCACCAGCGAACAGTTTTATCAGGCTTGGGAATGGATTACCGATCGTTACAAAAATGATGATACGGTTATCGCAATGGATATTAAGAACGAGCCACACGGCACTGCTCACGATAATCAAACCAGCGGCCAATTTGCCAAATGGGATAATTCGAGCGACATCAATAATTGGAAATATGTCTGCGAAACTGCCAGCAAGCGCATTCTTGCAATCAATCCCAATGTGTTGGTGTTGTGCGAGGGCAACGAGGTTTATCCCAAAGCAGGGGCCAATTACAGCTCAAATAATAAAAACGATTACTATTTCACGTGGTGGGGCGGTAATTTACGCGGCGTGCGCGATTATCCAGTCAACCTAGGAGCCAACCAAGATCAATTGGTCTATTCGCCACACGATTATGGCCCGTTGGTGTTCAATCAATCGTGGTTCTACCCTGGTTTTAGCAAAGAAACGCTTTACAACGATGTTTGGCAGCCAAACTGGTTTTTTATTCACGAAGAGAATATTGCACCGTTGTTTATTGGCGAATGGGGTGGCTTTTTGGATGGCGGCGCAAACGAACAATGGATGAAAGCGTTGCGTGATTTGATCAAAGAGCACTATTTACATCATACGTTTTGGGTGCTCAACCCTAACTCTGGCGATACCGGCGGCCTTTTGGGCTACGATTGGGCCACGTGGGATGAGGCCAAATATGCGTTGCTCAAGCCAGCATTATGGGCTGATCGCAATGGTAAATTCGTTAGCTTAGATCATCAAATTCCGCTTGGTGGCGCGGCTACGGGCACAACAATTACCAACTATTATCAACAAACCAACCCAGCCCCAACCAACCCCTAAGCATTGTTTTAAATAGTAAAAGGCCTTGACATGAAAACATGTCAAGGCCTTTGCTTTTATGTCAATAAAAAACTAGCAACAATCGCAGCAATCGCCTGAGCAGCAGGTTGCTTGTTCTTCTGCTGAGCAGCAGTCGTTGCTTGATTGGGTGGGTTCGTTCGTTGCCATGAGTGGCCTCCTGTAAATAAATAATGGTGCAAGCTGCGCATTGAATCATTCACATGCGCTGTACTATTAAAGACGGGCAATTGGCAAAAGGACGCAGATTAAACCAGCTGAATTGATTGCTGTTGTGAATAACAACCCAACACATGACCATCAGCATCGCGCTCAACGGCACAACATTGCTCAAACAGCTGGCGTAATTTCTGGCGCGCACGTTGAACCCGCGATTTTGTGCCCGAAAACGACAAGCCCAATTCGATGCTCAAGGCCTGTTGACTGATGCCTTCAAAGGCTGTGCGTTGCAAAACCAAGCGATCTTGGGCAGGCAAACGGGCCAACATTTGCTGCATACACTGGTCAAAGCCAGCTAAAATTGGTGGTGCTTGTTGCTGTTCAGCTGCCAAGGTCTCATCAAGCTCGCTGGTTTCGCGGCGGCTGCGATAGCGATCGATAAGTTTGCGGCGGGCAATTTGCCACAGCCAAGCCCGACTCCGCTCAGGATCGTGAAGTTGCTCGCGTTTGAGATAGGCAGCCAGAAAAATATCTTGCAACAAATCTTCGACCGCAGTGGAATCAGCCAAACGTGCGGCTAAAAATCGGCGTAGCTGCTCGGCTGAGTTCAACCAAAGCTGGTGCAAATCAGGCTGATTCATTGCCACACCGCCCAACGACAACAACGAACTGGTTGATTTATCTGCGCTTGAAGCTGGCGCACAACCCGCGCTGCATCAGCGCCAACGCCCCGCAAAGTTGCCGAAGCAAAATTATATTGTTGCTCCAAGCCAACATAGTACAAGTTATCAACCGTGGTGCTAACCCCAGCCTTGTGTAATGGCAAACCAGCCTGATCCAGTGCGTTGAGGTTTTGCAGATAGCCTAAAGCTGGCCGATAGCCAGTTGCAAATAACACAACATCAACCTGCTCGGGCTGACCATCGGCCCAAACAATTCCAGTTTCGGTAAAACGCTCAAACATTGCCCGCCGCTGTGGTTGGTTTTGATTAATTTTTCTGCTATACAGACCAGTATCGAGGACAATACCTTCAGTACGTTGCTGAATCCAGCGGCCCAAACGGCTGTTGAGCGCCAAGCGATCAAAGCCAGTGAGCCACCACCACCAATGCAGATCGCGTCCGGCAATCGTTTGCGCCTGAAAGCGAATCGGCTGGCGGGTGGCAAGGGTTACGTTGGCAACTTCAGCAAGCTCAATTGCAATTTGAATGGCCGAATTGCCAGCGCCAACAACAATCACCCGTTTGCCAAGCAACGCATTGGGATCGCGATAGCTGGCGCTATGCAAAATCTGGCCTTGAAATAACGCTTGATCGGGCAATTGGGGGATAAAAGGCCGCGAAAATGCTCCGCTTGCTGCAATAATCTGGCCAGCTTGAAAAACCCGACCATCGTTTGCTAGCAGGCGAAAACCATTCTGCTGGCGTTCGATAGTGCGAATTGGCGTATTGGTTTGAATTGGCAACTTAAAATGCTCAGCATAGCGGCGCAAATAGGCCACCACCGCAGCGCGATCAGGATAACTATCAGCAGGCGCAGGAAAATCAAGGCCCGGCAAACTCGAAAAACGAGCAGGGGAAAAGAGCTTCAAACTATCATAATAGGCTGGCCACGAGCCACCAACCAGCGGCTGGGCCTCGAGAATTTGAAACGGTAATTTGGCTTGTTGCAGCCAATAGCCAGCAGCTAAACCAGCCTGGCCTGCGCCGATCACAATCGTTTGATTAAGCATTACTTGCACCTCGAATGACATAAATTGCTGCTGCGCTGATCAGACACATCAGCAACAACAACCCAAAGAGTGGTTGATAACTATGCAGCAGCGCCACCAAAAAGCTGGCTAAAACTGGAGCCAATGCTCGCGCGGTTGTCGTCAACAACGATAAAGCGCCGCTGATGCTGGCATATTGCGCGGTGCCGAACACATCGGCCACCAAGGCTGCTCGAGTTGGGGTCAACGCGCCAGAACCAGCACCAAACAAGCAGGCAAAGAGCATTAACCCCATCACGCTTGGCACCAATAAGAAGATTGCAAACGCTAGGCTTTGCAACAAACACAACATCCACGCTAATTGCACTTGGGGCAAACGCCGCCCTACGCTACCAATCAAAATTCGGCTGGGAATTTGCGACCCACCTAAGACTGCAACCGCCAAGGCCTGAATTTCCGGCGCATAGCCTTGGGCGTTAATCGCCGAGATCAAATGCACGCCAAGCGTAAATGTTGCCATTGTGGTCAGTCCAAACGCCAAAGCCAACCACCAAAATGCGCCAACCCGCACGGCCTTGCCCAATGACATCGATGCTTGGATCGGCGGCGTGGGAGCAGTGGCAGCAACTGAATGCGGCGCTCCATCTGGCAGTAAGCCCAAATCGGCAGGTTTGGCCCGTAGCACCAAGCCATGCAGCGGAATCGTGAGTATTGCCAAACCACCAGCTAGCCAAAGTAAGACTTCGCGCCAAGCCATTGTGCTGAGTAAATGCGTGGTTAAGGGCACATACACAACGCTCGCCAAACCGCCACCAACTGTCAAAATGGTGAGTGCATGTTGGCGTTTACGCTGAAACCATGTCGCAACGACGGCAAACGCTGGCTCATATAAAATTGCCGCCATCGCCACCCCCAAGCCAGCCCAAATAAGATACCAAGCTACGAGCGATTGGACGTTAGCCCATGCCACAACTAAAACCGTTGCCAAACACGAGCCAAGCGTCATCAAACCGCGTGCGCCATGGCGATCGAGCCAGCGGCCTATTGGCAGCGCAACAATCCCTGAAATAAACAACGCTAACGAAAATCCGCCAGTAAAATGAGCCTGCGGCCAACCCAACTCCTGCTGCATCGGAGCCAAAAGCACGCTAAATGCGTAATAAATCACGCCCCACGAAGTCATTTCAGTAAATCCCAGCGTGCTCACAATCCACCAGCCATAAAATGGGCTTTGCCGCATAACCAAATCCTCTTTTAGTTCACAATTGCTTGATCAGCGGCCATTCTACAACTGCAAAAGAATTTCGCTGCTAGCTGGCGTTGTGCCACAACAGGCCTCACCACCAAATTGAGTTTTACAGACCCCAGTTTCTGGCAAAACCAACTGCACCTCGCGGGCAGCCTGCCAATCGCCAACAATTGCCGCCACAACCGAGCGCACTTGCTCGTAGCCGGTACGCATCAAAAATGTTGGCGCACGACCATAGCTTTTCATGCCCACAATGTAGAAATTTGGCTCAGGATGGCGTAATTCTTCAGCGCCATGAGGGCGCACCGTGCCACAACTATGCTCATTTGGGTCAATTAAGGGAGCCAAAACGCGCGGACTTTCGACTGCCGAATCAAGCTCCAAACGCACTTCGCTAAGCATAGTCAAATCGGGGCGGAAGCCAGTTGTGGCAATCACTTGATCAAAACCATTGAGCTGACGTTCAGCAGCGTGCAAATTTAGTTGTTGGCTGGTTTGGCTGATCGTATCAATCCGAAAACCAGTAACCACCTTAAGGCGGCCACTCGCCAGCAGTTGCTCCACCTGAGCGCCTAAAACCCCACGCTGGACCAACTGATCGTTTGCGCCACCGCCATACAAGGCAGCATCAAGCTGTTCGCGGCGCATAATCCAGGTAATCGTGGTTGCTGGCGCTTGTTCAGCGAGGGTAGCCAAATCGAGCAGCGCATTAAAAGCTGAATGACCACTCCCAACCACCGCCACCGCACGATTGGCATAGCGTGCGCGCTCGCTGCCCAAAATATCGGGAATGCCATAGTAAATGTGCGTTGCGGCGCTGGCTTCGCCCAAGGCTGGCACACCTGCTGCCCCCAATGGATTTGGGCTGCGATACGTTCCGGAGGCATCAATCACTGCTTTGGCATGAATTTGCTGGGTCGTACCAGCAGTTTCGACTGTGAGTACAAATGGAGTCGTTGCGCGCCCTGCATTTTTCAATTTATCCAAACCCAAGCGCGTGATTGACACAACCTTGCTATTGAGTCGGAGTTGCGGTGCAATTTGGGGTAGTTGCGCCAATGGCGCTAAATAATCGCGCACCAATTCAGCTCCAGTTGGAAATTGGCTTAAATCGGGTGCTTGCCAACCAGTGGCACGCAACAGCGTTTCAGCCAGCGGATCAAGGTTGAATTCCCAAGGCGAGAATAGGCGCACATGGCCCCAAGTTTGCACCGAATCAGCCACGCGATGGCCGGCTTCAAAAATAATCGGTGTTTGATTGCGCGCCACCAAATGCGCTGCTGCTGCTAAACCAACCGGCCCCGACCCAATTACTGCCACTGGTAACGCTGCAAAATCCATCCAAAACCTCCATAATCGTAGATTGAAAATTTTCAATCCTAAGCTGAAACAAAAATCCACCAAAAATACTGATGGATTGAATTTTTTCGATAAGCAATTGCTAAAAATACGCTAGCCTTGTGCTGGCTAGCATGCGAAGTTTGGTTGTTGCTTAGCCTAACATAGAGATTGAAAAAAATCAATATGAAAAAAATGAGGCTAATTGCAACCACACACCGATTGCTTCGTATCATGGCGCTGTGTATACTACAAACACGACAACTCAGGAGAGAAGCCATGAAAATCTATCTTTCGCTCAACTCACTACCAGAGCTTGACGGCTACCCTAAGCCCCAAAAACGCCTGCTCTGGAAACAAGCGCTAAAAGCAAATCGTAAAAACAAAAGGGTTTGGCTTGGCTACGCTGTGCTCTTTGTCGGGATCATTACTGCGATAGTGCTTTTTCCAAAGCTAGATAGCCTTTGGATGGGCATGCTGTTGGGTGCAATCACTGGTGGAATTATCGGCTTAATCAGTAATTCCATTATTATTGCTGCACTGCGCCCAACTTTAGCTCACTATCGCCGTGAGCTTGAACATGCTACTGTGCAAAATGATCATGATTATTTTGTGCCACATGCTTTTTAATTTCTATCGTTCAAATAATTTTAGGATGTGATCGATGAAAATCTATCTTTCAACGACCTCAGTACCCGAACTTCAGGCTTATCCTAAAAATCAACATCGTTTATTAATTAAGCAGGCAACTAAAGAAAATATGCTGAATCCACTATTATGGTTTGGGTATGGCATACTGATTCTCAGCCTGTTGATTGTGATGCCAGCGGCAAGTATCTTCATGGTTTTTTATATGCAGCTAGTATTTCCATTGTCATTTCTAATTAGCATTCTTATTGGTGGAACTATTGGATTTGTAAGTGTCCAAATTCTCTATGCTGCACTGCGCCCAACTTTAGCCCGCTATCGCCGTGAGCTTGAGCAGGCTACTGCACAAAATGATTATGATTACTTCGTGCCCCATGCTTAATTAATCTCAATTCTAGTACAGGAATAGCCATGAAAATTTATTGGTCGAATAATGCAGTTCCTGAATTGCAAGGGCTTGATAAACATACACAGCTTGATTTGCGCTATCGGGCAATTAAAGCTAATCGTTATAATCTACGCTTATGGTTGGGTTTTCTAGCCATATTTGCGGGCTGTATGGAAATATTCGCAATAATTACATTTAATATTCCTTTTTCATTATTATCACCAATTCTTCAATTTTCGCTAACAATTTTATTTACATTTTGCTTTAATCAATATATTATTCGATTAATTCGACCACATTTACGTTTATATCGCACAGAATTAGATAAACCACGCTCAAACGATGATAACGATTATTTTGTACCACCTGCATTATAGCTATAACAAAAGCTCCAATCTGCAACCTGTTCTTAAACAAGTGTAGATTGGAGCTACCTGAATTGCGAATTTGGCAAATGCTAGCTATTCGTTGCTTGAACCTGAACCAGCCGCTGCTCAAGAATCCATTGCAGCACTTCGGCGGTTGAACCAACGCCATCGATACAAATATCGGCAGTTTCGGCCACCGATGGATGCGATTCTGGATTGATCACGCCAATCGCCACCGCTTGGCAACCACGTTCGCGAGCCGCTGCAATCGCCCGAAAGCCATCAACATCGGTCAAATCGTCGCCGAAGAAGATGGCGGCTTCGAGTTTTTGCTCTTCGATCAGCCAGCCGACTGCGCTGCCTTTATGCCAACTGACTGGTGGCCGAACCTCGAAAATCATCAAGCCTTCGGTGATAATCAAATTGTGGGCGGAAGCTAATTCGCCCAGCACTTTGCGCAACCAGGCCTCAGCAGCAGCTTGATCGGTAGCCAAACGATAGTGCAAGGTTGCAGTGATGCCCTTGGATTCAAGCACAACGCCTTCGGGCAAGGCATAGCGCTCCATCGCCACCACAAACTCGCGCACCGCAGCGCTAAACGGTTGGGCGGCAGGCACAAGCACACCGCCATCTTGGCCCCAAACTTCCAAGCCATGATTGCCGATATAGCGCATAGCTGGCAGTTGCAACATACGCTGAACATCGCGGGCCGCTCGACCGGAAACAGCCGCCACCAAGGGCAGATGCTCCGCTAACTGGCTTAAGGCGGCTCTGCATAAGGGATCAACCGTCGCACCATCGGGCGTTGGCGCAATCCTGCTGATCGTCCCATCAATATCGGTGATCAATCCCAAACGCTCGACGGCGATAATTGGTTGCAGGCGTTGTTTAAGCGTCGTCGAGAGCAAGGCGCGCTCCTTCTAAGCGGAACCACATAAAACCATGTGGCGCTAACGAGAGAAAGTATGGTGTTTCGGCCACTGTTGGAAATGGCGTTTCGCCAATCAATTCAACCAAGCGCATGCCCGCAAATTCAGCCAAATCAAGCTCGACTGGCTGGATAAAACGCGAAAGATTATTCACAATCAGCACAATTTGGTCGGAATAGCTGCGCAAATAGGCCAAAACTTTGCGATTTTGGGTTTCGAGAATCCGAATATCGCCGCGGCCAAAAACCGAATAGCGCTTGCGCACCCGAATCAGCCGCTTCATCCAATTCAGCAGCGATGATTGGACGCGCTCTTGGGCTTCGACATTGATCGCTTGATAGCCATAGACTGGATCGATAATTACTGGGCTATACAAACGGGCAAAATCGGCAGCTGAAAATCCTGCATTACGGTCGCCATTCCATTGCATCGGGGTTCGCACGCCATTACGGTCGCCAAGATAAATATTATCGCCCATACCAATTTCATCGCCATAATAAATAATTGGCGAGCCAGGCAAACTTAACAGCATGCTATTCATTAATTCCATCCGTCGCCGCGCGTTATCCATCAAGGGTGCTAAACGGCGACGAATGCCGATATTGATTTTCATGCGTGGATCGGCTGCATATTCACGATACATATAATCACGTTCTTCATCGGTAACCATTTCGAGGGTCAATTCATCGTGATTGCGTAAAAATGTTGCCCATTGACAATTATCGGGAATTTTTGGCGTTTGGCGTACAATATCGATAATTGGCGTGCTATCTTCTTTGCGAATCGCCATAAACATACGTGGCATAACCGGAAAATTAAACGCCATATGAAATTCATCATCATCACCAAAATAATGGCGCACATCATCCGGCCATTGATTTGCTTCGGCCAGCAACACACAATTAGGATAATTCTGATCGACAAATTCACGCATTTTGCGCAAAATTGCATGAGTTTCAGGTAAGTTTTCGCAATTTGTGCCATCGCGTTCGATCAAGTAGGGCACTGCATCAATGCGAAAGCCATCGACCCCGCGATCGAGCCAAAAACGCATAATATTGAACATTTCTTCCAATACAGCCGGATTCTCATAATTCAAATCGGGCTGGTGGCTAAAGAAACGATGCCAATAATAGGATTCCGAAGCATCATCCCAAGCCCAATTTGAGCGTTCAGTATCGGTGAAAATAATTCGTGCATCGCGATACAGTTGATTGTTATCGCTCCACACATAATAATCGCGATACGGCGAATCTGGTTGGCGAGCAGCTTGGAACCATGGATGTTGATCCGAAGTATGATTAACTACAAGGTCAATCATAACCCGCAAGCCACGCGAATGGGCTGCTTCGAAAAATGTAACCACATCTTCCATCGTGCCATAACTAGGATGCACATTACAATAATCGGCCACATCATAGCCATCATCTTTGCCAGGCGATGGATAGAACGGCAATAACCATAAACAATCGACCCCTAAACTTTGCAAATAATCCAAGCGCGAAATTAGGCCACGAAAATCGCCATTACCATCGCCATTACTATCTTGAAAAGCTCGTACATGCAATTCGTAAAAGATTGCATCTTTATACCAATCGTTCTGCATAAAACTCCTTTAGTAGCTAGCGCGCTTCCAAACCTGAGGCTTGTTCAACCGACTCTGAACGCTTAACATTGGCAGCTTGCAAAAACGTATTAACCCACCAGTAAATATCATATTGATTGATTGAATGGCGCAATTTGCTAATGTGTTCTATTCGTTCAGCACGCGGCATTGTGACAGCATTATAAATTGCTTGGGCCGTTCCAGTAAGATCATACGGATTAACCGTCAATGAATGTTCAGATAGTTGCATTGCAGCGCCAGCAAATTCGCTAAGGATGAGCACGCCATCATCAGGGCCACAAACCGCATATTCCTTTGCTACAAGATTCATGCCATCCTTTAACGGCGTGATTAATGCGGCATGAGCAGCACGATAATAGGCTAATAATTCGTCGCGGGGCAACGAGCGATAGATATAATGAATCGGAACCCAGCCAATTTTGGTATATTTGCCATTAATATCACTCACCAATTGCTGAATTGTTTGTTTTAATTCGGCATATTCATTAATATCTTCACGGCTTGGTACCACAACTTGGGTTAATGAAATTGTTTGTTGCAGCTCAGGATAGGTTTCAAGCAAAGTACTAAATGCCTGCAAGCGTTCTGGAATCCCTTTGGTATAATCCAAACGATCAACACCAAGAATTAATTTACGCGCCGGAAATGATTCGCGAATCTGGCCATACAAACTATCGACATCTTGGGTATGCGCAGCAGCGCGAAATTCATGGGGATCGATGCTAATTGGAAAGAAGCCAACTTTGGTTGGATTACGATCGGCGTGTGAAATTAATGGATATTCGCCAGAACGATCGATCTCTGCATCAGGCAATAATGATTCAACACAAATCAAGAAATTATTCAAATCGCGATTGGTTTGGAAGCCAAGCAAATCGTATTCCAGCAAGCCATTGAGAATTTGCTCGCGCCATGGCAATTTTAGAAAAATATCGATATGGGGAAAAGGAATATGTAAAAAGAAGCCAATATGGGCATCAATACCAAGCTGGCGTAATTCACAGGCAACATTAATTAATTGATAATCTTGAACCCAAATATAATTATCATCACGATAATGTTGGGCGATAGTTTCAGCATATTTACGATTCACTTGCTCATAGGTATTCCAATAACTTGGGTCGAAATTACAGCGCGATTGTAAATCGTGAAACAAGGGCCAAATAATTTCATTGGAAAAGCCCAAATAAAACTTCTCCTGTTCTTCTTGGCTCAAGTGAATCGCGTGCATATGATAGCCAATTGAATTGGTAGCATCTTCGAGCAATTGATCAACCGTCTGATCAGCATCATTGGTTCCCGACCAGCCGATCCATGTCCCGCGGGCTTGACGCAAGATTGGGTCAAGTGCAGTGACCAAGCCACCAGAGGCAGGTTTGAGCATCGGCGTGCCATTGGGTTGCTCAGCGATTGTAATCGGCAGGCGATTAGAAACAATCATCAGACGATTCGGTAATTCTTGCATGATTTGCCATCCTTCTAAAACACAGCGTTTATATCAATCCACAGCAAAATACGCAGCAATACAGCAGTATTGCAGGCAAATACAGCACAGCGTTGAGCAGATACAGCGGTTGATTAGCAGGGATAGTGCCAGAAATTGCGCGAAGTTGCCTAGTTAATCAAGCGATTTAGCCGATTGGAATGCTGAGGAATGAAGTTTAATGGCCAACTCATGCTGCAACTACATGTTAATGGATGTTCAAAGATAAAATGTTTGTAACCACGAAGAGCACGAAGAAGCACGAAGTTACGTATTCGCATTTAGCGATTCTTCGCGTTCTTCGCGGTTAGGTTGAAAGCTAAATTCCATTCAAGCCTAGGGCGACCGCATTGCCGCGCAGAGCCGTAATCACTTCCTCAATCAAGGTTTCGAGCGGCACATCGAGTTCTTGCGCACCGCGAATAATATCCTCGCGATTGACGGCGCGGGCAAAGGCTTTATCCTTCATCTTCTTTTTAACTGAACTGACTTCGACGCTGTGCACGCTCTTATCGGGCCGCACTAAGGCCACGGCGGTGACAAAACCTGAGAGCTCATCGACCGCATAAAGCGTTTTTTCCATGGGCGTGTTGCGCTCAACATGGCAATAATCGGCATGTGATAAAATAGCGCGACAAATCTCCTCGCTCCACCCGAGTTCACGGAGCACCCGCACTGCTTCGGAGGGATGTTCGGCTGTAGGAGATTGGGCAGCATTGGGAAAACGCTCATAATCGAGGTCGTGAATCAGGCCTACAGTTGCCCAAAGCTCGGCATCAGCCTGTTGACGTTGCGCCATATGACGCATGGAGGTAGAAACCGCAAGGCAGTGTTTGCGCAAACTTTCGCTTTGGACCCATTCAGCCAGCAATGCTTCGGCGGCAGCATAACTATTGACCATCGAGATCTCCTAAAAATAGCTAGCAGATTGTAGCAAGTTGCGGGAGCTAAAAAGCAAAGAACACAGAACCAACTCGTTCTATGTTCTTCTTGTATCAATCGCTCCAGCCATATCCACGCAAATGAAACACGAGGCACTGGAAAACGCATTTGGGGTTATAGATGGGGCATTGGCGTTGCCAGCAAAGGTTTATAAGCCTTCGCCATCAAGCCATGCTTGAACCGCAGCATCATCAGCGCCGGTCTGACCACCTGAGATATAGCGAAAACGTTCGCCATAGCCTTCCATAATATCGTTGCGCTTTGCTTCGGTATCAGCGTCGGAAGCAGTGTCATCAATGCTGATTACACTACCCGACTCAAGATCGAGATAACAACTAATCGTCGTATCGGCGGTGCGCAAGGCCTCCAGAATTTGTGCGCGGTCAATGGGCGCAGCCATGGTTGAGTCCTCCTAAGGGTTAGTTGAACGTCGTGGTTCAAACATAGCTTAACATACAAACGTGCCCCAAACGGAACAATGGAGCGCGGTAGTACGTGCGGCATCGCGATCATACTACAGCACACGGTAGAAGTCAAAAAGAACAGGAAGCGTATGCGACAGCCTGCAATCACGCAGTACATCGATACTTATTGGGACAAACTTGTTCGTCAACAGCCGGAAGATCGAAAAACCCTAATTGGCTTGCCCCATACGTTTATGGTGCCAACCCACGACCCAACTTTTCAAGAAATGTTTTATTGGGATAGTTTCTTTATTGCCTTGGGCTTGGGTGGCACGCGCTACGAAGCAGCGATTGTGGGCATGGTTGAAAATATGGCCTATCTCTATCAGCGTTTTGGGGTAATTCCCAATGCCAGCCGCTATTATTTTCTTTCGCGCAGCCAACCACCGTTTTTCACTCAATTGATTTGGCTGGCCTACCAGAGCAAACAGGCTGCTGGCGATGCAGATTGTGCAACCTGGCTGCAAACCATGATGGCCTTGGCCGAGCAAGAGCATGCCAGTGTTTGGTTGGCAACTGCGCACCCGCATCAGCGCCAAGTGCATCGCGGCTTGTCGCGCTATTTTGATATTAATTATCTCGATACCTTGGCCTGCTGTGAAAGCGGCTGGGATCATTCAACCCGCTGCAATGGCCAATGGATGAGCCATTTGCCAGTTGATTTGAATAGTATTTTGTATCTGCGCGAGTGTGATTTTGCCCAAGCTGCTCGTTTGCGCGGCGATCAAGCGGCGGCTGAACAATGGGAAGAACGCGCCGCCGAACGCGCCGAAACCATGCACGCAGTCTTTTGGGATGCAGCCAGCGGCTTTTTCTACGATTACAATTATCTCAACGAAGAACGTGATTTGGAAAACCCCTCATTGGCTGGTTTTTACCCACTGTGGGCTGGCTGGGCAAGCGCAGATCAAGCGGCGCAGGTTGTTGAACAATGGCTACCCCAATTTATGCGCTCTGGTGGCTTGGTCACCACGCTCAAAACCCATTCAAGCTATCAATGGGCAAGCCCCAATGGTTGGGCACCGTTGCAATGGATTGTGGTTGAAGGTTTGCTGCGCTATGGCTATCAACAACAGGCTCGCGAGGTAATGCAAGCTTGGTGCTCGCTCAACGAAACAGTTTTTGAGCGCACCAATGCCATGTGGGAAAAATATAACGTGGTTGATCCAGCAGGCGAGGTTGAAGGTGGCAAATATGGCTCGTTGCCAGGCTTTGGCTGGTCGAATGCAGTCTATCTCGATTTCAAGCGCCGCGTAGAGCAAACGACGATTGAACGTTGGCAACTTGGTGGCTAATTAGATTCCCTTGCCCCAACCCCTCGTCCGTGACTCGGGCGAGGGGCTTTTGTATGTGTGGTGTGTACATGAACTCGCTTTGGAGCGCTGGAACCTCAACAGTTCTCTCATTCTGTCAAAATTAGCTAGCCAACATTATTAATCAGATATTCGATCAAGCGCGCCATCGATGTTAGATCGGCTAAAGCCACGTGTTCATTAATGACCCGTACATTGCTATCTGGGCGCTGAATACCCATTGCCACAGCTGGCACATTCATACCTGCGGTAAAGAAGTGTAATGGCACCGAGAAGGGCGCAAGCGGCACAACTTGCGGGGTAGCACCATAGACCTGCTCAACTGCGGTTGCCAAGGTATTTAATAAGGGCGTGCTTAGGGCATTCATGGCAGGTGGATACGCGCCTTTGACAATTTCCAAATGCACATCGTGGAAATCGGCGCTATTGAGATGCTCGCGCAACAACCGCACAACTTCGGTTGGCCGTTGTTCTGGCACAAGGCTAAAATCGAGCAGCACTTCGGCACTCGCCGGAATCGTTGGGGCGGGGCTATGGCCAGTATCAACGGTTAAATCGGCAACATTGCACGTTGGGTTGAAGGTTTCGGCGCGAGCCAAGCCAGCACCACTCATTCCGAATAAGAATTGAGGCATGCCCCATGCCTTCAGTCGCGTCGCTTCATCAAGCTGCAAACCACGGGTGAGCTTATTGGCCTCGCGCGAAGGTGGCACAACCGCATCATAAAAGCCGTCAATCGTGACTTCTTCACCATCATTTTTAATCTTATTAACTGCCCAGATCAGCCGCCAAGCAGGGTTTGGCACGCTGGTGGCCATATCTGCGCCAATCGGAATTTTGGCTCCCTCAGCGCGTAAACGCACCAACAAGCGCCCACGCACCCCAGCATACAGATACGGCAAGCGTGCATGATCAAGCGTGCCACCATAACCCATAACTAAATCGGCAGTTAAATTGTTGGCTTGATCGGCAATCAAATTGGCCAACGATGGACTACCACTCAGGCCATCGCCTTCAATTAAAAAGGTAATGCCAACTGGTAGCTCGCCAGTTTCGGCCAAAATATGGGCCACTGCTGCAATCCGTGCCGCTAAATTGCCTTTATCGCTGGCAACACCACGCCCGTACAATAGGCCTTCGCGCTCGGCCAAGGTAAACGGCTCATGAAACCAATCACGCCAAACGCCAGTTGGCATCACATCGTAGTGATTAAAAAAGAGCAAGCGTTGAGCGCTTTTGCCAGCCCGATGGGCTAAAATAATCGGCGCACCTTCTGTCGGGTGAACGCTAACCTGAAAACCAAGGCCACGCAAAAGATCAGCAATCGGCGGCGCAGCGTGTTCTAAGGCCGGTTCGTCGCCAGTAACACTTGGTAAGGCTACCAAGGCACGGACATAATGCAAAATTAGGTCATCGAGAGTGGATAGGGGAGCAACCACGGAGCTTCCTCGCAATCGCACGCCGAACAATATCAAGCGGGTATCTTCATTATAACGGATAACCGCCAAGCCAAAACGACAATCACTAGCAGACTTTGCCCCAATCAGCGAATGTCAATAGCGAAGTTCAGCCATGGGTAAACCAATTCAGCCAAAATTGATCATAAGCAAGGGTCAAATTCAGCCAAAAAATCCCACTAGCCTAGCGATAACAAGGCTTGATAGTTTTGACTGTGGTTTAATTGTTGCTGTGGAGGATACCTATGATCGAGCTTAAATTAGCCAATCGCCACCAACTTGCGACAACCAGTACGCAGATTCAGATTCGCCCACTGCATTCATTTGCTGAATTCAAGCAGGTCTTGGATTTGCGCTATCGCGGCTATGGCCATTTTGCTACGCCTGCGCAAGCGCTTGATGCACTCGACATGGCTGAGCATAGTTTAATTTTGGTGGCAGAGTTGGCCAAGCGCGGGATTGTTGGCACGTTGCGGCTGCTCGATGGCAGGCGTGGCCCAATTGAGCTTGAGCAATTTGTGCCAATTAACCCGCTTCCCCAGCTGCATCAGCGCTCGTTTGTGGAAGCAACGCGCTTTACGATTCGCCATTGTCGTGAATTATTGACAGTTAAATTACTTTTATGTAAAGCATTATGGATGTATAGCCTGCAACAAGGCCATGAGTATCTGGTGATTTCGTCAACCCAACGCTTGCGAGCGTTTTACCGCATGCTGCTATTTGAGGATCTAGGCGCTGCGGGCGTGTATCGACACCCAACCTTAGGCCAAAGCGAACATCGCACGTTTATCTTGCCAGTGCAGACGGCGCTTGAGCGCTATCGCGCAGTGCAACACCCGCTCTATGAATTTATGCAGCAGCCACAACCAAATATTAGCCTTGCGCCAAATAATACTCGTTATAATTAATCGCAATTGATTCAACCTAGTGGAGTAACTCATGATTCTTTCGGGAACCCGACCAGCGGTCATTCATAGCGTCCAAGCGGTTAGCTTGCATGGCAGCGTTTTTTATGATGTGATGTTTGCCCACGATGAGCAACCTGAGCGTTTGATCAAAGCGCGGCTTGGTAGCGAAGTGATGTATGCCAACCCACAAGTTGGCGATTTGGTAACGATTAGCTACCTGATGAATATGCCAACCCAAGTTAGCAAACGCGACTAGGAAGCTAGAAAAATCCCCTCACCCCAACCCCCTCTCCCAAAAAAATGCGGGAGAGGGGCTTTAACACCGTATTATTAACATCAACCGTTGACTAGCCCATTGTGTTCACGCAAATCGCCATCAGCAACAGCTTGCGGCGCAGCAGTTGGCAAGCGATTGTAGGGCAATTTACTCAGCAGCGTGCCCATAGCACAGGTGTCGGTCAGCGCTGAAAAGGTTAATCCTGCACCGATTCCGGCGGCAACCCAGCGCAAACGTGGCCAAACCAAGCTGCCAAGCATACTGGTTAAGACAATCCCGCCAGCTACGCCACGCACTTGGCGCTCCAACGCCCAGCGTTGACGACCACGCTTAACCGTTTCGCCAGCGGCCAGCCACGCTTGAATGCCACCATCAAGAATATGCAGGCTCGGCACATCGACGTGCTGTAATATATTCGCTGCTTGCTGCGAACGCTGACCACTGCGGCAGACTAGAACGACTGGGGCTTTGAGGGTTGCGCTCAGCTGTTGACTTTGCTGCGCAAGCTGATCAAGCGCCACATGCAGGCTGCCAGCAATATGCAGGCTTTCAAATTCGGCGGCAGTGCGCACATCAAGCAACACCAGCTCGTTGCCAGCTTGAAGATACTGTTTAACATCTTCAACAGTGAGAATAAATGCTAATTCCATGCCCACAACTCCATAAGTACAAAAAAAGTCGTTAGGCACTCTCATTACACGGTTTGCGCTGGTTCTGGAAGACTTTCCAGCATGTGAGTAGGCTTGGTTCGTGGGACAAGCATAACGCTCTACGTTTAGTATACCCTAAATTTTTTCATGCTAACGTTTTGCGTTCTGTTCTGGCTTGACAAACAAATTTTTCGGCGTACCATTTGATTAGTTAGATTAACTAAGCAAATAGTTGCAATCTATCAGCAGTAGTTTGCATGGTCGCAAGCACCCACAGACTGCTGTTTTTTGATGTGGACGAATTTGGACAGGCTAATTGCGAGGGTATTTCATGGCAGCGACAGCGCAAAATTCAGAGCAATCACCAAAAGGTGGGCTTGACTACAAATGGAAGGTATTAATTTCGGTGATATTCGGAATCTTCATGGTGATTCTGGATACGACTGTCGTCAACGTGGCATTTCGCACGGTGCAGCAAGATCTCGGGGCCACGATCAACGAAGCTCAATGGATTTTGAGCATTTATGTGTTGATGTTGGGAATTAGCACGCCAATTTCGGGCTACATGGCCGATCGTTTTGGCCTCAAACGCACCTATGTGATTGGGCTTTCGATCTTTGTGTTTGGCTCGTTTTTGTGTGGGGTTGCGCCAACGATTGAAACCCTCGTGATTGCGCGGGCAATTCAGGGGCTTGGCGGTGGTTTATCGACTCCGCTTGGCACGGCATTCATCTATGGTGCGTTTCCACCCAACGAGCGTGGTAAGGCCTTAGGTGTGTTTGGGATTGCCATGGTGCTCGGGCCGGCGTTGGGGCCAATTTTGGGTGGATTGTTAGTCGATAACGACCTCTGGCGCTGGATCTTTTTCATCAATGTGCCAATTGGCATTCTTGGGGTCAGCTTGGCAGTACGCTGGCTCAAACCAACTCCGCCAACAGGCAAGCCCAAACTCGACGTTTTAGGCCTGATCACCTCAACCGTTGGTTTTGGTGCTGTGCTCTATGCAGCCACGATTGCCGCCGAACAAGGCTGGGATTCGGGCAACGTAACGCTGTGGTTTATCATTGGTGGCATTAGCTTGGTCTTGTTTGGCTTAATCGAATTGTTCGTCGCCAAAGAGCCATTGCTGGATTTACGCTTATTCAAAAAGCCAACCTTTGCCATGGCCAATTTGGTTGGCTGGGTCAGCGTTTTGGCCTTGTTTGGCGCAGAATTTTTGTTGCCCTTGTATCTGCAAGTGTTGCGGGGCCGCACAGCCTTAGAAACAGGTTTTATCTTGCTGCCATTAGCAGTAGCCGCTGGTTTTGCTACGCCAACCGCTGGCCGCTTGTACGATAAAATTGGCCCCCGCCCATTGATCGTTACTGGCTATGCGATTTTGATTTTGAATACGTGGCAACTTTCGCAGCTTCAAGCAGATACCTCAATTGGCTGGATTATGTTTTTGCTGGCGCTGCGCGGCTTGGCACTGGGCATGACCGTCCAAACAACCTTCGTCACGGCACTTTCGGATGTTGATTTGCCCAAAGTACCCCGCGGCTCAGCCTTGATCAATGCGACACGCCAAGTCATTCAATCGATTGGTGTGGCGGTGTTGGCAACGATTCTGGCCAGCACAACCTCGGTTGCAACCAAAGAATTTCAAGAAGAATCGCAGGCACGGGCTGCTGAAAATGCTCAGGCAGGAATTCATACGCCAGCATTTGGCTTGTGCGAAACGCCGGGCGTTGATCCGGCCAACAATTTGCCAGCAGGCGTGGCGCAAGCTCCAGCCGAAGTGCAAAACCAAGTTCGCAGCAGCATTCAAACCGCTTGTTCTGAACAAGTTGCTGGTTTCGAAAAAACCTATCACTTCACCTTCTATGTCGCGATGGTCGCGCTGATCCTTGGCTTGTTCTTGCCTGGCTGGCCGCTCAAATGGGCTGGCAGAGGTGGCAATGCAGAATCGGCGGTGGCTGCTGGTCACTAGGAGATAACAGCATAACGATTACCGCAATGGCGCAGAGTCTTAATTTGGCTCTGCGCCTTTTGGTTAATTACATTCATTGCACAGAGGCTAATTAATCGCATTTTTGGCCTAAAACTTGTAAACCAAGCCAGTCATTGACGGTATAATACCAACTCTATATCAGGAGGAACTTACAGATGAAACGCCTCAATCTTGTGGCTCTGTTGAGCCTGCTGTTGGTTGTGCTGGGAGCGTGTGGCTCGGAAGCAGCAACCCCAACGACAGCACCAACGACTGGTTCAAGCACTGGTTCAACGACCGCTCCCGCAACTGGCAAAATCGATCTTGCTGGCCGCGAAGTAACCATCGCCGTCGAAAACTTGTACCCACCATTCAACTATATCAACCCCCAAACGGGCAAAGGCGAAGGCTGGGATTACGACGCGTGGAATGCGATTTGTGCCGAATTGAACTGTAAACCAGTTTACAAAGAAGCCTCATGGGAAGGCATGATCCAAGCGGTCAGCAATGGTCAATTCGATGCTGCTGCCGATGGGATTACAATTACCCCAGACCGAGCCAAAGAAGTGGCCTTCTCAGATGGCTATATTAAAATTAGCCAACGCTTGTTGGTGCGCAGCGATGAAACCCGCTTCGCCAGCATGGACGAATTCGCCAAAACCGAATTTCGTTTAGGCACCCAAACTGGCACCAGCAACTACGAAACCGCCAAAGGATTGCTGCCAGAAGCACGCATCCAAGGCTTTGAAACCTTCCCGTTCGCGGTCGCAGCCTTGATCAACGGTGACGTTGACGCGGTGATTATGGACGAAACCGCTGGCCAAGGCTATGTTGGCAATAACAGCGAACAATTGAAGTTGGTTGGCGACCCAATTAAGAGCGATGAATTGGGCTTTATCTTCCCAAAAAACAGCGATTTGGTTGCGCCAGTTAATGCCGCCCTCAAAACGCTGCGCGAAAACGGCAAGTTGGCCGAGCTGGAAAAGAAATATTTCAGCGCCGATTTCAAATTGCCCGAATAAGCTTTCTTAAGCTTCAGTGGTGTGGCCCAGGCTACACCACTGAGTTATTCCATCCTCGCCTATGGATCAACAAGGAGTCCGAATGGCTGCTGACCTTCCGCCTTCAACCTCGCTGAAACCTCCAACCAAAAAACGCTTTAATTGGCGCACATTTCCTTGGTGGCTGGTCGCAATTGGTCTGATCATCGCCTACATGGGCTTTCGGATTATCAGTGACCCTGTATATACCCGGATCTTCGAAACGATTCTGACCGGACTTGGCGCAACGCTGATGGTCACAGTTATTTCATTTATTTGTGCATTAATCTTAGGTTTATTGCTTGGGCTAGGGCGGGTTTCGCGTAACGTACTCATCCGCAATCTCTCAATTGGCTACATCGAATTTATTCGCGGTGTGCCCATTTTGGTGCTGATTTTTACGATTTCATTTGCAATCGTGCCTGCCTTATCCAATGGACTTGGGTTGAATGCCAGTAATGTTTCGCTGACAGTTCGGGCAATTATTGCCTTAGTATTGATTTATGCGGCCTATATTGCCGAAATTTTTCGCGCTGGCATCGAATCAATCAGCCGTGGCCAGATGGAAGCTGCTCGTTCGTTGGGCTTGACTCATGGGCAAGCGATGCGTTATGTCATCTTACCGCAAGCATTTCGCAACGTGCTACCAGCCTTAGGCAACGATCTGATCGCTATTCTCAAAGATTCGTCGTTGGTTTCGGTCTTGGGCGTGCGCGAAATAACCCAAGTTTCACGGCTTTCGGTTAGCTCGTCGTTTAAATACGAAGAAACCTACTTTATTCTGACCGCCTTTTATTTGACCATGACTTTAGTGCTTTCATTGCTGCTGCAATGGTTGCAACGAAAGATGAGCAGCAATGTCCACTAAACTTGCCACTGCCAACCAACCAATGATCAGTATCAGCAATGTTAGCAAGTTTTTTGGCGATTTTCGAGCCTTAGACGATGTGAGCCTCACGGTTGATCGCGGCGAGGTGTTGATGATTGTTGGGCCTTCTGGCTCAGGCAAATCGACCTTATTACGCTGTATCAACTATCTCGAAGTACCTGATGCTGGCGAGATTATTATCGATGGCAAGCATGTCACGCCTAAAGAAATCGATGGCAAGTTTGTCAGGCTCAAAGAACGGGGATTAAACGCAATTCGTGCCGAAGTGGGCATGGTATTTCAGCGCTTCGAGTTGTTTCCGCATCTCACGGTATTGGAAAATATTTGCTTGGCGCAGCAAAAAGTGCGCAAAAGCTCACGCAGCGAAAGCGAAAAGGTTGCCCGTGGCTTGCTCGAAAAAGTCGGCATCCCAGAGCAAGCCAACAAATATCCACCCAAGCTTTCTGGCGGCCAACAACAACGGGTGGCAATTGCGCGCTCGTTGGCGATGCAACCAAAAGTCATTCTGTTCGATGAGCCAACCTCGGCGCTCGACCCAGAGATGATCAACGAAGTGCTCGATGTGATGTTGACGCTGGCCAGCGAAGGCATGACGATGGTGGTGGTTTCGCACGAAATGGGGTTTGCGCGCAAGGCAGCGCATCAAGTGGTCTTTATGGATGGCGGCACAATTGTCGAGCAAGGTACGCCCGACCAAGTGTTTGGCGCACCGCAACATGAACGCACCAAGCTATTCTTATCGCGGATTTTGCACTAAACGCTAGCTAAGGCCAAAATCATGGCCCACACACCCAAGCCGCTAATTCCCAGCCAACGATGCCAACGCGAGCTAGCGCGCCGAAAGGGAAATAAGGCCAGAATTGGCAGAATTAAACTTGCCAGCCACCAACGTTCCTGTTGATACCACCACGCCCACGCTACGGCTGCACCAGTGCTGAGCCATGTGGCAAAAAAAAGCGCATGATGCAGCCAACGCCAACGCCCCAAGCGCAAGTGCAAATATTGCACACTTGCACCAAGCGCCAAGGTACCACAATAGACCGCGCAAGCCAGATAGAGCATTATTTCAGTTGCTCGGCTACATCGGCTAGCGCTTTTTGCAAGCGATCAAGATAGCCGTTGAATGGGGCTTGGTTGAGGTCAATCGTAATTGGCACATTCAAATCGACCGCCACGCTGGTCGAAATTGCTACGGTTTGGTTGAAGGTAATCGGCACGTTGGTCGAAACTGGTATCGTCACATCAATTGGCACAGGGATCGTCAACGAGCCAAAGCCAGTATCAACTGGCAATTCAATCGTATCTTTGATTTTAACTGAGGTATTGATTGGAATATCCAGCGATTGATTGATCGGCACATCAAGCTTGATCGGCACAGTTTGATTGATCGGCACTTGATAGACCAATGGCTCACGACGTGCTTCATCAAGCGCAGTTTGCAATTGGCTTAGTTGTTGGCTAGCGGTTGAGCGCACCTGAAACAGCGTGCTAATGGTCCAAACATGCAGCGCCAACGAACCGATCACCAATAATACTAAAGTCCATAATGAAACACGTCGTTTTTGCATATGCTACTTTCTGGTGGCAGAACGTCGCCGCCACCACCAAATGCCCAAAATTCCCACCAGATTGCCTGCGCCAAGCGCCAGAATCATAGCCCACAGCGGTATATCTTGGGCTACAGCTTGTGCCAACACGATCATTTAACAATCAACTCCCGTGGAAAGTTGGTCAAACATTCTGCGCCATTGGCGGTCAACAACACATCATCTTCAATTCGCACGCCGCCAATTCCGGCAACGTAGGTGCCAGGCTCAACTGTAAAAACCGTGCCAATGGGTAAGGCCACTTTGTTGGTGCTGGCAATATAGGGCGGTTCGTGAATTTCCATGCCCAAGCCATGGCCAGTACGATGGATGAAGTAACGGCCTAATTCTGCATCTTCAACGACTTGGCGCGCCAAACGATCGACCTGTGCGCCACTCATGCCTGGTTTGGCTCCAGCGCAAGCAGCCCGATTGGCGGCTAAAACCGTATCATAGAGCATACGTTGTTGCTCAGTTGGCTCGCCTACGCTCACCGTGCGGGTAATATCCGAGCAATAGCCGCGATACAAAGCGCCGCCATCGAGAATCACCAGATCGCCAGTTTGAATTTGGCGCTCGCCGGTGGTGTGATGCGGATTAGCACTATTTGGGCCACTCGCTACAATCGTGGCAAACGATGGGCCTTCGCCACCAGCAGCTTGCATGGCTTCTTCCCAAATACGGGCAATTTCGCGTTCAGTTCGGCCCGGCTGAATCGCCTCGATTGCCGTTTTCAGCCCAGCCTCGACAATGCGCACGGCCTCGCGCATCAACTCAATTTCATCGCTGCCTTTTTGCATACGCAAGCTGGCAATCGCCGCGCTGGCATCAATGCTATGGATTCCAGCAACTTCTTCTAAGGCTCGCAATTCCATCACGCGCATCGTCGTGTATTCTACGCCAACCGTGCGACCAATCAAGCCAGCGGCAGCGTTGCGCAAGGCATTCATCGGGCCTTCATCATCGCTCCATGGAAACCAACGCACCGCAATCTCGCCGCTATATTCGTCTAAAGCACGCGGTTGCTCCAAGGCTGGCAACACAATATTGATGCTTTGGGCATCGGCAGCGATTAACGCCAAGGCCAAACGCTCGCTCAAATGCAAGCTCAAACCAGTAAAATAGTGTAAATTAGCTCCAGGCATCAGCACCACATAATCCATCCCTTGTGGGCGGGCAGCGCTGGCCAACCGTCGAATTCGCACACCACTCATTATCCAAACCTCCACCAAGATAGAATATGCTCAGTATAGCACTCTCACTCAAGAATTTAGGCAGGCTTACGGCCTAGCGCCAGCAACTCCAAATGGTTGGAATAGAAGCTTGGTTGGTTGAACATACTAGCTGGATTTGTTGGATCAATCAATGTTTCAACTTGGGCCAGCATTGTTGGCTCAAGCTCTGCCTCAACATGGTGCAGCAAATCAATTAAATACTGATGCATAAAGGTTTGTTCATCAACGCTCAAAGGATATTGGTGATCGATGGTATACGAACGCATTGCGCATTCGCTCAAGCCAGCATCAGTGAAATAACCCAGCAAATTACGCCCAAGCTCATATTTTTGCAACTTAATCGGCTCATCGGCAATATCAGCCAATTGGGCATTGCGAATTGCTAGCTCAATTTCCGGCGGCCATGGCAACACATGATGATGCATTGTATCGTTTTCCAGAATTGCCACCCAACCGCCAGGCTTGGTTACCCGCGTCAACTCGGCGATTGCTGCTTGCGGCTCGGGCAAGCTATACAAACTATGTGCACACCAAATGAGATCAAAATAATCATCAGACCATGGCAACTGACGAATATCAACTTGCTCAAAGCTGACGCGCTGGGCAACCTTTGTTGCACCAATTGCGTTTTGGGCCAAATGCAAATAGGCGGGCGACGCATCGGCAGCAACAACCCTGCCACTTGTGCCAACCCGTTGGGCAAGTAAAGCTGAATAAAATCCATCGCCACTGCCGAGATCCAGCACCATCATGCCTTCATTCAGCGGCAACGAATCGACAATTGCAACCAACGAAACTGCACACGCTCGATGAAATGCTTGCAACATGGGGGCATACGCTGGTAATTCATCATCGCCAAGCGCAGCTTCATTGCCAAATGCATGCTCTGCTGCCATCGCACTACTCCTTGCCATCAACAAATGCTAGGCTGGTTAAATCAAGAAGCATACCGCAAATGAGCTTGTTGGATTATTAAAAACCAAATGACGCAAGCATTGCTGCCTGCGCCATTTAGCCTCACCGATATGAGTTTGAAAACTAGCGACCTTGATAGAGCGAGTTGATCAATTCGCCATCAGTGGTGTCGCCGCTTAATTCCCAGAACATCGTGCCGCCAAGACCCTTTGCTTTCACATAGTCGGTCTTGACTTTCATAATGGCTGGATCATCGTAAGTCCAGAATTGGCCGTTGCCGTAGAGCCAAGCAGCGCCAGCAGCGCTATTTGAGTAGCGGGTCAACCCTTTGGTTTTGAGCACTTTGTAATCTTCGATGCCTGCTTCGTAGGTGGCTGGAGCAGCCGAGCCAGGTTGGAACAAACCATTGTTGGTGCTTGGCACATTTTGCCAGCCGCGACCATAGAATGGCACGCCAACCACAACTTTATTGGCTGGAGTTCCACCGTTCAACCAAGCATTCACGCCTGCGTCAACCGAGTAGATTGGGCCTGGATCGCCAGCGATTGAGTACAAGTTTGATTGGAAGTTGGTGTTGGCTTCCCAAGCACCGTGCAAGTCGTAGGTCATAATGTTGATGAAATCGAGGTATTGGTGAATCTGACCAACTTGAATCTTAGCGATTTTAGCTGGGTCTGCTGGAGCAGCAATCGTCAACAGCAAGCCTGGGCGAACTGCATTCAATTGGCTGCGGAATTCGCTCAACAAGGCGGTGAAATTTTGGGTATCTTCTGGGCGGAAGTTACAGGTGTTGCCACATGAACCTGGATATTCCCAGTCAATATCGATGCCATCGAATACGCCAGCCCAGCGTGAATCCTTGATGAACAAGTCAACACATGATTTGACGAAGGCAGCGCGGTTTGCTGGCAACGCAGCATCCGAGAAGCCAGCCGACCACGTCCAACCGCCCAACGAAATCATCACTTTCAAGTGGGGGAATTCTGCTTTGAGCTTGCGCAATTGGCCGAAGCTACCGCGCAATACGCCAGTATCCCAGGTGTCGGCTACTCCATCGACGCTTTCAGCAGCGCTATATGCTCGATCATAATCGGCGTAGGTGTCGCCCAATTGGCAGCGGCTATTGACAACATTGCCAAACGCATAGTTGATGTGAGTCAACTTAGCAGCTGAACCGCTGGTTTTGATGTTGCGCACGTGATAGTTGCGACCATAGACACCCCATTCGGCGAAGTAGCCGATGATGCGCTTGCCGCCGCCTGGCGTGGTGGTTGCGGTTGGCAACACAGGCGTTGCCGTTGCTGGGCGTGGGGTTGCGGTTGGGTTGTTCGGCGTTGGGGTTGCAGTGCCTGGTCGCGGCGTTGCGGTCGCAGGTCGCGGCGTTGCCGTTGCTGGCCGTGGGGTTGCGGTTGGATTATTGGGAGTTGCGGTTGGATTGCTTGGTGAAACCGCACGCCACAACGCTGGCACATCAACCGGATTCCAATTGGGCAATGAGGTGTGGGCTTGAATACATTCATATTCGCCACCAGCATAACTTACCCGATTGCCAATCGCATAGGCGTGATTGTTGCCATCCCAGGCTGGGGCAGCAGCTTGAACTTTTTGCTGACTCAAACCCATCAGCATAACAAGAACGGGAATTAAGATAAAGGCTAGGAACCGAAAACGACGATGGATCACATTCATAATCGTCACTCCTTCGTGCTTATCGAGAGTTCATCCGTCACGAGCGTTCCAAAATGCTAGCCAACTCAGAGGGTTACTAAATAATTTCATTGGAATTACAAAGACTTTAACTGATTTTTAAACATTTGTCAAGGGTTTTAATTAACAAAATTTAAGCTCCTGCACACAGCGAGGTCATGCTGTTAGCAAGCATTTTGGGCTAAACGTCGGTTAGGCAATCAGGTTGAATCGATCACAGCAATCAATTATCTGCATATATTCATAAAGTAATTATTTAAATTGATTAATAAATATCAATTAGCATGGCATTCATGCTAAAAATGTAAGTTTTAGCCTCAAACAGGCTATTTAGCTCAGTACAGAGTAAAAAGCATTTTTTGCAGCAGATTATTGATTAAATTGGGCTTGGGCTGAAGTGAGCTATGCTATAATCAAGCGCACTGAGAGCAGCATCGCCGTAAACAATCACCTTCTGCAATTCAAGCATCGAATTAATCAACGAATCAGCCAATTTCTACGCTAGTGTGCCGCTAAAGCCGCCAATGTAGCCGATTTGGTATATCAATATTCTAGTAATAGAATGGTCTGGTCTGGAGCAAGGAGTCTGGCATGTTAGCCAATGTGTGTCTGGTGGAGAGTACCCGGGTTCTACAAATTATGGCCAAAACCCAATTTCGCGGCGCAGAGCAATTGTTAACTCAATTCAATTTATCAACTGCAATTAGCATTTGCAGCACCAGTTTTCAGCTATTGCAATGGCTTGAATATCAACCGCAAAGCTATGCGCGCTTGATTTTAATTGATCAACGCTTGGCTGACGGCATAGGCATTGCCGAGCTAATGCCACAAATTCGTTCGGAGCATTTCAAGCATCGGGCCTTGGCCGATGATGCCAAAATTATTGGCTGGAGCCGCGATGAACAAGCCCAAGAATTGTTCTATCGGGCGGGACTTGATGGCTTTATTTCCAAAAATCGCCAATCGCATCAATTGATTCGCGATATTGTGACCGTATTTGCCAATCAGACCGAACAACCGTGGCTGCAACTGACTTAAACAAATGCGCCACCAGTTGATGCTGGTGGCGCATTGCATTTTAGGCCAAAACTGCTTGCTCAATCGGTGGCAACGAGCTTTCGTAACGAGCAAAGATGCGGCGATAATGGTTGGATGTGCGCAGCAAGTGTTCGTGATCGCCTGCCGCCACAATTCGCCCACCATCGAGCACCAAAATCACATCGGCCCAGCGAATTTGCGAAAGTCGATGGGTAATCAATAAGGTAGTTCGGCCACGTTGGGCCTCGCGAATTGCGCGTTGAATCTGGTCTTCGGTCGCGCTATCAATCGCGCTGGTCGAATCATCCAAAATCAAAATCCGTGGATTGCTCAAAAAGGCACGGGCCAAGGCGATGCGTTGGCGCTGACCACCAGAGAGGGTTACGCCGCGCTCGCCAATTTCGGTATCGTAGCCATTGACAAACGAGCTAATAAAATCGTGAGCTTGGGCGGCCTTGGCGGCTTCGATAATTTGTTCGCGAGTGGCGTTGGGCGCACCAAAAGCAATATTCTCGCCAATTGTGCGCGAAAACAAGAACACATCTTGCTCGATTTTGGAGATTTGCGAGCGCAAGGTATCGAGATTCCACTCGCGCACATCAATGCCATCGATTAATACGCGGCCTGCTTGCACATCGTAGGTGCGGTTGACCAATTGGGTCAGCGCACTTTTGCCAGAGCCAGTTTGGCCGACAATTGCCACGGTTTGGCCGGGCTTTACGCTGAACGAAACATCATGCAAAATTGGCTGGGCTTCGTAGCCAAATTGCACATTTTCGAAGCGTAGCTCACCTTCAATCGTTGCTTGATGGCCGGTAACATTCTCGTCAAGCTCGGTTTCTTCCTTGATCACATTCAGAATCCGGCCTGCGCTGGCAATACCTGTTTGAACCAAGGTAAAGGCAAATAACGAGATGAAGGTTGGGAAGCGCAACAAGCCAATCAAGCTCATTACGGCAATAATATCTTCGATCTTAATGCGACTTTGATTGAACAAAATCATTGAGTGCAAAAAGGTTAAACCGAAGGTAATGCCAAACAGCAACAATGGAATATAGCGGGCTTCGATGCGCCCTTGTTGCACAAATAAATCGCGGAAACCACGAGCGTGGCGGCGATATTTAAGCCGTTCAAAGCCTTCACGGGCGCTCGCTTTGACCACTTCAATCCCCGAGATGGTTTCTTCGAGGCCAGCATTCAGCTTGCCAAATTGCTCGCGCTGCTCAGCAATAACGGGGTTTAAGCGCCGCACATAGCGCCGAACAGCGATGATATAACAAGCCACAAAACCAAGCGGGATTAAGAGCAATTCAACTTTGATAAAACCTACATATGCCAGTGGAACCACAATCCCCAAAATGCTTTCAAAGATCATGGTGCTGCCAGGCACGATCATGCTGGCAAGCTGGCTGGTATCGTCGGTGGCGCGGGCCATCAAATCGCCGACGCGTTGGCGATCGTGGTAGGCTTGGCTTTTGCCCAACAAACTGGTATACAATTCTTCGCGGGCATCGGCCTCGAAGCGAGCAGCAATAGTTTCGCCAGCCAAACTGCCGAACCACAAACAAAAGCCATCAGCAACCAAAAGGGCCAAAATAATCAGCGACATTCTTAATAATAGCGCAGCGTCGAAGGGTAGAGGCAAGCCGTCAGCATCGAAGGATACATTAAACAAGCCCGCAACATCGCCGATTACGACTCGCGCTTGCGAGTAGGTTACCCACGAGCCAAGAAAACAGATTAACACTACACAGGCTAAAAACCAATAGCGCCAAACATGCGCTATAATCCAGCGAATTGGGCTACTCCGTGGGTAGCTATATTCATGTTCAACCGAAAATTCACGTTTGGCCATTAGGTACTCCCAGATTTAGCACACGATGGCATCGTTTGGCCATCAATCTCGCCATCATTTGATCGTATGCCATCCAACACATTAGAGCTACAGTCTAGCTTAACCAAGTTTGGCCAAGCTGAGATCGGTCTATCTACTGATTCGCTCGTTGTTTGGAGGAAAAAATGCGTCGTCTGATTGGAGTATTAGCGATCGGCATGATTGTGCTTGGAGCTTGGCCACAAGCAAGTTTTGCCCATAACCTATGTTTTGAGCAAACAGGCTTTTGCTTGCAAGAGCCATTTAGCGATTATTGGGATGCCAATGGTGGCCTACCAGTTTTTGGCTATCCGCTTGCAGCAGCTGCCGATGAGGTTAATCGTGATACAGGCCAAACCTATCATACTCAATGGCTTGAGCGCAAACGCTTCGAAGTGCACCCAGAAAACGCTGGCACACCCTATGAAATTCTGCTTGGGCTGCTTGGCAAAACCCGCCTCGAGCAACTTGGGCGGGCAATTGAGCCAACAGTCGAGGCCAAGGATGGCTGTCTGTGGTTCAAAGAAACTGGGCACAATGTTTGTGATCAGGCCCAAGGCATAGGCTTTAAAAGCTATTGGCAAAGCCATGGCCTGAACATCAATGGCTTGAGTGCCTATGAGCGCTCGTTACAATTATTTGGCTTGCCCCTAAGCGAAGCCAACGTTGAAACCAACGCCAACGGCGACACGGTAATAACCCAATGGTTTGAGCGTGCGCGATTTGAGTGGCATCCCAATAATAGCGCTGAATTTAAGGTTTTGTTGGGTTTGTTAGGCAAGGAAGTCAGCACGTACTCAGCTCCTGAACCAAATCCAAGCAATACTCCAATGCCAACCAACACGCCAACAGCAACACCAACAGCACACCCAATTACCCTAACGCCAACCGAAACTCCATTGCCACCACAAGTCAAAGATAGTGATGGCGATGGAATTCCTGATCATCGTGATGAGTGTCCTCGTGATGCAGGTGTGCCATCACGCAACGGCTGCCCCTATACGCCAACCTCACTGCCAACGCCAGAGCCAACCAGTTCACCGCAACCACCACCGCCAACGCCCAGACCGCCAATACCTGCACCGATATTGCCAAACCCCTAGCTTGCCATGCTATTCAAACAGTTTTGGCTAGCGAGGATAGATCGAGAATAATCCAATAATTGTGCTTTAGGGAATGCAGGGAGATTAAAGCTCGCTGCATTCCCCAGCTTGAGGCGGGGCGAAGGAGTGGCGATCATGATAAACGGCTATTCATTCAAAGGGCTGATTGACGAAGAGCGCCAAGGTATGGTAGCATCTAGCACAATTGAATAGCCGAACAGTGATGAGGCCATGTTGTTTGGGTAACACCATCAGGGAAGCAGCGCCATAGATTGCGAGCGTTGCTGGCACGCAACCAAACAATACCCCCTCTGAGTTCATCGCCGAACGCTCCTAGCTAGTAGATCGATGCGTTTTGTCCCCGCTACCGGACAACTTAAGCAAATTAGTGCTTGCTAATTTGGAAATTAGGTGGAACCACGAGGTTTATATTTGCCTTCGTCCTATGTGTGTTGGACGGGGCATTTTTGTTTAACCGCGCTCTAGGAGGTTTTGTATGGGTTATGGCTATGGCTATGCACCACCACCGCCACCACGCCGCCGCCGCGGTTGTCTGTTTGGTTGTTTAACAACGCTGACTGTGTTGGTTTTTTTGGTTTTGGGTGGCTTGTTGGGAGTCTATTTCTATTTACGCCCCATGCTCAGCGAGCAAGCAGGCAACACCTTGGGCGGCCAACTCGAACAGCAAATTGATCGCAAGCTCGATGAGCAACTTGGCGGCCCCAACAGCGAAATTCCTGCTGGTTTTCAAGGCACTGTCCAAGTGACTGATAGCGAAATCAACCAGTTTTTGCAGGCCAATCCCAATGAAATTAGCCCATTGGATAGTGCGACGGTACGCTTTACACCAGGCCGTTTGGGCGCAACTGTTGGCGCGTATGGCATAACTGGCACAGCAACAGCAGGCGTGCAAGTAACTACCGATGGTCGGGTTGATGTTGTTGATGCCCAAATTGATGGCGCACTTGGCTTCTTGCTTGACCCAGAGCAATTATCTCAAACCTTAGAGGCCAAGCTCAACAATCAACTTGCTGCCAATGGCCAACGAATTACCGCAATCGAGGTGAGCGACGGCGTGCTAACCGCCACCGTTGAAGCACAATAACCAAAGGATGAATTATGAGGGATGAGGGATGAAAATATGGCTGATCCGCAAAAGATTTTGGATCTAGCACAAATTTCTTCATACTTCATCCTTCATCCTTCATAATTCCAGAAGGGGGGTGATCGTTCTGGACGAAAGTGATACTGACACCATCAATCACTTAAAGGAGCAGAACTATGGTGGAATACTTAATTGCCTATGCCCCGGTTCAGGGCGACGCTCCCTGTGCTGCCGAAGCTCGTGAATGGTCGGATCGGGCGGCGATGGAAGCCGAACTCCAAGCTGAGGGCTGGCACTTGATCGAAAGCGCTGAATATCGCGCTGCAATGCTCAAATTAGTCTATCAACGCGATTTGGCGCAACGCCCAGAAGCCCCGCGCCATCTCATGCCGTGTTGGTAAGGTTATAAGGATGAATTATGAGGGATGAGGGATGAAATAGCTAAGATTCCGAGCGAAATATGAGTTTCATCCTTCATAATTCATCCTTCATACTTTTATTGAGGAGTTTCCCAATGGCACCAGTTAACCCAGATAATGATCCACTGTATCGCTTGCGTCACTCGACGGCGCACGTGTTGGCCCAAGCTGTACTTGAAATTTTCCCTGAGGGCAAAATTGCAATCGGCCCGCCAGTTGAAAATGGCTTTTATTACGATTTTGATTTGCCACGGCCATTAACGCCAGATGATCTCAAAGACATCGAGGCCAAGATGCGCAAAATCATCAAGGCCAAACATCGCTTTGCCTATCGTGAAGTTTCGGCAGATGAAGCCCGCGAATTGTTCAAAGACCAGCCCTACAAGCTCGAATTGATCGCTGGTTTGGCAAAGGGCGAAGATGAATATGGCGAAAAAGCCGCCGCCGCCGACACGATCATCTCGACCTACAAACATGATTCGTTTGAAGATTTATGTAAAGGCCCACACGTCGAAAGCCTGAGCGAAATTCCCGCCAATGGCTTTAAGTTGTTGCGGGTTTCGGGCGCATATTGGCGTGGCGATGAAAAACGCCCAATGTTGCAACGGATCTATGGCACGGTTTGGCCATCGAAAGAAGAGCTTGATCATTACTTGTGGCAGCAAGAAGAGGCCAAAAAACGCGATCACCGCAAGCTTGGCCGTGAGTTAGGTTTATTTACCTTCTCGCAAAAAGTCGGCGCTGGCTTGCCGTTATGGCTGCCCAAGGGCGCAATTCTGCGTGATGTGCTTGAGCGTTTTCTTCGCCAAGCGCAAATCGACCGTGGCTATTTACCAGTCGTCACGCCGCATATGGGTAAGATCGATCTCTACAAAACGAGCGGTCACTGGTACACCTATCGCGATGGTATTTTCCCACCAATGAGCGAAATTGCCAATGACGACCCGGAAAATCCCGAGGGCGAAATTTATCTGCTCAAGCCGATGAACTGCCCACATCACATCGAAATTTATGCCAGCGAACCACGTTCGTATCGCGATTTGCCCTTGCGCTTGGCCGAGTTTGGCACGGTCTATCGCTATGAGCATAGCGGCGAATTAACCGGCTTGCTACGAGTGCGCTCGTTCACGGTCGACGATTCGCACTTGTTTGTCACGCCCGACCAACTTGAAGCAGAATTTTTGAAAGTTGTTGACTTGATTCTGTTTGTCTTTGGCACGATGGGCTTGAAGGACTTCCAAGCGCGGGTTGGCTTGCGCGAGGTCGGCAATCCCAAGTACATCGGCTCTGACGAAGTGTGGGAAAAAGCCCAAAACGCGATTATTAATGCTGCCGAAAAGAAGGGCTTGAATTATGTGGTGGTTGAAGGCGAAGCAGCATTCTACGGCCCCAAACTCGACTTCATCTTCCGCGATGTGCTTGGCCGCCAATGGCAACTTGGCACGGTGCAAGTCGACTACAACTTGCCAGAGCGCTTTGAAATTGAGTACACGGGCGAAGATGGTCAAAAGCATCGGCCAATTATGATTCACCGTGCGCCATTTGGCTCAATCGAGCGTTTTGTAGGCACGTTGATCGAACAATATGCAGGTGCATTCCCGGTCTGGTTGGCACCAGTTCAAGTCACGTTAGTGCCGATTACCGACCGCCACGTGGCGTATGCTGAATCAGTGGCAGCCAAACTTAATGCTCAAGGCTTGCGGGTTGAAGTTGATGCCAGCAACAACCGCATGAATGCTAAAATTCGCGATGCCCAAAAGCTGAAAATTCCGTATATGTTGGTGGTTGGCGATAAAGAAGAGGAAAACGGTGCTGTCGCGGTACGCCAACGCGCTGGCGGCGACCTCGGCTCAATCAGCGTCGATGAGTTCATCGCCCGCATCAAGGATGAAGTGGCGAACTACCAATAATTTAGCGGCTGCCGCAAGCGATCAGCAATCTGATCGCTTGCGGTTTTTTTATTTACGTGGTCGTGGAACTAGTGGAGTTAAGGAATCGGGATCACGAGAAATATTAAGATCGAGCCTTTCGTTATTTTTTAAATTCCGATCACCAGTTAATATCTCAGGCTCAAATCGCTTCATTTTTCGATAATAATTTGCAATGTATAGAATCATTGCGTCACCAAAGGAAATTTTTTGTTTAGCTAAACCCTTCCACATTTCCGATATTTTTTGTAATTGTTGTTCTAAAATAGTATGTTCGGTAAAGGCTATCCAAGGACTATCACCAGATAATTGTCTTTTTAAGATATCTAAAAATGGCATTGCAATTACATTTCTATCATACTCGTTTTTTATCTGAGCAATATGGTTACCAGTTTCAATAATTGTGGCTAATGGTAAAACGATTGTTTCCTGCTTGCGAATAATTTCTTGAATTTTTTGATCGGCCTTTGAGTAATCCCAAAATATATCATTACTTCCACAAGTATCTTTACCTGGAATTTTCAGATAGACACATAATACCGAGGTGTCCATAATATAAATTTTTCGCATATTATTCCCCTTGCTCCTGCGTATCCTCAATTGCTTGATCAAGTTTGCCCGTTGTTGCCAAATAACCAACGCCACCACTTGCCAAAAGCTTTGGCAGTGCATCCACATTATCAAGCAAGGTCAATTCGCTATAGCCTTGTGGGTTACGATGCGCAACCGTGATAAAGCCAATGTAATCGGGGGTCATTGCATCAAGCAAGGCCGGATTATGGGTTGTAACGAGTACATCAATCTGGCGTTTGACGGCGATTTCGCGCAACATCTCCAATAGTAATTTAGCGCGTGATGGGTGTAGACCATTATCAACTTCTTCGATAATTAAATTGCTGCCTTCTGGCCGTGTCAATAAAGCTGTCAGAATTGCCAAAAAGCGCAGGGTTCCATCAGACATACGACGACTATCAATATTAAAGGTTTGACCATTGGGCCATGTTTCTTCGCAATACAGCATTGCATTTCTGCCAAGAAGGCCAATTTTCTCAACCCACACCTTACCAACATCATTTTCGGGGAGTCGAGTAAGATACTCAGTAAGTTGTTGCTCAATCTTTTGACGTTTAGCATCGTCTAATGCAGCAAGCACTCCGGCGAGATTGGAACCATCATTTTCTAGTAAATCAGAAATTTCTGCAAAGTGATTTATATTTTTTGGTATTACATCTAAATTAAGGATATTTGTAAAAACATTATTAATATATTTAATGTATTTTGATACTTCTTCAGAAAAAAAATAAATTAATGTTTTATTAATAATTGAAATATTTGACGGAATTTTAATTTCAAATTCTCCATCCTTTATTATCTGTAGCTTATTATTCTCGAATAAAATAGGTTTTGTATCAAATTCAATTCCACTTTCTTTTAATTTAATTTTTTCGGCTGTAATTTGAATATTATTCATAATATTAATTCTTATTTTATATGTAAATTCCTTTTCAATTTTATCAGTTTCATTCTGATGAAACTCAACTTCTAATTCAAAGGAATCGCGCCCATACAATGGTGCAAATTCTGCTCCACCCCTTAAATTACTGAGAGCTTTTTCTAATTCTTCGCCATCTGCTAAGGCTTTTAATAAACTCAAAGCATCAAGCACATTTGATTTGCCGCTCGCATTCATGCCAATTAAGACCATAATTTGGTCGAGGTAGAGGGTTGTATCTAAAAAGCTTTTCCAGCGGCGAAAGGTAATTGAGTGAATCATAAGCAACCTCAGGCATAGGGAGCATTTGGCTCATTATACTCTAGATAAAAAAACCGCCAGGTGCTTGGGTTTACCCAAGCGCCTGGCGAGAAGATGAGCCAACGAACTAAAGTTTAGTTGCGGCCAACCACGGGCAAGTAGACAGTGTGAGCTGCGCTGACTTGTTTGGTTACAATCGTCTTGTTGCCATAGCTATCGCTTACTTCCACCCGAACCGTGTAGGTCATGTCGGGGTCAGTATAGGTATGGCCAACTGGCGTGCCAGCTGGAGTGGTAACGATGGCTGAGCCATCGCCGAAGTCCCAGCGATATTCGACTGGCACAGCATCATACTCTGAGGTCAGATCAACATCGAACATGGTTTGTGAACCATTTGCTGTGGTCAAAATCGTGCCGGTTGCATCATCCCACAAGACTTTGAAGAAGGTTTCGAGCAACTCTTGGCGGCTGGTGGTGTCACTCAGGTTGTTGACCCCTTCTAAGCCGAAGGTGGTGTAGATCGAGCGACCCAAATAGCTGATGCCTGGGTTTTCCAAGGTTGGTTGAGCGCGATGGAAGCGACCAGTCGTCGCTTCTTCTTCGCCAGCAATCGAGAACAATGAGCGAATCAACTCATCGCGATTTGGATCGAAGTCGGTGCCATACAGCGATTCAAGTGCATCAACACTGCGTTGGTTGCGAGCGCCGTCGCCCAAGCTAGCATTGATGTTAATTTCCATATCTTGGAATACTTCTGGCGCTTGAGTCGTAGCGGTCAATGGTTTGGTAACCGTAACCACGTTTGATGAGTTGATGTTGGGGCGCAAGAACTCACCACTCAATACACTGGCATAGAAGAATGATTCAGTGTCTGGGCTGGTTGAATTGAGCACTTGAGCCAAATTCTGACCCATCGCGATGATCGTACCGCCGTTATTTGCGTATTCGGTCAAGCGATCCATATCCAAGGCGGTCAATGGAGTGGGAACCGTAAACGCACCATTGCGTTGATCGTAGTTACCAGTGAAATAGACAATGGCTTTATATGGATACAATTGTTCAGCTGGTGGCAAGAAGGTGGTAACAGCGCCAGCCAAATTATCAACATCCAAGACTTGATAGCTCAAGCCAATTTCTTCAAGTGTTTCGGTGTAGTAGCTGGTTACATCGATATACTCTTCACCGATTGATGAGCTACCGTCGTTATCAATTACTAACACATCAACATTGGCAGCAGGCTTGGTTACCCGTGCCCAAGCTGGCATGTGGGCATCGTGGGTTGGGCCATCAAGCACAATAAAGCCTTGATTATCGCCATAGCCACGGCCAGCCAAGCTGTTGAAGGTAACGGTGAATTGAGCGCTGCCATTGGCTGGAACAGCAATGCTGTTGGTTGCTAAGGTAACGCCAGCCATTGGGGTAATGTTGTTGAAACCACCACCAGTATATTGGGTGCTGATGCTATAGGTTTCGGCAACATTGGTTGCGTTGGTGACGGTCACCAAAATTGATTTGGTTGTGCCGCTCAAGACTTGGCCAAAGCTCAAGCTTGGTGGGCTTAAGAAGACACCTGGGTTTGAGGCTTTGCTCAAATCGATCCGGCCAGCGCCCATATCCAATGGTTGGGCTGGTGAACCATCAGCGACTGTAACCCCAATGTACTTCGAGGTGCTCATCAAAGCCGATTTGATTTCGTCGTTGGTCCAGCTTGGGTGGGCTTGGCGTAACAAGGCTGCCGCACCAGCAACGTGAGGTGCTGCCATCGAGGTACCCGATGCAGTGCCATAGCCAAGGTGACGGGCTTCGCCGGTTGCGCCTGGGGTGTAGCCATGTGAAAGGATATTCACGCCAGGAGCGGTTACGTCTGGCTTCAAGACATCGCCAACGCCTGGGCCACGGCTGCTAAAGCCAGCAATTACGTCTGGGGTGCTAGCGGCAACATAGGTCGATGGGTTAATTGAAGCAACTGATGCGCTGCCATGTTGGCCATACCAGTTAAACAAGCCAGTCCCTGGCGTAAAGCCAATCATAATCACTGGGATGGTTACTTGAGCGCCAACAGCACCAGCGCCCATGTTAATCAGCGTATTGCCATTGGCTGCATTGTTGTAAATCACAACGTAGCTAGCACCAGCATTTTGGGCATTGAGGGCCTTGACCCCAAACTCACAATCGCCACGCTGAATCAAGGCAATTTTGTTAGTAAATGTGCCGGCAGCAAATGCGGTACAACCAGTCAAGTTTGCTGGGGTAGCTGCACTGCCTGGCATATATGGTAAGTTTACAATGCTATTAACAGGTGCGCCAAACGCCGCTGCTGCAATCGGAATCGTTTGCAAGGTTGGCGAGATTGGGGTTGGTTGGGTTACATCCAAACGACCAGCAGCAAACGTGCCTTGGGTCGTGCTAGCTGCTACCACAATATACTCATCTGATGGGTGATCCGAGGTGCCTTTGTTGGGGCCAGCATTGCCAGCAGACATTGACACAAAGATCCCAGCATTTGAGGTGTTGATCAAGGCAGTATCAAGGGCATCGAATTCGCCGCCCAAGCTGCCTGGGCCACCACCCCATGAGTTGTTAACCACGTCGGCTTCGTCAGCCACAATATCTTCAAGGGCTTCAATCCCTTCAGCATTGTAGAACGAGCCAATCCCGTTGACACTCGCATAGAATACCCGATAGCTCATGATCCATGCTTTGGGAGCGACACCGCTCATTGATGGCAAGCTCAAGCCGCTAAAGGTTGCGGTGACGACATCGCCAGCTGCAATCCCTGCGGTGTGAACCCCGTGAGGCGTGCCATTGGTGCCTGGCCATGGGTTTTGGTCGCCATTGGCTGGGCCGTCCCAATCGCGGAAGTAGGCCCGTGAAGCAATGATTTTGCCGTTGTTATTTTGGGTCAAACCCACGCCGTTGGCTGGATAGCCATCTGGGTAGCTGTAGCCGACACCGCTGAACATTGGCGCATCTTTGTGCACGCCACCGTCCATCGAGGCAACCTTAATCCCAGCGCCAGCATTGCTACGGCCCCCAATTTCAGCACTATTCCACAGGGCTGGCGAACCAATCAAGGTGTTGCTCAAGTGCAAATCTGCTTGTTGTGGCAAGTCAAGGTGCACAGCTTTGACATTTGGCAATGAGGCTAAAATCTTACGGGCATCGTCACGTTTGGCATCGCCAACGTTAACGGTCATCCCGTTAAAGACCACGCTATAACGCAGTTCGTCTTTAGCACCAAATTCATCGACGAAGGTTGCAACCTTTGAGCCTGGCAATGCTTTGCTCATATCTGCCACAAAGAGGTTTTGTTCAGCCTCTAATTGCGCCAGATAGGCCTTGGCATCAGCAGCCTTAAGATCTAAACGTTGGTTGGCGGTACGAGCCTTGTTGGTGCTTTTGCTCCAAGCAGCCAAAGCAGGTGATTCCAACTCTACAATCAAACGTGGCGAAGCTGACACAGCTTCAGCAACACCATCGCTGGTTATAGGATTTGTATCAACCGTTACTGGAACTTTTTGCGCTGTTGTAGCGACTGGCTGTGCAAATAAGCTAATCACCAAGGTGAGTAAGCTGAAAATTACAGCCCAACGTGGAAGGAAACGATTCACCAGTCCTCCTTATAGCGCTTTGCCAAATCCTACCAAATGACCGTGGTTAGTAGTGGAGTTACCTGTGGATATTTCATTGAGGTAGGCGGCGCTAAAAATGCAGATACTGAATATTATGCACTGAACTGTGGAGTTATGCAAATAGGCTTAGCGAAGCTAGCAGCAACTGAACATAGACCTACGATTAAGTGTCGCAGATGACAGCGAAGCCGCATTGTTAGTGGCTTCGCTCCGCAATTGAGCAGCATGGCCGCTGGGCCTCAAACTAATTTATTGGCCAGCTTGGTTCAAATATTCAACCGCAGCTGGGGTTAATTCGAGCTTGGCGGCCTTGATCAGATCGTTAACTTGATCAAGATTGGTGGCACTTGCAATTGGCGCAGTAATGCTTGGCCGCGCAATTTGCCATGCTAAGGCAACTTGGCCAGGGGTCGCTTGTACCTCAGCAGCAACTTCATCAAGTGCCTTGAGCAGCGCCCAACCTCGTTCATTAAGATATTTTCGCACTCCTGAACCACGAGCGCTTTGGCCCAAATCTGCTTCACTGCGATATTTACCAGTTAAGAAGCCTGAGGCCAAGGTCGAATAGGGAATTACGCCCAAAGCTGCTTGTTGGCAAACTGCTTCCAAATCGCCTTCATAGCGGTCACGATCATAGAGGTTGTACAAGGGTTGCAGGCTTTCGTAGCGGGGCAGATTATGCTGCTGGCTAATATCCAGTGCTGCTTGCAAGCGTTCAGCACTATAATTCGAGGCCCCAATTGCCCGAACTTTGCCTTGTTGAATCAGCTCGCCAAACGCGCTCAGGGTTTCTTCCAAAGGCGTTTCAGCATCATCAACATGGGCTTGATAGAGATCAAGATACTCGGTTTGCAGCCGTTGCAATGAGCCATCAATCGCCTTAGCAATATTGGCCTTCGATAAGCCGGTGCCAGCGCCAACTTTGCTCAAAATAAGCAGATCGTCGCGGCGTTGGCGTTGTTTAATCCATTCACCAATCAGCGTTTCCGATTCGCCACCCTGATTGCCCTCAACCCAGGCCGAATAGACATCAGCCGTATCGATTGCATTTAAGCCTGCATCGATAAAGGCATCAAGCAAACGAAAGGTTTGCGCCCGATCAACCGTCCAGCCAAAAACATTGCCCCCAATTACAATCCGTGGAATTCGCAGTTCCGACTTACCAAGTTGACGTAGTTGCATCAAAAAAATCCTTCCATACGCACAGCAATTGTTGCTAGCTGGTTGATGGATTAATAGTAGCACTAGAAATTCCGCTCAGCCATGCAATTTGCTGTTTAATCAACAAAACCCACCCTTTTTCAGGATAGGTTTTGTTGACTATCAATTAACAGCTGAAACGTTATTGCAACTCAGCCAAGAAACTTGTGCCATGCAATGGTGCTTCCAGCCCAAAGATCTCCGCCAGCGTTGCCGCCAGATCGCTCAGGGTTTGGCGTGTACCTAAATTAGCAGGTTTCGCCAAGGCTGGGCCAAACACCAACAGCGGTACATACTCGCGGCTGTGGTTTGAGCCAGGCGTGGTTGGGTCAACACCATGATCAGCCGTAATCACCACCAGATCGCCATCTTTAAGTTTGGCTTGAATTTCAGGCAAGCGTTGATCGACAGCATGCAAGGCGTTTGCATAGCCAACCGGATCATTGCGATGGCCATAGATCATATCAAACTCGATCAAATTGGCGAACAAAAGGCCTTCAAAATCCGCATCAAGGAATTCGATAATGGCATCCAAGCTAGCAGCGTTATCAACAGTATGGTTTGAAACGCTAATGCCGCGATTGCCAAAAATATCATCAATTTTGCCAACAGAGTAGACGCTTTTGCCAGCTGCTACCAATTTATCCAAAATGGTTGGCGTTTCTGGGGTTAATGCGTAATCGTGGCGGCGAGCTGTGCGTTTAAAGGTTGCTGGGCTATCGCCAATAAATGGCCGCGCAATCACCCGCCCAACTGCATGCTCGCCCACTAACAGCACGCGGGCTGCTTCACACATCGCGTACAGTTCGCTTGGCGGAATCACATCTTCATGGGCTGCAATCTGAAACACGCTATCTGCCGAGGTATAGACAATTGGCGCGCCAGTGCGAATATGCTCCATACCCAATTCTTCAAGAATTTCGGTCCCCGAGGCTGATTTATTGCCAAGCACATCGCGGCCAATCTGTTGTTTAAACGGCTCGATAATTTCAGCAGGAAAGCCATCGGGATAAACTGGAAATGGCGTTGCCAAGACAATGCCCATCATCTCCCAGTGGCCAGAAACCGTATCCTTGCCCTTGGATAAGGGTTGCATTTTGCCATAGCTACCCTGAAATTCTGCTGGGCAAGCGACACCCTTGATTTCGCTGACGCAACCAAGCCCAAAACTGGCCATGGTTGGCACGTTTAAGCCATTGACTGCTGCCGCCGTATTGGCCAGCGAGTGGCTGCCAACATCGCCATATTCAGCAGCATCAGGCGCTTCGCCAATGCCCACACCATCCAAAACAATGACCGTTACGCGCTTAATATCCATCCAAATGCTCCTTATAAGCTGTAAAGGGGTCGGGAGTCAGGGGCTGGGGATCGGTTGCCCGTGCTGTGCCAACCACCTGTTGCCAACCGCAATAATGTTCCGAGAGCCAATAGCCAAGAGCCATCGTTTCTCTGCGCCTCTGCGTTAAAACTCCTCTTCCTGCTCTTCGCGTTCTTCGCGGTTCCGCACGAGGAGCTAGCGGTCAGGGGCTGGGGATCAGTTGCTTGTACAATTCCCAACACCATTGCCAACCCCAATGATTTTCCGCTAGCCGTTAGCCTTTCATCCTTCATCCCTCATCCTTCATCCTTCATCCTTCATCCCTCACTATTATACGAGATCGACCTGAACAAACGAACGATGGTAGAATACTCGCCGGATTCATGTAGTTGAGGATGGATACCACTATGCGGCGTTGGTCGATCACGAGCTTATTATTGTTGCTGATCTTGGCAAGTTGCGGAGCCGAACAAGCTGCCCCAACCACGCAAGGCCAAGCAGGCAAACTCAAAGTTGTTAGCACGGTTTCGCCAATTACCAACATTATCTACAATATTGGTGGCGATAAAATTAGCTTAACTGGCATCGTTCCCGAGGGCGTTAATTCGCATACCTTCGAGCCAGTGCCTTCTGATGCCAAAACCTTGGCCCAAGCAGATCTGATTTTTATCAATGGGCTTAATTTAGAGGAGCCAACCCATAAATTGGCCGAAGCCAACAAGCAACCAAGCGCCGAAATCATTTTGCTCGGCGAGCAAACGATTACGCCAGAGCAATATGTCTACGATTTCTCGTTTCCCAAAGAGGCTGGCAGCCCCAACCCGCACCTCTGGACGCACCCGCTCTATGGATTGCGCTATGCAGAAATTGTGCGCGACAACTTAGTGCGCCGCGATCCGAGCAACGCCGAGTATTACAACGCCAATTATGCCGCCTTCAAAACCCGCATCGAAGCCTTTGATGTAGCAGTTAAAAAGACGGTTGAAAGTATTCCCGCTGAAAACCGCAAGTTGCTCACCTACCACGATTCATGGGCTTACTTTGCGCCGCATTATGGCATGACCGTGATTGGGGCAATTCAGCCAGCCGATTTCTCCGAGCCATCGGCCAAAGATGTTGCCAATTTGATCACCCAGCTTCGCGAGCAAAACGTGCCAGCGATTTTCGGCTCCGAGGTATTTCCTTCGCCAGTATTGGAGCAAATTGGCCGCGAAACAGGCGTAAAGTATATCGATAGCTTGCGCGACGATGATTTACCTGGCGAAGTTGGCGCAGCCAATCACTCCTATCTCGGCTTGCTCACCGAAGATCTACGCATTATGGCCGAGAATCTTGGCGGCGACCCAAGCTTGATTGCCAATTTCGATACCAGCAACATTCCTGGCAGCGATAGCAACGTCATCCAACAGCAATAGGGAGCAAGGCTTGTATGCAGCCAATTATTGAGTTACGCAATGTCGGGTTGCGCTATGCAGAGCGCCTCGTGCTCGATCAGATTAATATTCATCTGCACCATGGCCAATTTGCGGCGCTGGTTGGGCCAAGCGGTGCTGGCAAAACCAGTTTATTGCGCTTAATTTTAGGCTTGCATGCTCCCAGCCATGGCCAGATTTTGACGCATGGCAAGCATCCAGTCGATGGCCAAATCCCCACGATTGCCTATGTGCCACAGCTTGAAACGGTCGATTGGAATTTTCCGGTGACGGTTGAGCAGGTTGTGGCCATGGGCTTGGTGCGCCAAGCGAATCCGTGGCCGTGGTTGCGCAAAAGCGAGCGCCAAGCAGTGCAAACAGTGTTGGCCCAACTCGAAATTGAGCAACTAGCCAAACAGCATATTCGCAATCTTTCGGGCGGTCAGCAACAGCGGGTCTTTTTGGCCCGGGCCTTGGTTGCCAAGCCAGCTATGTTGGTGCTCGATGAACCGACGACTGGGATTGACCCACGGGTGGCCGAAACAATTTTGCACTTGCTGGCCGAGCTAAATCAACAAGGCATGACGATATTAATGACGACCCATGATTTGAATGCGGCGGCGGCCCATGTGCCATGGATTATCTGCATGAATCAAACGATCATTGCCCAAGGCACACCCGAAGCGGTGTTTACGCCCGCTGTGCTTGAGCAAACCTACCATAGCGAGATGGTGGTGGTGCACCATGAAGGGATGTTGTTAATTCAACAACGTCCCCATGGCCATAGCTACCGCGATTTGATTCCCAACCCAATCATTGGCGAAGTGCTGAACCCAGCCATGGAGAATACAAGTGAACCAGCTTTTAGAACCGCTGAGCTTTAGCTTTTTTCGCTATGGCATTGTTGCCGCGCTGCTCATCGGCAGTTTGTGCGGCCTGTTGGGCGTGTATATTGTGTTGCGCGGCATGAGCTACATTGGCCATGGCTTATCGCACGCAATTTTTGGCGGCGCAGTCGTTTCGTTTGTGCTGGCGTGGAATTTCTATCTTGGGGCTGGTTTATGGGGTTTTGCTGCCGCAGTGTTAATTAATCAAACTGCACGGCGCACCAAAATTAATGCCGATGCAGCAATTGGCATTGTGACAACAGCAAGTTTTGCCATTGGCGTGGCCTTAATTAGCCGCTACCGCAACTTTACTCGCTCGTTCGATGCTGCCTTGTTTGGCAATATTCTAGGCGTAACCAGTAGCGATCTCTGGGCAATCGGCGGAGTGTGCATCATGGTTGGGCTGGTTGTATTTTTCAGCTACAAGCAATTGCTGTTTATGACCTTTAATAATGATGTGGCCCAAGTCTATGGCGTGCGCACCAACTGGCTGGATACGCTGTTTTCGTTGATGCTGGCTGCAACGTTAATCGTTTCGATGAAAATTTTGGGCGTGACGTTAATCGCTGCTGCCTTGGTTATTCCACCAATTACTGCACGACTCTTGACCGATAGTTTTCATCGCATGTTGGCGATTTCTACGCTTATTGGCGGTTTAACTGGTTGCGTTGGCATGTACCTGAGCTATTTCTTCGATCTTGCCTCGGGAGCCACGATTGTATTGACTCAAACTGGCTGTTTTATGCTAGCCTTGGGTATCGCAGCCTTGCGCAAACAACTGCGTAGCCGCATGATTCACACCCACGTTTAGCGCGCCAAGGCACGCAACTGGGTCGGATGCTCGATATAACGCGTCAAGATGCCCCGTAATTCAGCCAATGAGAACGGTTTCGCCAGAAAATCGGTAAAACCTGCTTCGCGGCAAGCTTGGCGCGTGTCTTCACCTGCATAGCCACTGACGGCAATCACCGGAATATCAAGGCACTGCGGATAGCCACGCAGTTGTTGCAACAGCTCAAAGCCGTTTTCACCAGGAAACGAGAGATCTAAGAAAATCAACTGGGGATGGAGCGTGGTAAGCGCAGCTCGCATTTCATCGCCACTACTGACCGTAACTACCGTATGCTGCGAGCGCGACAAAATGCGCACCCAAAACGCTTGCATCAAGCCACTGTCATCAATTGCTAAAATAGTTGCCATCGACTTCCTCCTTGGCAATGCTACATCCACTCTAAAATGCAGCCTCGCTCGCAATAGCACAACTTCAATAGGGATAGTCTACCCCTAACTCGTAGTCACAAATGAGGCACAATAGTGTTGTCTTCGGCCTACGGAGAGTAATATGACCATGGGGGACAATTGGCCTATACACTGTAGTTTTTCGCAGATATTGGGATGCAGAGGTTGGAAGATCCCCTCACCCCAACCCCGCTCCCACGCGGCGGGCGAGGGGCTTTCATGTCGTAGTTTTTGCATGATTTGTGGTGAAAACGGGTGCTCGCCCGCGTGTTCAGTGGGAGCGGGGGCTGGCTTTCAAGGGTTGGTGTTAAGATCCCCTCTCTCGTGCGCGGGCGAGGGGCTTTAACGCCGTGGTTCACCCCCAATTCCTTCGTGAAAACCGATGTTCCCCCTCGCCCTCGTCCAGTAGGAGAGTGGCTTTTTTCCGCAGATCGCTGGGAAACTATCGTTGACTCCCCCTCGCCCGCGTTTTCGTGGGAGAGGGGGTCGGGGGGTGAGGGAATACTTGCCACCGTCAATCGCTCAAAACCTGCCCTTGAAAGGCGGGGGCTGGGAGGTCAGGGAATCATCGCTGGTTAAAAACTCATTTGGGCTAAATCGTGAGTGCTGGTTGTCCACAGCAGGCTATCCAAAACGATAGCTTGCACGCCAAGCGCTTGCAGGCTGGGGAGGCTAGCAAGGCTGGGAGCACTACAGATTAATGATTTATCGCTTAGTTCGCGCAGCCGTTCAACCCCCCAAAGCAACAATGGCTCAATCGCCGGCCCGAGCAAGCGCCCATAGTGCGTGCCATGTTTGGCCCGCGGCCCCGAACCAAGCATGATGCCATCGATTGCTTGGGGAATCGTGGTTAATTGGCTAATTTGATCGGTCGCAACGTGCATCAGCAACGGCGCTTCCCATTGATTGCGCACCAATTCGACCCAGCGCGCAAGGTGCTGCAATTCGCTACTTTGCTCCAAATCGAGCACAACCGCCGCCCACTCGCCTTCCTGCAAATTACGCAATAATTCTTGTAAATCGTGCAGGGTGCGCGGCTGTAGCGTTAGCAAAACTGGCAGATCGATGGTTTGCCAATGGGCTGCATCGCGTTGCGCCCGCCGCCATGTGCGCGTTGACGAGCGATACAACACGCCGCCAGTAGTTGGCAGCAGTTGCAACGCTTGATCACGGGTTCCCAGCGGATCGGTAATAATTGCCCCAAGATTAGCCATAGTTGCCAAGCGATCCGTGCCCGCGCCAAAGCCACCACAGCGCCCAAGCACAGCGTTGGTGAGCGTCAAGCCATAGGGGTTGTGCGGCGCAAGATCAATTGGCATCGCTTGGGGTTCCTTGGGTTTGATCGTGCTTTTTCAAGGCTTTTTCAATATCATCGACCAACGTGCGCGCTTCTAAAAGATCCAAGTGGGTTTGTTCATGGGCATATTGAATCGCCGCCAAACGATCGCCGCGAATCAACAAATCCAAAATATCTTGGCGCACATCATCGCGAATGTTGGTTGTGCGCACATGACGATCCATCGCTCGTGCCTGAAAGCGCAAGCGTTCGCGATAGGTTTTGGTGCGCATAATCAGCAGGGTAATTAAGCCAATTGCCCCGATAATGACGACCAGTGCGCTCATAATTCCATCCATATGTATGCCCTCGGTACGTTAAGCTTGCGGCCATTCAAGGCTGGCAAAAGCTTGTTGGCCCGGCCCTTCGGATACCCAAACTCCAACCATTTTGAGGGTATTAACCCCATCGTGGCGCAAGCGCTCGCTTAATTCGGCACAAAAATAGCTTGCCAATAGCTCAGCCGTAGTGTTTTCAATTGGCAGCATAATCACTTCGGCCAACGGAAAAACATAATATTTTTCTTCGTAGCGCACCGTAATGTGCTGCTCGTCTTGGCTATAGGCAATTTTTGCATTCTCAGCGGCCAACAACACCCGATGATCGAGCGTGCGCGCAATTTCAGCGGCATGTTTTTTCAACACGCCAAAATCTACCACATACTTATCTTCACCCAAAAAGCCTTCGACCTCGACGGTTACGCGATAATTATGCCCATGCAGGCGTTCACATTTGCCGCGCATGGTAATAAAATGCGCCGCTGCAAACCCAAGCTGATCCTTGGTTACTTGCAAGCGATAAATACGTTGGCTCATGCCAGAGACTCCTCAATGTGGCAGGTATAACAATGTTGGCACAACCGAAACGGTACGCCTGTATGACACGGAGTAACCAGATTTTCCCGCGAGCCACAACAGCGACAAACACTGAGATTTTCAATATCATCAGCGCGCCAAAGTTGCGCCCGCAGCTCCAATTTGGGAATTGGCTCAGTGCGGAGAATTGCTAAATTGACACAAACCGCCGCCGGAAAAATTTCCTCGACGTTGGCATACAGCAATTGGGGATTCCACACCACCTCGTCACCGACACAAATATCTTTCATGCGTGGATGTTGGCGAATTTTAAATTTCATAATGTCACAACGGCTACTAGGAATGGGCTGATTGATAAACAGTGCTAGTCATATTCTAGCGCATCTGTGCAGCGGTCGCCAAATCCGCAGGCGTTACAGCGCCATGGTTCGTCGTGCGAACGTTCAACCTCGGTTAATGTCAGATCATCACGCATCATGTCGAGCGTATCGATCAACGCCTGATAGAGGTGATCAGTCCAATCGACCTGGAAGGTATGCTGGGCGTAACGCAACAAACCATAGCGCGGGGCAACGCCAGTTGCTTCTTCAAGCAACAAACAATACGCCGCCAGCTGCAAAATATCGCCCTGACGTGGGCTAGTTGCTTGGCGCTGTGGCTTGACCTCAACCGGAATCAAGGCCTTGCCATCAGCCAACACATAATCGGGCTTGCCAGTTAATTGATAACGGGCCGAAAATAAGGGCTTGCTCAATTCACGCCGATTCGTATCGTGATAGACCACCGTGCGCCAAGGCAGGCCCGTGCTGGCGCGCACTACATTGCTTCGTCGCCACAGCCACAGGCCAAGCAATCCCAAGATGATCGCCAGCCAAATCATGCGAATACCAAGGCTAAGGCTGCTAGCAACAACAAACCAATGGCTACAGTGCGCAACCATTGGCTTTGTTGAAGGTCTCGGCCATGGCGTTGATGCGCCACTTCGCCTTGAGCTAAACGTTCAGGAAATCGTCCTTGCCAGCCGCATTCACGCCGCAGCCACCAAGCTCTGGCACAAAAATCATATTCGCCAAGCTCGCTGGCGCGGATAATCGGCTTATGCTCTGGCATTGGCTTACGGTCTAACGATTGGCGTTGGCGTTGGCGGCATGGTAATCGCTGGCTCGCCACTAATGATATTGCGCACGTCTGAAACCGTAACTAACAGCATCAAACCAAGCAACATCATCATCCCAATTGCATGCACCACTGCTTCGCGTTCGGGTGGAATTTTTTTGCGTCGAATGGCTTCAATCAAGGCAAAAATAATGCGGCTACCATCAAGCGCTGGAATTGGCAGAATATTGATCAAAGCCAAGTTCAAGCTCAACAAGGCAGTAAAATTCAGATAATCGCGCAAGCCTGAGCGGGCAACTTGCCCGGTTAAGCGGGCGATACCAACTGGGCCAGCTAAGCCACCTTCTGGCGCTGGATTCGTGCCCAGCAAACCGCCGATCAACATCGCAAAACCCATAAACATTTCGCCGAGCAAGCGAAAACTATAGGTAAAGCCGTTGATGATTGCTTGAAAAATATTAACTGATTCGCGGGGATTGCCCAAGCCAACGCCAAAACGATAGCGTTGCGCTTCGGCACTATATTGCGGCGTAACGCTCAAGGTTTGTTCTACGCCATCGCGTTGGACAACCACACTGACTGGTTTACCATCACTGGTTTCGACCAACTGCCGCACTTGTTCATCGGCGCTAATTGGCGAGCCATTGATCGACACAAACACATCTTCAACCACAAAGCCTGCTTTGGAAGCAAATTCGTCGGTTGAAGCAACCATCACTTTATCAAGGTTGGGGAAGCCCCAAATTGCAAAAATGATTGCAAACATAATGATTGCAGTAATCACATTCGCAATCACGCCCGCAGCCATCACTGGAATTCGGCGGCGCGGCGGCGCAGAAGCAAGGCTATCGGGGTCGTCGAAGCCGCCTTCTTCGCCAGCAAAGCGCACAAAACCGCCAAGTGGCAGCCAGTTGAGCGTAAATGGAATGCCCTTGCGCACGAACAACACTTTGGCGCGTGGCGGTAACCCAATGCCAAATTCTTCGATCTTAATGCCCATTTTGCGGCCAACCCAATAGTGGCCCAGCTCATGAACAACAACTAAAAAGCCTAAAGCGGGAATAACCGCAAGCCACGCCAAACTGCTAAAATCCATAAAGATCTCCCGTGGATAGTGGTGTACGGCTACGCAAGCCGCGATTGAATCTTACTTGAGTTACCTAGTAGCGTCAACCGCTTTTGATGAGCAAGTTGTTAACAAGGATGAAGGATGAAGAGCATAGAGCATAGAACATAGAGCATAGGGGTCGGGGGTCAGGGGCGCAGAGAAAGGATGAAGGATGAAGAGCATAGAACATAGAACATAGAGCATAGGGGTCGGAGGCTAGGAGTCAGGGGTCAGACGCTGATTTTTATCAATAGAACCATCATTCGTGCAATTCGTGGAATTCGTGGCTAAAACTTGTACTTTGTGAATCAATAGCTTAATCGTCAATTCCTATGTTCTATGCTCTTTGTTCTATGTTCTCGTTTGTTCTATGTTCTAACTTTACCCAACTTAGCAATTTGGATTATAATCAACGTGCTGGCCAATACAGAAGTAGGGCTGAATTGGTCTTGTCGTTTTCATTTTTGCGGGAGGTCGAAGATGCCCTTCTACCACAAACTTGGCAACATTCCACACAAGCGCCATACCCAATTTCGCAAGCCAGATGGTTCGTTGTATTCGGAACAGTTGATGGGAACCAAGGGATTTAGCGGGGTCGAAGCCCTGTTGTATCACCATTACCCACCAACTGCGATTCTCAAAGTCGAAGATCTCGGTTCAACCGCGATTGAGTTGGAGCCAGATGGAGCGTTGCGCCATCGCCACCTCAAAACCTTTGCCCACAAACCAGGCGGCGATCCCATTGGTGGCCGACGGATGTTGTTGGTCAACAACGATGTTCGCATGGGAATTGTCCACCCAACCGAGCCTCAAACCTATTTCTATCGCAATGGCGAAGGCGATGAAATGCTCTTCGTTCACGAAGGCGAGGGCGTGCTCGAAACGATTTTTGGCAATATTCCCTATCGCCGCGGCGATTATTTGGTGATTCCGATTGGCACAACCTATCGGGTTAACACCAATGGCACGCCAACCAAAATGTTGGTGCTCGAAACGGTGGGCGAAATCACCACGCCCAACCGCTATCGCAACGAACATGGCCAATTGCTTGAGCATGCTCCGTTCTGCGAGCGCGATATTCGGGTTCCGATGGAGCTTACGCCGCACGATGAAAAAGGTGAATTTGCTGTGCATGTGCGTGCCCATGGCCGCATGACCAAGCATGTGCTCGATCATCATCCATTTGATGTGGTTGGCTGGGATGGTTATCTCTATCCATTTGCCTTTAATATCGAAGATTTCGAGCCAATTACTGGGCGGGTGCATCAACCACCGCCAGTTCACCAAACCTTCAGCGGGCCGAATTTCGTGGTCTGCTCGTTTGTGCCACGCATGTTTGATTATCATCCTGAGGCGATTCCAGCACCATACAATCACTCAAATGTTGAGAGTGATGAAGTGCTGTATTACGTTGAAGGCAATTTTATGTCAAGACGTGGCGTTGATCTTGGCTCAATCACCTTGCATCCATCGGGCATGCCGCACGGGCCACACCCAGGCACGGTCGAGGGATCGATTGGCAAGGCAGCGACCGAAGAATTGGCGGTGATGGTCGATACCTTCAAGCCACTGTACCTGACCAAAGAAGCCTTGAGCATCGAAGAACCAAGCTATACCTATTCGTGGGTCAACCACTAAAAACTGCAACCGCCAAATCGAAGGCTCGCCAATCAATACCCCTCTTCCGTTTGTTGGAAGAGGGGTGTTCGTTTAATAGGTTGAGCATGAATCAGCCAGCATTTTTGCGAATCACACGGCGTAGTACAATTTGGTTATGCAGATCGCGCCAATCCTAACTTGGTAACGATCCCATGCTTAATCAAACTTCGGTGCTGACTGTGGCCTTTGCGCATGATTGACAAGCATTCGACAACTCGCTACAATAGCACCACTAGGCAGTGGTGACACCAATGCACGATGAATCTCTCATTGATCAACTCAGTGATTTAGGCTTAAGTCGCTATGAATCAACGGCCTATTTGGGGCTACTCGGTCGGCAATCGTTCTCGGCGGCGCAGCTAGCAACCCATACCAGCATTCCGCGCCAGCGGATCTACGATGTGTTGCAATCGTTGTCCAGCAAAGGCCTTGCCCATGAACGCATGGGGCCACGCCGCACCTTTGTGGCGGTTGCGCCAGAACAAGCCTTGCCAGCCTTGCTTGCCGAGCGGAGGAGCGTGATGGAACGCGAATTGGCCGATGCCCAAACCATCGCTCAAAGCCTTGTCGCAACCATGCAACCGATCTATACCGAAGGCAGCAACGAAGATAATCCGCTGGATTATATTGATGTGTTGCTTGACCCACGCCAGATTAGCGCTCGTGCTTGGACGTTGGCCCAACAAGCCGACCACGAAATTTTGGCCTGCTTCAAACGGCCACTGGTTTCGAGCCTAGAGGAAAATGTGGCTGAAGTGCGCGAACCACGCTCGCGCGGCGTGCAATATCGGGCTTTGTATGAACTGAGCGCCTTGGAAGATGAGCAATTGCGGCCAGTGTTGGCCCAATTTCGCAGCCTTGGCCAAGAATTACGGTTCGTGCCACAACTGCCAATTAAAATGAATTTATTTGATGGTCGGGTGGCTTTGCTTTCACTGCAAGATCCCATCACGGGGCGACCATCAATCACGGCATTATGTTTGAATCACCCATCGCTAGCGCAAACCCTGCGGGTAGCGTTCGAGGCATTCTGGGCGCAAGCCCAGCCCTATAGCGAGTAATTGTTGCGGCGTTTTCATCAGAAGGAGCCTATCAATGACGATGGCAGAACAAGAAACCACCACTACGACTGATCCTTTAGCGTTACGTGGCATCGATTATGTCGAGATGTATGTTGGTAATGCGCGTCAAGCGGCCCATTACTATCGGACGGCCTTTGGGTTTACGCCGGTTGCCTATGCAGGCTTGGAAACTGGCACCCGCGACCGTGTTTCGTTTGTGATGCAACAGCGGAATATTCGCTTGGTCTTGACTGGCGCGCTCAATCCAGATTCGCCAATTGCCGAGCATGTTAAATTGCACGGCGACGGCGTAAAAGATATTGCGCTCGAAGTTGAAAATGCGACTTCGGCGTTTGAAGCAGCCTTGGCCCGTGGCGCAACCGCTGTGCTTGAGCCAACCGTCTTGGAAAGCAAATGGGGCAAAGTCGTCAAAGCGACCATTCGCACCTACGGCGATACAGTCCATACCTTTGTTGAGCGCGACGGCTACACTGGCACGTTTATGCCAGGCTACAACAAAGTCAAAAATCCACCAAAGTCGGAATCAACCGGCTTGGCAGCAGTTGATCATATTGTGGGCAACGTTGAGCTTGGCAAAATGGATGAATGGGTCAATTTCTATGCCCGCATTCTTGGTTTTAGCCAATTGCAACAATTTACCGACGACGATATTTCAACCGAATACAGCGCCTTGATGTCGAAAGTTGTGCAAAACGGTACAGGCCGGATCAAATTCCCAATCAACGAGCCAGCAGAAGGCCGCAAAAAATCGCAAATCGACGAATATCTGGATTATTATCGTGGCCCAGGCGCACAACACATTGCCTTGATCACGCCTGACATTATTCAAACTGTCAAGCATTTGCGCGATAATGGCGTGGAATTCTTGCGCACGCCAGATACCTACTACTCAGCTTTGGCAGGCCGCGTCGGCCACATCGACGAAGACTACAATACCTTACAAGAACTGGGTATTTTGGTCGATCGCGATGACGAAGGCTATCTCTTGCAAATCTTCACCAAACCAGTTGGCGACCGTCCAACCGTGTTCTACGAGATTATTCAACGCAAGGGCAGCCGTGGCTTTGGCGCTGGTAATTTTAAAGCCCTTTTCGAAGCGATTGAACGCGAACAAGCCAAACGTGGCAATTTGTAATTAATCGCCACAGCAAGCCCGCAGCGCTGCCCTACTCAGCGTTGCGGGCTTGCTGGTTTTAGCCAAGTTTTGGATATTCAATTAGTAGGATTCCCTAGCTTTATTTTAATCTTGCCGATGCTAAGGTATATCTAGCCATACCTACCAAAATAGAGCTGTTGCTCGCTATCGCACGATCAACCAGTTAAGGCCTTAGCAAAGGGAGAATCCTATGCCTCAATGGATGGATCAGCCAACCCCACGTGAGCTAGAAATTGCTGAAATGAGCATTATTGGCTATAGTTGCGAAGAAATCGCATTCCACTTAAGCATTAGTATCACCACCGTACGCACCCATTTGCGCAATATTTACGCCAAAATGCAAGTTTCAAATATTCGCGCATTAACCATATGTTTATATAAACTTGAGCGTCGGAGTGGCTTCGATTGGAAAGTTCAACGGCATCAGTGAGCAACATTCTGCCACTGGAAGCCAATTTGGTCTGGTATTGTAGCCAATGGCAGAGCATTAGAAAAATCTTATTGAGCCAAAATCACAAATGGTAGAACAACCGAAAACTGTGGCTCAGGAACTTCAACAACTGGCACAATTGTCGATTGTACAATCGCGCTGGTTCCTTTGGAATTGCGAAATTGAGCGTATACTGTGTCTGCCTTCGGTAAACTCACATAGTCACTAAATGGTTGCCATTGGTCATTAGGCATTCCATCAATCCAAACGACCATCTCTGCATTCGCTGCTGAATCACCCGCAATTGATAAAGCAATGGTCATATTGGTCTCAGTGCGCTCATAGATCTCAACCGCTCCCGTCAAAGGATTGGGCATGGTTTGGGCTGGCTTAATCAATGGGGTTGAAGCAACTTCATGCTTAGTGAAAACCTTGGCTGGATCAACCATTGGCAATTGGGTGAGCATTGTGGTGCGTTGATAGGTTACAATCCTCTCATACGTCCAATTAGCATAATTCCAATGCAATAAATCTGCAGAGCCACCCATATAGCCAGGATCATTAATTGTGTAGTTCGCAGCGTTTGTGCCAGAACCCTTGTAGACAACGACCCAGTGCGTATTCGAGCCACGTCGCATTCCCAACATTACAGGGCCAACTGCAACCGATTGCTGCAATTTAGCCCAACTAAATCCATGGTTTTGGGGATTACGCGCCGTTCCCATACTACAATTAGCCCCAACACGCCAATCAAAAGGACACGCTTTATTGCCCATACACTGACTTAAGATAGCAGGATTTGTATTGGCCCCATAGTGTTTAAAAATCATGGCGGCTGAGGTTAAGGTACAACCACAGGCCCCGATTTTATTACAGGGAGCAGAACAACCACCCAAATTGGCATTGCGCCACGCAGGGTCAACTTGCGAAAAGAAAGGCATCTCAGTTGATGGCGGTGGTGGGGTTGGTACTGGTGTAATGCCACAACCAGGCTTTTGATAGAGCGTAAATGAAGAAGCACTATCATTAACTACTGAGCCATCACTATAGAGATTATCGTTAAGAAATGTATCAGTTGTATTTAAACAAACGCTAGGACCAGCTTGGTTTGGATCGCGAAAAAGCCAGATCGACCAGCCTGGCCGTACATTTATCGACGAAATTGCATTATCACAGATAGCATGAAAATTAGCACGCTCAGGGCCATTCGAAAAGCAGGTTTGGCCTTGAAAACTCGGATCATTAAAGACTTCTAAAGGGTTTATTGGGCTACAAACTGGGCTATTACTTACAACAAATGACGACATCGAATCATTTAAGCTACTTCCATCCTGATAGGTGTTATCGGTCAAAACTGGATCGTTTTCAATAAAACAACGGCTTGGACCTGTTAAATTTTGATCACGATAGACCCGAACCGACCATCCAGCCAATACTTTCAATGAAGAAATTTGATCATTACAACTTGCATGAATATTACTTGATTCTGCTCCCGTTGACCAACAATGTCCGCCACCAAAATTTAAATCAGTGTATACATCAAAAACGTTAACAAACGCTTGATCAACCTGATTTAGCTGCTGATTGGAGGCAGCAAGCGAGCTTGGCATGGCAAAGAGCAGGCACATGAGCAAGGTGATCACTAATACGAAGCGTTTTTTCATTAAGCAACCTCACTGACTAAAATAATGAACGCTATGGGGCAATAACGGCTCCTTATTACCCCATAATCACTATAGTCAATGCTTAATCGCCAGTACATCGTATTAATTAGGTATTATTAAAAATTGTTACTCAGCTATGCTCAATTTTGCATGTAATTTATTGATTTAGATTTGATTAAATCAGTCAGCACTTTCGATTACATTCATGGGTGTTGACTGATTTATCCTATGCTTAAACCGCTGCCCAACCAGCATCGGCGGGAATAATCGCTCCGTTTATGTGGCGCGACTCGTCCGAGGCCAAAAATAAGGCCAAATTGGCAATGTCGGCAGGTTCAAGGTAGGCTGGCGCAAGTGCGGTAAATTCGCTCACTCGCGCTGCATCAGTTGGATCGATTGAGCTGCGATTCATCGATTCGACGATGTTGGTTTTGGTTGCACCTGGGCAAATTGCGTTACAGCGAATATTGCGCTTGGCATACATCCAAGCGGTGTTGCGGGTTAGCCCAACCAAGGCATGCTTCGATGCGGTGTAGGCTGCGCCCGCCGAACCGCCGTGAATTCCCGCTGTTGATGCAACGTTGACAATCGCTCCGCTCCCACGCTCCAACATATAGTTAAGCGCTTGGCGACTGGTAAACATAGGGCCTTCGAGGTTGATGCCCAAAACTCGCCGCCATGTTTCATCGGAAACCTCGGCGATGCCTTGCATCGAATCCATCACGCCAGCATTATTGCAAAGCACATCAATCTGGCCATAGCTGCTAATCGCTAAATCGACCAAGGCTGCGGCAGTTGCTTGATCGGCAATATTGCCTTGTGCCCCAACCACCGCCGCGCCAGTGGCTTGAATGCTGGCAAGCGCCGCCTCAAGCCGTTCAGCATTCCAATCGCCTAGCACCAATTTGGCTCCTTCGGCAGCAAAACGGGTGGCCATCGCCAAGCCCATCCCCGAGGCGGCTCCGGTAATTACCACAACTTTATCGTGTAAACGCATCGATCAACTCCTGTGGGTAGAATGAACATTTGATAGCAACAGCGAGCTAGAAGTTTACCGGTAGGGCTTTGAGACCACGTAAATTGACGTTATCGCGCCAAGCGATTTGCTCACGTGGCACGGCTAAGCGCAAATTGGGCATACGTTGCAACAACGTGGTAAAGGCAATTTCGCCTTCTAAGCGGGCCAACGGTGCACCCAAACAGAAATGCACGCCATGGCCAAACGCCAGTTGGCGGCTAATTTGACGCGCAACATCTAATTCTTCTGGATTACTGAAAACGCTTTCGTCGTGATTGGCTGAGCCAAGCGCCACCAATACTAAATCGCCCCGCCGAATCGACTGGCCTGCCAGCTCCAAATCTTCGAGCGCAAAGCGTGGGGCGGGACTGAAAATTGGCCCATTGAAGCGTAATAATTCTTCAACTGCCGCCGGAATTAAGCGTGGCTCAGCTTGTAAGCGCGCACGTTGCTCAGGATGATCAAGCAACATCAACGAGCCAATGCTCAATAAATTCGAGGTTGTTTCGTGGCCTGCGAAAATTAGCAAACCAGCAGTTGCCAATAATTCCGATTCGCTGAGTGCATCGCCAGTTGCTTCCAACTCGACCAATTTGCTAATCAAATCGTCTTGCGGGTTGCGGCGTTTATCGGCGATCAGCTTTTGCACATACATGGCAAATTCGCGTAATTGGCCTTGGCTTTCTGGGCTGTGGCTGGTCAGCGCATCCGACCACAAACGCATCTGATCACGCTCATCAACAGGCACGCCCAACATCTCAGAGATGACGTTAATCGGCAGTGGATACGCATAATCGTGGACTAAATCCATCGAGCCTTGGGCCTGCACCTGATCAAGCAATTCGTCGGCAAGCTCTTGGATACGTGGGCGTAAATTTTCGATGTAGCGTGGCGTAAACGCTTTGGCCACCAAGCTACGCAAACGCGAGTGCTCGGCTCCATCAGCGCTAACCATCGATTTTGCACCCAAAAAGCTGCGATCTTCGGCTCCTTCTGCGGCGGTTTGGCCAAATACGCCAGCCTCAGGGTTGAGAATGGTCGCATCGACCGTAAAGCGATTATCTTTTAATACCTGCACAGCTTCTGCATAGCGCGTTACCAGCCATGCATCTGCTTTGATAAATGGATACGGCGATGGAACGGCCAAAACTGCTACTTTGGCACGCATTTCGGCAAACAACGGATACGGATTTTCAATTGAGCTTGGTTGAAAAATTTGGGCCGTTGTTTGATCGGCATATATGTGGTCTTGTTGTTGGGTCATTTGAATTATATTCCTTTATATCAGGCAAAAAATGCCATTAAAGTCCGCTGGTTGCGACGATGCCGCGCAAGAAGATCTGGCTAATATGGGGAATCAAGTCGGCAGGGCTAAATTGGTTGCTCGCGATTAATTGCTCGTAGCCACGCAACGATAACAAGCCAATAAATGTGGCCACCATAATTGGCGTTGGCATCTGTGGATTGAGTTCGCCGTTGGCTTTACCTTGCTCAAATAAGCTACTCAGGCGATGCGTGGCCTGGGCAACTTGCGCTTGGAGCTGAGGGCGTTTTTCAATCACAGCGGTGGGTAGGCCAATCCGATGATGCAGTTCGAGCAGCACCCCGCTGTGTTGGCTATTCAAGCCAGCATAGGCATGGGCCAAAATCTGCTCAAGCCGCGCGCAAACCGAGCTAGGCGCTTGTAATACGCGATCGAGCATAGCCAGAAAATCGCTAATTTGTTGGGCAATCAGGGCCTCAACTAAATCCTCTTTGCTGGCAAAATGTTGATAGATCGCGCCTTTGGAGATGCCAACTTGGCCTGCAATCTCGTCAATCGAAGCTTCGTGATAACCTTTGGCAAGAAAAACCGCATGCGCAGCCGCCAAAATCATGGCCTCGCGCTGCTCACGCTGCCGTTCTTTCAACGGACGTACCACCGAATGAGAATGATCGCTTGCTTGATTCGCTGCCATATTTGCCTGCTTCTGACGCTATTCTTGATTATTTTCGACTCATCAGTATTTCCATGACTAATTAGTCATAAATATACTCGTCATTCAAAGAAAGTCAATACGCAAAAGATTAAGGATAGAGAAGAGCAGAGAGCCGAGGGATGAAGGATCAAAAGGCAGAAGGCAAAAGCCAAAAAGAACCGAGAACAGAGCTGTAGGGATGAAAGATCAAAAGTCAAAAGTCAAAAAGAACCGAGAACATAGGGGTTCGGGATCGCTTATAATGGTAGGTTTTGAACGATTGGGATGTTGTGGAGCATGCCCTCACCCCCCAGCCCCCTCGCCCACTGAACGCGGGCGAGGGGGAGCCGACCCTTGTTTCGCAACCCATGGCGGTTAAAGCACACGATTAAAGCCCCGCACCACGAGAGCGGGGTTGGGGGTGAGGGGATCTTAAAACCTACCCTTGTAAGGTTGGGGATCGGGTGTCAGGGGTCGGGGATTAGGATTTAAACACAGAGAAAGGATGAAGGATGAGGGATGATGTATCAAAAGTCAAAAAGAACAGAGAACAGAGCGCATAGGGACATATGTTAGCAAGCTATTTTTTGGGTAATTCGTGGCAAAAAAACCAAACCTAAAGCATCTGTACCAATCTGTGGCGAAAAACAGCCTTCGCACGCTTCGCGATCTTCGTGGTTTCGGTGCTTCGTGTTCTTCGTGCGCTTCGTGCGCTTCGTGGATCAAATTTAACGCAGAGGCCCAGAGGAACGATGGCTTTTGGCTGGAGGCTATGGGCTGGCGGAAGTTTATTGGTGGAATTGAGTTTGTGGCTAAGCAGAATATCATCACGCTAATCTGTGCCAATCTGTGGCTAAAAACTTAACTTCGCGCCCTTCGCGTTCTTCGTGGTTTCGGTGCTTCGTGGATGAAATTTAACGCCCAAAGGACACGAAAAATGATGCTTCGTGCCCTTCGTAGTAAAAATTAATCTACCAGTCCCCAATCCCCAACAACCGATCCCCAATTATTACAACGGCATATTGCCATGCTTGCGCGGTGGCAGGCTTTGGCGCTTGGTACGTGATAAACGCAGCGCTTTGATCAAAGCTGGGCGGGTTTCGCGTGGCTCGATTACCGAATCGATATAGCCGCGTTCGGCAGCAATGTAGGGGTTGGCAAAACGTTCTTCATAATTGTGAATTAGCTCGGCGTTGGTTGCCACCGGATCTGCTGATTCGGCAATTTCTTTGCGAAAGATGATTGAAACCGCGCCGCTTGCACCCATCACGGCAATTTCGGCGGTTGGCCAAGCAAAGTTGAAGTCGGCACGAATATGCTTCGAGGCCATCACATCGTATGCGCCGCCATAGGCCTTGCGGGTAATCACGGTCAGCTTTGGCACGGTCGCTTCGCAATAGGCATACAGCAGTTTTGCGCCGTGGCGAATAATTCCACCATACTCCTGATTGATTCCAGGCAAGAAGCCAGGCACATCCACAAAGGTGATCAACGGAATATTGAAGGCATCGCAAAAACGCACAAAGCGTGCACCCTTAACCGACGAATCAATATCCAAGGTTCCGGCCAAAGCAGCTGGCTGATTGCCAACGATGCCCACCGACATGCCGTCAAGCCGTGCAAAGCCAATCACCAAATTGGGGGCGAAATGCGGCTGCACCTCGAAGAAAAAGCCATCATCAACGATCAACTCAATCACGGCTTTCATATCGTAGGGCTTTTTGGGCTGATCGGGAATGATGCTTTGCAGTGCATCTTCCATGCGCTCCGGATCATCGGTTGGCTCAATGCTTGGTGCATCATCCATATTATTGAGCGGCAGGAAGGAAAGCAGGGTGCGCAACTGCTCGAAACATTCATCCTCATCATCGGCAGCAAAATGGGCAACCCCAGATTTGCTGTTGTGGGTCATCGCGCCGCCCAATTGCTCTTGGGTCACTTCCTCGCCAGTTACGGTTTTAATCACATCTGGACCAGTAATGAACATCTGCGACGAGCCTTTGACCATCAAAATGAAGTCGGTCATGGCAGGCGAATAAACTGCGCCGCCAGCACATGGCCCGGCAATAATCGAAAGCTGGGGAATCACGCCAGAAGCCACAACATTGCGATAGAAAATTTCGGCGTAGCCACCAAGCGCGACCACACCTTCTTGGATGCGAGCGCCGCCGCTATCGTTGATGCCAATCAGCGGCACGCCCATGCGCATTGCCAAATCCATCACTTTGACGATTTTTTCGGCAAACACTTCGCCCAACGAGCCACCAAGCACCGTGAAATCTTGCGAAAATACACAAACTTGGCGACCATCGATGGTGCCATGGCCAGTAATGACCCCATCGCCAAGAATCCGCTTGTTTTCTAGGCCAAATGCGGTCGAGCGGTGAACCGCCAAAGCATCGAGTTCAACAAACGAATCAGGGTCAAGCAAACGCTCGATCCGCTCGCGAGCAGTCAATTTGCCACGGGCATGTTGCTTTTCGGCAGCTTTGGGATCGGTGGTTGCTGCTTGTTCACGTCGTCGCCGCAACTCAGCGATTTTTTCTGCTGTTGTCGTCATTGACAGATCTCCCACAGGATAGCGCTAGCCGTAGCAGGTTGGGCTGGAATGCAATGTCTACGGCTAGGGCGGAATTTAGGCAACAGTTTGCGCTAGATTGTTAATTACTTCAACTAAAATTCGTCGTTCAGCTTGTTTGATGCGTTCATGTAAGCTGGCTTGGTCATCATCGGGCAAGACAGCTACTTCAACTTGGGCCAAAACTGGGCCAACATCAACGATTGGAGTAATTTGGTGCACCGTACAACCAGTGACTGGCACGCCCAAGGCCAAGGCATCGCGCACTGCATGCGCCCCGCGAATCGCCGGAATTTGGCGGCCATCGCTGAGCGTGTAGCATTCGCCGCCGTCGTCGGGCAACAAAGCTGGGTGCTGATTGATGATGTTGGGAGTCCAACGCTCAACAAACGAAGCTGGCATTACCTTCATCCAGCCAGCCATCACAATCAAATCGGGCGTAAAGGCCGCCAATAATTGGCTAATTTGCTCGGCCCATTGCTCGCGGTTGGCTTTTTTGGCCAATGGCACGCAAATCACGGGAATGCGGGCGGCCAAAGTGCGGCTGATTGCTTGAGCTTTGGGCTGGTCGCAAATCACCACATTGATCGTGGCGTTGAGGTGCTGAGCTTTTTGGGCATCGATCAAGGCTTGTAAATTCGAGCCACTGCCCGAGACCATCACAGCAAGCCGCATCATTCTGCTAACCCCCGTGCGGCGATGTCGCTGCGTTGATATTTGCCAGCAAACTCCACCAATTCGCTTGCGGCGTAGGCTTTATCGCGGGCTTCCTGCAAACTTGGAGCAACTGCGGTGATGCCCAAAACCCGTCCGCCTGCGGTTACCAAATCGCCTTGAGCGTTGGTTGCCGTACCAGCTTGGAAAGCCAAAACATCACTGGGCAAGCGATCCAAACCAGTAATGACATCGCCAGTGCGGGGTTTAGCGGGATAGCCTGCAGCTGAAAGCACCACACACACCGCCGCGCCGTCGTGCCACTCGATGCTGACATCGGCCAAATTGCTGGTGGCAACTTTATGCAGCAGTTCGAGCAAATCACTTTTGAGCAAGGGTAGCAGGGCTTGGGTTTCGGGGTCGCCAAAACGGGCATTAAATTCGATAACTTTTACGCCGTTAGGTGTGAGCATCAAACCAGCGTACAACACGCCACGATAGGGAATATTGCGCGCAGCCATGGTGCGCAATACTGGTGTGAAAATCACATCGACCAAAGCTTGGGCTTCGGCGTAGGGCAAAATTGGGGCTGGCGCGTATGCTCCCATGCCGCCAGTATTGCCGCCAGTATCGTTATCGCCGATGCGCTTGTGATCTTGGGCGGCAATCAGCGGTAGTGCTCGTTCGCCATCGCACAGGGCCAAAAGCGACACTTCGGGGCCAGTTAAGATTTCTTCCAACACCAAGCGGTTGCCTGCATTCGTCGCCACCAATTCACGAATTGCGCTGATCGTGGCGGCGACATCGCCAGCAGCAGGTACGATTACGCCCTTGCCAGCAGCCAAGCCATCAGCCTTAACCACCCACGCTTGTTGCTCGGCTTCAACAAAGGCAATCGCGGCGGCGGGATCATCGAAGGTATGGGCGGCGGCGGTTGGCACGCCAGCCTCAAGCATAATCATTTTGGCGAAGGCTTTGCTGCCCTCAAGTTGCGCCGCCTCGGACGAAGGCCCAAACATCGCCAAATCAACCGCATCGCAGACTTCGCCCAAGCCTTCGACCAAGGGCGCTTCTGGCCCAACAACCACTAAATCTATCTGTTCGCGGGTTGCTAAACCCACAATTCCCGCAGCATCGTCTGCGGCTAAATCGACATTTGTACCAAGCGTTGCCGTGCCGGGATTACCAGGGACGATCCACAGGTGTTCGCATAAAGGCGATTGGGCGATTTTCCATGCCAAAGCATGTTCACGTCCGCCGGCTCCAACAAGTAATACTCGCATTGCGTTGCTATCCTCAAATAGGCTCGTAACGGGTTCAAGCCCTATTATAATCCGAGAACAGCCAGTTGCTGATCGGGGCCTAGACTCGTGGTTCGAGGCTTTCGAGCAAGCCGCGTTCGCGGGCAATATAGGCCGCCGCGCTACGGGTCGAAACGCCAAGCTTGCGATAAATTGCTCGCAAATGGTTGTTGACGGTAAACGGGCTAAGCACCAATTCGAGCGCAATTTCGCTATTGCTTTTGCCTTGAGCAATCAATGTAAGCAATTCGTGTTCGCGCTTGGTCAATAATGGCGTGGGATGTTGGGTAGTTGGCTGGCGCAAGGTTACCATATCAAGCTCAAGTTGCTGGCCCTGCTCCCAATCGTGCTGATATTGCTGCTCGCCAAGCAAGCGTTTGGCTTCATCCAACAAGTGTTGTTGAATACGCTGCTCGGTGGCTGGCATTGGCTCGCCACTTTGCAAGCGCAGCGTATCGGCCCGGCTGCTCAATTGCACTGCCCACGACCAATGTTGTTGGGCTTGAGCCACACGCGCCAAGGCTTCCAACGAACTGGCGATCATTGGTAATAATTGATGTTGGCGGCGCAGATTAAAGCTCTCGTAGAGCGAGGTTAATGCTTGATCGTGCTGCTGACGAGCCAGCGCAATTAAGCCTAATTGATGCAAGCCCTCGGCGCGATGCCATGGGTCGTGCAATTGCTCGGCAATCGCAATGCTGGCTTCGATAAATTGCTGCGCTTGATCATAATCTTGCTGGGCGGCAGCGACGATACCGCAGTGATTGAGCGCAAACGCATCGCCCCACAAATGGCCTAAGCGCGAAAAAAGCTGATGCGCTCGTGCAAATAGCAGTGCGGCGCGTTTCCATTGGCCTTGTTGAATACAGGCCCGACCCAAATGATCCAGCGACCAAGCCAATTCATTATGATCATCAAGCTGCTCGAAAATTTGCACACTTTCTTCGTAGAGCGTGATGGCTTGGGCATAATCGCCGCGATGATAGGCAATTTCGCCAACGCCATGCAGCGCCAAGCCAATGCTCATGGGAATTTGCAAATCGCGGGCGAGGCTCAGCGCTTGCTCAAAAATTGTTTCTGCTTGGGCAAACAAGCCTTGATTGAGAATAAACCAGCCAGCGGTCGAGAGCGTTTCAACTCGTGCGCCAGAGCGAATTGTGCTGCTGGCCTCAAGCATGCGCTCGATCCACCAAACATCGCCATGGCGGCGGCGATAGGTAATCCACAAATTGATTGATGGAAACAGCTCGATCGATTCAGCCACTGCGTGATCAAGTGTCCATTGTAAGGCGGCGTAAATATTGCCCTGCTCTGCATCGAGTTGGCGCAACCAATGGGCTTGTTGCTGATCGCGCAAATGGGGCGCTGCTTGGGCAACCATCTGCAAATAATAGCGGGCATGGCGTTGACAGATCGTCTGAAAATCTTCGCGCAGCACTGCTTGTTCACGGGCAAATTCGGCGATCGTTTGCAACATCGTAAAACGGGTTTGGCCATCGTGCGTGATTTGCTCGACCACCAAGCTTTTGTTAACCAAGGCTAAGACTGTGGCTACAACGTTGGCTTGGTCAGCGCACATCTGCTCGACGGCGGCCATTGTCCAACTGCTCACCAGCACACTAAGATAGCAAAAAACCGTTTGTTCCTCAGCGGTCAGGCGTTGGTAACTCCAATCGATGCATTGGCGCAGAGTTTGCTGGCGATTAGGCAGATCGCGTGCGCCGCCAACGGGCACATCGAGGCTATAGCTGAAACGATTTAATAATTCTTGCGGCGTAAAAACTTTGGTATAGGCCGCGACCAACTCAATCGCCAAGGGCAGGCCATCGAGGCGCTGACAAATGGTGGCGATACTTTGAGCATCGTTGGCATTCAGCGGAATATGCGGACGCGCAGCTTTGGCGCGTTCGATAAACAGGCGGGTGGCGCTAAATTCGCTTAATTGTTCAATCGCCATGGGTTGGCTGCTCGGTGGCAAGCTGAGCGGCGGCACGGGCAAGCGGTATTCCCCCTGCACATTCAGCACCTCGCGGCTGGTGGCCAAGATGGTTAATTTGGGAGCCAAGGCCAACAACTGCACCAACAACGAGGTAACGTCAATCACCTGTTCCAAATTATCTAAAATCAACAATAATTCTTGTTCGGCCAACCACGCCCCAACGCTGGCCAAGAGCGATTGGTTGCCCAAGCGACTAATATTGAAGGCTTGGGCGAGGGTTGGCAAAACTAAATCAACATCGTAGACGTGTGCCAAACTGACAAATAACGCGCCATCGGCAAACTGCTCACAGACGGTGCGGCCTGCCTCAAGCGCTAAGCGGGTTTTGCCTGCGCCACCAGGCCCGGCCAAAGTAACCAAACGAATCGTGGGATCGGGCAAAAGTTGCTCAAGCTGAGCCATTTCCTGAATGCGACCAAGCAGCGGTGTAACTGGGAGTGGAATATGGCGTGGAATTCCCATCGGCGTAATCCTATCAGTGATGCACAACACACCTCACACCTCTATTATAGTGCAAGCCTGCCGCAGAAAATAGATGAAATTAAGCGCATAGAGCATAGAGCAAAGAACATAGGATTGAGGGGTTGAGGCATTAGGCTATGGGCTATAGGCTATCAGAATATTTTCGGGAAAGTCATGGTTAAAGAGGATCGGTTGTTGGGGTCGGGGATTGGGCTAAAGCCAAAACCTAACTTCGCGCTCTTCGTGGTTTCGTGTTTGTGGCTATTAGCTATTGGCTTTTAGACATTAATAATCTGAGCGAATCTGTGTCAATCTGTGGCCAAAAACCTAACTTCGCGCGCTTCGTGTTCTTCGTGGTTTCTCGTCCTTCGTATTCTTCGTGCGCTTTGTGGATCAACATCCAATTCATGTTCTCGTACTAGAGTATGATTGATCTTTTAAAAACTTGACGTACAATTTGTTAGTTCAACTAACTAATTGAAATTGTAAGGATGTGCAACGTGCAAGCACAAATGGGAAAACCCCAAGCACAGCGTGGACAGAAAGCTGGCGGTGGATCGGGGGGGCTTGGGCGTGCGATCGCCTACCTTGGTGCCCAACGTACATCGGCAATTCTGGCGTATGTGGCCTTAGCGCTCGCAACCTTGGCCCAATTGGCAGTGCCGCAGTTGGTGCAAAACATGATCGACGCGGTAACCGATGGCTCAATTGCGCGCATCATTTTCAAGCAAGTGCCTGAGCCAATGCAAGCTGGCGCAGCCCAACAAGCTGGCACAACGATCGAGCAACTACGGCTTGCCCAAACCAATGGTGAATCGTTGTTGATTAATGCCGCTTTGATTATTGTGGCCTTCGCCTTTATCCGTGGCATTTTCTCGTTTGTGCAAGCCTATATGGCCGAAAAAACCTCGCAAGGCGTGGCGTTTGATTTGCGCAACCAGATTTTTGCCCGCGTGCAACGCTTATCGTTTTCCTATTACGACCAAAATCAAACTGGTCAATTGATGATTCGTGCCACCGATGATGTGGAGAAAGTGCGAACCTTCATCGCCCAAGGTTTGATTTTAACTGCCCAAGCGTTGTTGCTCTTGGTTGGAGCGTTGGTGATTTTGTTCTTCACCAATTGGCAGCTTGCCTTGGTCGTTGTGCCCTTGCTGCCTGTCGCCATGGTCATGTTTATGATCTTTGGCAAGGTCAGCCAACCCTTGTTTGGCGTTGTGCAACGCAAACTTTCGGCACTCAATACAGTTTTGCAAGAAAACTTGGCTGGGATCAAAGTTGTCAAAGCGTTTACGCGCGAGCCATTTGAAGCCAAACGCTTTGATGTGGCCGCAACCGATTTGATGGCGCAACAACTGCGGATTAGCCGCGTTTTCTCGTTTTTGTTTCCGGTGATCTTCTTGGTGGCGCAGCTTGGCCAAGCGGGAATTCTCTATTTTGGCGGTCGCCAAATTTTGGGCGGCACTCTTGATCTTGGCGAATACCAAAAATTTAGCTTGTATTTGGTCTATGTGTTCTTTCCCTTGGGCCAGCTTGGTTTTATTATCTCGCTGATGGCGCAGGCTGGAGCTTCGGCCACGCGCATTTTCGAAATTCTCGATGCCAAGAGCGAAATTACCGACAAGCCTGAGGCCAAAGAATTGCCAGCGATTGAAGGCACAGTTGAATTTCGCAATGTGACCTTCCGCTACTTTGGCAGCAGCGATCCAGTATTGCGTGATGTCAGCTTTGAGGCCAAGCCAGGCCAAACCATCGCCTTGCTGGGCGCAACTGGCAGCGGCAAATCGACGATCATCAACTTGTTACCACGCTTCTACGATGTCAGCGATGGCGCGGTGTTGATCGATGGCTATGATATTCGCGATGTAAAACTCGATAGTTTGCGCTCGCAAATTGGGATTGTGCTACAAGAAACCAACCTGTTTAGCGGCTCAATTCGCGATAACATCGCTTTTGGACGACCTGAGGCAACGATCGAAGAAGTTGAAGCTGCGGCCAAAGCTGCTTCGGCGCACGATTTTATTATGACCTTTGCTCAAGGCTACGATACCTCGGTCGGCGAACGTGGCACAACCTTGTCTGGTGGGCAAAAGCAACGGATTGCAATTGCACGGGCCTTGTTGCTCAATCCACGCTTGTTGATTTTGGATGATTCGACCAGCAGCGTCGACTTGATGACTGAATATCGCATCCAAAAGGCGCTTGATCAATTGATGCAAGGCCGCACCAGCGTCGTGATTGCCCAACGGATTAGCACGGTGCTGAATGCAGACCAAATTTTGGTGCTGGAAAAAGGCCAAGTGGTGGCGCGTGGCAACCATGAAGAATTAATGGAAACCAGCGCCGTTTACGCCGAAATTTACAATTCTCAACTGGTCGGCGATGCCGACATTGCAGCGCTTGAAGCCTCAAGCGTTGAGGAGGCCTAGCGCTATGATGGGTGGATTAGGCGGCCCCCGCCACTTATTAGAAGCCGAAACCGAAAAACCCCAACGGTTGGGCGCAACTCTGGCGCGGTTTGGCCATTACTTTCGCAAAAAATGGTTTGGCTTTGCTTTGGCAATTGTGTTTATCATCATTGGCACTTGGGCGCAGGTAGCTACGCCCGATTTAATTGGCCAATCGATCGATTGCTATTTGTTGCCCAATCCAAGTGCTTGCTGGTTCGACACGATTACCACTGAAATTAGCAGTGCCGATCGCTTGAGCGGGCTTGGCAGTTTGGTGTTGCTGTTGTGTGGCATCTTCATCGGCGCATCGATTTTGCAGGGCATGGCGTTTTATGCCATGAACTGGTCGGGCCAACATGCATTACGTCAAATGCGCGAAGACTTGTTTGCCCAAATTCATCGCTTGTCGCTGGGTTTTTACACTCGCAACGAAGCTGGCAATATTATGAGCCGCATCACCAGCGATACCGATACGATTCAGCAGATGCTGGGTTTTGCCTTGCTCAACGTGCTTGGCGGGATCTTGCTAATTGGCTGGGTCGCAATCAAAATGATGCAGGAAAATCTGCAATATGCCTTGTTGAGTTTAAGCGTTGTGCCATTTATGGCAATTGCAACCTTCTATTTCTCTGGCCAAGCGCGCAAAGCCTTCCGCAAAACCCGCCAACAAATGGGTAGCGTCAATGCTGGCTTGCAAGAAAGCATTGCTGGCGCGCGCGAAGTGCAGGCCTTCAATCGCGAAGAAGAAAGTATCGCTCAATTTGTGCGTACCAACGCGGCCAATCGCGATGCCAACGTGCGGGCTGCAACCTTCACCAGCGCGCTCAACCCAGTGCTCGAAGCCTTGGGCTATGTGGCAATTGCGATTGTGGTGGTGGTTGGTGGGCTTTCAGTGTTGCGCGATAAGCCGCTTTTTGGCTCAAGCGCAATTTCGTTGGGCTTGGTTTTTGCCTTTTTGCAATATGTCCAACGCTTCAACCAACCAATTCAGCAAATTGCCGTAATGTGGACCAACGTGCAAAATGCAATTGCTGGCGGCGAGCGCATTTTCAATTTGCTCGATGAAATGCCCGATGTCACCGACAAGCCCGATGCGCGCGAAATGCCGGAAATCGTTGGCAAAGTCGAGTTGATCGATGCTAAAGCTGAATACACCAAAGGTCAACCAGTCTTGCGTGGCGTGAGCTTTAGCGCCGAGCCAGGCCAGACCGTGGCCATTGTTGGGCCAACTGGCGCAGGCAAAACCACGATCATCAACTTGCTGCCTCGCTTCTACGATGTAACCAGTGGCACGGTTAAGATCGATGGGATTGATGTGCGCGATGTAACGGCTGCTAGCTTGCGCCGCCAAATTGGCATCGTGTTGCAAGATTCGTTCTTGTTCTCCGATACCGTGATGAACAACATTCGTTATGGGCGGCTTGATGCCAGCGACGACGAAGTGATTGCAGCAGCCCAGTTGGCTTCGGCGCACGACTTTATCGAACGCTTGGCCAATGGCTACCAAACCGTGCTTGGCGAACGTGGCGGCGGCTTGAGCCAAGGTCAACGCCAACTGATCTCGATTGCGCGCGCGGCGCTAGCCAATCCACGCATTTTGATTTTGGATGAAGCGACATCGAGCGTCGATACCCGAACCGAGCGCTTGATTCAACAAGCCTTCGATAGCTTGCTCCAAGGCCGAACCAGCTTTGTAATTGCCCACCGTTTGAGCACCATTCGCAACGCCGATTTGGTACTGATGCTCAAAGATGGTGCTGTAATTGAGCGCGGCACGCATACCGAACTCTTGGGACAACGCGGCGCATACTATGATTTGTATATGAGCCAATTCCGCCGCGAAGAGGAAGTTGCAGTTTAGAGCATAGAACAAAGGTTGATTGTTGATCCACGAAGGACACGAAGCATTATGTTTCGTGTCCTTCGTGGGTTAAATGGGTTAAAAAATGAAAAGTACGGAGTTGATCAAAGGAACATTTTGCCGTACTGCTGGCCCTTCAGCAGGAGAATTGGCTGCACTCAAGGAATGAGTTTTAGTAAGGTACTGGTTTCAGATACCCATTATTCCTACCCTGATACCTATAACTGCAATAGTGCTATATTGACAGCGACCTGCCGACTAATACTCGGCAATTAGTCTCGCGACATCCCCATCCGGACTGTAATTTTGGCCGAGCCATTGATCACTGCCGTCTCGAACCGCGACCACGTTTTAAAACCTAGTGCTTGGGCTGCATCATCTAGCGCCTCATGGCGTTTGCGTTGGCGCTCGGCTGTAGATAGTGGCCGCCATGCAATGTCCTTCGGATCAATGCCCGTTATTCCAAGCAGCATCGCCCGCTCCTCTGTCGAGAACTCTCGCTGCAACGCCACGCGGGTCTCCTCGCTCACTGCCGTCATTGCCTCGCTAAGCCGGACACCCATGAGCGGCGATTTGGACTGGACTGATTTGAGCAGGGTAAGCGCAGCAAGGCTCCCATCTTCACGTCGCACAAGCCATTGCGCAAAACGTAGCATCTCCTGCTGATCGATGTATTGCATGCATCCTCCTTAATATTGAACGTTATATAACGAATCATATCATCGTTATATAACGTTGTCAAATTTCTAGCCAACGCAAACTGAAGGTTCGCATGCCCATTCGGCAAAAACGGTCTTAGGATTAAGAAAAATGAAAATTACATGGTATTCGATTTGGTAAAACGAAACCACGAAGCTATTTTGATCTACGAAGCGCACGAAGGGTAAATGGCTATCGGCTTTTAGCCTTCATCCTTTTATTTTAGCCACAGATTGCCACAGATAACCACAGATTATGTTCCCATAGCCCATAGCCATGCATTCTCTGCGCCTCTGCGTTAAGAATGTGATCCACGAAGCGCACGAAGGACACGAAGCCCTATGGTCTACTAGCTTCATCCCTCATCCTTCATCCTTCAACTTTAGCCATCATTACGCCGCTTAAAAACTGAAACCGCAAAGCATATGAAGCCTGCGGTTCCAAAAGCCAAAAGCCTAAGTCGCTATGTTTTATGTTCTATGTTCTATGCTCTCTGTTCTATCTGTGCCAGCCGCTCCAACACCCCACGGGCGAGCGCACAGGCTTGGCCGCGATGACTAATCCGATTCTTTTCCTCAGGGTCGAGTTCAGCCAAATGCTTATCGTAATCCAAGAGATAAAACACCGGATCATAGCCAAAGCCGCCGATCCCGCGTGGCGCTTCGGCAATTACGCCGGGCAAAATCCCCTCGACAACCTCGGTTGGCTGGCCGGGCCATGCAATCGCAATCACACACACAAAGCGCGCAATGCGATCATGAAACGGCTTGCCCTTGAGTTCTTCCAACACCCGCGCATAGGCCCGATGTGGATTGTTTTGGTCGGGCAAGGCCCAGCGTGCGGTGTAAATGCCAGGTTTGCCATCGAGCGCCGCCACTTCGAGGCCAGAATCATCGGCCAAGGTCGGCAAACCACTCATTTGGGCATAGGTTTCGGCCTTGAGCTGCGCATTTTCCACAAAGGTCGTGCCTGTTTCATCAACCTCATAATCGATGCCTGCCTCAGCCAAAGTCAACAACTCGAACGGCAAACCACTGAAAATTGCCCGTAACTCGCCAACTTTATGGGCATTATTGGAACCAATTAATAGCTTTTGCATAAATCCTTACCTTAGGAACGCACATTTTGATGTTGCAACACATAGCGATGCACCGCAACCGCAACCCCACCAAAGCGCGCCGAAGGTGCAACCCAATCGGCGGCCTCGATCGCTTGCTGCATACTGCCAGTTAATGAAACCCCAACTCCGGCCCAGCGCAACATGCCCACATCAGCATCGGCATCGCCAATGGCTAGCACTTCGCTTTGTTGAATGCCCCAGGTTGTGCAGAGATGTTCCAAAGCGCGTTCTTTGGTAGCATCATTGTGTGAAATAACAGTTGAATAGACCTCGCCGCTGCTGCGCAAATAGCGAAATTGCTTTAATTGTGAGTTGCGGCCCAAAATTTCATCGACGGCGCGGGTTGCCAACTCGCCATGGCATAAAATGCGCGTAGGAGCCAGCCGCACGATTAATTCGAGTGACGAAACGGGCGTAGATACAGTGCGCGAACCAACTAAATTCGCTGCTTGCGCGGTGACAAAATTCGTTTCATCAATCGTAAATACAATCGGCAGGCTGCGCTTATCAGCCATGGCGGCAATGCGCTGAGCCAACTCTAAATCAATCGTGTGATGAGCAATCTCCCGCCCACGTTCATCCCAAACACGTGCGCCATTATGGCAAACCAGCGCGGTTGGAATATGCAAACGGTGGGCAATTTCTTGGGCAGCTTCACGGCGACGGGCAGTGGCTAAAACCACGCGAATCCCTTGACGAGCGGCTAAGGCCAACGCCTCGATATTGGTCGGGGGCAATTGGCCGCGATCATCAAGCAGGGTAAGGTCAATATCGGTTGCAATCATTCGAATTGGCATAAGCCCTACCGTAGACAGTTCATGCGAAGCGCATCAACCATCGATTACACCGGCCACACACGTTGGCCAAAACGCTCGATGTGATAGCCGTGTGTTTCCAACATGTCAATGATAGATTGGCCATGCGCTTCATCGCGCACTTCGAGAATCATCTCAATTCCCACCCGATCAAGCGGTAGTTGCCAAACCGCCCGCCGATGGTTAATGTCGATCACATTCGCGCCAGCTTGGGCAATCGCATTCACCACGGGAGCAAGATTTCCCGGACGATCAGGAACGCTGGTGCGAACCCGCAAATAGCGGCCTTGTTTGACCAAAACCTGTTCAATAATCCGCGCTAGGAAATTGCCATCGATGTTGCCACCGCTCAGCACCACCAAGGTTGGTTCATTCGGGCGCAAGCGAATTGCGCCTTCGAGCAGTGCCGCCACGCCAACCGCTCCCGCGCCTTCAACGACCATGCGGCTATATTGCAACACATGGACTAAAGCGCGCGCCGCAGCATCATCATCAACGGTCACAATATCGTCAACCAATTGAGTAATAATCGGCAGCGTCAGTTCGCCTGGGCGTTTGACCGCAATCCCATCGCAGATTGTCGCTGCATGGGGCACGGCCACCGGCTTGCCCGCTTGTTGCGAGGCGATCATCGAAGGGCAGCCTGCGGCTTGAACGCCGATTAAGCGCACATTGGGGCGCAACGAACGCAAGGCCAGCGCAATTCCAGCCATCATTCCGCCGCCGCCAATCGGCACAACCACGGTTCCACCTTGGTCAGGCAATATATCGGCAATTTCTAGGCCAAGTGTGCCTTGGCCAGCAATCGTAAACGGATCATCAAAGGCATGCACATAGGTCGCGCCAGTTTTGGCTTGCAATTCACGGGCATGCGCGCCAGCATCATCAAACGATGCGCCATGCAATATCACTTCTGCGCCCATGCGTTGGGCTGAGGTAATTTTGGCCAATGGCGCAAACTCGGGCATGACCACGGTGGCTTTGATCCCATTTAATTGGGCAGCCAAGGCCACGCCTTGGGCATGATTGCCTGCTGAGTGGGTAATTACGCCGTGGGCTTTTTCCTCAGCCGTCAGCGAATTGATTTTGGTATACGCGCCGCGCACTTTGAATGACCCGGCGCGTTGGGTATTTTCAGCTTTGTAAATAATTTGGCCGCCAAGTTCTTGGCTCAGTTGTTCTGCTGGCAAGAGTGGAGTTTGGGTGATAATTGGGCCTAAAACATGGGCCGCAGCATAAATGTCATCAATCGTTGGCATAGACTTTTCTACCATGGTGAGTTCAATTCCTCCACAATGAGGATTGACCCGCATCGTTGCGAGTCAATGCGTTTATTGTACCATAGCCACTTTAAATTCCAGTTGCTTTGCCAACGATTGAGCGCGCTTAAACACTCAATGAATAGAAGTATTCATCAACAGTTTTTTGCCAGCCATGCTGCTCGTAGAGGCGTTGTGCCTGTACATTCGTAACTTCGGTTTCGAGCACAAGGCCTTTGCTCTTGGTGCTAATCGCCCAATCGCGCGCTGCATTCAGCAAACCCGAAGCCACACCTTGGCCCCGCGCATACTCAGCCACAAACAGATCGTTCAAAATCCAAAGCCGTTGCATTGAAACCGAGGAAAAACTAGGGTACAGTTGACAGAAACCTAAGCCAGCTTCAGGAGTTTGCGCCAAAAAGATGATCGATTCACTCTTGCTCAGCCGATCGTGCAAAAAAGCGCGCGCGGCAGCACGATCGCTGGCTTGACGGTAAAATTGGCGATAGCCATCAAATAATGGCACAATGCGCTCAAGTTCATCCAAGCCCGCTTGGATAATTTGCATCGCAACTCCTTTGTGCGGCTGCACACAATCAATGTCGGTCTTTAGTAGCTAGTATCGTACCATATTTCGCCGTAGAATAGCAGTCAAACCATTTGTTACAGATCGCACAATCGCTGACCGTTAATGATTGCTGATTGCTAGCGTGATCTGTGCTAACCATTAATCATACTTTAGCGAGGAGCTCGCACTTATGAAACCATTAATCTTTGAAATTAGCGGAGATATTGAAGCCCCAGCCGAGACGGTGTATCAAATTATTGCCGATTATCGCGATGGGCATCCGCATATTGTGCCAAAAAAATATTTTAAAAGTCTCACCGTCGAGCAAGGTGGCATTGGCAAAGGCACGATTTTTGTGACCGAAACAGAGGCTTTTGGGCGCAAACAGACCATGCGCATGCACGTAACCGAGCCAAGCCCAGGCAGCGTTTTGGTTGAAACCGATTATGATTCGGGGATTATTACAACCTTTACAGTCACGCCCAATGGCGAAGATCGCTCGAAACTGACCTTGCACACCCGCGCCGAAGCTAAACCTGGCTTGATGGGATTGATCGAGCGACTACTATCGCCCGGGTTGTTGCGCAAAATGTATTTGGCCGAGTTCGAAACCTTCAATCAGTATCTGCGCAGCAATCAATATCGCGCTCAAGGCAAATAACAATTTACTGCATGCCCTCACCCCCCAGCCCCCTCTCCCACTACACGTGGGCGAGGGGGAGCCGACTCTTTTTCACCAAGGAATTGGAGGAGAACTACGGTGTTAAAGCCCCAACCCCGCCGCGTGGGAGAGGGGTTGGGGAGAGGGGATCTTAACACCGACCCTTGAAAGCTAGCCCCCTCTTCCACTGCACGCGGGCGAGGGGGGAGCCGACTCTTTTTCACCAAGGAATTGGAGGAGAACTACGGTGTTAAAGCCCCAACCCCGCGCCACGGGCGAGGGTTGGGGTGAGGGGATCTTCATAATGATGAAATTCTATTGCGAAAGATGCTGCAATTTATGCGGATTGAGCATAATGTAAATTCCACCAATCTGTTGATCAAGCAGATCTAAGATTAATGTGCCGCTGGCGTGGCCATCGACCATTGCGACAAACCCAGGTTGACCGTTGATCATGCGTGGCTCGAAGATACTATTTACTGGCAATTTTGGCAGCACGCCCAGCAAGAAGCGCCCAACCGCCGATGGCCCATAAATTGGATTGCGCGCTGCTTGCACCACGCCGCCGCCATCGCTGCGCAACACCACATCTTCAGCCAGCAAACTCATCAAGCTATTTAAGTCGCCAGTGGCACAACTTTGCAAAAATTGCGTGCTAAGCCGTTGCTGAACGCTTGGCTCCACCTTGAAGCGTGGGCGGGCTTGCGCCACATGCTCTGCTGCGCGATGGCCAAGTTGGCGACATGCAGCAGCACTTTTGCCCACAATTTCGCCAATTTCGCTATATTCGTAGCCAAAAACTTTGTGCAGCAAAAAAACTGCGCGCTCCGCTGGCGAAAGCCGCTCTAGCAGCACCAAAAATGCCGTCGATAGCGATTCTGCTTGCTCAAGCTCGCTGCTTGGCGCTGGCGTAATCAATGGCTCGGGCAGCCATTCGCCAATGTATTGCTCGCGTTGATGGCGCGCCGTGTTCAGCTGATCGAGACACCAACGCGTGGCCACGGTTGCCAGCCAAGCCCGTGGGTTTTCGACGGCCTCGGCATGGCTTTGCCAGCGCAAAAAGACCTCTTGCAAACAATCTTCTGCATCCATCACGCTGCCAAGCATGCGATAGGCGATGCCGAATACATAGCCGCGATAGCTCTCGAATAATTCGATTTGGTTCATGCAATGGCTCCTACAGTGCGCATGTAGCTTTGGGGCGCATGCTGAAGCATGGTTTTGGCCGCAGTATAGCCACTGGCAAAGCTGGCATCGGCCAACTGACCTTCTGCGCCAACCCAATCGCCTGCCAAGTAAATATTTGGGCAATCGGCCAAAACCACTGGCGTGCGCCCAGCCAAACCACCAAATTGGGTTTGCGGCAGATCATAACTGACGGTGATTGAAGGCAAAAATCGGCTGGTGATCAGCTGATCGCGCCAACCAGCCTGATATTGATCAAGCAAGCTTTCCAATTCGGCGCGGGTTTGCTTGGGATCGTTGGCTTGGCGCTGGTCGAGATATTTCATCACATGCAACATCGTTTGGCCCTGCGGCGCGAGTTTGGCATAGCGTGAGTGAGCCACCGCATAATACGGTTGATCAACGCCCAACAAAAATTGGCGCTTTGGTTGGGGCAATTGGCGCAAGCCCAAATCCAAGGTTGCAGCGGTAACTGGCTGCATCCGTTGATAATGACGTTGAAAAAGCTGGCTATTGGACCCAATCAACTCGTTGGCTGCTTGCGGCGTGACCGCCAACACCACTGCCTCGGCCTGAATGCTGCTGCCATCTGCAAGCTGAATGCTAACCCCAGCATGGTTTGGTTGGATGGCTTGAACCCGTTGGCTGGTGCGCAAATCAACGCCAAGCTGGCGCGCATTATCAACTAACGCTTGCACAATCGTCAACCAGCCATGATCAACATACAACACGCCAGCAAGGCCAGTTTTGATATTTTCTAGGGTGGCGGCGGCGCTTTGCAAATCATTGGCAGCGCCGTAGGTGGTCAAACGGCCAAACATCGCCAACAATTGACGGGTGCGTGGCTCATCGGCTTGTTGCTCAATCCATTGGGCAAAACTGCGATCTGCATAATCGGCTGGTTTGATGAATTGGATTTTGGCAAAGGTACGCAAAAATTGCCATTTAGCGCGGCGGCTGAGCAATGATGTGGTCAGCGCTGCCTTAATCGAGTTAGTTGGATAAAGCTGCTGCTCAGCCCACAGCACATCGGGCGCAACCGGCTTCGAGCCAGTTGGCATGAGCTTTAACTCGCGCAAGACCCGCGCGCCAGCACCCTTCAAATACAACGCATGCGGGCCGAAATTCAGCTCAAAGCCCTCTTCGCGATTGGTGCGGGCACGGCCACCAAATTCTTTGGCCCGCTCCAACACGATCACCTGTTTGCCAGCTCGCGCCAGATAATTGGCCGCCGTCAGGCCTGCTAAACCGCCACCGATCACAACCATTGGTTTTTGGCTATTCATGCTAAAACTCCAGTTTGTAAAAACGTTCTGGAGTCAAGACGGTTCAACAACGCCAGATGTGACATGGAAGATTAGCGATTTTCAACAGCTTTTTTTGCTTGATATGCAGTCAGCTCAGCATTGACCACTCGTTCGTGAAAATCGTTGGCAGTGGTTTGAATTTGGGCTTGCCAGGCGCTTGGGTTGCGGCGTAATTTGCGGCGTTGCCAACGATTTGCCAGCACAACCAACGGCACGAGCGCACTTATCCACGAGCGTTTGATGCCAAGTTGGCGCGAAAGTTGCCGACCATGAAAATGATGAGTTAGGGCAGTGACCAAGGCAAACGAAAATTTAAACGAACGATTGATCAGCGGTTGGACCAACTCGCTGACCGCTTGAATCATGGCGGCGGTCAAGCGGCGTGAGCTAGCATTAGGCGGTTGCATGCTGCTATCAACCCAATCTAATAAGTGCGCAGCTGAAGCTTGATCAACGACACTTTGATAAATAGTGGGATCGATTCCGAGCAAGTAGCCAATATAGCGCCAAAGATGATACAAATCGCCTAATTCGGCGCTCGTAAAATCAATGCCAAAGCGGGCCAGCGCGGTGAATGGCACATAGGTAAAATCCAGCCATGTGCGCACCATTTCCAATTGATTGATTGGCAAGCCAGTTTTGGTTGTATCCCAATTGCGTTTGAGCAACGAATGACGAATTTGGGCGTGCAACAAGCGCACTTGCAAACTATGCACATAGCCAAGCCCGCCGCGTTGTAAGGCTTGAGGAATCGCAATCGCCATGCCCCACGTGCCGGTTTCGATGATCCGCTTGGTCGCCATGTGTTCGAGATCGCCAGTTTGCACCAACAGATCGGCGATTGTTGGCGCGCTGTAGGTATGCACCAACGAGCCTGGGCCAAGCGCCAAGGTCAGCCAAAGCACACCAATCGAGCAATAGGCTTGTGCGCCACGCTCCAACTTCGCAGCATCAACCCAGGCAGGCAAGGTTTCGGCGGCAGCCAAAAAGGCGCGAACTGCCGGAAAATCGCCGTTGATTTGTTCAAGTCCATCAGTTAAGCCTGTTTGCAAGGCGTGGCGGGCAGCACTACCAGCGTGGGCAAATTCAGCAATCACTTCATCAGCCAAGGGATCGCCTTGATAGGTAGCTTGGACTAATTGCTCAAAACTGGCTTGCCCAAAGGTTTGTTGGATTTTGGCGTGATTGATGACACTTGCTGGTGCTTGCATGAACGTCCTCGTGGCTAGACTAAAAAAAGCACGCAGCAGCCGTAGCCACTGCGTGCTCCATAGTAGCAGTTTATTTCAATTCGCGTGACGAGAAGCCCAAAATCCGGCGGGCAATAATCAAGCGGTTGATTTGGCCAGTGCCTTCAAAAATGTCGTTGATCTTAGCATCGCGCATCCACTTTTCGGCCAAAAGTTCGCGGGTGTAGCCCAATGGCCCCAAGAGTTCAACGGCTTTTTGGGTAATCACGGTTGCGGCTTCGCCAGCTTTAACTTTGCAGGCTGAGGCTTCGACCGTGTTGGCTTCGCCTGAATCCATCATCCAAGCAGCCTTGAGCGTCAGCAACCAAGCAGCTTTGTGTTGGGCTTCTAGCTCCAACAAATCGCGTTCGACGGCGCTCATCTCGTGGACTGGCACATCGTCGCGAATTGCCACTCCAGCGGCGGTCAATTGTTCGCGCAACAATTCCAATGCAGCGCGGGCAATGCCCAAGGCCGAGGCCGCAACCGCAGGTCGGGTTGCATCAAAGGTTTTCATTGCGCCTTTGAAGCCCTTGGGAGCGTCGGCACTAGCGGCAGTTGCTTCAGCTTTGGGAATTTCAGGATTGCCAAGCACGTTATCGAACGGAATGCGGCAATCGGTAAAGACCACGGCAGCGGTATCGCTGGCGCGAATCCCCATCTTGTGCTCAAGCTTGGTTACTTCCATGCCAGGCGTGCCAGCTTCGACCACAAAGGCCTTCATGCCAGCGCGGCCAAGCTTGGGATCGACCGTAGCCCAAACCACCACCAAACCTTGCGATTCTTCGAGCGACAAACGGCCACCAGTACAATAGATCTTTTCGCCATTTAAGATCCACGAATCGCCATCGCGCACGGCGGTGGTACGAATCGCCGAGGTATCCGAGCCAGCTTGCGGCTCGGTCATGGCCATCGATCCCCAGACTGGAGTTTCGCTATCGGCGAAGCGGGCCAAGAAACGGCTTTTTTGCTCGCTTGTGCCAGCGGCGGCAACGGCAGCGCCACCCAAGGCTCCGCCTGGCGTGGTCAAATAGATACCAGCATCGCCCCATGAGAGCGCTTCGATCAAATGCACCATGCGCACGTTGCCAGTTTTGGGCTTTTTAGGCTTGCTGGGGTCGACCGCCGTTTCGGGCTTATCGACCACCCCAAACATAGGATTTTGGCGCATAATTGGCCACATCGCATTGATGTAATCCCATGGAATATCGTGTTCGTGCTCATCGAAATGGCGCGAGACAGGCCGCATCATTTGCTCGGCCACCATCTGCGTCATTTGGCGTTGGGTATCAATGCTTTCCGATAATTTAAAATCAATCGCCATGAGAACCTCCGTTGTTTAAGGATGAGGTATGAGGGATGAAGGATGAATAAAAATAAAATATGAAGGATAAGGGATGAAGGATGAATATTTAATCAATGAAGTTCAAATATTATCCTTGGAATTATTCATCCTTCATATTTTCCTAGCCCATTACCAAATCAATGATGGAACATGAAGGATTTTGGATGCATACACCTCATCACGTTCTTTCAATGATGCTATTCATCCCTCATCCTTCATCCTTCATATTTTCCTAGACCATTGCCAAGCCGTCGAAGGTGGTGAAGCCGCGGGCGTTGCGCAGCCACAACTCGACAGGAAACTCGCGGATGTAGCCGTGACCGCCAAGAATTTGCAAGGCGCGGTCGCAGACCATCAACACCGTTTTGTCGGCGTTATGTTTGGCCATCAGCGCATCGCGGGTCACGTCTTGGTTGTTATCGAGCTTCCAAGCTGCTTCCCACACCATCAAGCGCGCGCCATCAATTTCGACCAGCATTTCGGCCAACATAAAGGCAATTGATTGACGTTGGCCAATCGCTTCACCAAAGGTTTGGCGATTGCGGGCGTAATCGAGCGCATATTCGTAGGCTCCACGCGCAACCCCAATCGCCAAGGCAGCCAGCGCAACTTGCGAACGAGCATACACTCGACCAAAATCGATGCCTGATTCGCCGCCAAGTTTGGCATCTGCTGCAACGTTGACGTTATCAAGGGTCACGCGGGCAACTTCGAGCGCACGCACGCCCATCAATTTTTCGCGTTCGCCAACGCTGAGACCAGCAGTTTTGGCGGGCACAATAAAGGCTTGGGTTTGGCCATCTTCCGCAGCGTAGATCAAGAAATGTTCGGCGCTGCTAGCCAATGGCACATAGCTTTTGACCCCATTCAACACATAGCCATCGCCATCGCGAGTGGCCGTGGTTTGCAATTTGCGCGGGTTGAATTGCAGGCGTGGCTCAATCAAGGCCGAGGTAGCGTTGACAAAGCGTTCTTCACTAAATTGCGGTAAAAGGGCTTCGCGCTGGGCTTCCGTGCCAGCAGCCAAAACTGCAAACGCAAAACTGGCGGGCGCGCTCAAGGCCAAAGCACTCGCCAAATCGCCCCACGCCAATTCTTCCAATGCCAATGCGCCGGTTACTGCCGAAAACTCGCCGAAGCCGCCGTATTGCTCAGGAATCGACGAACCGACCAAACCTAATTCCCAGCCCTTGTTCAACAGGTCGGCTGGCAATTCGCCATTTTCATCGGCCTCGCGAAAAATCGAGCGCAGGCGATCCTTGGCAAAACGTTTGAGTGTATCAACAATCAGGGCTTGTTCTTCAGATGGAGAGAAGGAAATCATCGTTGCTCCCTCAAAGAAAGGATGAAGGATGAGGGTTGAGGGATGAAAAAGTAACAAAATTTCATCCTTTATCCTTCATCCTTCATCCTTCTGCAATTACATGAGTGTGCCGAGCTTCATGAGGAAATTCATGTCGCCTTTGAACTTGAGTTTGCCGGTCATAAACGCCATTTGGCTATTGAGTTCGCCCTTGAGGATTTTGGCGTAATCTTCGGCCTTCATCATGAGGGTAACTTCTGGGGTATCAACGCCATTGAAGGTGGTGGTCGAGTAGACCACGCTGCCATCGGCTTTGGTCAATTCAAGATTGAATTTACCTTTGAGATTTTGCAATTTTTCGAGCCGGCTGGGGCTCATTTTGGCTGGGCTAACCATTGCATCTGCCGAAGCGGTTTCTTCGGTAATCACACCGCGCCAGGTTGGCTCGTCAAGCGTTACCGTCATTAAAGGATTTTCGACCGTGCCAGTGACAACTTCGCCGCGACCACCGCTGTAGCTCACAGCGTAGGCCGTTCCGTCGACCAGATATTGAATTGCATAGGTTGCATCTTCCAAGCCACTGCTTTGGCTGGCCAATTGTTCCGGCAGGGCGGTCGCAATGTAATCACTAACAGTTATCGTGCTGAGGTCTGCCATCGAAGGTGCTCCTTTGCAATTGACGCAGATTAAGAATTGATTTGAGAGGTTTTTTGGTTGCTTAGTTTGAAGTATATCATTGATTTATGACATACTGCGTCATGATTATAACGAGTTTTAAAAATGCTGCAATGTTGCACCAAATTTCACAAGGGCTTAGGCTTGGCAAGGGTTTGCTTAGGCTGAAGTTGGAGCCTTTTGATCAAGCAATTGTTGCTGAAGTTCCTGAAAATGCTCAAGCCATGGGCTTGGTGGATCTTGCTCACCAAGCTCTTTAATCAATGCTTCGGCAAGTACAAGCGCTGGTTCAGGCTGCTGATTATTGCTCAAACTGGTAATATAGTTGAAGGCCACATGATAGACAAAAGGATCATCGGTAGCAAAATGGTCATTTAAATGCGGGTAAATTTGCTCCAATAGTTCACAGGCTTCGGCAGGTTGCCCCGTCTCATCAAGCACTACAGCGCAGAAATGACCTGTCCTTAGATAATACTTGTTATCCTTGCCATATTTACTGATAATTTCAGCTAATAAATTACGATATTGTTCGATCGCCAATTCAGGATTATCCATAACTGCATATTGGGTGAATGCTAAACGCTCTTTTAAATAATATTCAAACTGCGGCTGATCAGCAAAATAGATTTTTTGTAGCTCCAATAAGCGTTGATACTGTAACAATGCTTCCGTCGATTTTCGCTCGACGAGGAAATTTGCAAACTCTACTAAGCTAAAAAATAAAACCTCTCCTTTAAGATCATTAGCTGAGGCTAAATCATCAAAACTATGAATAATTTGGCGATAATAGCTTTCGGCCTCGCTGTAGCGTTCGCTAGCAAGCATACATTGCGCTAAAGTTTGAATAGTGCTCAGCGTATTATCATGATTGGCACCAAGTAACGCGGTTTGTTTGGCTAAAATATCGTTGAGATGATGTTCGGCTTTGCTGATTTCGCCTTGTTCAAGCAGCAAAACTGCATAATGTTGCCAAGCAACTAATACATTTGCTTGATTAGCTGGATCGAATTTCTGATAATAATGCATAATCCGCTGGTAAATTGCCTCGGCCTCAGCATATTTTTGGGCTTGAATCAGCTTAATTGCCTGATTTTGTTGCGCAAAAATATATAAAATATGAGTATCGCCAACCGTATAATCCAAATTTTCACGCACAACCCGATCAGGATCGGGATCAAGTGCTGCATAGCGAGTTTGCTCTTCAATACTCAAACGCCGATATTGCTGATATAACCACCAGCCGCCGCTCAGCCCAACCGCAAGCAGCATAATCCAGCCACTCCAGTGCATACACTTCTCTCCAACGCTTAATCATCAACGCCCGCTACTCAATAACTGAATAGCGGGCGCATTGAGTCAAGCAACAAGGCTAAACTTATTTCAAGGTTGCGTTCAATTCGATGCTTGGCACTGCTGCCAAAGCTTTCGAGATTGGGCAGTTGACTTTGGCTTTTTCAGCGATTTCAGCAAAGGCTGCTGCATCGATGTTTGGCACTTCGGCTTCGGTGTGCAATTCGATTTTGGTGATGCTAAAGCCACCTTCGCCGCGTTCGAGATGCACCTTAGCAACGGTGTGCACGCTCTTTGGTTCGTAGCCACCGCGACCAAGATCAGCGGTCAAGGCCATTGAGTAACAACCAGCATGCGCTGCTGCAATCAGTTCTTCGGGGTTCGTGCCAGTGCCATCTTCAAAGCGTGAAGGAAATGAGTAGCTGCCTTCGACTGCGCCACTGCCAGTTTTGACCGAGCCAGCGCCTTCGCGTAAAGAGCCAGTCCATGTTGCTTCAGCTGAACGTACTGCCATAGGAATCATCCTCCATAACTTAATCGTGGTTGTATGGTAACAGAATTTTGCTATTGTGTGCGCTGATTGAGTATAATATTTGCTGGCTAGGTTGCACCAAATTGTGCTTGTGCCCAAGCCTTATCATTCTAGGAAAATTCATGTTAATTGATACCCATACCCACGTTCATAGCGATCAATTTAATGATGATCGGGCGGCTGTCTTTGAGCGTGCTCAAGCAGCTGGCGTAACCCGTATGATCAATATTGGCTACGATTTGCCCTCATCGCGCGCCAGCGTTGCCTTGGCCCAGAGCAATCCCATGGTGTGGGCCAGCGTCGGAATTCAGCCCCACTATGCGTTGAACACTGGCGAAGCTGAATTAGCTCAAATTCGCGAGCTATTGGCTCAGCCACGGGTCGTAGCTTTGGGCGAAATTGGCCTCGATTATTACCATGATCGCGCGCCGCACGCTGTTCAAGAACAGCTGTTTCGTCAGCAACTGGCTATGGCTCGCGAGCTTGATTTTCCAGTGGTCATCCACAGTCGCGATGCAGTGGACAATACGGTACGAGTTTTGGATTCGGCAGCGCGCGGCCAAACTGGCGTGATGCATTCGTTCAGCGGCGATTGGGCCTATGCAGAAGCCTGTTTGGATGTGGGCTTTTATCTTTCGTTCTCTGGGCCAGTGACATTTAAAAAGGCTGTTGAATTGCAGGATGTAGTGCAACGTGCGCCGCTTGATCGAATTTTGATTGAAACTGACGCGCCCTATCTTACGCCGCACCCATATCGCGGCAAACGCAACGAGCCAAGCTATGTGGCTTATGTGGCCGAGGCAATCGCCCGTTTGCGCGGTTTAAGCCTTGATGAAGTTGCCACCATCACCACTGCCAACGCCGAGCGCTTATTTAAACGCTTGCTGGCCTAAGCCGATGCTCATCAACTACTAACCCAGCAAGCCCAAGAGCCATTTTAAAATAGAAGTAGCCCGCATGCTAGATTGAGGAATCCCCTATGCTGCAACGAGTTCGCGCTTTTTTTCAACCAAGCTATGGTTTGCTCACTTGGACGTTAGCCAGCATTATGGCCTTGCTGGTCGTGACCAATGTGGTTGAATCGGAATGGGTCGAAGGCTTTGAACGCATGCGGATTGTGGCGCTTGGCGGGTTGGTGGTGGCAGCATTATTTGCCCGTTGGCAAGCCTTGCCCTCGTTTATTGCCCATGTGCTGAGCTTTTTTATGGGCTTGGCATGGGCAATCCGCTTTGTGCCACTTGATCCACGCCTCGAAGGCCAAGTTGATCGCTGGACGGATCTGCTGATTCGGGGGATTGCAGCAATTCGCGCAGCCAAAACTGGCGAACGGATCGAAGATTATTATCTCTTTTCGCTGGCTGGGTTACTTTTGGCCTGGATTTTTGCCTACAGCACAATTTGGTTGCTCTTGCGCTGGCGCTGGAATTGGCGCTTGGTGATGCTCAATGGTGGGCTGCTGATGGCCAATTTGACCTATGCAGTTCCCAAGCCAATTGCTTCGTTCTGGCTGTTTTTGCTGATTGCGCTGCTCTTTGTGGTAACCCAAACCTATGCCCAACGCCAAAACGCTTGGGATGCTGGCTTTTTAGAGCAGCAGGAATGGCTTTCGTTGCGCTACTTGTGGGCGGGAGTTTTGGCATGCTTTAGCTTGGTTTTGATGGCTGCCTTGATGCCAGCCAATATCACCAATGCTCAATTACGGATCTTTGGCGAGAATCTGAGCCGCCCAATCGATTTCTTCCTGCCCGACAATGGTGCTATTCGCGCTGATCGCGGGCCGCAAGGCGTGGGCAATGTGGTCGTGCCAAATGGCAACGGTGCCAATTTTTCCAACAATACGGTGCAACTTGGTGGCGCACGCTCGGCAACCAACGAGGTTGTGCTCGAAGTCAAAGCACCTTCAGCAGAATATTGGCGCTCGAATGCCTGGGATTTGTACGATGGCAAAGGCTGGCAAAACACCACAGGCGACATCGCGTGGCAGGTGCGGCGCACATCAACCCGCCGCGAAGCGCTGACTCCGATTAATCCCGATGATACGCTAACCCAAATTGACACGAATGGCCGCGAGCCATTTACCCAAACCATTAAGCTGATGCAAACCCGTGGCGACCAGCAACTGCCTGCTGCAACCTCGCCGCTGACGTGGAGCGTGCCCGTGTTGGTCCAGCACACGTTTATCATCTCCGATAGCGAGACGACGCTACCAAACTTTGCCGATAGCGCGATTTATTTCAATCAAGGCCCAGCTAACCGCGATTTTGAATATAGTGTGGTTTCGTTGATTAGCAATGTCGATAAGCAAAGCTTGCGCAATGCGCCAACTGAGTATCCGGTTTGGCTCCAGCGCTATCTGCAATTGCCCGATACCCAAGCGATCCGCAATATTGGCGGCTTGTCGCGCCAATTAACCACAGCTGCCGGAGCAGAAACTGCCTACGACAAAGCAGTGGTGATTGAAAATTATCTGCGCCAAATGCCCTATGATGATCAAATTCCTGCGCCGCCAGCAGATGCAGACCCAATCGAAAACTTCTTGTTCAATTTACGCCGTGGCTATTGCGATTATTTTGCAGGCTCGATGGTGTTGATGTTGCGCTCGCAAGGAATTCCAGCACGCTGGGTGCAAGGCTATGCAACTGGCGATTATGATGCTGATCGCCAAGTTTACGTTGTGCGCGACTCGATTGCCCATAGCTGGCCCGAAGTTTATTTTATGGATTATGGCTGGATTCGCTTTGAGCCAACGCCGGCGGGCTATGTGACCGTGCCAATTCGGCCTGATGGCCCAGCGCAAGCAGAAGACAACAGCGAAAACCCCGACGATATTGGGCCAAATGCAGGCCAAGTTCAGCAACCAGCCACCGATTTTGATGCCTTGCAAGATCTGCGCGAGAACTATCAAACCACGCCAATTCCAACAGTGGAGCCGCAAGCCTTGCCAGTTGACAATGCAGCGCCCCCAGTTGTCGAACGCAGCCCATTTTGGCGTTGGCTAGCAATTATTTGTGCAATGATTGGCATGGTTATTTTGTTGCTCTGGTTATTGTTGCAACGCGAATTTCGTGGTTTGCGGCCTGCGGCGCGAGCCTATGGCTTTATCGGCCTATTAGCGCGTTGGGCTGGCTTGGAACAACGCCCAGAGCGCACGCCCCAAGAATTTGCCAGCGAATTGGCCAAAGAAATGCCTGGCCAGCGCCGAACCTTGCGCCGTTTGGCCGATGCCTACACCGCAGAGCAATATGGCAGCCACGTTCGGCTTGACCCTGAGGAAATTGAAAACGATCGCGCGATGGTCAGTAGAACCTTATGGCCACGCTCGATTAGTCGGGGTTCGCGCTCAATCGTGAAACAAATGTTGCGGCCTCGTTGGCGACGCTAGTTGGCCTAGATCTTGCTTTAACATACTATTGGCACAACCCGTAGCTGCTGTTGTTCCCTCAGAGGGGTGATAACAGCAGCTTTAACTCGACATAGGATCACAATTTATTCACCTATATGGGTGTTGTGCCAGTACCAGCCACACGTTACAATAGTACCTATATGATACTAAAGTACTTGTATCAGTGTGGGTGGGGATGCTAGCAGCACAGTAGGAGACCAACCATGACCAAACGCATTTTAATTGCCGAAGATGATACAGCGATTGCCATGACCTTGATCATTGGCCTCCGCAGCATCCCTGACGTTGAAGTTGTTCGGGCCTATCATGGCGAGGAAGCGCTGAATTTATGGCTGCAAGAGCCAGCCGATATTCTGCTGACTGACCATCATATGCGTGAAATGTCTGGTTTGGATCTGATTCGGGCGCTACGTTCGCAAGGCGCAACCCAACCAATGTTGATGATTACTGCCTATGATAGTGTCAAATTGCAACGCGAAGCCCGCGAGGCTGGAGTAACCGAGATGATTGCCAAGCCTTTTTTTATTGATCAATTGATCGATAAAGTGTCGGAGAAGTTGCTCGATGTAACGGTGGTTAACCAAGCCTAACTTGGTCTAGCTAGCTCAAAACTGTATATTTCGGTGTGGAGGACACGGCCTACCTGAAGCTTCAAGTAGGCCGTGTTCGGATTTTAGGGCTGTTTGGTCGTCAATGGCAAGTACACCACCGAGTTCGTTGGGGTCGTCGTGACGGTTGGCGTAACTGTGGTTGAGGTTGGCGTAACCGTAGTGGCGGTTACTGTTGGTGTATTGGTTGGTGTTTCCGTAGTTACATTGGTTGGAGTAACGGTTGCATTGCTGGCGGTTACGGTAAAGTTGGCATTGCCAATATCAAAGAAAATATTGTTAGCACATTGAACTTTAATCCGACCTGTGGTGGTTGCAACATTTGGCACGCTGATGCTTTGGCTACCATCGTTTGGCGTATTACTCAACACGGCGCTAAAGCTCGTGCCGCCATTACTTGAGAACAAAATATTAACATTGCTACAGCTGACTGGAGCCGCCGTGGTATTGGCAACGTTCCAAGTAACGGCTTGGTTGCTAAAGCCAGCCCAGGTTACAGCGGTATTTGGCGCAGTAACTTGGAAGGGACCAGCAGCATTAACCGTTGTTACCCGCGCCGTATCAAAGCTATAACCACCGCCGCCAGCGCGATTGTCGCGCACAGTCAAGCGGAAATTCATGGCGCGATTCGTCGTCGCCATCACTTCACCAATCGTTGTGCTGTTGTTCAGAATATTGGTCAAGCGTGGGAAGGTGCGGCTGGTCGACGTGCTTGAATTAAAGCTACGGAAAATTGGCCGATTGCCATTATCGGTGCTTGGTGGCGAGGCCGCGCCCAAATCGTATTGTTCCCAATTGTAGGTCAAACTATCGCCGTTGCTATCGCTGCCGCTGCCAGTTAATTCAAATGGCGTGTTGGCAGGAATCGTGTAATCTGCGCCAGCATTGGCGGTTGGTGGCGTGTTGCCAGTTGCGCTGGTCGTGCCACAGCTGGCCCCAGCCCCAGTTGTAATAAAGGCACTCATTTCTTCCAAGCTCTTGGCGTGGAAGTAGGGATCGCTGTTTGGTTGTAAGTTTTCTGAGCCACAAATGCCTGCGTAGGCCATAATCGTGGAGCCACTGCCTGGTTCGTAGGCGGCTGGGCCTTCACGATTACCATCACCACAAGCATCAAGCGTGCTATTAAAGGTGTGGTTGCCACCAAATTGGTGGCCAATTTCGTGGGCCACATAATCAATATCAAATGGATCGCCAATCGGAGCCGACGAGCCAGTTACGCCTTGAGCTTTGACACTTGACACACAGACTGAGCCAAGTTCGGCAACCCCACCGCCGCCGGTGCTAAAGACGTGGCCAATATCATAATTGGCGTTACCAATCACGGTGGATAGGTTGCTCTGATTTTCGCCAAGCATCTCAAAGCCATCATCATTCATATATGGGTCAGTGTTGCCATTGGTATAAACAATTAAGTTATTGTTGGCAACCAAGACCATGCGCACCGACAGATCGCGCTCGTAAACACTATTAACCCGATTGACGCTGGTAACGATTGCGGCCATTGCCTGATTGACCGAGCCGCCATGGAAAACGGTATATTCACCAGTTGCCGCCATGGCAAGGCGATAGGTGCGCAAGGTTTCGCCAATCGCAAACCGTTCAGGGAACGGATTGGTGATTGGCGTTTCGCCAACATAATCAAGCTGGCCTTTGCTCGCCAGTTTGGCGGGGTCGGCCACAAAATTACGGCTATCGTACACAATGTAGTTAGCTGTATCATTGCGGCTGTAGGGGTCGATAAAATAGCGACCTTCTGGAGCCAAGATCAAGCCATGGAACCCTGCTGGAGTCAAATCAAGCCGCGCAACCATTTCTGGGTCGTCGTAGCCTTGCGCCAAGTAGGTGCGCAATTCAGGAAATTTGGCAGCTAAAGCTGGCTCCATAATTGGCGATTCGACCACGCGAAATTGGCGAAATTCGCCGTTGGGCAAGGGTAAATTTAGCAAAAATGCTGATTGCTGAACCTTAACCGCGCTTTCGAGCGGCGCTTGTGCTAGGCGTTTGCCCAAGCCAGCCAAATCGAGGCCGACCGTACGATACACCAGCGGCACAATTTCGCGCTGGCCTTTGAGCGTAATCCGTTGTTCAGCAACGTCTTGCCAAAGCCCATCCGACGATGAGGCAGCGCTTGATGAGCTGAGGCCATTGGCCGCAAACACACTCAACAAAGCGATAGCCAAGGCGAGCCCAATAGCAACCAACGATCGTTTGGTTTGCATAACCCATCCTTTTGAAAAAACACAGCGTTATTTATTATAGCTGCTGTGCTCTTCAATGGGAAGGTGAATTGAATCACCCACATGGCGCGTAATAAGGCTCAAGCTGTAGCATCATTGCTCTAAAACTAAGAAATCGCTCTTAGCATCGAAAAAGTTATAGCGCTGATCATCAGGTTCGATGCTGATCAGCACATCGTTATACACATGAATCAGATAATCATCGCCGTCATGCTTGCAAACTGGGCAATCTTCGGAAATTGCTGAAATAACAACATGCGCCGATCCTGGCTTGCCATCATTATAGCGAGGATGGCGACTATTCCAACGCAATTGGTCATTAATTTTATACGCGTGCTGCCAATTTTCTGCATACTTAAATTGCAACACCAGCGGAATTTCGACCCCACAACCCAAACATGGTGCTGGCAAATGTAATGTGTTAAATAAGCCCATGGGTTATACTTCCTTCAGTTAATTAATTATTTTCAGAGGAGAACATAGCGTTATGTATCAAACGCCATTTGATCCAATTCCCCAATTAAAACGTGACCAACAGCGTTTCTTTTGGTCGCGTTGGCTTGGAACGATCATTATGAGCATTCTGTTCTTCGGTTGGTTATTGGGTGGCTTAGGCTTAATCATTGCTTTAGTGATTAGTATTGTTAGTGGCAGAATACTATGGAAATACAGCATGAGCCAACTTGAAAAGCAGAAACATAGTCAACCCTAAATCAAAAATGTGGCGATCAAATTATCAAAATCTTCGATCGCCACATTTTTGATCAGTACTTATCCGTAAACCTCGCTAGGTTTTTTTTAATCTATAGCTACTTAAAAACCATAATCCTGATGCTAAGACTGCGGCAACAATGCCAAATTGAACCCCAAATAAACTCCAAGAAAATAAACCAGCATAGAACAAAACATCAGCTCCAGCACCTAATTCGCCTTGATTATAGGCAAATCCGTACATTGCCCACATCCCGATGATCCCACTCAGCATTCCAACAATAAAACGATAAAACGTTTTAACAGGAACGGCAGCAGATAGCGTTACAAAACCACAAAACAGCATCCAGCGGACATAATCGCCCAATGGATCAAGCGTCATTTCAACCACAGTTCCGTAGATAATTCCCAACGCAAGTGCCAGCACCAAAATGATTGAGCGTTTGGTATTCATTAAAGGATCATCCTCTCACTAAGAAATTAAGTAATTTTTTAGAATTAACCAACTTCATTAAGGAAATTTTAAGTTAATCGGGCTATACTGGCGGCAACGTGAGCAATCACGCAGGCTATTTTCTTCAGTGGAAGGAGCATGGATGCTGCGCAGATTAACATGGCGCTGGTTGGGTATGCTAAGTTTGGCATTGGGTTTGTTGATTCAACAGCCAATTTCGGCCCAAACCCGCAACCAGCAACGAGCCAATTTGAGCGTGACGGTCACCAGCCCTGATGGCAAGCCATTGAGCAATGCCATAGTTTCGGTAGCAAGCTTAGGCCTAACAACCACCACCAACGAAACAGGCAGTGCGCATTTTACCGTATCAACCAACGCTAGCCAAGCGATTGAGGTTGCGGTCGAGGCGCAGGGCTATCGTGCTTGGCACTTACGCAATGCGCAGTTGATTCCAAATGATACGCTGTTGGTTGCTGCGCCGCTTTCACTGGCAGATAAAACCGTTGATCAACAAGCTGAAATTATCGATGTTCAACCACACCGTTTAAGTAATAATGCAGCGCAAGAGCCAAGCCTCAACGACGCTGAATTGAACCACGTGCTAGCAGGCACGAATACCACACCACCAGCCACAATTCGCGTTTATCGCGTCAGCCTTGGCCGCGTTGATACCGTTAATTTCAAAACCTATGTCAAGCATGTGTTGCCCAATGAATGGGTTGCTGGCTGGCGCACTGAATCGTTGCGTTCTGGCGCGATGGCCTCGAAAACCTATGCTTGGTATCGCACAATGTACCCCAAATATCCGGGCAAAGGCTACGACACCAAAGATACCACCGCCGACCAAGTGTATAACCCCAATGTTTCGTATGCTAGCACCAACGCAGCGGTTGATGATACGTGGAACTATCGCTTGATCAAAAACAATGCAATTTTCCAAAGCCAATATTGTGCTGGCTCCTACAATGGCAGCCGCACTTCGGGCCAATGCAGCCAAAATCATGGCTGGACAGTTGGACTGTATATGAGCCAATGGGGTTCGAAATATTTAGCTGATAATGGCTCAACCTGGCGTTCAATTCTCACCTTCTATTATGATAATGTGGCGATTGGCACGATCTCAGGTGGCACAACCCCAAGTTTGCCAGCATGGCCAACCTTGCGCAATGGCAGTTCGGGCAACGATGTTAAGGCAGCCCAATATTTGTTGCGCTCGCATGGCCATTCACTAACTGCCGATGGCGATTTTGGCGCTGGCACCGAGCAAGCAGTGCGCAGCTTCCAAAGCGCCAATGGATTGACCGCTGATGGCGTTGTTGGCGCGCAAACCTTCGCCAAATTGATCAAAACCGTGCAAAATGGCAGCAACGGCGATGCAGTGCGCGCAATTCAGACGTTGCTCGGCGTGACGGTTGATGGCGCGTTTGGCGCTGGTACTGAACAAGCAGTGCTCAATTTGCAATCGACCTATGGCCTAACCCGCGATGGAGTTGTGGGGCCGTTGACGTGGCAAGCGGCATTTGGCAAATAAGCTTGCAACAATCTAATCATGTTTAAGCATTTGCCCACCAGTTTTGGTGGGCAAATTGCATTTAACGTGCTTAATTTGACCGAGTTTACTCCTTTGACTTATCGCGTCATGCAAAGTATGCTATGCGCAGTTTTACACCAGAGATCCTAACAAGGACAACGCTGTGAGTATTGAAACAACGACCCTCATTAGCGAGTTGGAAGCGATTCATGCGACCCGCGAAATCGCGCTCAAATCTGCTCGCGAACTCATTCGTCAATGCGCAAACACAATTCGGGCAGTCCACCGCCATGAATGGGCTGTGGCCGAACCACTTTTAGCAGAAACGGCGGCAGCAGCCCAAAGCTTGCGCGAACGCCTCCAACCGTATCCGGCATTGCTCTATGCTGGCTATACCCAAGATGCCTTCAAAGAATATGCTGAAGCTGCCTTGACCTTGGCTTTGGTGCGCGGCGAAAGCTTGCCCAGCCATCAGGCCTTGGGCGTTGAGGCAGCAGCCTACTTAAATGGTTTAGCCGAGGCTGCCAGCGAACTGCGTCGCTATATTCTCGATGGCCTGCGCCATGGCAAGGTCGATAGCGGCGAACGCTTGCTCGATCAGATGGATGAAATCTATAGCTTTTTGGTAACTGTCGATTTCCCCGATGCCGTGACCAGTGGCTTGCGCCGCACCACCGATGCCCTGCGGGCCGTGCTCGAACGCACCCGTGGCGACCTGACCAGTGCCGTGCGCCAAGAACAGTTGGTTGCAGCGCTTGCCCGCTTTGAACACCACATGGGGATGCCCCCCGCCGCAATTCAGGAGTCAACGCCCGATGAAACAGACAGTTAGTCATGCCAAGCGTCTACGTGGCGCATTCAGCGTACCTGGCGATAAGTCGATCTCGCATCGCTCGGTGTTGTTTAATGCCTTGGCCGAGGGCAACGCCGAGATTACCGGCTTCTTGCCAGGCGCTGATTGTCTTTCATCGATCGCCTGTTTGCGCCAAATGGGCGTTGAAATCGAACATACCGACGATAAAGTGCGGGTGTTTGGGCGCGGTTTGCGTGGCCTGCGCGAGCCAAGCGATGTTTTAGATTGTGGTAATTCGGGCACAACCCTGCGCTTGCTTGCTGGGTTGCTTGCTGGCCAGCCATTTTTGAGCGTGCTGACTGGCGATGCCTCGCTGCGTTCACGGCCTCAACGCCGAATTACCGACCCATTACGTCAACTTGGAGCCAACTTAGATGGCCGCGACAATGGCAATCGTGCGCCGCTGGTGATTCGCGGCACAACGATTCATGGCGGCAATTATGAATTACCAATTGCCAGCGCCCAAGTTAAATCGGCCTTGCTCTTGGCTGGCCTCACTGGCGATGCCCCAATGCGCTTGACTGGCAAGATCGTCAGTCGCGATCATACCGAGCGTATGCTGATTGCAATGGGTATTGATCTGACGGTCAAAGATGATGAAATTGTGCTCTATCCACCAAGCCATCCGGTTTTCCCCTATCCGCTTTCGTTGCACGTACCTGGCGATCCCTCGTCGGCAACGTTCTGGTGGGTCGCGGCGGCAATTCATCCTGATGCCGAAATTACGACCTTGGGCGTGGGCTTGAATCCAAGCCGTACTGGCGCGCTTGATGTGCTCAAAGCCATGGGCGCAAATATCACCATTAGCAACGAGCGCAACGAAGGCGCTGAGCCAGTTGGCGACGTAACTGTGCGCGGCGGTGGCTTGCGGGGCACCCGCATCGATGGCGATTTAATTCCACGCTTGATCGATGAAATTCCGGTGCTGGCGGTAGCCGCAGCTTGTGCCGTTGGCGAAACAGTCGTCGCCGATGCAGAAGAACTCCGCGCCAAAGAAACCGATCGGGTGGCGACGGTTGTGAGCGAATTGAGTGCGATGGGCGCAAGCCTCGAAGCCACGCCCGACGGCATGGTTATCGCTGGCGGCGGTGAACTCCACGGAGCCACGGTTCAATCGCATGGAGATCATCGCATCGCTATGGCCTTGGCGGTCGCTGGTTTGGTGGCCGAAGGCGAAACAATTATCGACGAAGCCGAAGCCGTGACCGTCTCGTACCCAACATTCTGGCAACATTACGCGCAGATCAAAGAAGCCTGATCGCGCCGATAGCCCAACAAGGAGGTTGTGCATGTTTCGTTCAGATCTGCTCAAAGACAAGGTAATCATCATCACTGGCGGGGGTTCGGGCTTGGGGCGTTCAATGGGTGAGCGCTTCCTAGAGTTGGGCGCAAAATTGGCGATTACCAGCCGCAACGCTGAAAAATTGACCAATGCTGCCAACGAAATGATGGCCGAAAAAGGCGGCGAAGTCTTTACCGTTAGCTGCGATGTGCGCGACCCAGAAGCTGTTGAACAGATGATCGATAGCGTGTGGAATCACTTTGGCACGGTTGATATTTTGGTCAACAATGCTGCTGGCAACTTCATCAGCCCTACCGAGAAGCTTTCGCACCGCGCCGTTGATGCAGTGTTAGGGATTGTATTGCATGGCACGTTCTACTGCACTTTGGCTTTAGGCAAAAAATGGATCGAAGCTGGGCGCGGTGGCCAATGTTTGAACATCGTCACCACCTATGCTTGGACGGGCAGCGGTTTTGTGGTGCCATCGGCAGCAGCCAAAGCTGGCGTGCTCGGCATGACCCGTTCGTTGGCGGTCGAGTGGGCACGCTACGGCATTCGCATGAATGCAATCGCACCCGGCCCGTTCCCAACCCAAGGTGCGTGGGAACGACTGGCTCCAACGCCCGAACTAGCTGAACAAGCGCTCAATCGTGTGCCGCTACGACGGGTTGGCGAGCATAGTGAGCTAGCCAATTTGGCAGCCTATATGTTGGCCGACGAGGCAGGCTACATCAACGGCGAGTGCATCACGATCGATGGCGGCGAGTGGTTGTATGGCGCTGGCCAATTCTCAGGCCTCGATCGTTTGCCCAACGAAATGTGGGATATGCTCTCCAAAATGACCAAGAAAAGCGGGAGTTAAGAACAGAGAGCATAGAACATAGAACATAGGGTTTTGAGCATTGGGCTATTGGCTGTTGGCTATCGGAGATTGATTTGATTTGCCAATCATTCTTCCGATAGCCGAGGGATCGGGTGTGAGGGGCTGGGGATCGGTCGGTCATACCAGCCCAACGCCGCTAGCCAACAGCCACATCCTTTTTAACTTTTGCCTTTTGATTTATGTTCTATGTTTTTTTTGATTTTTGCCTTTTGACTTTTGATTTGTGCCTTCATCCCTCTGTTCTATGTGTACTGGTTCATTGGATTAGCAATCATGTTCCCTCACCCCCCAACCCCCTCTCCCACTGGACGCGGGCGAGGGGGAGCATGCGTTTTTCACCAAGAAATTGCGGTAAACAATGAATTTAAAGCCCCTCGCCCGCGCCACGGGAGAGGGGTTGGGGTGAGGGGATGAAATCGTGGTTAACCTGATGAACCAATACAGCTACGTTCTCTGTTCTTTTTGCCTTTTGACTTTCTATTCATCCTTCATCCTTCTCTCATCCCTCATAATTCATCCTTCATCCTTCTCACTGGTTCCCACTAGGTAGTGAGTGCTAAAATAGCAATTAATCACCAGTATGGGCCTATTGCCGAAGGAGCATGGCATGTTGGATAATTGGTTGGGGCGCGATAAAGCATCGTCACAAGCGCCCAAGGAGGAATCCATGAGTAGTAACGATGCGTCTCGCCCAACACCACCACCACGCCAGCCAGATGATGGCTTGATTCGCCGCCCACGGCCTAACGATCGCGATAATGCCTTTAATTTGGCGCTCGAAGATTTGCGCCGCCAAGTGCAGTTGCTCTACGAAAGCATCGGCGCATTGGCCGAACACTATAATGAAACCGGCGGCGACCCACGCCGCGCCCGCGATTGCCGCGATTGCAGCCATTTTCGGGTTGGCTTGCACGTTCCATGCGTGATGGGCGTTGATCCGCATACCGCGCCATATTTGGCCGTGCGTTGTCCCAAATTCGAAGAAACGAGCGAGAATCGTAAGCTGATCAATCGTGATGAAGCTGGCTTTAATGCAGCGGTACGGCGTGCTCGCGAAGGCTAAATGTTAGCAATCCCGTAATGTCATCCTTCTAAGATCACGTCAGCACCCATTGCTCGACGTGATTCTTTTTGTTCATGGTGGGCAATAACGATAGGGCATAGGCAATGACGCAAGCAGCAAACGATTCAGCAATTATCAAATTATTACAACGTGGCGACCATGCAACATGGCGCATGCTGGCTGAGCAATGGTCGGGCGAACTTTATAATCTGGCGTGGGCTGCGGTCTATCAAGCACCACTCGCCCAAAACTTGGTCAATAATGTCTGGGCAACCGCCATTCGCACGATCAATAGCGTCGATCAGCGGCTTGGGCTACGCTTATGGCTCTTCACCCTCACCTGCCATGTGCTGCTCGATTATTGGCGTGATTATGGCCATCAGCCCCAATCGAATAGCCTAATTCGCGAACTTCAGCGCTTGCCGGAGGCTATGCATTTGGCGGTGTTATTGCATCTGCGCCACAACCTAACCGCTGCCATGATTGGCGAAATTCTAGGCCGTACCCAACGCGCAACCGAACAATTATTGCAGCAAGGCCTGCAACGGCTTAATCACCAACTTGCAGCAGTAGAGGGATTGTATGAAACCAACCAAGCAGCAGCTTCAGGAAGCGATTAATCAGGCCCTGCCAGAGCAACAACTCAGCCAAAGCCAACAACACGCCATTAACCAAACGCTTGAGCAACAACTTGAGCAATTGAAGCCAAGCCAACCAAGCGCCAAGCGGCGTAAAGCAGCCAAAACCAAGCGGCGCTTGTGGCAATGGCAATGGAGTCGGCCTCAGATTTTTGCCTTATTCGTCGCCAGCGCAATTTTATTTTTTGTTGGTTATGCCACGCTCGCCAGCTCTACGCCAAGCGTGCCGCACAACGCTAGTGTGCAAATTTTCGATGGCACAGCAGTGATCAATAATATACGCACTGGTGCTGAACGCCGCTTGAATGCTGGCGATGTAACTATTTTAGAGCCAGGCGATACGATTCAAACCGAAAGCGCCACTGCATTAATTACCTATTTCGATGGCCAAACAACGGCCTTGCAAGCCAATGCCCGCATGACCCTCGAAACGATGGACGATGCCAACGCTGGCCAGCAAATTCGGCTTAAAGTCTGGTTTGGCCGTACGCTCAACGGGGTTAAGCGCTTGCTTGGGCCAAATGATCTGTTTGAGGTTGAAACGCCATCATCAGCAGCTTCAGTCCGTGGCACAGAGTTTACTGTGGAATCTCGTAGTAACACCACAACTTTTTATGCCACCGATAAAGGCAATGTGCAGGTAGCGATGGATGGCCAAAGCGTGTTTGTGCGGGCTGGCGAACAATTACTGGCCGAGCAATCGAAGCCCTTGGTGGTGCAGCCGCAGATCTCGCCAACGCCAACGCCAACCAACACGCCAACGCCAACGCCGACGGCGACCCCAACCAATACACCAACCAACACGTCTACGCCAACGGCCACCGCTACGGCGACCCCAACCAATACGCCAACCAGTACACCGACGGCAACGCCGCAGCTGTATGTCACGCAAGCTGGCGATACAATCAATGGCATTGCCCAACGCTTTGGCATTACGCCCGATGCGTTGATCAACGCCAACCCAAGCATCCGCGATCGTAATGAAATTCCGGTTGGCCTCACGTTGATTATTCCGCAGCCATAGGAGCAACCTGGTGCTAAGTTCGCAACAAGTTCGCCGAGGATTATGGTTTAGTGCAACAGGGCTGGCATGCTTGCTGGCCCTGTTGTTGAGTGATACATGGACATGGCGCAGACAGCTTGATCGTTCAGCAGCCGATTTGTTGGTGCGCCAATTGGCCACCCATAGCCCGCAACCAGCGATTGTGATTGTCGCGATCGATGACCAAGCGCTGAGCAACGACACCGGCTTTGGTCGGCTCACCGAGTGGGATCGCAGCATCTACGCCCAATTATTAGCCAAAGTCAAAGGCGCACGGGTAATTGTGTTTGATATGCTGTTTACCGGAGCCAATCCTGCTGGCGATCACGCCTTTGCTGAAGCCCTAGAGCCATTAGAACACCCAATTTTGGCGGTTTCGCGCGATAGCAAAACCAAGCAAATGATTCAGCCAGCCCAGCCATTGCAAACTGGCAGAGTGGTTTTGGCCCATAGTGACATCATCGCCGACTCCGATGGCGTGGTGCGCCGCATCCAAACCCATTATGATCAGCCTGAGCTTTATCCGGCAATCGCCTTGGCCAGCGCCCAAGCATGGTGGCATCTTCCAACTGGCTTGAACATCGAGCCAACAGCAACCACACTTGCCAATGGAGTTACAATTCCGGTCAATAACGCCAGTTTTATGTTAAATTATGCAGGCCCAAGCCAAACCTATCCCCAAGTCAGTTTGCTGGCAGTGCTCAATGGCGCGGTTGATCCTGCGCTATTCAATGATAAAATCGTGCTGATTGGCTCAACCGCCGCAGCTCTTGGCGACCGTTACACCACACCAACCAGCCCATTAATGGATGGAGTCGAGATTCACGCTAATGCAATCGGCACAATTCTGCATGCCAATGCCCTGCGCGAACAAAGCCCAGCTGGTCGGCGCGGCATTCTCAGCGGCTTGGTGATCGCACTCACATTAATCGCCATGATTCGGCGGCCATGGCTTTTGTTTAGCGCCATGGTCATCGGCACAAGTGTGATGGTCATTAGCGCCGTTAGCGGGCTGCAACAACAATTAATCCGCATCGATCTAGCAAGCCCATTATTGGCGATTGGCGTAACTGGCTTGGTGATGCTGTTGGTTCAAAACAACCTGCAACGCCAAGATCACACCCAAGTGCTCGACCTGTTTGCCAAACGTACGCCGCCCAGCGTGTTGAATGAGCTGTTGAAGGCCGCCGAACGTGGTCAATTGAAACTTGGCGGCGAACGGCGCGAGGTCAGCGTGGTGTTTATGGATATGCGCGGCTTCACCAATTTATCGGAGCGCTTGCCACCAGAAGCCATGATGCAGATTATCAATACCTATCTTGATCTAATTGCCAAGGCATTAATTCAGCATGGCGGCACGCTCAATCAATATGCTGGCGATCAAGCGATGGCGATTTTCAACGCCCCCGTTGGCCAACCAGACCATGCGCAGCGAGCAATTCGCGGGGCAATGGCAGCTTTAACCGCAGTCGTAGCCTTTAATCGTTCAGCGGCAGCCCGCGCCTTACCAGCTCAAGCCTCGTTTGGCGCTGGCATTAATACAGGCATTGGCGTGGTTGGTAATGTTGGTGCTCACGAGCGCTACGACTACAGCGTGATTGGCGATGTGACGAATGTGGCAGCGCGTTTGTGTGGCGCAGCTCCAGCCAACACAATCTATCTTGGCCCCGATACGCTAGCTGAGGATTTGGGCGATTTACAAAGCAGCATTCAACGTATTGGCCCGTTGGTGCTCAAGGGTAAGGAAACTCCGCTCGAAGTTGCCGCAATTGTAGTAGCTGAGTAAGCAGGCATGCAAGGATTCAACCGTTTATTGATCACAATTATTGCGCTCGCTTTGGCCGTTTTGGCAATCACGATTGCGCTGTTGCCATTGCAAAGTTTTGATCTGGCCTTGCGTTTGTTCCAATATTTGCGTGCTCAAGCGTTAATTTATAGTCAAACGACGCGCATTGTGGCTGGAATTGTGGGCTTGCTCATGCTTGGTTTGGCTTTGGCGCAGATGTTTATTCGCCAAAGCCAATATGTGCCAGTGCGCAATACTGGTTCGGGCTATGCCCAACTCGATCTGCAAACAATCCAGCGCGCCGTCGATCAAGCCTTAGGCCAAGCGCTTGATGTGCGCAGCGGCAAAGCCAACGTTCAAGCTTATGGCGAAGGAGTGGCAATTTATAGCGAGCTTGAGTTGCACCCAACCGCCCATCTCAACGATACCTTGGCCGATTTGCATCAACGAATTCGCGAAGAAGTTGAAGAACGCTTGGGCGTGGCGATTTTAACGCTCAAAAGCAAAGTCAAAACCAAGCCCTATCCCAATGTGCCGCATAGTCAGCAAAGCGGCGCTGTGCCAGCCGATCTCGACCCACGCCAACCAGTTTGGGATGTGCGCGAGTTACGCCGCCGCTTAGAACGGGGCATTTTGAACCAACCAAATGTGGTTGATCTTGAGGTAGTGCTTGGCTATCACCCCGATGGGGCAAGCGTGTTTGTGCAATTATTTCTCGAACAAACTGCGCCAGTCCCAAGCACCATAGCCAGCGTCGAGCGCTTAATTCACACAATCGTGGCAGATGATTTTCGCCTGAGCGTCTACGATTTGCGTGTGACCAGCCAAACAATCGACTAATGAGTGAGCAACGAACAACGGAGTAGGAATTTAGTCCTATAATTACGCCGCAATTTGCCTCTCGTGGGGGATGGCAAAAGAACTATTGATTGCATACAATACGCTAGACTTATTGTGGCTCTTAGCAACCAGCATTGTTGATAATTCCCAAGAAAATTGTAAACCGGTTTGTTAAGCCAATTGCGATAATGACGGTATTTTATTGGTCAAGGAGTTTTTATGGGCCGGCAGCCGTTTCGCTATCAACGCCTCGCACTACTCAGCCTTGTGGCTTTGCTGGGGTGCATCACACCAACCAAAGCCGTCGAAATTCCGCCAGCAGGCGCGTCGGTCTATTTGCAAACCAACGGCCCAACCAATGCGCTCAGCAATGGCGATTGGTATACGAATAACACTGCTGGAACGGGCAATGGTTCACATTATTTCACGGTCGAAATCCCGTGTAGTGTCAACACAACCACGACAACTGGTGGTTGGCCGACCAATCAGCCAGTCCATATCGATATTTTTAGCCCTGAAATGAATAGTACGACCACGCTCAGCGACGAGCAACGGGGTGGCACATACGATAACACCCAATTTGAGTTTTATGCAGCTGGCACGCCAATTGGCCCAAGCCCAGCAGCACCCGCTCCAGGAGCTGCTGGCAGCTTGCATCAACGTACCTTTGTGCCAGCTGCAACCGCGCCTGCTTGGGTGCGCTTGTATACGATCGCTGCGCCTGTAACCTGCGGCAAATATGTGTTGCGCTCATCAACCTTCGGCAACGATGAAAATGGTTGGCGCTTGCGGGTTGGTCGCGATGATGATAACGATCCCAATACTGCGCCACCAGCCAACACCGATAACTTCGATGGCGTTGCTGGCACTGGCGATGAAATTACGATTGGGATGCGCCAAGCCTCGTTCCAACACGATGCAGGTGGAGCTGATACCGTCGCAACCTGTTTGACCTTGTATGAATATGTTACGCCTGGCCAACCAAGCGTCAGCTTCAATAACTTCGACATCGATAATTCGCGCCGCGTCCGCTATTATGCGCCCGGTGATACGAGTTACACGCCAATGGGCAATACTGGCGGCATTGCAGGCACTGTAAGCGGTGATCAAGTGTGGAATGGTGGTAGCTCATCAACCCGCGTTGGCAATACGATCAATAATCCAACTGCGGGTTGGTGGCGGATCGTCACCTGTACCAGCGATCACAACCAGTTTATTCAAGAAGGCCAAACTGGCGTGCAAGCCTATTATCAGCAACCACCAACCCCAATCATGGCCTTGAGTAAAACCGATGGGGTTACGTTGGTTATGCCAGGCGATACGCTTAACTACACAATTACCTTTACCAATACCTCAAACACCACGGCCACGCCTGGCACGGCTACCAACATGACCTTGACCGACAATCTGCCACCGTCAACAACCTTTGTTAGTTGTGCGATTAATGCACCATTCACTGGCACATGTAGCCATTCCAGCGGGGTTGTAAGCTTCAATATCAACCAAGTGGTGCGGCCAGGCGAAATTGGGCGGCTGAATGTTCAAGTGACGGTCAACAATCCAATTACTGTCGTGCCTGTGGTCAATAACGTAACCTTGAATTTCAACGATAGCTTGAATAATATCTTCCAACCGTTGACAGCCAGCGATAGCGATTTGGTCAATCCAACCGCTGTTAATGTGGTCGGGTTGACTGCTTTGGCTCGCACGAACGCGATTCAAGTTCGTTGGAGCACTAGCAGCGAAGTCGATAGCCAAGGCTTCCACATCTATCGCAGCACCAGCGACGATGAAGCGACTGCCGTGCAAGTCACCGATAGCTTGATTCCAGCCGTGGGTGCACACAGCAGCTATCAATGGCTTGATACCGATGTTGCGCCAAATGTGCGCTATTACTATTGGCTAGCCGAAGTTGATACTAATAACACGCTGACGATGGTCGGCCAAACCGAGGCCCAAATCAATAGCTACAGTATTTTCAGCCCGCTCGTTATTCGCTAAACGATTGGCTTGCTAAATTGCTAAAACACACAAGGCCACGTTATTTGACGTGGCCTTGTGTGTTTTTATGTCAATATATTATTCACCATTGGCCAAAATTACGCTTGGCTCAACGTCGGGCAGGCTCGGCGGGGCAATTGGCAGCGTCCAATAGAAGCGCGAGCCTTTGCCAACCGTACTATCAGCCCACATGCGGCCACCATGGGCCTCAATAATTGATTTGGTCAGATACAAGCCCAAGCCAGCACCCTGCGTCTCGCGAGCCAAGCGATTATCAACCCGATAAAATGGCGAAAAGAGCTTGGGCAATTCTTCTTGGGCAATGCCGATGCCTTCATCGGTAATATAACTCAGCACATGACCATTCTCCGGCCAACCACCCAAGCGAATTACGCCACCTTCTGGCGAATATTTAATTGCATTCGAGATCAAATTGGAAAGCACCATGCGAATCCGCTCTTGATCGGCATAGACATGCGGTAGTTTTGGCTCGAAACGCAGCTGAAACTCAAAGCGTTGATCAACCGTTGAGGCAAACGCTGCCACCACATCAGCCGCCAATTCACTCAGATCAAACGGTGCTGGGTGCAAGCGCAACCCACCAGCCTGCATGCGCGAAACTTCCAGCAAATCGCCAATCAAGCGCGCCAAACGATCAGCTTCTTCTTCGATGCCGGTTAGCATTTCGGTTTTCGTGGCTTTGTTGAGCTTAACATCGGTGCGGCTGAGCGTGCTGGCATAGCCTTTGATAATCGCAACTGGCGTTTTTAGCTCATGCGACATCACCGAAATGAAGGTTGATTGCTGCTGCTCATCGCGTTTTTGCTTGGTAATATCGCGAATATTGGCAATTGCGCCGCCAAAACGGCCATTGGTTTCGCGCACCACGCTATACGAAGAGCCAACATAAATCTCATGACCATCGCGATGCGTTACCCAGCCCTCGACCGAAGGATGATCATTATCGGGAAAGAGTTGCAGCGGGCAGGCGGTCAAGCAAATATTAACCCCTTGCTGGTTGTGAATCGCCAATACTTCGGCGCATGGCCGACCCAAGGCTTCTTCACGCGACCAACCAGTGAGCCGCTCCATGGCAGCATTGAAGCGGGTAATTCGCCAACGGGTGTCGAGCATCATCATGCCATCGGCGCTGGATTCGATAATTGCATCGAGCCGACCACGTTCGGCAATCGCCTCGGCATAGAGCTGTGAATTATTAACCGCAATTGCCGCAAAATCAACAAACGCGCTTAGCAATTGACGATCATCGGCAGTAAATCCCACGTTGAGCGCGGCACGCAACACCAACATCATGCCCAATTGTTGGTCGCCAGTGACCATTGGCAAGGCCACAACTTGGCGCAACGGCACATTTAACGCGGTCGCCAGCTTGCTCAATTCATCAGACATCCGGTTTGATTGCGGGCCTTCACTTTGCAAAACATGCAAAATTTCATCGAAGGCCGACCACAAACTAGGCGTAAGGCCATAGGCGGCGCGAATTTCCAGCCGTTGATTGGGGTTGTATAAGGCGATCAGGCCATAGTTTCCCGCCAACAACTCCACCGCTTGGGCAATGACCAAATTGAGCAACGGCTCAGCATCAAGCTGGGCAGCCATTGCCCGCATCAAACGCAAAAGATAATCGCGTTGGCGTAATCGCAGATCCTGAGGCTCTAACATGGCTCTAACGCTCCATAGACGTTGTTCTAACACTGCCAGAGTATTATACAAACAGTTACGAAATTGATTGATGCAGACGAAATCGACATCAAAAAACAAAAGCTGTATTGCAAGGAGAATACCACAATGGCAACTATCAATCGTTGGTCACCAGTCGAAGAAGCCCTGAGCTTGCGCGATGCAATGAGCCGTTTGTTTGAAGAAAGCTTTGTTGCGCCATCAGCAGCAACCCGCACTGGTTTGAGCGTCGATATGAACGTTTTGGAAAATGCCAATAGCTATATCATCGAAGCTGCCGTGCCAGGCCTCAAAGCAGAAGATCTTGATATTACGTTGCAAGAAAATGTTTTGACCATCAGTGGTGAAATTCGCAACCAAAAATTAAGCGAAGGCACGACTGCCCATCGCACCGAGCGCCGCTATGGCCGCTTCAGCCGCTCAATTACCTTGCCAATGTTGGTCAAGGGCGATGAAATCAACGCCACCTTGGAACATGGCATCTTGCGGCTTGACGTTCCTAAGGCCGAAGAAGTCAAACCACGCAAAATCAGTGTGCAAGTTGGCGCTGCCAAAGAACTCGAAGTCAACAAGTAAGCCCTAAAACAGTAAAAGCCCTGTGCGAGAACCTCGCACAGGGCTTTTTTTAGTTTACTTCGAGGCCCAAGGCAGATAAATGTGATGGGTTGCGCCAGGAGTTGTAGTTGCCGTTGGCGTGTGGCTTGGCGTAATTGTAATCGTGCCAACCGGAATCGTCGCGGTTGGCGTAGCCGTATCGGTTGCCGTTGGGACTGCTGTCGTCGGCACAGCAGTGGTGGGCACAGCCGTGGTTGGATTAGGAACCGTGGCCGTTGGCGTATTGGTCGCAGGCTCGGTCGTTGCCGGATCGGGTGTGGTGCTTGGCGTAGCCGTTTCAGTTATGGTTGGCACAACCTCGGTCGCCGTTGCTGTATTCGTCGGCGTATCGGTTGCGGTTGGTACAACCTCAGTTGCCGTTGCTGTATTCGTCGGCATATTGGTTGGCGTATTCGTCGCTGTGTTGGTTGGGGTATTGCTTGGGGTATTCGTCGGCGTATTGGTTGGGGTCCCAACGGTCGCGGTTGGAGTCACTTGCCCACTGCCAGGCACGAAATTCGCATTGGTCGTCAGATAGACTTGATCAACCCGAAAACCATCTTCGCGCATCCAGAGATTCAAGGTATGCACGCCAGCACTTGGCACATTGATGCTTGAAACTACACCGTCGGTTGTATCGCGGAACCACTGCCAGCCGCTGAAAATTGGCAGCGACATTTTATCCGATGTGCTTGATTGCTGACCATTGAGGCCAACATGCACCGAATTATCGCCGCCGCTATCAGCCCAAGCCCGCAACCAAACATAGTACGTACCAGGCGTGGTGAACTTGATTCGATAATCAAGTTGGGGAGCGCGAGTTGTATAGTTGGTATCCGAAAGCGTGCCCGTATTTGGCAACACTGCTAAATACCCAGTGCCATTGAAACCAGTTCGATCAACATCGTTGCGAGCTTGCCACGACCACTGGCCACGGGCAAGATTGCCATGCAGTTGCTCGGAATCGAAGTTAACTTGACCATTGGTTTCGAGGTGGGCATTTTCGTCAGCAGCTAAGCCAGGGTTATAAATTTCGGTCGTATTCGCTTGGCTGAAACCTGAAACCGTGCCACCACCAGCAATATAAATCCGTCCGCCGTTAATCACTGGGAAGATGCCATGACGTGCGGTTGGCATTGGCGTGCCAAGTCGCCAGCGGTTGAGAATCGGATTATAAATATCAACCCGATCATACACATTGCCGGTCACTGCACCAGCGCCATCAAGCGTTTCGCCGCCAAAAATATAGAACTCGCCATCATAATAGACGGCCTTGCCCATGCCGCCACGAGCTTGAGGCAACGGCGCAATCATTGAATCGGTCATGCTGGAGCGCCATGAATTGGTCGCAGGATCGTAGATTTGGACGGTATCAAAGCCGTTGGCAACATTATTACCATCGCCACTACCCGGCCCACGCCCACCAAAGACATACAATTTGCTGCCATCGGTCGCCGAAGCTGCGTGATTACGGCCTCGCGGCATTGGCGCTACTTCGGTCCAGCTATTGGCCAGCGGATCATAGCGCGCCACGCGAGTTGTGGTACTGCCATTGACAATCCCACCAGCAACATAGGCATAGCCATTGATCACCGCCGAGGAGCTTGCCCCAGCAGCAAACGGCATATCAGCGCCCATGGCCCACGTATTGTTGGCTGGATTATAAATTTGAACTTTGCCATCACTACTATTATCGAGGCCGCCAAATAAATAGAACTTGCCGTTGATCACTTCGGCAGCGTGGTGATTGCCACGCAATGCGCGTTGGGCCAAGGTCGTGGTTGCGCTATAAGTACCAGTCGTCAGGTTGTAGCGCAAAGTTGCGGCGTTACCTTGACCAACCACATACATTTTATTGCCGATGATGCCTGTAGCGACCTCGCCGAGCGCAACCGGCATATTGGCGTTGGTTTCCCATGAATCGGGCAGCGTGCCAATCCATGTCGTATCAGTTTGGCCATAACCGCCGCCAGTCGTCACCACCAACTTGTTATCCCAAACATCGGCAACTGGGGTTTTACGATAGGCTGGCAACGAAACCAACTTCATCCAAACATCGCTTTTAGGGTCGTACATCAGCACATCAGCAGAAGCAAGACCGCTGGTACCGCCGTTGATCGAGCCACCGATGACCAACAAGCGCCCACGATAGCCAAAGGTTGATGATGATGTGTGGCCTTTGGCTATCGGCATATCGGCAACGCGGGTCCACGTGTCGGTTGCTGGATCATAGCGATCAACTTCGGCCTGATTGGCTGATTCTTCGGCTTTGCCATGCTGGCCACCGACCGCGTAGATTTTGCCATCGACAACGCCAGCAGCGGTGTGGTTGCGGGGGTTTGGCATTGCGGCTCGTGGAACCCAAGTTGGGTTGGCGAGGCTCAAATCGAGCATATAGTGGTCGCCGAAATCGGTATCATCAAAAACTCCAGCGGTACGTACTGCGCCACCGAAGAAATAGATTTTACGATTAACGATCGACGCACCAGCGCCACCACGGGCAATTGGCAAATCGATGCCACGGCTCCAAGTGTTATTGAGCGTGTTCAACTTCCAAACGTGGTTGGTGCTGCCACCTGGGTTGTTGCCCGAATAGCCGCCCAGCACATAAATATCGGTGCCATCGGCAACGACTGGGGCATGGCTAATCGCTTCGGGAATATTGGCGATCCGTTGCCACGTGTTATTGGCCAAATTATAAACATCGACCAAACTGGTAGCATTGATTTGGGTACAGCAACTAATAAAACCGCCAATTACATACAACTTACCATTAACAAAGACCCCTTGCGATTCAAAGCGTGGTTGGGGCACGGTTGCGCCATCTTGCCAACTGAACATAGTTGTGGTGGCACTGGTGGCAACAGCCTGTGGTTGGGCAGTTTGGGCCTTGGCCTGCGACTGAACCAAGAACCCCGTCAACAGCAAGGTCAGCAGCAGCATACCGCTAAGGCAGCGGGCCAGCAACTCCCTTGAACGAGCGAAAAAGACCATAGAAACAAATCCTCCGCGAAGCTTAACAACGACAATCGCTAGTAGAATTAAAAAAGGACAACGGGCTAAACACAATAAAGCTCAGGCAAGATCGCCCGTGATCTAGCCTGATCATCTCATGGCAGCGATAATACCACGCTTTAGGGTTGATCCCCATAGTACTTTGGGCGTGGTTCGCCAGGACTTTGCCAGTTAATCAATCCAACGAACGGTTAGAAATGGGGGATATTAAGTGCAAAAGTGTCAAGACTTACGTTGGTTGAGGGGGCTAAAATAGCGCGTTAGATTGATTACAACGTGGCTAGTACCCCAAAAGTCCTAGGTATTACTATTTACAAATTCCTCTAGACACCCTGTCTATCCTATGCTAAGATGAGCCACCACAATTCGTCCAAAGCACAACGTTGGGTCTGTACCATGAAGAGGAGCGCTCCATCGGCAATCCAAAGGAGCAAATGGCATGCAATTTGATCGAGCGGGTAAACGTGCCAGCAAACTGATCAATGATTATCAACTCACCGACGAGGAGATACACCAAATTATCGCCTCGGCGCGGATCAACCTTGCCACCTTCGACCCTGACTACAAAACCAACGTCACGCAACTTGCTCACGAGTTGAGCAAAAGTCGGCCAACTATTTATGGCTGGGCGGATCGTGCGATAGTTGCCACAATTGATTCGCTGCGGAATATCCGAACGGGGCGACCGCCCAAAGAAGCCCGTAGCCGCTTAAAACGGCTGCGCGCGCGACCAACGGCACGATTAAGGCGACGATCCTCGGATTCTTCATTCTCGTAGTTCGAAGGAGAGCACACCTCCATGAGCAAGACACTGCGTGATGTGCTAAACCAATTTCGCACACTGGAAAACGTAGAACTGGCTGCGGTTGCAGGAACCGACGGCCTGTTAATTGAAAGCTCGGCCCGTTCTGGGGTTGATGTTGACGCGATCTGCGCGGTAGCATCGAATGGCTTGGCCATGGCCGAAGCACTTGGTCGCGAAATCAACAAAGGTGGATCGGTGCAAACTGTGCTCGAATACGATCAAGGCTTGATCCTACTCGAACCAGTCAGCAGCGATGCTATGCTGGTCGTGCTAACCAGTTCCCGCGAACTGTTAGGCAAGTTACGCTATATGGCCCAAGCCCACCGTGCCCACTTAGATGCAGCGCTCGCCGCAATCTAGGCTGCTTAACAGGCTATTTTTGGCAAAATAACCAAGAAAGCATGTTATATTGGAACGTCCTGTGCTATAATGAGCCGTAATCGCTCGTCTTTGCTTGGAAAATACTTCGCACTCCAGACCATGGATAGGTGGCACGTATGGATCCACAACTAGCAAGTTTAATTGTTCCGCCAGAGGAAGTCGCCCATATTGACGAATGTTTAGCGCGCCTTGTGGAAGACACTGGCGGTAACTATGCGTTGCTGCTCGACAAAAGTGGCCAGGTAATTGCCGCTTCGGGTGATGGCAATCGCCAAGATACCACGGCCTTGGGCGCGTTGATCGCCGGATCGTTCGCCTCATCTCAACAGATCGCGAAGCTCTTGCGTGAGAAGGATTTCCGCATGCTCTTACAACAAGGCGTGCGCGAAAATCTCTTTATCGCCTTGATCGATGACCAATGGATTCTGACCATTATTTTCAATAAGGGTACCCACATTGGGCTGGTGAAGGTCTTGACCAAAAAGGCGACCGAAGAACTCGCCTCCGTCTTGGAGCGCGTGCGGAAGCAACACAAATCGCGAGATGAAGTGTTGGGGAGCAATTTCCGTACTTCCATGGAAGATACGATTGATTTGCTTTTCCGCGACTAGCTCGCTTCGGCTTAGCTAGTCGGTTGCTGTCTGGGGTTTTTTAGCATACGCTTCAGACTATGTTTTGAGAGGACCTATGGCGATTATCAACGTAGGGGTTCGCGAAATTCACTGTAAAATTGTCTATTATGGCCCTGGTATGTGTGGCAAAACGACCAATTTGCAGTATATTCACAGCCAAGTACCCCGCGAAGCAAAAGGCGATCTATTGTCGATTGCAACCGAGACCGAACGCACGCTCTTTTTTGATTTCCTACCGCTCGACCTTGGCAAGGTGCGCGGTTTTTCAACCCGTTTCCATCTGTATACGGTTCCCGGCCAGATTTTGTACGAACGCACCCGCGTCGCCGTACTCAATGGGGCCGATGGGGTGGTATTCGTCGCCGACTCACAACGCGATAAGCTCCAAGAAGATATTAAGAGCTTGCAAGAGTTAGCCCGCAATATCACACGCCAAAACAAAAAGTTCAGCGAATTCCCTATCGTATTGCAATATAATAAACGCGATATGCCCGGCGCATTGCCAACCCCCGTCATGGATAAATATTTAAATCCATTGGGCTGGCAACGCTATGAAGCCGTCGCAACCACTGGCGTAGGCGTGTTCGATACGCTCAAAGCCATTAGTAAACTCGTCATTAGCAAACTCTAAACCATGTCTCAACTGGCAGCTCTGTCTGCCAGTTATTGTCCGTAGGGTCACCGTATGGCACTTGAAGGTAATTTGCGAGATCTGAGTATCTCCGACCTGATTCAACTCGTTGATTTGAGTAAAAAAACAGGCGCAACTCATGTTCAAGCGCTGCAAGGCGATGAATCGGTTGAGGGCTACCTGTATTTTCGTGATGGCCGGATTACTGGTGCAACGCTTGGCAACTTGGAGCCGCTTGAGGCTGCCCTGACCTTCTTTACCTTCCACGAAGGTCAGTTCCGCTTCTATGAGCAAACCCCACCACCGCCAACAATTACTTCATCCAACGAGATGATCATTATGGAAGGCATCGATCGCCAGGATCGCTGGGCCGAAATTGAAAAGTATGTGCCAAATACTAATGTGGTGCTGCGCTTGGTCCAAAATCCCGATACTGGCTCGCGGGATATTAATCTCGCTGCCGATGAGTGGCGCGTGCTCACGATGATCAATGGCAAAAATAGCGTTGCCTTGATCGCCGAACGCACTGGTTTAGGCTGGTTTCGCTCGTGCGAAATTGTGGTTAATTTGCTTCGCAATGGCTTGATCGAGAAAAAAGAGGTCAATCTGGCTGAATCGTTGTTTCCTCAATTCGAGGAGATGGCCCGTGGAGCCCTAGGCAATTCAGCCAGTGTCTTGCTTTCTGAGGCCTATCGTCGCGTTGGCATCGAGCCAACCGCCAATAATGCCACCAACGAGCAAGTTCATGCTGCGATCTCTGCCTTCGAGGAGTCGATTCGGCTGTTGGTTGGCCGTCCAAACGCTGGCCAATTGGCCGATAAATTGCGCGAACGAGCCGTGCGCATCCTTGGTAGCCGCTAAGCGTTCTTTTCCAAGCAAAACGCCCAGCAATTGCTGGGCGTTGTTTCTTTTTAGCTGCTCAAGCTCGCAAGCCAATCGCTCAACGGCGGGGTGAGTTGGCTATCTTCAAGCAAAAAGGCATCGTGGCCTTTGGTGCTATGAAAGGGATAATGCACAACGCTGCGGCCCGCTGCCTGCGCCGCTTGACGAATACATTCGCCATCACGCTCAGGGTAGAGCCAATCGCTGCTCCACGTTGCCACAAAAAATTGGGCTTGGGTATTGGCAAAGGCTGCATCCAACCCACCAGGCTGTTGACTCAAATCAAAATAATCCATTGCTCGTGAAATCACTAAGTAGCTATTGGCATCAAAGCGCTGCACAAAAGCCCGACCTTGATAATCGAGATAGCTTTCAATCGCGAATTCTGGCTGATGGCTCCATTGCGGCCCTTGGCTGTGTTGCCAGCGCCGATCGAATTTTTCTTCCAAGGCTTCGGCGCTAAGATAGCTAATGTGGCCGATGCGTCGCGCCGTTGCCAAGCCATTAACTGGGCCAGCAGTGCCATAATAATCGCCAGCCAACCAAGCAGGATCGCTGACAATCGCTTGACGACCAGCTGCACTCAAGGCCATGGCCAGCGCCGATGAGCGGGCGGTGGTGGCCAAAGCAATGACACCCCGCACCCGATCGCCCCAATTTGCTGCCCATTCAAGGGCTTGCATGCCACCAAGCGAACCACCAGCAACCGCCAACAAGCGTTCGATACCGAGCGCATCAAGCAAACGCACTTGGGCTGCCACCATATCGCCAATCGTCAAAACTGGAAAACGGCTACCCCAATGCGTGCCAGTGTGTGGGTGCAACGACGATGGCCCTGTTGAGCCACCGCAACCACCTAAAATATTCGAGCAAATCACAAAATAGCGTTCGGTATCAAAGGCGCGGCCTGGGCCAATAAATGGCTCGCACCAGCCAGCTTTGCTATCGTGAACACTATAACGGCCAGCGGCATGGGCATCGCCCGAAAGCGCATGGCACAGCAAAATCACATTTGAACGATCGGCATTCAGCGTGCCATAGGTTTCGTAGCTCAACTGCCACGGCGCAGGAATCAAAGCGCCGCTCGCAGTGCGAAACGGCTCAGTAAAGACATGCAGGTGGGGCGTTACAAAACCAACCGACCGTCCCCAAGCTGGTTGGGTAACGGTCGGTACATCGCCCAAGGTGACGGTATCGGTCATAGCCGCGTACCTCCTTGGCGCAAGCGGGCGGTTTGTTCGTGATAGTACCCGATGATCGCATCGACCATGCTTGAACCGCACTCAACTGCATCCGCTGGTAAATCGCGGACGGCAGCCCCCAAATCAGCACAGCTAGCAGCCAATTCGGCAAGCATTCCACTAACATCGGCCATGGTGCTGGACGCAGGGGGCGTTGCTCCAGCTCGCTGCGGCACGGCGCGGAGTTGTGCCACAGCCCAGCGATTGTGGGCTACCAATTGTTCAACTAACGGGGCTGGATTTGCCGCTTTGGCCTGAGCAAGCACTGTCGTAACAAACTCGCCATGAGCCGAGCGTAAAGGTTTGAGTAAATCATGATTATGCGACATCGGGAACTCCTTGGTCTGTGGATGCTCAGCAGCAGTTGAGCATCCACCCGTACATATTTCGGTTAGGGTCGCAACTCCCTGGCATGCAGCAGTTCAACACACTCTCACTGCTGGCACGAGCGATTAAGCAAGGGCTTGTTCCAAATCGGCGAGAATATCGTCGATGGCTTCAGTACCCACTGACAAGCGGACGTAATCGGCGGTCACGCCAGTTGCCAAGCGTTCTTCGTCGGTCAATTGTTGGTGCGTCGTAGTAGCTGGGTGAATCGCCAACGACTTCGAATCGCCAATGTTGGCCAAGTGCGAGAACAATTGCAGCTTGTCGATAAAGCGCCGACCAGCGTCCAAACCACCCTTGACCCCGAAGCCAATCAAGGCCCCAGCACCCTTGGGCAGGTATTTTTGGGCCAATTCGTATGATGGATGGCCGGGCAAACCTGGGTAGTTGACCCATTCGACATTCTTATGTTCGCTCAAGAACTTGGCCACAGCTGCGGTATTTTGCACGTGGCGTTCCAAGCGCAGGTGCAGGGTTTCCAAACCTTGCAACAGCAAGAACGAGTTGAACGGGCTGAGACATGCGCCAAAGTCGCGCAGCAATTGCACCCGTGCTTTGAGAATGAAGGCTGGTGCACCCAAATCGGCAAACCGCAAGCCGTGATACGATTGATCAGGCGTGGTGTATTGGGTGAAGCGACCGCTGGCAGCCCAATCGAACTTGCCTGCATCAACAATCACCCCGCCAATCGTCGTGCCATGGCCACCAATAAATTTGGTCGCCGAGTGCACTACGATGTCTGCGCCGTGCTCGATTGGCCGCAACAAGAATGGGGTTGCAGCAGTGTTATCAACAATCAACGGCACGCCAACTTCATGAGCAATTTTGGCAATCTTTTCAAAATCAGGAATTTGCAACTTGGGATTGCCAATGCTTTCCAAGTAGAAGGCTTTGGTGCGATCGTCAACAGCAGCGCGGAAGTTTTCGGGGTCGGTCGCATCGACGAAGCGGGTTTCTACGCCCCAACGTGGCAAGGTATGGTGCAACAAGTTGTAGGTGCCACCATACAAGTTGGTTGCTGAAACAATGTTATCGCCAGCTTCAGCCACGTTCAAAATGGCGAATGTTTCAGCTGCTTGGCCCGAAGCCACTGCCAAAGCGCCAATCCCGCCTTCGAGCAAAGCAATGCGTTGCTCAAACACATCGTTGGTTGGGTTCATGATCCGGCTATAGATGTTGCCAGGCTCGGCCAATGAAAACAGCGCCGCAGCATGGTCGGTATCGCGAAAGGCATACGAGGTGGTCTGGTAAATTGGCACAGCCCGCGAACCAGTGGTTGGATCTGGTTTTTGACCACCGTGGAGTGCTAAGGTTTCGAATCGGGTGAATTGCACTTCGTCTGCCATGATCAGGACTCCTTGTAGATAATCTTCAATGCTACGGTTGTTCCGATTCGCGCCATTGCGACCCCAGGCGACACCGCCTATGAACAAAAAAACCTCTCATCAGGTGATGAGAGGCTGTTAGTAACCATCGAAAGATAGGTTTGTGCGCCGCCCCTCATCTCCCAGAATCATTCTGTCGGAATTAGCACCAGGCCGAACATTGCTGCTCGCGGTTGCCGGGGTTTCATAGGGCCGATCCCTCCACCCCTCTGGATGAGTTACGCAAGTGATATTTATTTGTATGGGCTATTTATAACATAGTTAAACAGAATTGTCAAGAATCAATTTCAAGTTACTTAACAATCTCACTCAACAATCAAAAACCGCCACTAGAAGATTAATCTAGCAGCGGTTTTGTGGCTTTCTAATCAGCTATTCCCAGCGAAAGAGTTTGGCTGCCGAGCCAAGGCTAGCCACGGTCAATAGCGCTAACACGGCCAAACTGGGCCAGATATTGAAACTTAATCCGAGCCAATTTGCTTCGAGCAACTGCACCAAATGGCGTGCAGGAACCCATGATCCAATCTGTTGCAACAGGCCGGATTTGCCGGTATTGCTCGAAACTAGCACCACCGCCATGGCACCAAATACCAAAATACTGATCACTTGAATGCTGCGGGTGTTGCGAATGCGGCTGCCAAGCAAGGCTCCCAGCGCCGAAAAGGCAATCGCTCCTGCCAGAAAGCTGATAGCTAAACCAAACCAATTAGCAGGCAAGGGCAATTTCAACACCACAATGCTGAGGATCAACACCACCAGCCCACCCAACAGCACCAATAATAAGCCAACCAAGGCTTGGGCCAATAAATAGCGCATTGGCGAGATGGGGGTGATTTGCAAACGCCGCAACATGCCACGCTCACGATAATTGACCAAGCTCATGGGAAAAGCCATAATGCCAAAAATCATCGGGCCAAAGGCCAACATCATCAGAGCATTGGCGGTTTGGCTCGGGCCTGAGGGCATTTGCAAGCCCAAAATCAAGGCCATCAAAGCCGGAAAAAAGACAATAAAGCCAAGGTTGGTCAGATCACGCCCCATCAAGCGCAATTCAGTGCGTACAATTTGCCAAAAAGCGTGCATACTTCCTCCTGAATAGGTGCAATGGTTGATCGGTTTCGTTATCCACAAACTTACTGTCAAAGCTTGGTTTTCACCAAAGGTTGCTGATTACCACCCTTCCGTCCCGCCAGCGGGAAACGCAGGGGGCTTTAATCCCCCTGCACCCCCTCAAGGGCAATCCGCGACCAAACCACATTGGTTGATGAACCTGCGGATTGGTGGTGCGAAGGGGTTGGGGCTGAGAAGCAGATAACGGTTATGCATCCGATCAGCCATTCCAATTCGTTGCAATTAATGGGCGGGCTGGCCGATCAAGCGCAAAAAGACATCTTCAAAGGTCACTCGTTCTGGGTGCGGCAGGTCGCGGCTGGGGGCTGGCTGTTGGCGCAAATCGTGTTGATAGGCCGCAATCATGCGATCTGGCGTATCGAGCGCAATCACCGTGCCTTGATCGATTACGGCAATGCGATCGCACAAACGCTCAACTTCTTCCATAAAGTGGGTCACGAGCACCACGGTTTTGCCGCGCTTGCGTACATCTTGAATTAAGTTCCAAGTAATGCGCCGCGCCTGGGGATCAAGGCCAGTAGTCAATTCATCGAGAAAAACAATTTCTGGGTCGTGAATCAGGCTGAGGGCGATAAACAAACGTTGTTTTTGGCCGCCAGAAAGATTGGCAAAGGCGGTTTTGGCTTGCTCGGCCAAGTCCCATTCTTCGAGCACTTTTTGCCAAGGCCGCGCTTGAGGATAAAACGAGCCAAACAATTGCAAGGCTTCAGCAACCGTCAGTCGATCGGGCAAGGTCGCTTGTTGCAGTTGCACGCCAATTTTGCTGCGAATATACTGACCATGCTGCTGCAAATCGCGGCCCAAAATTTGAATCGTGCCAGCAGTGGCGGGCCGGAGGCCAATAATACATTCCACCGATGAGGTTTTGCCCGCCCCGTTGGGACCAACAATGCCAAAAATCTCGCCAGCCTCGACACTAAATGACACATCTTTGACTGCTTTATGCTTGCCATAGTGTTTTTGTAGCTGTTCTACGACCAATACTGGAGCCATAGCTTCCTCCTTGATTTAGGTATGTTGCTGGCTCCATTAAACAATTTAGCCTCCCGCAAAACGAGAGGCTCAGCGATACCAAAAGTGATACAAGTTCTAGCGCGGCTCTAAAATCAAGGGCACGCTGATTAGCTCGGCAGGCAGCTCGGCAAGCAGCACGCGATACAACATATACAACAATTGCAGCTCTTGCATAATGCTCAGGCCCAAACGATTTTGCACCAAATGCAGATAATTGGGCACAAACAGCAAGCCAGTTAATGGATATTGGGCCACAATCGCTGGCAATTGGGCCTGATAACGCCCAAAATGCTCGATCACGCTCGATTGCAAGTGCTGGTTGGCTTCAGCAGCTTGTAAATCGGCAAAATGGTTGTGCAGATGCGCGCGCCAATCAGCAAACAACGAATACTGATTATTATGCCGTAAACTGCCCAAACGCTGGCGAATTGCCGGAGCTTGACGATCAAAATGCTGCTCCAAGCCACGCATAAACGCCGCCCGATCACCAACGACTTGGCCAATCCAATAATCGAGGTAGCTGCGCACAATCAAGGCTTGCACAGAGGGATCAGGGCTAAATTGCTCCAGCAGATCATGCACTAATTCGAGCACCCAAAACGAGCGTGCCACGCCGCTCCCAGCGCTGGCTTGCAAGACCCGCAGGCAAATTGTGCTGGAATAGGCAAAATGTTGTTCGGCTAAGGCCATGCCCAGTTTGCCAGCATATTTGGCATACTCCGGCTCGTAGGTCAAATCGCGCAGATAGCCAGCAGCATACAATTCATCAATCGCTTGCGGCGTGTGCTGCAAACCAACGGTCGCTGCATGATCTTGGAAAAAGCGCAACAGCTCTGCATCAAGCAAGGGATCGATCGTGGCAGCACGGTTTTCGGGCGGGCTTTGATAGCGCAAACGCACATGGTAGCCGCCCTCGCCGTAGCGAATAAAAAACCAGCGATCGATATGTGGGCGCAAGCTGCCGTGCTCGCCAAAGGTGCGTTCCCAATCGATCAGCATTTGGTCGCAAACTTGGCGCAGATCGGGCTTGGTTGGAGTCGGAGTGTTGGGTGGCTGCAAAAATACTTGGCGATAGTGCCATTGGCTTGGATTCGGCATCGGATTCCCCTTTCCAGCGCAAAAATCAATATTGATTGACCAGCAGTTGTTGCAAGCTTTGCTCGGGCTGTTGTTGGCGCTGGCGCTCTAGCGAAAGCAACAGGCTACACAAATGGGCTTCCTCGGCGATGCTAATGCTCAGGCGATTGTGGGTCAGGTGAAATAGGGCTGAAAGCGCTGCATAGCTCGAAAAGGTCAATTCTTGCTGTTGATCACGTTTGATCACCGGCCCAGCATAGCGGCGCAAACCCTCCAGCCCAGCCTGCACAACAGCGTGCAGCGCTTCGGGCAATAAACTTAAGCGCTCAGCCAAAGGTCGTTGATGAAAACGCCAATTACGCTCCAGCGATTGCGCCACCAAGGCATCGGATTGTTGAATAAACTCGCCTGGAAACTCAAAATAATCGACCCACGTTTGGCGCAATCGTTCAAGCAAGCGGCTAATTTCGATGCTTTGCAAAAACCCAGCATGCAACAGTTCATCCAAAAAGATGCGGCTGAAGATTTTGCGCGTCACCAAATCGGTTGTATGTGGAATCACATCGAGCGTGCTGCGGGCAATCGCAGTTTGCAAGGCATAGTAATGGTGCAAATCTGCGAGCGAATCGTGATCGCGGCCAATCGCCAAGTCGTGGCTAATTTCCAGCTCAACTGAGCCAGGTTGGGCCAAGGCACTGACATCGGTATCAAGCCCTAATTTGCGATTGAGAATCGCAGCTTGAGCCGAAAGTGGTTGGGCCGCACCACAAAGCTCTGGGTTTTGGGCAAAATAGGCCGTAAAACGCTCGCGAATCAAGGGAACCGCAAACTCGCGCAAGACGTGCTCATCGGCAAAACAGGCGATTCGCAGCTGGTAGCCGCCTTCGGAAAAGCGCAACCAGGTAATAAACTCGATCTGTTCGCGCAATTGATCGAACAGCGGGGTCCAGGCTTCGGCAAGCAAGCGATCAGCCCGTGGATCGTATGGCTCATCGACTCGCTCTGGGCTGTAGTAGATTTTGCCATTCAGCACAGCGAAACTCATTGGCCACCTCCCCGATTGAACTCAACCTGAAATTCAATCACATATGCTTGTTGATCGAGGTCAAACCACTGCTGCTGCGGGCTGGGCAGCATTTCTTCGAGCGTCAAGCTCACCTGATCATCGGCGATCACATGGCGCAACATCTGAATGCTGAAATAATTTTCAAAATCCAGCGCAAGTGGTTTGTGGTTCGTCCACATATTGAGATGCTTGCTGCTGAGTGGCCGTTGGATGCGCACAAAAACTTCACTTGGCAAGCCAGCTTGTTCGGCCCAGCTATACCAATTGAAAAAGCTCAAAAATTCGTCGTTGGCGACGCTGCTTGGGATGGCTGCGCTTGGCACATTCCAACTTTCGCGTTGCAAAACGAGGCGGCCAATCCGCAAGCGTGGCGTATGGCTGATGGTGCTCGCTGAGTGCTTAAGCGCCACCAGCGTTTGCTCACGCGGGCGCAATTGCTCCATGTGATAGCTGCTGGGGCTGAGTTGGGCCAGCACGCGTTGCAAAATTGGCAACGAAACCATGTGCAAAAAGCCCATGTAGAGCGGCAAAAGCTCTTGTTGGCTGCCATCGGCGGCGCGACCATACACCCGCAATTGATCGGCAACTGGGTCGTGGGCAAGGCTCAAAGCGCCAACGCCATGCTGCGTGGTTTGGTTGCGATAGGTTGGCTCGTCGGGCGGCACAATCACGTTTGCGGTAAATGGCACATGCACTTGGGCATTGTGTTCGAGAACCGAAACGATTTCGGCTGGCAACGCTTGGCTGGCTTGGGCTTGCAATGGTTGCCATGCCGATTGAACGTAGGTTTGCCAGCTTGGATCGGGCAAGAGGCTCAAATAGCGGGTCAGAAAACGCCCAAAGCCAGGCAAGGTGTAATTCAAGGCCACCAAATAATCGCCTTGCTCAAGCGCTGCTTGGCTACTCGCGGCGACCTGAAATTGAATGCTGGTCGAGCCATAATGATTATGTTGACCAAAATCAGCTGCCAACTGCCAAAATACCTCGGGATCAAGCACCGTTTCGCGGGCTTCAGGTGCAGCATCAAGCGTTTGATGCAAAAACTGGCCATAGCGGCGTTGGCGCTGCTGAATCGCGCTAATGCGTGGCATCGGCAGCTCGGCTGTGTTGGAAGAAAGCCGATTGTATTCGGGCGCAAAACCCAACAGTGCATCGGTCTGGCCGCCTTCGCCAAAGGCATGGGTAAAAATATCGAGCAGCCAACTTTGCGAGGGGCCACGGCCATCGCGCTGAAAGCCACATTCCAAGACCGGAGCCAAATCGCTGGCCAAGGTGTTGAGCAATGGCTGGCCCAAGTGAACGGCCAGATCATCCCAGACCACATCTTCGACGATCAGCTGGCCAAGTTGGCTGCTAGTTTGCTGTACTTCGGGTGCAAATGCCAGAATCTGATCGATGGTTTGGCGCATCTGTTGCTCAATTTGCCAGCGCTCGGCAACTGTGGCGTGAGCATAATGCTGGGCTGCTTCAGCCAACGATTGCAATAACTCACGCACCTGGCCAGCCTCAGCTGTGGGAATGTGAGCCAATTGCTCAGCCAAAGCCAACAATGGGTCTTGATAATCAGAAGGTAAATCCAAATCGTAAAACAACAAGCCGCTAGTAATTAATTGATTGAGGGTTTGGCTCAATTTGGCGGGATTGAGCGTTGGATGCTGGGTTTGCAGCAGCTCAGTCAGATCAGCATAGCTCCATTGTTGCTGCGTGGCAAAGGCAGCCACTACGCTATCGAGCAAAGCCGAACGCTTGCCACGCCGTTGCCACGAGGCAAAGAATTGATTGGGATCGTCAAGTTGTTGGCGTAGCCGCGAGAACACCAAATCTTCGCCAGCAACAAAGCTGCTGGGATTCAAGCGCAATGGCAGGTAGGCGTTGATTGCTGGCACCCGCACCAAGGCTTTGCGAATTGCGCCAACCACCGAGCGCCGAAGTTGGCTGACCGCCCGTGCTTGCGGCGTTTGGCCTTTAATCGCGATTGGTTGAGCCAAATTAGGCTCAGCCGAGCCAAGCACCAACGGGCCAAAATGGCTGAATGGGCTGGTTTTGCTGGCCATGCGCATCAAATATTGGTAAGCGCCGACTTCGGTTTTGCGTTCGCGGCTGCGCAATTGGCTTGGGTCGGCGTTGATATAGCGCGGCAAGCTGCTGGCCAAGGTTGAGCTTGCCACTTGCACGGCCTTTTGAAAAGCAGGCTGGGCGTAGCTTTGTTGCAACAAGCGACGTTTGGCTTGCAATTCTTGTTCGAAGGTTTGGCGCGCTTCACGCCAAGCCCGTTGCAATTGTTGCAAACTGCGCCGAAAACGCAACACTTGGCCGCGCAAACTTGGATGATCGAAGCCGCGCAAGCTGGCAACATCGCTGAGCAATGGCAAACGACGATTGAAAATATCACGTTTCAAGGCCACTAAACTACTTTTGAGCGGGCCTTGGGTCGTGCCAATTAATGTGTACAGCAGATCAACCAGCGCCTGGGTGTGGTTATCAAGCCAGCGTTGTTGGCGCAAAATTCGCTGAAACAGACCGATTGTGCGTTCGAATTTGAGCTGGTGTAGCTGGTTGTAGCTGGTTCCACCTACGCGCACTAGCACAGGCGAAGCAGGCTGCCAGCTTGGGCGAGCCGCTTGCTCAGCGGCGATCACGATGCTTGATTGATACAAATCAGTCATGGCCAAGCTCCTTATAGCGCTGCGGCGTACATCCGCACAATCGTCAGGCCATAGCTGGCAAAATGCAGCCCGAGATTGGCGACAAAGAAAATCGTCCAGATCAACGAAACCAGCGCATACAGGTTATAGGCCCATTGCCAGCGCCCAGTTTGTTGCTCGCTGAGCGGGTCGATAATCGGCGCACGGCCAAACCAAGCGCGAACCTTGTTGCCGATGTTGCGCACCGTGCGTTGGCGCAAATTGGGCTGCTCCAGCAGATTGGTCATAATCCAATAGCCATCCATGCGCGAAACAAAGGGGTTGAGATTGATCAGAAAGAGCAAGGCCGGAATGCCACTGTAGGCCAAAGCAATCGCATAAATCAAGCTATCGCTAGGCAACAGCCAAAGCAAACTGGCAATCACCCCAAACCAGAGCGCATCGACCAACGGGCCAGCAGCAGCCACCGAAGCCCGTTTATATTTGCTGGAAACACGGTAAATATCGCTGGTATCGGTGAAGAAAATTGGAATAAACCACCAGAGCAAGCCCATGCCAAAGCCTGCTGGCTTGGCTCCCGCCATTTTGCAGGCCACGGCGTGGGCCAATTCGTGGGTTGCAATCTCGGCCAAAAATAGCCCAAAGATCCAGAAAATTAGCTGTTTGTTGGCATCAGGGTGGGCTAACATCAAGGGCGAAACCAAAATCACGCCTTTGGCAATGATGTAGCTCAAGCCAACCCCAAGCAGGCCAACAATCAACAACCAGGTGGCCGGATTCCACCACCAGCGCCGCCAAGCCACCACCCGATCAATCACCCCATCGCCGCGAATCAGCGTCCAATACAAGCCGCTACGACGACCCAAACGCGGCGCATCAGCAGAATCGGGCGTAGTGTTGGCCCAGGTTTCATGCACCAGCAAGCGATGGCGAGCACATAAATCGCAAAAATGGCGAATCTTTTCGAGGCTCACGGCGATGTTATAGCGTTGCTGCAACTCAGTTTGGAGCTGCTCGATTGAGCGCTGGCCATTGAGCAATTCGAGAATCCGCACGCCAATCACATTGGTGCGCAAAAACGACGACGAGGCGGCGCGGCCAACCACATATTGGTTGGTTTGCTGCTGGCTGAAGGGCGAAACATGAACATCATCAACAACCTGCGGGCGATATTCTGGGCTGGCCTCAAGCGCAGCAAAGTCGTTCATGGTTAGGGCTGGGTTAGTCATGGGTTTGCTCCTTGTGGGGATAGCCAACAGCAAAGCCGATTAAGACGTGAGTTTGATAGCTATCAAAACCCAGCCAACGGGCTAGTTGTCCTTGAATTAAGCTGCCGGTCGCGCAACCAATCATGCCGACGCGCTGCGCTGCAACATACAAGCGTTGCAACTGAGCGCCTGCATCAAGCAAGGCCTGGCGATAGCCGCGATCACCAGCTTGGTTGATTGCATTGGGCAGCGAACTAAGCACTAAGACAATTACTGGCGCTTGCAAAAACTCGCGCTGGAAGCAATAGCGCTGCAATGGCTCCTGCGGATCGGCGGTACGCAGCACGGCCAATTGATGGGCATTGGGATTGTAGGCATAGCCACCCAACGCCAGATCAGCTGAGTTCAAAACCAACGGCGCAAGCAAACTCACTGGCTTGGTTGCTTGGTTAAGCGGGCGGCTGGCATACTCCAAAAAAGTTGCCAAATCGGCCAGATTAATCGGGCGCTCAGCATATTCGCGCAGGCTTTGGCGTTGATCAATCAACTGCTGATAGCTCAATTGGGTTGGGTAGGCCGCTGGTAAGTTAATTTTGGCCTTGGCTTCAAACAAATCGGGCCACCAATCGCCTGCTGGTTGGTTAGGCTCAGGCAGAGCATTGCCCCGTTGCAGGCTCGTCCATTCATGCATATAGGAACTGGCACTCACACCAGCACCAAAGAAATGTTCGCTCATTGCAGCACCTCTGCATTGGGCGCAACCAGCCGCAGCACCAGCAACGGGGTTTCGCTTGGGCTATAGACCTGAAGAACATCGCGCAATTCTTGATCGTAGAAGACGCTGATTTGCTCGACTTGCCAGCCTGCTGCGCCAGCCAACAATTCAATTGATTGGGCGGCTGCACCACAATCGTAGAGCGCCAAACGATAGGATTTTGCGCCATACTTGGCTTCAACGCGACCAATTGCCACCGTCAGCACCAGCAAGCCCAAGGTTTGCGAATCCAATGGATCGGCTGGAAAAACCTTGGCAACTTCGTCCCAGCTGAAACTTGGCCGAATCGCTTCCAGCGTGGCTTCATGCTGGTTAAGATGATAGATTCCTGTCGCCAAACCGTTGAGTTTATGGTTGAGCAGATAGACTGTTTGCGAGGCCATATTGCCGCCCGACGGCACAAAGCGCTGGCCAGCACCAAGCGTTTGGCTGGCGGGCTTGCGCACAAATGCTTGCTCAAGCAACCAAGCCAAGGGCGCAATCGAGGCCTGAATCGGCAGCTGCGCACTAATATCAAACGCTGAATCAGGTTGCCATTGGCCTTGCAATTGACTGAGGGCATGGTGTTGAACATTGGTGTAGCCCTTGGCTCCGCTAACAATCGCCAGCGCATTTTTTGGCGCATAATGTTGTTGATGGGCCTTGGGGAAAATCGCGTAGCTGCGTTCATCGGTGTTGGCGTGATACCACAAAGCCAAATTCTCAAAATGGCCAGCGCCAACCAACAAATCGCGCGGCGCATCAAGATTGGGCTGGCCGCACACTGGACAATGCACCAAACGATGAACCGATTGGGCCACAAACTCCAGTGAAACGGGGTCGAGCACATAGCGCACGCCGCCGGTAATAATTGGGCTCAAGCCAGAAATAAGGTTGCCAACCACAAGGCTAGCTTGGCTCAGTGCCAATTGTTCGTTAAGGCTCAAGGGTGCGTTTGGCTCGCTCAATTGCGGCTCGGCGCTCTCAACCGCTTCGGCGCAGGCATAACAACCAGCTTCATGGGCAAAGGTGGTTGGGCCAAGCTCAATATGCTGCGGGTGTAGCCACAAGCGGGTAAAGCGGGTTTGGGTCTGAATCGCCCGTTGATTGAGCGTCTGGGTTAGCTCAGTTTGGGCCGTGCTGGTCAACAAACAGATCAGGCCATCATTATGTTCAGCTAACCAGTGCTCAACTGCATCGAGCAAGCCATCGGCAGCTGGCACGTGCAGCTCTAATTCCAAATGTGGCAGCGCGTAGGTTGTGGTTGGAGCAACATTCGCCAACCAGGTTGCCCGCCCCAAGCCAGCTTGGGCCAATTGATGCAGCAAGGGCGCAACCAAGCGTTCGCCGCCAAGCAAGAGCAACGGCGTTGCCTGCAAGCGTTGCAGCACTTCATAACGATTGCGACAAATGCGAGTTTGGTCGACAAAGCGGCTGTAGAAGGCCAATTGTTGGCTGAAGGCCCGCGCTACTTGTGGATCAAGTGTGTTGCTTGGCAAGGGGCCTTCTTCGAGCACACCCTGCACATGCAACAGCTGCAAGGTATCGTCAATCGTGGCGGGCTTGAATTGGGTCAAGCGTTCGCCAATCGTTTCACGGCTGTTGAGGCCATTCAGCAAGGGCAATAATTGCGGCAGCAGATTGCGTACCGATTTGCCACGCAACACCACATCGTGCGGCCCGCCTAGCAACAACAACAATTGCTCGTTATACCAAACCCGCGCAATTTCATCGGAGATGCGCGGACGAGTTGGCATTTGCACCTGCGGATCGCCCTGCAAATGGGTGTGTAAATCAAATGCTTGGGTCATAATGCCACCTCGCGAGCTTGCAAGGCCAAGTTAGCCACAACCTGGGCCAACTGATCGCGGCCAATCCAGGTTGTATTCTGTTGGCCACCACAGGCTGGGCAGTTTTCAAATGGCTCGACATGGTTGCGGCTCACGCCAAGATTGAAGCTATCCCATTGGACTTCGCGGCCAAGTGCCAAGGGTGGTTGTTGGCCAAGCAAAAGGCGTTCTATTTCGGCCAAGCCATAGCTGGCAGCCAAGTTCGTTAGCGCGGCAATTGAGGGTTGAAACAACGCTTGTTGCTGTTGGCGCAAAAAGCCATCGCGCGCTTGCCACACATCGTTGCGGGTTTCGCACGAGCGCAAACGAGCTTGATAGCAGGCATAACAGGCGGTATGCTCGGGCAAAATCGTCGGCCCCAGCGTAATCTGCGAACCCCACAAACTGAGCGCAGTCCATGGTGTTGCTGCACGAAGGCTGGCTTGATTGAGCGCATCGGAAAGCGCTGGATAAGGCCGCTGCGTGATTAGCGCTGCTGCGTGATAGCGACTGAGCAGCAAACCCAAGCCGCTCGTCGCAAAAGGTCGCGCCAAAAGCTGAATTGGATAGCTGCTGGTCATTTGGCGAATCTGCTGCGAAATTTGGCTATGATCGGCGCTCGATAAAGCTGCAACTGTCACCAGTGCCAAGGGCAGTTGCCCCAAGCGGGCGAGCAGCGCTTGCGCCATCACTGCATCGGTTACCAATAGCAAGCGCGCCGAGCGTTTTTCGTGCAAACCTTGGGCAAACAGCCATTGCTGATGGGTTGCCACAAGTGTTGAATAAAGTTGATCCATTGGGCAATCCTTTCAAACTAGGCAAATGGCTGAGGCCAGTGGTTCAAATCGGCTTCGGCCAAAACTGGGTAGCCCATGCGCTCTGGCACGCTATACAACCGTGGCGTTGCCAAAAAGCGCGCATTATAGTTACAACTGAAGGGCATCAGTTGCGGCGCAATCACTTTGATCGTGTACAAACCAACTTCGCGCAAAGCTGGCAAAGTCAAATCGACCACAATCAGCTCTAGCCCAGCTCGCCGAAAAATATCGATCAGGCGTTTGGCTTCAACCGCCGGATCAGGATGATCGAGCCGTGGCAGCTGGCTGAGGCTGCGCCAGCTGGTTTGTTCAAATAAGAAATCAAAGGCGGGCGCGGTTGCTGCATCTGCATAGTAGGCAGCGCCATCGCTCAAGCGAATGAAGCTGCGATAATCTTTAGGGTTGAAGGGCAATGGTTGGCTCAACGAATGCTCGATGCCAATCCGCGAGGCTGCCGATTCGTCGAGCACTTTGCTGGGCAAGGCAGCCGGATTGGTGCGCGTGGCCGACATCACCATTGTGCGCAAGCGACCATGAGGCGCAACTTGCACCGCATACATCGTTGCAACACCAAGATCGGTAGTTGCATCAAAAAAATAGCTCTGAATATTTGCAGCTTGCACCCGACTCAAGCGTTCTTGGAAGGCTGGGTCTTGCACGTCACTCAAATCAACTTGGGGCAAGGCCAATTTTTGCCACCAGGCAATACTCAGGGCATCGCGTTCAATCGCCTCGCCAATGCCGGTGACAATTGCTTGTTCGTAGCTGGCGGCGAGTGCCGTGCCAGTCGAAATCGAGGTTGTAAAGGTTTCGCCAGCATATTCTGGCTGCATGCCAACATAGACCGCAATCGCTGGCACATACATCGGCTGGCCCGAAATCAGCGAGTAGCCTTCGACCCAGCGCATCCGTTCGCGGTTGCTCGGCGGAGTTGTAGGATTGGCGGGGTTGCGATATTCAGCATCGGAGCAGCGCGGAAACAATTCTAAATCAACGGCCTCGATGCCAAGCTCTTGACGGGTTGCCACCTCGAAGCGTTGATGGGCATGCTTGACATTGCAATAGCGTTCGAGGGCTTCACAATATGATTTCGCCTTGGCCCATTCACGTTCCAAAAACACGCCAGTACCAGCTGGTGGCTCGCTCATGGCAAGCTCGGCGCAATGCACATTGGTGTTAAAAACGGGAATCGCTGGATTGCCAGGCGTGCGCGGCAGTTCGGTCGCAGAACCCAAGATGCCAGTACGCGGATTCACCAACGGCGCAACCCTGGTCAAAATGTCATCAATTGATAAAAATGTCTTTGCCATGAGTACACTCCGTTAAGCAGATGCTTGATGAAGCTGCTGTAGCGAATCAATGGGATAGCTGCGAAACGATGAGCAGCGCAAGCACAGCGGGTCGCGGGGCAAGCGGCCTAATTGGCTGCTGCCATCAGCCCGAATCAGCAAAATGCGGGCGGCGAGCTGCTGCAACTGGCTATTGAGCCAACGAGCGGCGGTTTGCCAAGCAGGCAGCGCCAGCAGATAATCGCTGGGCGCAGGAGTTGGAAAAAGAGCGGTATAGCGTTGAAAACAATCAACACAGCAATAATCATCAGCGCCAAATAGTGGCCCAATCCGCAAGCTGCGAGCAAATGGCTGAAGCACGACCACCGGCAATGGAGTTGTGGCGACGAACGAGCGTAGGCGATCAACGTCCTCAGCCTGGTTGCCGCTGATCCACAACCAGCTTGCTGGGCGTTGCGTCGCCGCGTTGTGGTTGAAGCTCACGCCCAGGTCGGCAAGTTGTTCAAAGAGCGCTGCGTTTGAGGTCGAAGCATTCGCGGGCAAAAATCCATCCATCGTCATACTCCATTTAATCAGTCAAGGCCCCAGACCCTTGCGGTAGCCGGAGCCTGTGCTGAATAGTCATACTTCCACCATTGAATTAGGGAAGGTGCAAGCAGCAGAAGCAGATTTCTGCTGCCTGGCTCCCTTACACCACACTATTGAACTTCAGCTGCCGCCGTGCAGAAGGTGCTGACGGTACAGAGCGAGCCTGAGGTGCTGATTGAACCCAGCGATGAGATACAAGCAGCAGCGACGTTGGTTACATGCTCTTCCAATTCATCAGCAAACAATTCGGTTTCGTCGGCGGTCACTTCGGCATCGATCAAGTTTTTTACATCTGCCATGGGTGTAATCCTCACAATGTAGCTAAGAGAGCCAGGCTTATTGAATTTCGGCGGCGGCGGTACAGAAGGTGCTGACGGTACAGAGCGAGCCTGAGGTGCTGATTGAACCCAGCGATGAGATACAAGCAGCGGCGACGTTGGTTACATGCTCTTCCAGTTCATCGGCAAACAATTCGGTTTCGTCAGCGGTCACTTCGGCATCGATCAAGTTTTTTACATCTGCCATGGGTGTAATCCTCACAATGTAGCTAAGAGAGCCAGGCTTATTGAATTTCGGCGGCGGCGGTACAGAAGGTGCTGACGGTACAGAGCGAGCCTGAGGTGCTGATTGAACCCAGCGATGAGATACAAGCAGCGGCGACGTTGGTTACATGCTCTTCCAGTTCATCGGCAAACAATTCGGTTTCGTCAGCGGTCACTTCGGCATCGATCAAGTTTTTTACATCTGACATAGCGGCAATCCTCACAAACTAGAGTTGGCGATTCAGAACTATTGAACTTCGGCGGCGGCGGTACAGAAGGTGCTGACGGTACAGAGCGAGCCTGAGGTGCTGATTGAACCCAGTGATGAGATACAAGCAGCAGCGACGTTGGTTACATGCTCTTCCAGTTCATCGGCAAACAATTCGGTTTCGTCAGCGGTCACTTCGGCATCGATCAAGTTTTTTACATCTGACATAGTGGCAATCCTCACAAGCTAGAGTTGGCGATTCAAAATTATTGAACTTCGGCGGCGGCGGTGCAGAAGGTGCTGACGGTACAGAGCGAGCCGGAGGTGCTGATTGAACCCAGCGATGAGATACAAGCAGCGGCAACGTTGGTTACATGCTCTTCCAGCTCATCGGCAAACAATTCGGTTTCGTCAGCGGTCACTTCGGCATCGATCAAGTTTTTTACATCTGACATAGTGGCAATCCTCACAAGCTAGAGTTGGCGATTCAAAACTATTGAACTTCGGCGGCGGCGGTGCAGAAGGTGCTGACGGTACAGAGCGAGCCGGAGGTGCTGATTGAACCCAGTGATGAGATACAGGCAGCAGCGACGTTGGTTACATGCTCTTCCAATTCATCGGCAAACAATTCGGTTTCGTCGGCGGTCACTTCAGCATCGATCAAGTTTTTTACATCTGCCATTGGGTGGTGCTCCTAGTGGGCTAAGCTCTATGTATCAGTGTTTGTCAGCGTTGGGTGCGCACCTCGTTGTTGACAGGGCTATTACACCACAACGCCATGGCCCAAACTATCTGGCCAACGATAGTTAAACCGATATAAGAGCGATATATCGGCTATCACTCATCATTAAAAAATATTAAATTAGGTTTGCTTGAAGTGAAATGTTATAGAGAAATACGTTCGAGGCGTTTGCGGATGCGCTCAGCAGCGCTAACATTGCCCAACATGAGGTAGATGTCGATTAAGCGTTGGTAGGTTGGCTCGTGATACGGATCGTAGCTCAATAAACGTTCGGCGTAGGGGATGGCCTCGGCGATTGGGCCATACGCCAGCAATAATTCTAGGTATTCGCTGGTTGCAGTAACAAATTGGGTTAAAGCTTGCTCGCGCCAATCGAGCACCCATTCTGCATATGCAAGATCGCTCAGCAAATCGTCCTGATAGATCGCCAAGGCCGTTTGATAGGCGTGCAGGGCGGCGGGCATGGCTCCTTGCTGGCGATGCTGGGCGGCGGTTTGCAGCAAGCTCTGAAATTGGGCATAATCGGTGATAATCGTGGCTTGCGGATTGAGGCGCAAGCCAGCGGCTTCACTCAGCACAAAGGCCGAATTAGCGCCGCCGCTGCGTTCAGGCTCCAGCACGTGGAGCAAAGCGTTGAGGGTTACGCGTAATGCACCATCTGCTGCTTGAGGCGCAAGCTCAGGCCAAAGCTGCTCGATCACGGCTTCGCGGCTAATAATTCGTGGGCGTTGCAGCAGCAACAAAGCCAATAATTGACGTGACTTTTCGCGTGCCCACTCATTGGCATCAACCAACTCTGGGCCACGCCACAGCTGCAAACTGCCAAAAAGCTGAATCTTGAGCGCATAGCCTGGGCGTTGGCGAATGCTGGCCAAGCTTTGTTGCGCGATTTTACGCTGTTGGGTCGAAGCTTGTTTGACCACATCCAACAAGCGTTCAATGCTTGCTGCTGAACCATACAAGCCCAAAAGTTGCAACATCGCGCTTTGTTGCGAGGGCAGCTCTGCATATAATTTCCAGCAAATTGCTTCGAGCGCTGGGCGATCACGCTCGGCTAAAAATTGGGCAATCCGCTGGGCCGCAATCCCCGTGCGCAAGCCTAATTCAACCAACAACGTCGTCAACATTAAAGGCGTGGCATTCATATGGCGGTCGCCATCGCTCAAATAATCGCGCCAAATCGTGGTGGCTTCGCCAATTAACTGCGGGCTTGGCTGCAATTGCCAGCGGCTGGCCAGCTGCACGAGGCCAGCACGCAAGCGCAAAATTGGCGATTGAGCAGCTTCAATCATGGGCTTGGCCTGCTCCAAGGCCGCCAACGCACGACGATATTCGCCACAGCAAAACCATGCTTGGGCCAACATCAACCACATGCGTGGATCAGCGCCATACAACGCATCATCGCGAATCAGGCCGCGCTCACTGCTGGTTGCATCGTGCTGAGCTAATTTAATTTCGCCCAAACTGGCCCAAGCAAACGCTCGCAAGGCCAACAAACGATGGCGCATAATTGAGGGCAATGGCTCATCGCTTGGCTGTAATAATTGCTGAATCAAGCGCTCAGTCGTTGGCCGATCAGCTTCTAGCAAGGCCAGCCCAAGCTTGGTTCCCCGCGTTTGTAAACGGGTCAAACGCACACCATAGCGCTCGCTCAGCAGACTAGCTTGATCAGCCAAATCTTGGGCGACGAGCCGATCTTCAGGAGTCGAGCGGCTCATCAAGCAGGTTGCCAACAGATCCAACAAACTCATGCGCATGGCTGGCTCAGCCTGCACTTGCGGGTGTTGCAACCAGGCTTCGAGCCATTGAATACCTTCATTCGGCAAGGTCAAAATGGTATACAAGCCGCCGACAACACAAGCCGCCACCCACCGCCAAAAGAAGGGCAATTCGCTGTGAGCCAAACTTTGAGCTGTTGCCAAGGCTTTGAGATAGCGCCCGCGCTTGATCTGAAACAGCAACAAGGGAAATTTCAATAAATCGCGGCGTTGGCGATACCAAACAAAACTTTTGAGGCTAAAACTTTCACGGGCAGCGGCGAATAGCGCTTGCTCGTCGCCCTGCCAAAAATAGATTAAGCATTGTTCGCCAACCACCTGAAACGCCTCTGCATAGCGTTGCTCAGCTCGATAGGCTTGAGCAGCCAAAGCCAAGGTTTGGGCTGCCAACACTGGGTCGTGTTCGCGCAAAGCCAAGCCATGCACATGCAGCAATTCGCCACTTTGGCGCTCGTTGGCTGGCAATTGTTGCAACCATTGCAAGACTGGTTGCTGCTGCGCTAGCAAGGCCAATCCAGCCTGTTTGAGCCGCTCGACCACCTTTGACCATTGGCCCAAGCGGCACCAGAGATCAAGCGCCGCCTCATAATGCCCCTGCTGATCAAACCAAGTTGCTGCTTCGGTTAGCAATTGCTCGACTTCGGCCAACGGCTCTTGGCGTACAACCTCGAGCCAGAATGGCTCAAAGCGCCACCAATCAGCATGGTCGGGCACAACAAACAGGTTGTATTGCCAGATGCTCGCAGGATCAGGCGCGGCCATCGCCGTTAGCACTGCTTGATTGAAAAATGGCAACTGGGCGGCAAATTGGGCAGTTCGGCGCACAGCAGCGGGCAATTGCGCTAAAACATCATGCGCTAAAAAAGCGCCAATCGTGCCTTGATAACTATTTGGCAACGCTCGCCACAAGCGCAAACCAGCCGGCCAGCCATTGGTCGCCTGCCAAGCAGCCTCACGTTGGCTAGGATGTTGGCTTGGCAACAGTTGCGCAATTTCAGCAGCGCTAAACCGCAAATCAGCGGCGTTGAGTTGGCGATATTGGCCGCGCGCCGCCAAACTAGCCCAATCAAGCTGCGGCAATTGACGGCTACTGACAATCAGATGCACATTGGTTGGCGCAAAACGCAACACTTCTTGCAATATAGGCCAAGCGCTGGCTTGCAAATAGTGGCAATCATCAAGCACCAAAGCAATGCGGCGCGGAGCCAAGGTGGCCCAACAATCAAATAAATCGGCCAAACTGTTGATTGGCTTAATCAGCGGAAAGCGACTTTTGGTCAGATTAATCAGCACCCGCTGAAGTTGCTCGGCTTCGGTTGGGCTATTCAAGCCAGACCACAAACAATCGCCACCAAGCGTTTGCTGCATCCACTGGGCTAGCGCGGTGGTTTTGCCATAGCCCGCCGCCGCTACCACCACAGTTAAACGGCATGTCCAACACGCCTCCAATTGGGATTGAAGGCGTGGGCGTTCGATCAAATCGTCATTCAGTTGTGGATAATCACGTGTATGCTGCACAATTGCCAGTGTAGCATAAAAGCCAACCTATTCCTCACGCAGCACATGCAACGGGCGCAAATGCGCAGGTCGCCAAGCAACGACCAACGCGGTCAGCAAGGCCAGGCCAATCGAACAACCAAAAATCAGCAAGCCCGGCAAGAAATCAAGCCCCATTTTGGCTTTTGGCTGGAGCGTGTTGAGCACGGTTATGGCGATCCACACCGCCAGCATCCCAAAGCTGCCAGCAATCAAGCCAATCAAACTATATTCCATGCTGATGCTGCGCAGTAAGTGGCTGGTGCTATAACCAACCGCCTTGAAAATGCCCATCTCGCGGCGACGCTCAAACAAGGCCAAACCAACCGCATTCGCAATCAGCACCACGCCTGCCACAAATGCCAAACTGGCCACCGCGATTGCAAACATGCCCAACGATTTATACAGCATTTGAGTGGCGTTATACAGGTCAATTTCGTTATAGACAAAGGCTTGGGGCAGGGCTTGATTAACCGTATTGGTTACCGCGCTCAATTGATTAATCGGCAAATTCAGAATATAGATTGAACTACCGCGCTTGACTGGCAGTTGCTGCATCGCCGCCGGACTGATCACCAGCGGGCTCGACGCTTGGCTGCCAGTAGCATCATAGCGCCCAACCAAACGCAGCTTCTGATTTGAGCCAATAACTGCAAATTCGCTACCAAGTGGAATATCGCTGAAAAACCACGTTTCAAACATCATTTCATCTGCGCCAGCTTGCCATTCGCCCTCAGTCAATTGCAGATCAGCAAGTTGCTCGCGACTGCGCGCAGCAGCCTGAATCGGCCCATCTTCGCTATCGGGCAAGGCAAGCGTAATATCGAGCATACGAATTGGCTCAAGCGCTGGTTGTTGCAATTGCTGCAAGGTTGCAGCCACCTGCTGCTCAGCACTCGGCGCAGTAATCACCCACAAAGCCCGAGTAGGATCAGTGTTGGGGTCGGCCCGTCGATCAAGCTGCTTTTTGACTGTTAGCAAGGCCGTTGCTGAAAAGCCAATCGTAAATACGCCAATTGACAAGGCGATAATTGCAAACGTTGCGCGTTGGCCATTGCGCTGCATATTGCGGCTAGCCAAACGCAACCAATAGCCAGGCAACGGCGTTTTGGCAACCAACCACAAAATGCCCTGAAATAGCCAATTGAGCAAGGCCAAGCTAATCAGCGCACCAACAAACAAGATCATCCCCGCCCCAAACGAGCCCATGCTGATGCTGGCAACCAAGGCAAACATCGCGCCCAAACCAGCATACAAACCGATCATGGCGCGGCGAGTGGTTGGGTTCACCTCAATTGGGCCAGAGCGTAACAACGAACCAGGCCGCACAGCATTGGCCTTAACAATTGCCACCATGCCAAAAATTAAGGTTGTCGCGATGCCCAAGCCCATCGCGCCCGCCAAAATGCGCCAATCAACCACACTTGGCAACATAAAGGCACTGGTGCGCTCAAACAAACCAGTTAATTGATCGCCAATCAACACAGCGGCAAGCGCCCCAAAAATACTGCCAATCAAGCCAAGCAAGGCAGTTTCCAAGCCAAACAACAGCAGCAATTGTGGGCCTCGGTAGCCCAAGGTTTTAAGGATGGCAATTTCGTTGCGGCGACGAGCCAAGACAACTTGCATCGTGTTTGCCACCCCAATCCCGCTGACAATCAAACCCAACACACCAGCACCGCGCAAAGTCATGTTGAAAAAGCCAGCTGTCTCTGATGGCTCGCTGCTGACCACTGAAACCAACCAGCCTGCTTGCTCCAAGGCGGCAACTTGCGCACCTTGCTGGCCCCAAACCACCCGCACCGAATTCAAAGCAGCTTCGCCATCTAAGGTATTCGCAGTCTCAAGGCTGAAAAATAAACTATCGGCGTTCATATTCGGCACCCGATCAACCAAACCGACCAGTTTGAGCCGTTTGGGAATTGCCCCTTGTTCAAGCAGCATCACCAACTCTTGGCCAATTTGCAAATCGTGCTGCTTCGCCAAAACCTCGCTCAGCACAACTGCGTCGGGCTGCTTGAATAGCTCGGTCATGTTGGCGTTGGCTGGCTCGCTGACATGCAACTCACCCAATAACGGATAGCGTTGGGGATCGATCCCGTAGCCCATGCCACTAAAAATGACATGATCGCCGCCAGCTGGCTTGAGCATACTCGGCAGAATCGCCGAATAGACCACATAATCGCCAATCACGCCAGTTTGCTTCAGCTGCTCAAGTTGGGCTTGTTGCGCAGGGCCAATCGGGCCATCAGGCCAATCGAGCGCCGCATCGCCGCCAGCACTGACCCGATTTTCAACAAAGCTGCGATCGATCGCCGTGGATAAGCTTTGCATCGAGCCAAGCGACATTACGCCAAAAGCGATACAGATAATTGCCAAGAGCGTGCGCTGACCACCTAAACGCAATGAGCGCCAAGCATAATTAAACGCAAATCGCAATCCCATCTACTCAGCCCTCGCGCTATCGTGGCGAATCTGGCCATCGACGAGGTACAGTTGGCGATCAGCGCGGGCTGCCACATCGGGATCGTGCGTCACCATCACAATCGTAATATTCAATTGGCGGCGTAAATCGGCAAATAGTTCCAGAATTTGCTTGCTGGTGGCGCTATCTAAGTTGCCAGTTGGCTCATCGGCAATCAGCAACTGTGGCGTTGTGACCAAGGCGCGAGCAATTGCAACCCGTTGTTGCTGGCCGCCAGAAAGCTGCGCAGGCCGATGATCGCGCCGATCGCCAAGGCCCACCAATTCGAGCATTGCCTTGGCACGCTGGCTAATTTCGCTGCGATTGCGATGCACAAACAAGGGTGCTTCAACATTCTCTTGGGCGGTCATGGTTGGAATCAAATTAAATGCTTGAAACACAACGCCAATCGTTTGATTGCGCAAACGGGCCAATTGTGGCTCGCCCATTTTGGTAATATCGACATCATTCAAGCGCACATGGCCATGGCTAGGCGTATCAAGGCCCGCCAAAATGCCAAGCAAGGTCGATTTGCCCGAGCCTGAAGGTCCAGTTAATGCGACCCACGAGCCACGAGCAATTTCCAACGAAATATTGTTCAAAATCGTCAAGTTGGTTGTGCCGAGTTGGACGGTATGCGAAACATCGCGCATTAAGGCGACTGGTGCAGTAGCCGAAGATGTTGCAAGCATGAAAATTCCTTAGAATAGAACATAGAACATAGAGCAAAGAACATAGAAGTTGGGGATCGGTTGTTGGGTGATGGGGATCGGGCTTTAACGCAGAGGCGCAGAGGAAGTAAGGCTATGGCTTTTAGCAAAAACCGCTAGGTGTTTGCGTACAAACCAATTTCCGCTAGCCTGTATGCACTAATCCCCTCACCCCAACCCCTCTCCCGTGACGCGGGCGAGGGGCTTTAATCACGTGGTTCTCCCTCAGTTCCTTGGTGAAATAAGGTCGGTTCCCCCTCGCCCGCGTCCAGTGGGCGAGGGGCTGGGGGTGAGGGCATGCTCTTTGTTGTTAATCCAATGAACCATTATATAGAGCCAATAGCCTTTACTCCCAGTCCCCAACAACCGATCCCCGATCCCTCGTTAATTACGCTGCTTGAAGCTGGTTTTGGCGGGCTAGTTCAGCCAAGGCTTGGACAATCGTTTCTGGCTGTTCGAGGCGGGCAATCGCCTGCGCCCCAAGATCGAGCCAAAGTTGATGTTCGTTGCGTGAGCCATTGGCCAAAACCAAGCTTGCAGGGCAGGTTAGCCATTGATTTAAGCTTTTGAGCGCAGCCAAAGGATTAATATTCAACATGGCTGCATCAATAATTACTACATCGGGCTGAAGGTTCGGCAACAAGTGCAACGCCTCAGCATGGGTAATATCGGCAACTAATTCATAGGCTGGATTGGCTGAAATTAAACTATGCAGCAGTGCGCGACGACTGGCGATGCTGATTGTGGCAATAGTTAAGTGTTGCATAAAGCCTCCTTGTGATGAGCTTTAGCATAGGGCGCAAGTGTTACCGGAGTATCACGAACCTGTCGCAAAATTGTCGCAAAGCCAGCGCTTGACACAAGTCGCAAGCATAGCTATTATTTGAGCAATCGCAAATGACGTTGACCAAGATGAGTAAATTATTGGTTCCCGCCAGAGATTGGGTGTCGGCGGCTGAAAGCACCCTCGGTTGAGCAATAATTGAACGTGGCTTGGAAGTCGATCAACTGAAATTCAGTAAGTTGGTTCGGGTGCGCCCGTTATCGCGCTCATGAGTGATGTTGCTACGGCAACATAATCAAGGTGGTACCACGAGTTTCCTCTCGTCCTTGTTGGGCGTGGGGTTTTTGTTTTTAGCGGCAATCTTCAACGAGGGAATGTGATGGAAGCAACCAATTGGCAGCATGCAGTTGCCCAAGCCTTAGATCAAAACAATCATCAGCGCGCCAAACAGTTGCTAGCTACGGTTATTCGCCAACATCCGCAAGAACGTGAGGCTTGGCGCATTTTAGCTACCATCGTGACTGATGCTGCCCAAAAGGCCGAATGTTTGCGCCGAATTGCCGCAATTGATGATGCTGCACCAATTACGCCCTTGGCCAGCAACCCACGTGCCGAGCCAATGCCAAGTCCAGAGCGGCGCATTCTGTCAATCGCCAAAAAAACAATCCCGCTGGCTGATGCTCAGTCGACAACCCAACTAGCGTCCAGTGCGGAGCAAGCCATGCAGGCCAATAGCAAAAAAACAATCCCGCTGGCTGATGCTCAGCCTACCACGCAGCTAGCAGCAAGCGATATTAAAACAACGCCGCTTTATGCATCTCAGTCAACGACCGAGCTTGGGCCAAATACCGCCAACGCGGATCTGCCAACGCTGCGCTTGAGCCAACCAACGGCGGCCACACCTAAGCAGCCCCGTTCGCTGCCCAAAACGCTGATCCTGCTTGGAGCAAGTTTATGTGGCATTGGGTTGTTGCTATTGCTTGGCCTGCAAATCTGGCCGTTATTGCAAACAAGCGACAAAACTGCTGCCATTGCAGAGCCGCAGCAAGTTGACATTGCGCTGAATATCGTGCGTTCAGGCGTTGGTCAAACGCCAATGACCGATCAGGCAATGGTCTATTTTGAAATTGAGAATCCCAGCGATCAAGCGTTATACAACATTCCCTATACCATGACCCTGACCAGTCAAACCAATAAAGTGCTAAAAAATACCAATACAATTGAATTGCTGCTGCCCAAGCAAAAAATCGTTGTGACCGATGGCGTATTTACTGGAATGAAATTTCGTGCCAAAAGTATCGAAATTAGTTTAGGCAAGGGCTATCCAATTGTCTTTGATCAAGCTATTCCAAAGCCAAAGCTCGAGGTTGTTACCACAAATGGCATTAATTATCTTCCTGATAATTTAGAGGCGCGAGGCGATACCTATATTGTCTATAATGTTGTTGCAACTCCTAGTACAGAAATTATTACTTCAACATTTGTATCAATGTTGCTGTATGACAAAAACGATACCATTATTGGTGCTGGTTCCGATTTTATCGACATTATTGGTGAATCTGATTTAGAAACAAATCGGAATAATAAAACATTAGTCTATACCAGCATCTGGAAAGATACAGAAGTGGCTCGGGTTGAAATTGTGCCAGCATTTAGCTTGGCAACATTCAATCAACAGCCACCAATTAAAGCAGCAAAGCCCGAATTTGATCAAATGTGGTTGGGTGAATATATTCCGGCAGTTGATCCGCCATACCATGTTAGTGAAAGTGTCGATTATCAAAGTTTGCCGCCAACATCTGGTTATCATGCAGCGTATCCTGCTGATTGGGGCTATCATTTTTATGATGTTCAGGATGAAGCACTTGTGCATAATCTAGAACATGGCGGGGTGATTATTTTTTATAATCCGCAACTCATTACGCCGTCAGAGCTTATTCAATTAGAAGCAACGTTCAATACGCTCTACCAGCGCAATGATCATACTATTTTCCGCTTGCGCATGAATTTGGATGCGACAGTGGCAATGACCGCGTGGGAATATCGTTTGATGCTACGCGATAATGCAAATCTCGATGCAGTTAATACATTTTTCAGCGAGCATATTGCTCGTGGCCCAGAATGCGTAAACTTACGCTGCCCTAATTAATTCTAGTTTGAGGTTGGAACCATGACGTTAAATGAGCATTTAAAACGGGCTTTGGCCGAGGCCGATCTTGGCCAAGCCTACGAAGCCGCCAAAGTCGAGGAGCATCTGTACAAATGGTGGGAAGCGGCGGGCTATTTCAAGCCAACTGCGGCCAATGGCAAAGATCCATTTGTGATTGCGATTCCGCCGCCCAACGTGACTGGGGTGCTGCACACTGGCCACGGCTTGACCAATACAATCGAGGATATTTTGACCCGCTGGCATCGCATGCTCGGCCAACCAACGTTGTGGGTTCCTGGCACCGACCATGCCGGCATCGCCACCCAAAACGTGGTTGAAAAGCAACTTGCCAAGGTTGGCAAAACCCGCCACGACCTTGGCCGCGAGGATTTTCTCGATGCTGTTTGGGAATGGAAAGGCCGTTCGCACTCAACGATTACCAGTCAACTACGCCGCCTCGGTTCGTCGGTCGATTGGCAGCGCGAACGCTTTACGCTTGACGAAGGTTTGTCGCAAGCGGTCGTCGTGGCTTTCAAACGCTTATACGACGATGGCTTGATCTATCGCGGTACACGTTTGGTCAACTGGTGTCCACGCTGTCTCTCGGCAATCTCGGATCTCGAAGTGGTCTATCGCGATGAGCAAGAGCAAGGCAATTTGTGGCATATTCGCTATAAAGTTGCGACTGATCTGAATGATACTGAATGGCGCATCAGCGAAGGCGATCAATCGATTACGATCGCCACGACGCGCCCAGAAACCTTGCTCGCCGACGTGGCGGTAGCGGTGCATCCAGACGATGAGCGCTACGCCAATTTGGTAGGCAAATTTGTGCTGCTGCCAGCCTTGGGCCGCCAAATTCCGATTATCGCCGATACCTATGTCGAGCGCGAGTTTGGCACTGGAGCGCTCAAAATTACGCCCGGCCACGATCCAAATGACTATATCGTTGGTCAACGTCACAACTTGCCAATTCTCAATATGCTGAATCTTGATGCAACGATCAATGCTGAAGGTGGCATTTATGCTGGCCTCGACCGTTTTGAGGCTCGGAAGCGCTTGGTCGCCGATTTAACCGAAACTGGCAATTTGGTCGAAACCAAGCCCCACTTGATGAAGATTGGCCGTTGCGAGCGCTGCGATACCATTGTCGAGCCGTTGATCAGCACCCAGTGGTTTGTTAAAACTCAACCCTTGGCCGAGCCTGCCATAGCCGCCGTGCGCGAAGGCCGCACCAAAATCGTGCCCGAACGCTTCAACAAAATCTATTTCCACTGGATGGAAAACATTCAAGATTGGTGTATTAGCCGCCAACTCTGGTGGGGCCATCGGATTCCGGTTTGGTACGGCCCCGATAACCATATGTTTGTCGAGTTGAATGCTACCGATGCCATGGCTGCCGCCACTACCCATTATGGTCAAGTTGTTGACCTACGCCAAGACGAAGACGTGCTTGATACGTGGTTCTCATCGGGCTTGTGGCCGTTCAGCATTTTGGGCTGGCCCGATGTTGAACACCCTGATTTCAAGCAGTTTTACCCAAACACGCTGCTCGAAACTGGCTACGATATTCTGTTTTTCTGGGTCGCGCGCATGATGATGTTGGGCCTATATCTCACCGGCAAAGAGCCATTCGAATGGGTCTATTTGCATGGGCTGGTGCGCGATGAACATGGCCGCAAAATGTCGAAATCGTTGGGCAATCAGGTCGATCCGCTCGATTTGATCGATCAATATGGCACTGATGCGTTGCGTTTTACCTTCGCCACCTCATCAACACCAGGCCAAGATTTTGCCTTGCAACCAACCCGTTTGGATTCAGCGCGCTCGTTCGCCAACAAAATTTGGAATGCAACCCGCTTTGTAATTTCAAAATTGGGCGATTTGCCGCGCACTGCTGACAGCAACATTAGCGTCGCAAGCTTGAATGCTGAAGCCTACACCGTGGCTGATCGCTGGATTCTCTCGCGCTTCAATCGCTTGGCTGGCGATGTTGAGCGCTTGATGAATAGTTTCAATTTGGGCGAAGCTGGTCGCCAAATCCAAACCTTCTTCTGGGATGAATTTGCCGATTGGTACATTGAAACCGCCAAAATTCAAATTGATACTGGCGACGAGCAGCAGCAATTGCGCACCCGCCAAACGCTGTATAGCGTGTTGGAAGGTACATTGCGTTTGCTGCACCCATTTATGCCGTTTGTCAGCGAGGCTGCTTGGCAAAAATTGAACAACAGCGAGCAAACTACGCCAACTCCAGCCGCCTTGATTATCGCCGAATATCCGTTGATCGATTCGGCAATGCTCAACGAGCAAGCTGAACGCGATTGGGAATTGGTGCAAAATATCATTCGCGGCGTGCGGAACGTGCGTACCGAAACCGGCGTGGAAGCAGTCAAATGGATCGAAGCCTTGATTGCTGCTGGCTCTGCAAGCGCCATGCTCACCGAACAAGCTGCGATCATCAGCCGTTTGGCGCGCATCGCTCCCGATAAATTAATCATCAGCGAAACTCTGAGCGAGCGCCCAGAGCAAGCCACAACCTTGGTTATTTCGCCAGTCGAAGTGGTATTGCCTTTGGCGGGCATGGTCGATTTGGCCGCCGAACGCGAACGGCTCAACAAGGAGCTTGAACGGGTCGAGGCCGATGTCGAGCGCCGCCGCACGAAGCTTGGCAACGAGAACTTCGTGGCCAAAGCCAAGCCCGAAGTTGTGCAAAAGGAGCGCGAAGCCTTGGCTGCCCAAGAGCTAGCCGCCACAACCTTGCGCGAACGCTTGGCAAGTTTCTAAGCGCGTGGTCAGCGAGTAGCGGTCGGGGTTCAGGGGCTGGGGATCGGTTCGTCCGTCCCAGCCCCATTCGTTTTGATCCACGAAAGTCACAAAGGCTGTTTTTTTAGCCACGAATTGCACGAATTCTACGAATAATTATTTTTAGCCACAGATTGCACAGATTGATTTGATTATCGTTCCGATAGCCCAAAGCCTATAGCCGATAGCCATGGTTCCGCTACGCCGCTGCGTTAAAAGCCCAATCACAAAGCACGGAAACCGCGAAAATCGCGAAGATCGCGAATACGTATTTTTCACCACAGATTGCACAGATTTGTATGATGATGTTCTTTATAGCCCATAGCCTAGCGCCTATAGCCTTATCCCTTTTTTCGCCACAGATTGCACAGATTTGTATGATGATGTTCTTTATAGCCCAAAGCCCAAAGCCCAAAGCCATGGTTCCTCTGCGCCGCTGCGTTAAAAATGTAATCCACGAAGGACGAAACCGCGAAAATCGCGAAGATCGCGAATACGTATTTTTAGCCACAGATTGATTTGGTTATCGTTCCGATAGCCCAAAGTCTAGAGCCTATAGCCTCATTGCTCTGCGCTATTTTTTGACATCCTAACTAATCCTCGCTAGCCTATACCCTAGAGCCTTCGGGTAATCGCTAGCGAGGATTGGTCAATGCGAACAGTTAAAGTGCTGGTTGGACTCGTGGTTGTGATCGGATTGGGCCTGATTTGGTATGGGTTGCGGCCTCAAGCTAGCCCAGATTGGCAGACATTCACGCCAAAAACTATCCCAATTGAGCAAGCAGAGCTGGCCAATCCTGGGCGCGGGCTGTATCAATGGCGCGGCCAAACCATGATTTGTCCAGCAGCATTAATTTCGAATCGCGAGCGCTACGATCGCTGGACGTGGGCGGCGCTTGAGCCAAGCGAAAATCAATACGATTGGCAGCCAATCCACCGATTGCTAGATAACGCCGAGCAGCAAGGCCAGCGGGTTTGGATTGGCTTAGGAGCGAGTGCTGGCCCCAACAGCAGCGGTCCGTTTATGCCTGAATATTTGCAACAGGCAGAATTTGGCGCGAGCTTTGAGGGCGATTGGTATCCAAATTACAATCATCAGTATGTGCAGGCACGACTTGAAGCCTTGCTCGATGGATTTGTGGCCGAATTTGCTGGCGATCAGCGGATTTTGGGCGTACAGATGCGCAGTTATGGCCGCTATGGCGAGGGCTATTTGCCGTGGAATGCTGCTAAAAGCCATGGAATGTGGGCGAGTGATAGCACGGCCCGTTGGTTGGTTGATGCCTGGCACAGTCGGCTCAGCCAGCATTTTCTCATTTCGATTCCGCTAAGCAATAATCCTGTGTTTTATTATGCGATGACCAAACAACCCTATTGGAGCATCACCCGCGATGCGTTGGGCATGCCCGAGCAAATGCAAAATATCGATCAATTGATCCAAAGTGATGTCATGATTGATGGCATGGCGATTGGCCCGTTGGTGGCTGAGCGCTGGAAATACGCGCCGATTTTTAGCGAAATGATTGGCGAATATGGAGAGCACGATTATAGTGGCCAGTTTTTGGCGGCCCAAACTCAAGTCATTTCGTATCATATTTCGTATGTGAGCAATGGCAATTTTGCTCAGCCCTATCGCGAAAGTCCGTGGGATTTTTGGCGCGATCCGCTGAATTGCCCTGAACAAGCCAGCAATTGGACGCAGGCTGATCTTCAGTATTTTGGGCTGGCAGGCAAATTAGCTGGTTATCGTTATGCGCCAAGCACCATCAAACTCGCAGTGAGCGATCAGCAACTGCACATCGAAAGCATGTGGCAAAACGCTGGTGTTGCGCCAATCTATGAGCGCTGGCCGCTAGTATGGCAATTGCGTGATCAGGCTCAGACGGTGGTGTGGCAAGCAGAAGCGAGCCTTGATTTGCGCCTTGTGCTCCCAACCCAAGCCTATCAGCATAGCCAACAATTTGATCAATTTTCGTTGCCAGCAGGCGAATACGAATTGAGCGTGGTTGCACCTGCAATCAATCGCTATGTGCAGCCATTACAGTTGGCGATTGAAGGCAAGCAGGATGATGGGCGTTATCGGCTTGGAATTCTGAGCATTCGTTAATATCTCATTTTGGGCCGATTGCAAAAAACGTGGCACAATACAAGCAAGGCTTTTTTGGCTATAAACTTGGCTTAATTGGCTTAAACTCACGCTTGCGACGGTTGCGATGGCCTGATTCCTAGGCTATAATGCTGCGACTTTTGCTATTAACGACGTAAAGGCTATAGGGTTATGCAACGAAATCGCTATTTTGTATGGACAGTTGGCTGTCAAATGAACGTCTCTGATTCAGAGCGTCTCGAATCGGCGCTGCAAGGGGTAGGCTATACTCCTGCTGAGCAAGCCGAAGATGCCGATTTTATTGTATTAAATTCGTGCTCAGTGCGCGCCAATGCTGAAGAAAAGATTATCGGCAAAATTACCGATATTCAACGCATCAAGCGCGAGCGGCCTGATACCAAAATTGTGTTGTGGGGCTGTATGGTCGGCCCAAATAATCAATCGATCTTCAAGAAAAAATTACCAATGGTTGATCACTTTGTCTCGCCATCGGCAGTTGACGAAGTGTTGGCCTTAGCGCCAAACCCAATCTACCAGCTTGACGAACCAGCCTTGCCAGTCGCCGATTGGGAAGTGCCGCCAGTTAATGTGCATGTGCCAATCAATTATGGCTGCAATATGTCGTGTGCCTATTGTGTGATTCCGTTGCGCCGTGGCAAAGAGCGCTCACGCCCAATGGCCGAAATTGCCGATGAAGTGCGCCGAATTTGTGCTCGTGGAGCCAAGGAAATTACCTTGCTGGGCCAAATTGTCGATTCGTATGGCCACGATTTGCCCGGGCGGCCCGACCTTGCAGATTTGCTCGAACATATTCACGATACCCCTGGTTTGGTGCGTTTGCGCTTCTTGACCTCGCACCCGGCCTTTATGAGCGAAAAATTATTACACGCAATTGCTCGCTTGCCCAAGGTCATGCCCGACATTAACTTGCCAATCCAGGCAGGCGATGATCAATTGCTCAAAGTGATGAAGCGCGGCTATACTGTGGCCAAATATACCAAATTGATCGAACGGATTCGCGAGATTGTGCCAAATGTTTCGTTGAGCACCGATATTATTGTTGGCCATCCTGGCGAAACGCGCGAGATGTTCGAGCGCACGCTGGAAATGGTCGAAAATCTGCGTTTCGATAAAGTGCATATTGCGGCCTATTCCTCGCGGCCTGGCACCAAGGCTGGCGAGATGGAGCTTGACCCAGCCTTGGCAGTGGAACATGGCGAAAAGCAATATCGCCGAATTGCGCTTGAGCGTTTGCAAGAACGAATTATTACCGAGCGCAACGAAGAGCTTTTGGGTCACGACGTTGAAGTTTTGGTCGAAGAATTTACCAAAGGCAAATGGCGCGGTCGCGATCGCAACAACAAATTGGTCTTTTTCGAAGCTGAAGGCAATTGGTACGGCAAAGTGGTCAACATTCATGTGACCGAAACCCGACCATGGTGGCTGGGCGGCGATCTGGTTGGCGAAGCGCTGGCAGTAGGTGCTGTATGAGCTTCGGCAACGACGATCAACAGCGCGAACGGAACGACGCAGTATTAAAGGCCTTGGGCGGCGTACCACAACCACCAAGCGCTTCATCGCAAACGTTGCCGCAACAGCCCATGCAGCAAGCTGGTTGGTATCCCGCTGATCAGGGCTATCAAGTGCCGAATGTGCCGAATGTGCCGAATGTGCTCGTAACCGAAGAAGGCCAAAGCAGCACGCCAATGGCCTATTGGGTACTGCCCGATTTGATTATTGGCTTTCTGATTGCGGTCATTTTGCAAGTAATCATTATGGTTGGCTATATGCTGGCCAAAGGTTTCAGCAGCATTGACGATATTCAAGGTTTGCTGACTGACCCAACCTTTATGTTGCTGAACGCGCCAACCTTGGGCTTAGGCTTTACCATGGCAAGCATCTTGCGGGTCAACCTGCTGCGCAAATTACCCTTGGCATGGTTTGGCCTCAATGGCAAAAAACTTGGCCTTGCCTTGGGGCTTGGTTTTGTGGCTGGTATCAGCTTTCTCGTGACCAACTTTATCTCTGGCTTAATTGGCACAGCGTTGGGCAGCAATCCTGATCAGCAAGATCAATTGATTGGCCCATTTCGCGATGCAAGCAACTTGCAAATTGGCCTCTTTGGCCTGTTTGTGGTCATTATCGGGCCGTTTTTAGAGGAAGTCTTTTTTCGTGGCTACGCGTTTCGGGCCTTGCGCCAAAAGCTTGGTGTAACCTGGGGCGTTGTGTTGAGCGCAGTTATGTTTGCCCTGCCACACGTTTTTGGGGTTACGACTGGCTATATTGCCTTGTTGATTCCAATTTTCTTGGGCGGGGTCATTTTAGCAATTGTCTACCACTACACCAATAACTTGTGGAGCGCTGTTTTAGCCCACGCGATGAACAACTTTGTTGGCTTTCTCGGCCTGCTTGCGGCCTTGAAACTCGACATTTAAGCACTAGCTGTTTTTGGATTAGTTTAAAGCGGATGCGGCGCGAGCTGCATCCGTTCTGTGTGATTAAAATCTGGAGGAACCAGTGTCCAAGCAAGATGATAAGATGCGTATTCGCAATCGTTTAATTGATCAGGCGATTAGTGAGGCTGCCAACAATCAGTGGGAATCGGCAATTGAACTCAATCGCAAAGCAATTGAAATGGCCGAAGATCCCGAAAGCTATAATCGTTTAGGCAAGGCTTTGCAAGAAGTAAATCGCTATAGCGAGGCCCTCGAAACCTATCAGAAAACCTTGAAATTGGCTCCAAGCAATATCATTGCGCGCCGTAACATCGATAAGCTGACTCCATTGTTGAGCAGCGAAGGCAAAACCAACCAACGCAGCCGCGAGTTGGTCGATTTGCGCTTGTTTGTGAGCGAAACTGGCAAAACTGGCATTACAACCCTGACCAATCTTGCTAATCCAAGTTTGGTTAGCCAATTGGGTAGCGGCGAAAGTGTCGATTTGCGCCATGAAGGCCGCTTGCTGAATGTTTACACCAGCGATGGTATTTTGATTGGGCGCATCGAGCCAAAACTGGCTCAACGCTTGGCCGAGTTGATCGATGGCGGCAATAAATATGCTGCAGCAATTGCCCACATCGAAAATGGTCAAGTGCGGATTGTGATTCGTGAAACCTTCCAACACCCTTCACAACGCACCAAGATTTCGTTCCCTGGCAAGCTCAGCGGCGATATTAGCGCCTTCCGACCGTATGTTCGTGATTACTCGTTGCGCTACGATTTCGATGGTGATGACGACGATGAAGTTGACGAAATGGGCGAGGAAGAAGAAGAAGATCTCGACGAGATGAGCCTCGATGACGTTGATAACGACGACGGCGACGACGACGACGAATTAGGTAGCTAGTTCGACCCACTCCAGCCCCTCATCAAGAGCAGATGAGGGGCTTTTTGATTATCCGAGGTTGTAACGATGGACGCGGTTCAACAGCATCCAACCCTTGTGCTTTCGCCCCGCTATACGCCAGATTCGCAGGCTTTGTGGCGGGCTGCAATTCAACGTGGCTGGAATGTTCAGCGGCTTACTCATTGGACAGAGCCGCCACCAGTGCCGATTAATGCTCCCGTTGTGCTCTACCTAGAGGGTGGATTTGCCCACACGATCGCAGAATCGTTGGGTCTGAAGCTCCCCGAACCGCCAGATAGGTGGTTGCCGCAGTTGTCAATCGAATATCGCCAGCGCCAGATTCAATTAACGACCATGGAAGCAGCTCAGGCTCTGCTGCCAGCCTTTGTAAAACCGCCAAACGATAAACGCTTTCCTGCAAAAGTTTATTTGTCGCCCGCCGAACTGCCAGCTGAAGCTGCTGATCTGCCAGTGTTGGTGGCAGAAGTGGTGGTTTGGGAAAAAGAATTTCGCTGCTTTGTGCTTGATCGTCAATTGCGTACTGCTTCGCTGTATGCTCGCTATGCTGCGCCCCAAGATGACGCTGATTTTGCATGCACTGCCGAGGAATATGCTGAGCTTGAGCAATTTTTGCAGCGGCTTTTTGCCGATGAGTTGATTGAACTTCCGCAGGCTGTGGTAATCGACGTTGGCGTAATTGCAGGACGCGGTTGGGCGGTGGTTGAACTTAACGCAGCCTGGGGGGCAGGCATCTATGGCTGTGATCCTGCACAAGTGCTTGAGGTTGTGCGCTATGCAACGGAACCCTTGTGACTAGCGCTGATGTTGCGCGTCCCCAAGTGCGATGGCACTATCGATCTAATTGATGAGCCGCATTCACCCTGATTAACCCTGTGGTTTGGCGCTAGCTTGGCTATAGTTAGGCTATATCTTTTGATTTAAGGAATAGCCTGTGAATACACAACCAAAACGTTCGCTGTTACGGCGGATTGGGCGCTGGATGCGCTGGATTGGCCTCTTGCTTGTTGGTTTGCTGATTGGGGGCTGGTTTTTTCAACGCTGGGCCAGCCAGCGTGATCGCCAACGCTTTTTGCCTGCCGAGCAGCAAATCATGGTCAATGGCCATGCGATGCGCCTCGTTTGTGTGGGCAGTGGCAGCCCAACCATCGTGCTTGAAGCAGGTTTAGGCGATAACGCCGATGTTTGGGGCTTGGTGCAACCAACCTTAGCTGAGAAATATCGAGTTTGTGCCTACGATCGGGTTGGCATGGGTTGGAGCGAGGCTGTTGCAGGCAAGGCCGATAGTGGCTCGATTGCCCAAACTTTGCACGAACTGCTGAACCAAGCCAAGCTTGCAGGGCCATATGTCTTGGTTGGTCATTCTGCTGGCGGCTTGTATATCCGCGACTATACCCAGCGCTACCCTGCCGATGTGGCTGGTTTGGTGTTGGTCGATTCATCGCACGAGCAACAGCAACAACGCCAGCCAAAACTCGCCGAAGATCCCTTTACCGTGATGAGTCAAGCAATGCAGGTTTGTGATGCGATTGCCCCCTTTGGCATTATTCGCCTCCTTGGGATATTTGACCAATCGCAAGCGACCTATGCCAAGCTGCCAGCAGCAAATCAAGCCTCGATTAGCGCCAGTTACTACCAAAATGCCACCTGTGAATCGCTCGCAGCAGCGTTGCAAGCAGTGCAGCAGGATCTGAATCAGGCCCAAGCGCCGCGAATGCTCAACGACCTGCCGTTGGTTGTGCTCACCCGTGGTATGGCCGAGCCAGCAATGACTGAGGAATTTGAACAGGTTTGGGATGAATTGCAGCGCGAGTTGGCCCAACTTTCGAGCAACAGCCAGCAGCAGATTGCTGAACACAGTGGCCATTACATTCATCTTGATCAACCAGAGTTGGTGATTGAAGCGGTGGAATGGGTGGTGAGCCAACAAGCCAAATAGCGAGCGGCCTCGTGAGTGTGTTATGATGCAGCGCAGAATGGCCACCACAGGAGGCGCTATGCAAACAATTGGCGTTTTATACAATCCCCTTGTGCCTGCAACAGCCCAAGCAGGGGAACGAATTGCGGCTTGGTTGGGCGAACGGGGGTTAAGTGTGTGGCTAGGCACATCGCAAAGTGCCCGCGATGAGCCAGAGTTGGTCGCACCCTGCGAATTGTTGTTGGCGCTTGGCGGCGATGGCACGGTCTTACGGGCAGCCCGAGTAGGCATCACCCACAATATGCCAATTTTGGGTGTGGCGATGGGCCACCTCAGTTTTATGGCCGAAGTAACCGAAGAATCGGTTTATGATGGCCTTGAAGTGTTGCTCAACGGTGGCGGCTGGTACGATCAGCGGACCTTGGTGCGGGCAAGGGTTTTGCGCCAAGGCCAAGAGATCTACAACGATTTGGCCTTGAATGAGGTGTTGCTCTCGCGCCGTGATGTGGCACGCGTCGTCCATGTTTCGGTTGCGATCGACGACATGCCGCTTACCAGCTATCGTGCTGATGGAGTCTTGGTTTCAACCGCAACTGGTTCAACCGCCTATGCCTTAGCCGCAGGCGGGCCGGTGCTCGACCCGCGCTCAGATTCGTTGCTGTTGGTGACGGTGGCTGGTCACTTAACCAGTTTGCCAGCGCTAGTGCTACCGCCAGCAACCAAAATTACCTGGACGTTGGACCGGCAGCATCCGACAATTATTAGCCTTGATGGCCAGTGGTCGTTTCCGATCGAGCCTGAGGATCAGATTGAGGTCACGCGCGCTGACGAGATCTGTCGCTTCGCCCATGTTTATCCGCAAGCCCATTTTTACCAGACGCTTACTCAGCGCTTGCGTCGTCAGTAGCCTGTTCGCTGGCCAGCCATGTTTGGTAGCGCTGCAAGAGCAAGCCGCTGGTCTGGCGATAATCAGTCCATTGTTTATCGAGCGGCGTAAAGGCTTGCTCAAGTGCTTGCCATAAAGTATCTGGTAAGGCCGAGGTTGGTTGCAGGCGCAAACTGCCCGCAACCGCCTCGACCACTTTCATGCAGCGCCGCGCAGGATGGTTGAGTAGCACCTCGGATAAGCGCCAGCCGCGCAAGGCACTCAACAAGGTCAAGGCCGTATAGATGCCACTCGAACGCCCCATCGCATCCAGCAACGAGCTAGCTGCTGGCTCGCTGCGTTGGCTTTGCCAAGTATAGCGCCAAGCCAAACCATCGAGCGTATGGCCAATCGCCAAACTCACCAACATCAAATCGCCGCTACTGAAGGCTGGTAAGCGCGGCAAATTGCCCACAAAATCACCTAAGGCTTGGCCAAGCACCGATGTGCCCGCCGAACGGTTTTCGGCTACTGCCCGCAACCCCCGCCAATACCGCTGCGCCTGCTCAAGATTCAAATCCAGGTAGGTTAATGTGTGATGTTCGATCATCAACAGCCATGTGAACCAACGCCCAATCACCGCTGCCTCGCTTAAACTGCGGAATGGCGCTAAATGATGTAAAAGCTGGGTCGCCCGCGTCACATGCGCTAAATCGGCGTGGGTATAACTGCCCATCCAGGTGAGCAGCATTGGATCGGGCAAGGCTTGTTCGTCCATTCAAATTCTCCATTAATTGGCATTTAGTTATGTTGATTCCCTTAGCCTCTTGCAAGGGTTGGCTTTTTTTCATAGGATGTTCCACCCTTCCGTCCCGCCAGCGGGAAACGCAGGGGGCTTTAATCCCCCTGCACCCCCTCAAGGACAATCCGCGACCGAACCACATTCGTTGATGAACCTGCGGATTGGTGGTACGCAACGGAAACCGACCGTTGGACGGGAGTTGGAGTGAGCGAACACTCTATGTTGGTCTGAATGCAAGCATTGTGCTTGTTCTAATTAGCAGCGAAAGTTAGTATTCCATTAATCTCCTCGGCGCTAGACCTGCTATATACTACTCATAGCTTAGTTAAGGAGCCATTATGGCAAATCGTTTAATTCATGAAACTAGCCCTTATTTGTTGCAACACGCCGAAAACCCCGTCGATTGGTATGCGTGGGGCGAAGAAGCCTTGCAACGCGCCAAAGAAGATGATAAGCCAATTTTATTAAGTGTGGGCTATAGCGCCTGCCATTGGTGCCATGTGATGGCCCATGAATCGTTTGAAGACCCAGCGACCGCCGCTGTGATGAATGAATTGTTCGTCAATATCAAGGTTGATCGCGAGGAGCGGCCTGATATTGATTCGTTATATATGGCCGCTGTGCAAGCCATGACCCGCCACGGCGGCTGGCCGATGACGGTCTTTTTAACTCCCGATGGCGCGCCGTTTTATGGCGGAACCTACTTTCCACCAGAGCCGCGTCACAATATGCCATCGTTCCAACAGGTGCTAGAAGGTGTGGCCGAAGCCTATCGCGACCGCCGTGAAGAGGTGTTTCATAGCGCCGAGCAGATGCGCGAGCATTTGCAAGATATTTTGAGCTTTGATCTCGAAAAAGTTAAGCTCAGCAAAAGCCAGTTGAATGTTGCTGCCCAACGCCAAATGAGCCAATTCGATAGCCGTTTTGGCGGCTATGGCGGCGCACCCAAATTTCCCCAAGCCTTGATTTTTGGCATGGTACTGCGAACTTGGCTGCGCAGCGAGGATGAAGATGCGCTTAATCAAGTGACCCAAACCTTGCAAGCAATGGCCAATGGCGGCATGTACGATCAACTTGGCGGCGGTTTTGCCCGCTATTCGGTCGATGCCCAGTGGTTGGTGCCGCACTTCGAGAAAATGCTCTACGACAACGCATTGCTGACCCAGCTCTATCTCGAAACCTACCAAGCCACCCACGAGCCGTTCTATCGCCGCATTGCCGAGGAAAGTATTGGCTACATTTTGCGCGATATGACCAGCCCCGATGGCGGTTTTTATGCAGCAGAAGATGCTGATAGCGAAGGCGAAGAAGGCAAGTTCTACGTTTGGAGCTTGGCCGAGATTCAGCAATTGCTCAGCCCTGAAGATGCAGCGCTCGCTCAATTGTATTGGAATATTCAGCCAGAAGGCAATTTCGAAGGCCATGCGATTTTGTATGTGCCGCAAGAACCAAGCGTGGTTGCCAAAGAGCTGAGCATTAGCGAGGAAGATTTGGCTCAGCGCATCGCCGCGATTCGGGCAACGCTCTTGGCGCAGCGCAATATCCGCATTCGCCCTGGCCGCGATGAGAAAATTTTGGCTTCGTGGAACGGCATGATGCTGCGTAGTTTGGCCTTTGCGGCGAATGTGCTCGATAACGAAGAGTATCGCGCGGCAGCAATTCGCAATGCGGAATTTATCACCAGCAAGCTCTACCAAAATGGCCAGTTGTATCGCTCCTACAAAGATGGCCAAGCCAAATTCAAGGGCTATCTCGAAGATTACGCTTGTGTTGCCGATGGCATGATTGCGTTGTATGAGGCAACATTTGATTTGCGCTGGTTGCAAGTGGCGATTGAATTGGCTGAAAGCATGACCGAGTGCTTCTGGGATGAAGAGCAACGCAGCTTCTTTGACACAGCCAGCGATCACGAACAATTAATTACGCGGCCTCGCGACCTCTACGACAATGCCACGCCAGCGGGCAATTCGGTGGCGGTTGATGTGTTGCTGCGTTTGGCAACCCTGCTTGATCGCTATGAATATCGTCAATATGCTGGAACCGTGTTGTCCAATTTGAGCGGGGCATTGACTCAGTTACCTGGTGCATTTGGGCGCTTGCTGGCAGCAGCCGATTTTGCTTTGGCCGAGCCACGCGAAGTTGCATTAATTGGCGATCCAGCAGATCCTCAATTCAAGGCCTTGCTGCAAGCAACCTACCGCAACTACCAGCCCAACAAAGTTGTCGCGGCCTGCAAACCCGATGATCAAGCGGCGCAAAGCCTGATTCCATTGTTGGCCGAGCGACCGTTGCTTAACCAACAGGCCACGGCCTATGTCTGCGTGCGGCGGGCTTGTAAATTGCCGACCAACGATCCGAATGAATTAATCAAACAATTAGGCTAAATCGTGGGCGCAGTTTGAGGGAACCCTCGAACTGCGCTGTTTTTTGAGGATGTATGCGAGACTATATTTTTCGGCTGATCGAGCAATTTGGCCTAATTTGGCGCAAGATTGTGCGGTTGCGCGAGGCTGGCTCGGTCGAAGAAGCCCAAGCAACGATTAATAGCGCTTACCGCGATTTATTCGATACCAATAGTCATTTCGTCGATTTGCTGCCCGATGAAGATTTGCTCAAGCTGATTCACCATGACGATACGATTGATATTGATCGCTGTGCGGTGCTGGCCGCTTTGCATGTTGCCGAAGGCCAATGCTTCCAAGAACAAGCAATGATCGATGAAGCCTATCGGCGCTTTGATCGGGCTTTGATGCTCTATGGAGCCTTGGTTCGTTCGGGGCAGAAGATTCCGCCAGAAGTGCGCGAAGCAGCCAGCGCTGGGCTAGCCGAATTGAGCAATTACGAGTTAGAGCCTGCAACTCTTGATGATGCTTGGCGCGTCTATGCAGCAGTTGGTGATTATCCCAACGCCGATGATCATCTCTGGCAGTGGCTTGAGGCCACCGAATTTGCTGAAGCCGCATGTAGCGATGCTCAGGCGTGGTATCATCAATTGCTCACCAGCAGCGATGCAAGCCTTGAGCAATTGGGCTTGCCGCGTCAGGAAATCGAGCAAAGTCTCGCCCAACTCGACGCACGCTAGCCTTGCATTGCACTCCAAGGGAGGTTTATTTCGATGAAGATTGCAATTATTGGCACCGGTTGGGGTGCTCGCGTTCAGGTGCCAGCCTTTCGTTCGGCTGGGCTGAAAATCGTGGGCATTGCCGCCCAAAATTATGAAAAAACTCAGCGCGAAGCTGCCACTTTGGATGTTGAAGCCTTTGAAAACTGGCGCGATCTGCTGAGCAGCGATGCCGATTTGATTTCGATTGTGACTCCGCCTGGTACGCACTGCGAAATGAGCGTGGCCGCGTTGCAGGCTGGCAAGCATGTGTTGTGCGAAAAACCAACCGCGCTCAACCAGCTTGAAGCTCAAACCATGCTCGAAGCGGCCCAAGCCCATCCTGAGCAATTGAGTTTGATCGATCATGAATTGCGCTTTTTGCCAATTTTTCAAATGGCGCGGGCGTTGATTAACGATAATGCGATTGGCCAGATTCGCCATGTCAATAGCAGCGTGATTTTCTCGTCGCGCGCTGACCCGCAACGACCTTGGAATTGGTGGAGCGACAAAGAGCAAGCTGGTGGCGCATGGGGCGCGATTGGCTCGCATCAAATTGATATGTTGCGCTGGCTGTGTGGCGATTTTAGCTCGATTCGGGCAAGCTTGCACACCTTTGTCGGCGAGCGCCCGCTTGATGATCAACTCTTGCCAGTTACCAGCGATGATTTTGCGACCGCTCAAGTGCGCTTGGTCAATGGTGGTTTTGCTTCAGTGATGATCAGCGGCGTGGCAGCGTTGAACGAAAACGACCGCATGATCATCCATGGTGAACATGGGGCGATCAAAATTGAAGGGGCGCGTTTGTGGCACGCCGAGCGCGATGGTGAATGGCAAGAGCGCACGCCCGCCCACACCGTGGCAATTCCCAGCGAGATCAGCGGCAACTTTCCGGTGGGAACGGTCTATCTTGGCCATGCCTTGAAGGCCTACAGCCGCGGCCAGCACGATGCCTTAGCACAAGCTGCAACGTTTGCTGATGGCTTGCTGACCCAAACGTTGCTCGATGCAGCCCATCGCTCCGACGAAAACGATGGCGGTTGGATTTCGATTTAGCCCTTAAAGCAAAAGCCGCGCTCTGAGCAAGAGCGCGGCTTTTTTCGTTAATCGCTTACTCGGCCTTCGTCCAATGCAGGCTGGGCAAATCGCGCAGGCGTTGGGCGGCGGTTTCAGCAGTCAAATCGCGCTGGGCTTGGGCCAACATTTCGTAGCCAACCATAAATTTGCGCACCGTGGCTGAGCGCAACAATGGCGGATAGATGTGAGCATGCACCACGTGATGCGCGTAATCCTCGCCATCGCAAGGTGCATTGTGCCAGCCAAAGGTATAGGGAAACGAGGTCTGAAATAAGTTATCGTAGCGAATTAATGTATGGCTGAGCAAATCTGCAAGACTATCGCGTTCAGCATCGCTTAATTCGGCCAACGTGCTGACCGCACGACGGGGCAAGAGCATGGTTTCATAGGGCCAAACCGCCCAAAATGGCACAACTGCTGCCCAATGCTCGTTGGCATACACCACTCGTTCATTACGTGCCAATTCTTGTTCAACATAATCAATGAGTAATGGCCGTTGATGTTGGGCGAAATAGGCTTTTTGGCTGCGCTGCTCGCTGGCTACAATCGTTGGAATACTTTCATTGGCCCAAATTTGGCCGTGCGGGTGCGGATTGCTCGCGCCCATGGCTGCACCACGGTTTTCGAAAATCTCGACATGCTTGATCCAATCGATGGCGGCTAATTCGCTAAATTGGCTCGCCCATAAATCGACGACCAAGCGAATATCGGGAATAGCCATTTCGGCCAAGGTCAAATCGTGGCGTGGCGAGAAGCAGATAACGCGGCAGATACCGCGCTCGCTGTGGGCTTGAAACAGGCCATCATCAAGCGTTGCACTGGGACTATCGGGCAATAAGGCTGCAAAATCGTTGGGAAAAACGAACGTGTTGGCATAAGCTGGATTGATCTCGCCATTGGCCCGCGTTACTCCAGGGCACAAATAACATGCGGGATCAAACGCTGGCCGCTGATCAGGAATGACTTTTTCGACTTGACCCTGCCATGGGCGGGCGGTGCGATGCGGCGAAACCAAGACCCATTCATCAGTAAGTGGGTTATAACGACGATGTGGTGTATCACTAAGACTCATTGGGTTGCTCCTAAATGACTAATGGTAATGCTCGGCGTAGCCCTGCATATTCCACACTTGGCCAAGCAGGATCAACCGAGAGAACTTCGACCCCAGCGGCAGTTCGCAGAATGGTATCTTCGATTTTTACGCCAGCCAAACTTGGGTTCCATGCCATCGCCGTGTTGGCTTCGATAATCGTTGGCTCGCCTGGGCGGGCCACAACTTCGCGCGATTGATAGCCAGTTGTGCCGCCTTTGTGCAAATGTGGCATCTGCTCGACAACGCCGCGCTTGCTGTAGGCCGCAACTGCCGCATCATACACCGAGCCAACCGTGCTGCCGACTTGGGCTGCCGCGATTATTTCCGCTTCGATGGCAATCACCTGTTCGTAGCTGGCGCGCTCGGCGGCGGTTTCTGGCCGAAAATGCACATAGCGACTAAGGTTGGCATACAACCCAGCTTGGCGGGCACACACTACCAGCATTGCGCGTTGGCCAATTGGCTCGTGAGTTGCAGGTAAGTGCCCATACAACGGCAAGCGCCGTTCGCCGCCAACCAAGGTCAAGGCTGGATGAATGCCATGGCTCCATAGCTCGGCAGCGGCTGCGCCTGCCAATTGGAATTCAGTCCAATCGGGCTTGGCTGCACTGAGCACTTTGGTCATAATTTGGGCGGTGGTGCGGCTTAACGCCTGATAGCGTTCGATTTCCTCGGGCACTAAGCGCAATTTTGCTGCGATTAACTCGGGCGGCAGCGCAACCTCGCCTTGTGCTGGCCGATCTGAGGCCACCAAGGTTGCGTTGCTCCACTCGCGCACTGCTTGATTGCGCTGCTCTGGCGTGGCCCAATTGCTGGCCCAAAGTTGATATTCCGCTGGGATGCCTTGGTCGCGCAAGCGATCAATCTCAACTGAATCAGTAACGATAAACGCCTGATCGGCGGTAATCACGACCTCAGCAATGCCGGTTTCAGTCGTCAAAATAACCACGTTATCGAGGCCAGCAGTGGCCCAAGCAAACCAATCTACGCCACGCAAACGCACAGCGCCATATTTATAGCGGGCAATTGCTGCCCGGACATGTGCCAGTTTATTCGCTATTTCGGTCATCGCCCAATATCCTTGTCTAGTTGCGATTATTGATACCGTATAGGATACACGAGGCACAGGGCACGCATGTGCAAAATTTGTAACGGGATTATGCGCTTTGCAACACGTCGGCAATAATGCTGGCGGCCTCGGCACATTGATCGCGATTAACATCAACGTGGGTCACGGCGCGCAAACGGCCTTTGAATGGCACGATCAACACTCCAGCTTGGCGTAAACGTTCGGCTAGTTGTTCTGGTGTAAAACTGCTATCGCGTAAGCCAAACACAATAATGTTGGTTTGCACCGAAGCCAAATCCAGCTCGATTTGGGGCAATTGGCTCAGCGCCTCGGCCAACATTTTGGCATTCACATGGTCATCAATCAAGCGTTCGCGGCCCTCGTTGAGCGCAATCAAACCAGCTGCGGCAACCACGCCAACTTGGCGCATTCCGCCGCCCAGCATTTTGCGCCAGCGATGCACCTTTTTGATAAACTCCGCCGAGCCAGCTACCAGCGAGCCAATTGGCGCACCCAAGCCCTTGGATAAACAGAATTGCACGCTATCGACATGCTGGGTAATTGCGCTTGCTGGCACGCCCAGCGCTACCGCCGCATTGAAAACCCGTGCGCCATCCATATGCACTGGCAAGCCTTGGCTGCTGGCCCATTGGCGCACTTTAGCCAAATATTCTAATGAAAGCACCGTGCCACCACAGCGATTGTGGCTATTTTCCAAACACACTACGCCAGCTTGGGCAGCATGGGCATCGTAGGCAGGCCTCACTGCCGCATTCAGCGCCGCCAAATCAAGCTCGCCTTGAGCATTGGTTGCGATCGGATGAAACACCAAGCCACCCAAGGCCGAAGCGCCGCCCGCCTCATAATGATAAATATGCGATTCGTCGCCAAGCAACAGCTCTTGCCCGCGCCCAGCATGAGCCAAAAGCGCCGCCAAATTACCCATCGTGCCGCTTGGCACAAAGATCGCCGCCTCTTTGCCAACCACTTCGGCGGCATAGCGCTGCAATTGATTCACCGTTGGATCATCGCCAAACACATCGTCGCCAACTTCGGCATGATGCATGGCCTCACACATGGCCAAACTCGGCTTGGTTACTGTGTCGCTACGCAAATCGATCATCGTCAACTCCTTAGAATGCTCGCAAAATGACTAAATAATTATATCAAAAGCTTGCGGGAACAAATTGCAAGCCGCTGGCGTTGAGTATACAGAAACCAAATAAGCACAGCTTAGCCCAAGCCGGAATGGTGCTGAACCTTGCTTAGAGCGTTTACTTAATTCACTTGCTACTATGAGGAATGGATAATGAACACGCGAAATTCAATCATCGGTTGGTCGTTGGCACTGTTGTTGATTGTTGGGTTTGGAATTGCCTCGTTGGTGATTTTGCCCCGTGGCAGTGCTGCCCAAACCGATACCGAAAGCCGCAAACGTATTTCAGTCACTGGACGCGGCGAAGTTAAAGTTACCCCCGACATTGCCTATGTGACGATTGGTGTGAACACCAACGCAGCAGATGCCAAAAGCGCTTTGAGCGATAACAACGCCAAAATGAATGCCTTGATCGAACAATTGAAGGCCGCAGGCATCGCCGAAGCCGATATTCAAACTACCAACCTGAATATCTCACCAAGCTACGATTACTCAGGCAACACGCCGGTTTTGAAGGGCTACGATGTGATCAACAGCGTGCGCGTCAAAGTTTCGGTTAGCGATGCTGGCGGTTTGTTGGATAAAGTGGTTGAAGTTGGCGCAAACAACATCTCAGGCTTGAGCTTCGATGTTGCCGACCCAGCAAAATCATTGGAAGCAGCTCGTCAAGCAGCCATCAAAGATGCTCAATTGCGCGCTGAACAATACGCTGCCGTGAGCAACGCCCAAGTTGGCGAAGTGTTGGTCATTAGCGAAACCGTTACCCCAGTAACCTATCCGGTTGCATTCCAAGAATCACGCGATATGGCCGCTGGAAGTGGCGCTCCAATCCAACCTGGCCAACAAAGCCAAGTTATCGAAGTTCAGGTTATCTTCGAACTCAAATAAGTTCAGTTTCAATTCTAAATTGAATGGTGGGCTTGCTCAAGTATTATGCTTGAGCAAGCTCTTTTTGTTAGCCGAGGGATCGGGTGTCAGGGGCTGGGGATCGGTTACGTATAGCCCATATCCATTCCCTTCGTGTCCCTTCGTGCTCTTCGTGGATCAAACGCTAAACTTGGCGAATCTCGATTAATGGCGGATGCTCCAAGGTGGCGTGGACCGTGCAATGCTGTGCCGCTCGTAGCACCGCCGCTTGGCGCGCTTCGGATAAGGCTACTGGCAAACTAACCTCAATTGCATAGCGATCGATGCGACGTGGCTCGCTGCCAAAACTCCAACGAATAAGCAAGCTCGTGCCAGTTAAATCAAGCTCGGCGGTTTCTGCGTAGCGCTCCATTACGGCGGCGGTGCAGCCAACCAACGCTGCGGCCTGCAATTGCACCGGATTCAAATCGGCAGGATAGCCAAACGCTTGACCATCGAACATGAGATCGATTTGGTTGGGTTGTGTAACAAAAATACGCATAATTTACCTTTGATCAAAATGGATTCAGCTGTGTATGAGGGATGTATGTCACGTATTCGTAGCTTAGCATTAATTGGGTTAATTGCCAGTTTGACTGGTTGTATGAGCACAACCGCCGATCCAACTACTGCCCCAACCAACCAGCCAACGAGCCAGCCCACTGCTACGCTTGCCGCAGCCGCTACGCCAACGGTCGGCGCGGTTGGGCCGCGTTTGGTCTTTGTGGCCAACCAGCCAAATCAAATGACAATCATGCTGTCAGCGCTTGATGGCAGCGAAGCAAAACCACTTAATCCTGATTTTCCACGGGCAATCGACCCTGCATTCTCGCCTGCTGGCAATGAACTGGCCTTTGCAGTGCAAGATAGCGATGGCTTCAACATTTATATTAGCTCTGTCGATGGCAGCAATTTAGTGCAAGTAACCAGCGAAGCGGGTGACGATCAAAGCCCAAGTTGGTCGCCTGATGGCCAGCAGTTGGTCTTTCAATCCAATCGTTCAGGCAACGATGAAATTTATCGCGTCAATCGCGATGGCAGTAATGTATTGCAACTCACCAACGATCAATCCCAAGATTGGATGCCAAGTTGGTCGCCTGATGGCAGCGTGATTGCATTTAGTTCAGCGCGCGGGTTTAGCGGCGAGGAATCAGCAGGCCGCGAATTGTATTTAATTCAGCCTGACGGCCAAGCGCTGCAACAATTAACCAAAGCACGGGGCCGCGCCCAAAATCCAAGTTGGTCGCCAGATAGCCAACAATTGGTGTATGTGTTTTTTGAGAGCGCAATTGTCGGTGGCGATATTGCAGGCAACACGATTTATACGATTAAGCGTGATGGCAGTGAAGCCAAATTACTCCAAGCCAACGCCTTCGATCCCCAATGGCTTGATCAGCGGATTGCCTTCACGACCTACGATGAGCAAACTTTTCATACTGCGCTGCGTATACTAGATCTGAATACGCTGCAAGTTAGCGTGCCGATTACAATGCCAGAAATTGATCTGATGCAGCCAGTTTTCAATCGCTAAATCGGATTAGTTATGGCTGTTGCGCTGTAAGAAAGGATTGAGAAGATGCGTTTATCACGTTGTCCAAGCTGCCAATCGGATAACATTATTCCGAATGCAACCTTACATGAGATGAATAGCCCTTATGCGCGATTGATGGTGACGGTTTACAGCAAACCTGATGCCTTATTGCTGAAAAAACCAGTTGATACTTGGGCAAAATGTGCAGTGTGTGGCAATTGTGGCTATCTAATGCTGTACGCGGAAAATCCACAAGTACTATGGGAAGCATATCAAACGCAGAAAAACAGTTAATTTCGATCCACGAAGGACACGAAGCAACAAGTACTTTGTGCTCTTCGTGTCCTTCGTGGATCAATGGTTAGAGAATTAACATGGCATCGCCAAACGAGAAGAAGCGATAGTCGCGTTCAACCGCTTCTGCATAGGCATGCATAATCTGTTCGCGGCTGGCCAAGGCGCTCACCAAAAGCAATAAGGTTGATTTGGGCAGGTGGAAATTGGTAATTAAACTATTCACCACGCGATACTGATATGGCGGGTAGATGTAGATATTGCTCCAGCCCGAAGCCGCCTGAATTTCGCCAGCATCCAAATGTACGCCTTGGGCTTGGGCCACGGTTTCGACCACCCGCGTGCTAGTGGTCCCGACCGTAATAATTCTCCCGCCAGCGGCGCGGGTTGTATTGATCGCTTGAGCGGTTTCTGCAGAAAGCTCATACCATTCGCTATGAATTTGATGATCGAGCGCATTTTCTGTTTGCACAGGCCGAAAGGTATCTAAGCCAACGTGTAGCGTAACGCTGGCCCAGCCAACGCCTTGGGCCTTGACCTGTTCAATCAGCGCTGGTGTCCAGTGTAAGCCAGCGGTTGGCGCAGCAGCCGAGCCTGCTTGAGCGCTATACACCGTTTGGTAGCGCTCTGGATCGCTCAGCGGGGCCGTGATGTAGGGCGGGGTTGGCATCGAGCCAAGTTCTGGCAAGCGCTGATTAATTGGCTGATCAAAGCAGACAATGCGGCTGCCACTTTCGAGCAATTCTTCAACTATTGCTTCTGCGTGTGCGCCGCTATGGCCAGTGATGATCAAGCGTGTGCCAATTGCAACTTTGCCTTTGATCAGCGCTTCCCAGCGTTGGGCATCGCGTTGTTTGAGCAGCAAGAGTTCGGTTTTGCCGCCACTGGCTTTTTGGCCATACAAACGGGCCGGCAACACGCGGCTATCGTTGGCAACCAACAAATCGCCAGGCCGCAAATAGCGCCCAATCTCATAAAAATGGCGATGCTCAAGCTGGCCAGTGGCGCGATCGAGCACCAACAAGCGCGAGTGATCGCGTGGCTCAACCGGGGTTTGGGCGATCCGTTCTGGTGGTAGGTGATAATCAAAATCGGCAATTGGTAGCATGATCGTAGGCTATAGGCTATAGGCTATAGGCTATAGATAAAGGTTTATCATTCAGAATCCATAGCTTACCATAGAAAAGGATGAACGAAAGGATGAATTATGAAGGATGAGGGATGAAGGAAAGTCAAAAATCAAAAGTCAAAAGTCAGAACAGAGAGCAAAGAGCATAGAACATAAGAAAAAGGATGAACGAAAGGATGAATTATGAAGGATGAGGGATGAATGAAAGGCAAAAATCAAAAATAATCTGTGGAATCTGTGGCTAAAAAAAGAATCATTCGTGCAATTCGTGCAATTTGTGGCTAGAAACAGCCTTCGCGCTCTTTGTGCGCTTCACGGTTTCAGGGCTTATGATCTTCGTGCGCTTCGTAGATAAAGCGCTACTATGTTCTATGTTCTATGCTCTATGCTCTTGGTAAAAGCAGTATGCTATAATGACGCAGATACACCACCAAGATAAGGAATATCCATACAACTATGGAACCAGAAATTTTAGCTCGTCTCGCTCGTGTCGAGGCGCGATATATCGAACTCAATGATGAAATGACGCAGCCAGATGTGCTCAGCGACCATGTGCGCCTAACCACCTTGGCTCGCGAACAAACCGAACTTGGCGAGTTGGTTGGCCGTTATCGTGAGTTTATGCAGGCAGAAAAATCACTCGAAGAATCCAGAGCCATGCTGCGCGATGAAAACGATCCTGAGTTGCGCGAAATGGTGCAATTGGAGATCGAGGAACTTTCGAACCGCATGGAAGCAATTGGCGCTGAAGTGCGTATCTTGTTGTTGCCGCGCGACCCGAACGACGAAAAGAACGTGATCATCGAAATTCGTCAAGGCGAAGGTGGCGATGAAGCAGCCTTGTTTAGCGCCGATGTGTACCGCATGTACCTGCGCTATGCTGAAACCAGAGGCTGGAAAACCGAAATGATGTCGTTGAGTGAAAACGGCATTGGCGGCTTCAAAGAAGTTATTTTTGAGGTTCAAGGTCAAGGCGCGTGGAGCCGACTCAAATACGAGGGCGGTGTGCATCGCGTGCAGCGCGTACCTGCAACCGAAGCTCGGGGCCGCATTCACACCAGCACAATCACCGTGGCGGTATTGCCAGAGGTCGAAGAAACTGCGGTTGAAATTAAGCAAGAAGATTATCGCATCGACGTGTATCGCTCAGGCGGTCACGGTGGCCAAGGCGTTAACACCACCGACTCCGCTGTGCGGATCGTCTACAAAGCGGGCACGCCAGATGAAATTGTGGTTGTCTGTCAAGATACCCGTTCGCAGATCAAGAATCGCGAAAGTGCCTTGAACGTATTGCGTGCCCGCTTGTATGCCCGTGAACAAGAAAAACGCCAAAAAGAGCTTGGCGAATCACGCTTGGCCCAAGTTGGCAGCGGCGAACGCGCCGAAAAAATGCGCACCTACAACTACCCACAAGACCGAATTACCGATCATCGAATTGGCCAAAACATCTCTAACCTGCCTGTTGTGCTTGATGGCGCGCTAGATCGGTTGATCGACGCACTGGTTACTTACGACAACGCCGAACGGCTTAAGGCACTGGGTATGGGAGCCTAGGAGTTTTGTTGCATGCACTCGCCGCTTGCTGAATTTATTCGACGCATGCCCAAATGTGAGCTTCATGTTCACCTCGAAGGCTCAATTACCCCCAAAACGTTGTTGGAGCTAGCGACGAAAAATGCTATTAGCCTGCCTGCTAGCGATTTAGCGGGCGTTGAGCGCATGTTTCAATATGAACATTTTTTGGGCTTTTTAGATGTGTATCGCACCTGTGCCCGTTGTTTGATCCATGGTGAGGATTTTGAACGGGTTGCCTATGAGTTGGCCATCGATTTGGCGCAGCAACAGGTGCGTTATGCAGAAGTAATGCTCTCGCCTGCTCAGCACATGCAGCGCAACATGGATTTTGATGAGATTCTTGGTGGTGTTGCTGCTGGTTTTGCGCGTGCTGAGCGCGAGACGGGCATTATTTGTCGGCCTGCCTTCGATTTTGGCCGTCAGTTTAGCCTTGATCAAGCGCTACGTGCGGTTGAGTTGGCCCAAGCTGGCATGAAGTATGGAGTGGTTGCCTTTTCGATCGGTGGCGATGAGGCCAATTATCCACCTGAACCGTTTGTCGAAGTTTTTGCCTTGGCCAAAGCGGTTGGCCTACATGTGATGGCCCATGCTGGCGAGGTTGCCGGAGCCAATAGTGTACGCGGCGCGGTTGAAATGCTCGGCGTGGATCGAATTGGCCATGGCTTTCGGGTGCTTGAAGATGCCGAACTGACCGAATTTTTGGCGCGGCGGGGCGATATTACCTTCGATGTCTGCCCAACCAGCAATATTCGCACTGGCGTGGTTGCCTCGTTTGAGCAACACCCCCTGCGTCAGATGCTCGATGCTGGTTTGCCAATAACCCTCAACTCTGATGATCCCGTGTTGTTCAACACGAGCGTAACTGGCGAGTATTTGCTGGCCGCCGAACGCTTCGATTTTTCGCTTGATGATATTTGCAAAGTTGCGTTACAAAGCGCCAAAGCCTCGTTTTTGCCCGCCGAACAGCGCCAACAATTGCTGATCGAGTTTGAGCAGCAGCAAGCCACGTTGCGCCGCGAATTAGGCTTATAGACTGGCTCTTATACACATCT
>NZ_PUBZ01000093.1 GCF_003205875.1 Herpetosiphon llansteffanensis
ATTGGATTGGCAATCATGTCCCCTCACCCCCCAACCCCCTCTCCCACTGAACGCGGGCGAGGGGGAGCCGACAATGTTGTTGTATCACGCATCGCGACCGAACCACACGATTAAGCCCCTCGCCCGCGCACAGGAGAGGGGTTGGGGTGAGGGGATCAGGCGGTGGTTAACGTGATGAACCATTACAGCTATCGGCTATGGGCTGGCACGAACCTAATCCTCATAATCTGTGGCAATCTGTGGCGAAAAAACTTAATCTTCGTGCTCTTTGCGGTTTCGGCCCTTCGTGTGCTTCGTGCTCTTCGTGGATCGAAATGTTAACGCAGAGACGCGAGGGCTATAGGCTCTAGGCTATGGGCTGGCACGAACCTAATCCTCATAATCTGTGGCAATCTGTGGCGAAAAAACTTAATCTTCGTGTGCTTCGTGCTCTTTGCGGTTTCAATATTTCAAGGCTTTTGACTTTTGCCTTCTGATTTGTTCTCTGCTCTTTGTTCTCTGTTCTTAATTTCATCCCTCATCCCTCATCCTTCATCCTTATCTGTATTCCGTTCCCATGCAAGCCGATTTTGCGCTATAATTCGCCCGTTGTTGAGTTCAGGGTGATAACTATGCCACGTTTCGCTGCGCTGCGTGCCTTTGGGCGACGCTTCCCCGATTTGATCAGCTTGCTTTTATTGTTGGTAATCCTTTGGATGGCTTGGGGAGTACGATCGATCAATCGTGCTGATTGGGATGGCTACGCGCCGCTCATTCACCCAGACGAGTATTACCTCAAGGATGCGATTACCACCAACCTGCGTGTCCCCGATTCGTTTTTGAGCTATCTCAGAACCGAATGTGAGATTGTGACCAACGATCAAGGCGTGGCGCAACTGAAGAATACGCGCAATCCAGAAGAGCCTGATGTTAGTAAACAACGGCCTAGTGCAACTAGCGGCTGTAACTCACTCAACCCACGCACAATTGATCGCGGCTATGTGTATGGCTCGTTGCCAGTTGCCAGCGTGCGCTACTTAACTGAAAAATTCTACCCTGAAATTGAACCAGACCAACTATCGAGCCGCCAAATTACGGTGGTTGGACGTACTGTCTCAACAATTGCCGATTTGATTTCAATTGTGATTTTGTTTGTGCTTGGCCGCACGCTCAACAGCCGCCGCATTGGCTTGTTGGCTGGCTTTTGTTTTGCTTGGTCACCAGCGCTGATTCAACATGCCCACTTTTTCGTGGTCGATGGTCAGGCAGCGATGTATGGCCTGTTGACCTTGTATGCCAGTACGCGTTTGGCCCAATCGCGCCACTGGTGGAGCGCCGTGCTCAACACCATGTTTGCTGGGGCTGCCCTTGGCTTGGCAATTTCCTGCAAAATTACCCTCGCGCCGCTTGGCGGAATTGTTGCGATTGCGGCGATGGTGGCCTATTGGCGCAACCCTGCCTATTTGCGTGGCGACTATTCACCATCGGCGATGTTTGTGCGCTTGCTGAATAGTAGCTTATATGGGATTGGCTTTGGGCTGTTGGCCTTCGCTATGATGGTTGTTACCCTGATCTTTACGATGCCCGATATGTTCAATGGAATTGGTTTTGATGATCGTTTCATTGAAGCAATTGGCCGCGCTAGTGAGACCTCATCGGGCGATCTTGACTCACCTTCATCGCATCAATGGGCTGGCCGCAGTAACTACAGCTACGAATTGACCAACATGATTCGTTGGGGCATGGGCGTGCCTTTGGGTGTGGCTGCTTGGCTTGGCTGGCTGGCATTTGGCATTGCCTTGTTGCGCTCAAGTTCACGCCAGCGCTTGCTTGGCCTCTTGCCGATGTGGATTTGGACAGGGATTTATTTCTTTTGGCAAGGCGGCTTGATGATCAAGCCGATGCGCTATTTACTGCCGATTTATGGCCCGTTAATTCTATTTGCGGCGTGGGGCTTGATTAGCTTTGTTGATTGGGCGCGACGTGAAGGCACACCATTGCTGTTCCGTAAAGTGCCGTTGCATGGCTTGGCCGTGGGCCTGACCAGCATGGTTGCGCTGGTAACGCTGCTCTGGGGTTGGGGCTTTAGCCGCATTTATGAGCGACCGCATACCCGAACTCAAGCCTCTGCTTGGGCGCATGCCAACCTGCCGCCGGGCAGCACCCACACCTCCGATTCGTGGGATATTGGCATTCCAGGCATGGAAAATTGGATCTGGACTGATGTGCAGTTGCCAATTGTCAATGAAAATGATGCTGGCTCGATTGAGCAAATTCTGCAAGTTGCCAACCAAGCCAACTACTTGGCCTTTACTTCGAACCGCGCCTACGATTCGCTTGATCAATTGCCGATGCGCTTTCCGGCGACGCTCAATTTCTTCAAGGGCATTTTTGATGGTTCGCTGGGCTACGAAAAAGTTGCCGATTTTAGCTCGTATCCCTCGTTTTTGGGCATTAGCATTGCCGATGATCACGCCACCGAAGATTGGAGCGTTTACGATCATCCACGGGTAACAATTTGGAAGCGCACTGATCGTTGGAATCTTGATGCAGCGCGCCAGCAAATTTTGCGTGATGTGAATGTTGATGAAATTTATAAATTGCGGCCCAAAGTTGCCACACCCATGCCAACGATGCTCCAGCAAACCGTGGCCGAATGGCGTGAGCAATTGACTTCTGGCACATGGGCTTGGGTTTTTGATGGTGTTGCCAATGTTGCGCCATTGATTTTCTGGGTTTTGGCGCTGGAAGTGTTGGGATTGGCGGCCTTTGGTCTGTTGTGGCGCTTAAGATTGCCCTTGCCTGACCGTGGCTTGGGCATGGCGCGGCTAGTTGGTTTATTTGCTCTGGCCCTGATCGCATGGCTGCCAGCTGCTTGGCATTGGTGGTCGTTCAATCGCTTCTGGATTGCTGGGGTGTATTTAGCGTTGGTGGGCTTGGGTGGCCTGAGTTTGCTGCGTTCGCGCCACGAATTGCGGCTGTGGTGGCAAACCCGCCGCGCGGCGATTCTCACCTCGCAAGCGATTTATCTGGTTGGCTTTTTGATTCTGCTGACGATTCGCTACCTTAACCCCGATTTGTGGCACCCAGCCATGGGCGGCGAAAAGCCCATGAATTTGGCGTACCTGACCGCCACGCTCAAATCGGTGCAGTTCCCGCCCTATGATCCATGGTTTGCTGGCGGCTACATGAACTACTACTATTGGGGCTATGTACTGATGGGCACGCCGATGAAGCTGTTGGCGATTCGCCCAGAGGTTGGCTTCAATCTGGCATTAATTAGCTTATTTGCCATGACCGCGCAACTGAGCGGCAGTTTTGGCTACAACCTGCTCTCGACGCTTGGGCGGGTTGCCAAAAAAATCGAACGCCGTGCTTGCTTGACAGCGGTTGGGGCTGCGATTGCCTTGATGCTGTTGGGCAACTTAGTTCAGCCAGTCTTTTATTTCAATAGTGCACGGATTTTGGGCAACAGCGAGTTGAGTTGGTCGAATCCTGAGCAATCGAGCCAAGGCATTTGGCTGGAAGGCGGCTTGCCGTTGGCTGATGCGGCAGCAGGCTTTGCCAAACGGCTCGATGGCGAATCGTTTAATTTGCGCCCAGAATGGCCCTATTGGAATGCAACGCGGGTGATTCCGCCCAGCACGATTAGCGAATTTCCTTTCTTCTCGTTTTTATATGGCGATTTGCATGCCCACATCATTGGGCTTTCGTTGCTTGTTTTGCTCTTGCTAAGCCTGGTTGGCTTGTATAAAGCGCCCAAAATCTCTGCCAAAGCCTTGGCTGGCTGGAGCGTGGCGCTGGGCATTTTGGTTGGCGCACTCAAAGCTACCAATGTGTGGGATTATCCGCTGAGCCTTGCGTTGGCTGCGGTAGCGCTGTTGGTGGTTGGCGTACAACAAAGCCGCACAATTGCATGGCCCAAGCGCTGGCTGTGGATTGTGCTGCCACCGTTGGCGGTGGTTGTGGTGATGACCGTGGTTTGGTCGCCATTCAATCGCTATTTGGCGACTGGCGACTATGGCAAGCCCCAATTGTTGACCAACGACCAACGCATGACGATTCGTGAATTTACGGCGCTATATGGCTTGTGGTTCTGGATTTTGATTCCATGGATGCTGCTGTTGGCACGGCGGATTTGGGGCATGCGCAGCACCTTGATTGGGGTTGGTGCAAGCCTCGTCTGGATGTCGTTGATCAGCCTGCTGCAAAATGTGGTAACTCCACTTGATATGAGCGTTGAGCCAGGCATGATTGATAATTTATTCAAGCAGGCAATTGCCCAACGTGCTGCCTCAATTGTGGTTTTGTTGCCGCTGGCAGTTTGGGGTATTTCGCTCTTGTGGAGTGCTTTGGCTGGCCGCACCCGACGACGTGAAGTTGTACCCTTGGCCTTAACGACTGCTGGCATTTTGCTGGTGCTCTTGACCGAAATAATTGTCTTGCCCGGTGCTGGGCGCATGAACGTGGTGTTTAAGCTTGGTTACGAGGCTTGGGCCTTATTAGCCTTGGCTGCTGCCAGCGTTGTGCCCTTGACCTTGAGTGCCTTCCGCAGCGTCTTGCGTTCTGGTTTGGCGGCTCCACTGCGCATCTCGTGGGCAACTGTCACCGGCTTGTTGGTGCTTGGTGGCTTTGTTTACCCAATTACCGCCACTCAAGCCAAAGTTGCCGATCGCTACGTGGCCGATGCGCCGCGCGGCCTTGATGGCATGGCCTGGATGGAAGGCGCAACGTGGGTTGAAAATCGCGAAATTGCAATTAAAGATGATGCAGCGGCGATTCGCTGGTTGCGCGCCAACGTTGAAGGCACGCCAACCGTGCTCGAAGCCAGCACCTCGGCCTATCGCTGGAACAGCCGGATTGCAACCTGGACTGGCCTGCCAACCTTGATTGGCTGGGATGGTCACGAGAATCAGCAACGTGCGCCAGCAGAAGCGGCGGGCATTATCGCCAACCGCAAAAATATTATTCAGCAAATTTATACAGCGTTTGATGCCAACACCGCCCAAAATTACCTCGATCGCTATGGAGTGAGCGTGATTTACCTTGGCGGCTTAGAGCGCGCGGTCTATGGCGATTTGTTGCCAGTTTTTGAGCAACTGAAGGCCTCAGGGCGCTGGCGCGTTGGCTACGATAGCGGCACAACCCAAATCTACCTGCGTACCGATGCCAAAGTGCCTGAACCAAGCGCCTTGCCGCCAACCGAATTGCCTGGAATTCCGCCAGCCAATTCAGTTGCGGCGATTAGCATGGCCGAAAAGCCTTTGCCGCAAGCAACGGTTGATAATAAGGTCGAAACCCCACGCGTCGATGGCTTCTCAGATTGGGCTTGGATCAACCAAAATCAGGGCGCTGCAATCGTATTGTGGTTGCTGTTCTTTGAATTAGTGGGCTTGCTGGCCTTCCCAATTGTGGCTCAAGCCTTGCGTTCATCGTTGGCCGCAGCCTGGAGCGCTAGCAAAATTGCTGGTATTTTGCTGCTTGGTTGGCTGATTTGGCTGCCAACCAGCCTTGGTTTTTGGCAATGGACGCGGCTCAGCGTGATTGTGGGCTTGGCGATGTTGGCGGCCTTGGCGGTTGCGGCATGGTATTTTGGCGCGGCCCAACGAATTCGCGATAACTGGCGGCAACAACGGCGCAGCATCATCATTAGCGAGCTGGTTTTTATTAGCTTGTTTGCGCTTTGGACCTTGGTTCGAGCAGCCAATTCTGATTTGTGGCATCCCTACTGGGGTGGCGAAAAACCATTTGAATTTGGCTTCTTGAATGCGGTGCTGCGTTCGCCCAACATGCCACCGCTTGACCCCTTCTATTCGCAAGGCACGATCAACTACTACTATTATGGCCTTTATTTGATGGCCTTGCCGATGAAGTTGTTTGGGCTGAACTCAGCAATCGGCTTTAATTTGGCGGTTGCCACGGTTGGCGCATTGATTGGGATTGGCGCTTGGGCTGTGGGCTTGGTGGTTACGCGACGGCTCAAAGTTGCCGCCATGGCCCTCGTTGCGGTGGCCATCATCGGCAATTTGGCAGGCGTATTGCCAATTGGCACCTCGACCGGCATTGGCGGCGTGGTGCGGGCTTGGCAAGCCTGCGAGTTGGGTGGCGAAGGCCGCGAAGCAGCGTGTGCGCCGCTCGATAGCAACACCAGTTTGGGCGCGATGCTCGGCGATGCGCTGGCCAATGGCACGGGCGAAAACTTTACTCGCCGTTTGGGCGGCGGCGTGCCATGGTTCTGGGGGCCAAGTCGGGTTACCGTCAGCGATCAGCTGAATACGATTAATGAATTTCCTGCTTGGAGCATCATTTTTGCCGATTTGCACCCACACCTGATTGCCTTGCCAATAACTTTGTTGGTGGTGGCCTTGGCGTGGGAAGTGAGCAGACGGCGACGTTTGCGGCGACAATTGCCAGCCTTTGGTTTAGCAGCCTTGGCGCTTGGTTCGTTGGCTGCTGCCAATGCTTGGGATGTGCCGACCTATGGCTTGGTGTTGATTGTTGGTTTGATGGCGCGTGGTTGGCAAGCACCGCAGCGCCGTTGGTGGGCGACGCTTGGCTATAGTTTGCTTGGCGTGGCAACGGTAGCACTTGGTTTGCTGCTGTATGCTCCATTCTTGGGCAGCTATAAAGCACCAGTTGGCGGCGTTTGGCCAATTCGGGTTGGCACGGCGCTTATACCGTGGCTGGCGATTTATGGTCTCTTCTTGCTGGTCATTACTGCTTGGCTGTTGTTGCCGCTTAAACGCGCCGAACCAACCCCATTTTTGGATTGGGTGAAAGCCACCCGTGGGCGCTGGCTGATTGGCTATGGCTTGGCAGCGGCAGCCTTGGTTGTGTTGCTCTTGACGCGCAGTGCTGCTGGCAAAAGTGCGCTGACCGAGCCTTCGGTTCTGCCCGAATTAGCCACAATTTATAAGCCAATTTTCAGCGCTGGCATTCCGGTGCGTTTGGCGATTGGCTTATTGTTGGCGGGCTTAATTCGGCGCTTTATCAATCGGGTGGCATCGCCATCGGCGCGCTGGGCGATTGTTTTGGGCTTGGTTGGCGGCTTGGTGGCCTTGGGTGTCGAGATGTTATTCATTCGTGATCACCTTGCACCTGGCACGTGGGAAGGCGGCCCTGGCGATTCAGAGCGCATGAACACGGTCTTTAAATTTGGCTACCAAGTTTGGGTGCTGTGGGCTTTGAGTGCCAGCCTGCTATTGCCGCATATTGCTTCGGCGCTGCGCAACTCGCGGGTGGCCAAATATAGTTGGCAAACGGTGGTTACGGTTGGCGTGGTGATCGGCCTGTTCTTCCCAATTTTTGGCACGCTCAGTCGGGTTGGCATGCGCTTCGATAAATCGGTACAAGGCTTGACCCTTGATGGCTTGGCTTATATGCAAACCGCCGAATATAGCGTCAACAATGGCGTAGTCAATCTAGCCGACGATCTGACAGCGATTCGCTGGATTACCGACAACATTACTGGCACCGAAATTTTGCTGCAATCGGAGCAAGAATTTTATCGTGCTTATGGCATTCGGATTACGGCTAACACTGGCTTGCCAACTGTGATTAGCGCCTTGCATGCTGGCGAACAACGGCCTGGGCCATTGGTTGACCAACGCATTCGCGATGTGATGGAAATCTATAGCAGCCTCGATGTGTTGCGTACCCAATGGTTGCTGAATAAATATGGCGTTGATTATGTGTATGTTGGCCAGATTGAGCGTTTGCGCGACCCAATGGGCGTTGATAAATTTGTAACGATGCCCGGCGTGCAGCAAGTGTATCAACAGAATAGCGTCACAATCTACAAAACAACGCCGCAATTGCGTGAGCTAGCGATGCAATGGCGCGATGGTGTGCCTGCAACTCCCGCAGTCCCGAATACTCCAGTTGATCAGGCTGGCAACCAAGTTGAGGCGGCGGTTGCGTTGTATGAAAGCGACCCCAACAATGCTGGTTATGCCTTCGAGGCTGGCAAGCAATTGTGGCAGTCGGGCCAAGCTGATCGGGCGGCGGCGATTTTGGGCCGTGCTGCCGATGTGCATCCCAATGATATTGGCTTGCACCATCTCTTGGGCGATGTGTTGCTTACGCTCAAACGCTACGATCAAGTGGTGTTGGCCTATGAACAAGCCTATAATGCAGGGCCAAACCCGCAAAACCAAACCAAACTTGGCCAAGGCTATTTGGCTTGGGCCGAGATTGATAGCACCAAACTCGATGCGGCGGCGGCTCAATTTAGCGCGGCGATTATGGCCGATAGCCAATTTGCCGACCCGCACTATCATCTGGCCGAAGTGTATCGTTTGCAAAATAATCCTGCCGAGGCTCGCCGCGAATACGAAGCCTATTTGAGTATCGCCCCGCCCGAGGGCTTGTGGGTAGGTTCGGCGCAGGAGCGCTTGAAGAACCTGCCATAGTGAGTTGTTATGATTGCTTGGTGGTTAAGCATCGTTTTAATCGGAATCCTCGCGCTGCCGCTGAGCATGCGCGTGTTTGGCCATTTGCCAGGGCGGGGCTTGGCGTGGAGCAAGGCGCTGGGCTTGTTGGTTGTTGCATGGCTCGCTTGGATGGGCGCGATGCTCAATCTTTCGGGCTTCGATGGCGTGACGGTTGGCTTGGGCCTGATCGGCCTTGGCACGCTCAGTTGGTTTGTGCAAAAACCCTTCGATAAAGCGCGGGTGCTAGCGGCAATTCGCCAACATTGGCCTGAATGGCTGGCCTACGAACTGTTGTTTGGGCTGGTTTTCTGGCTGGGCATTCAGTTGCGTTTGCATGGGTTTTATGGCTCAGGCATTCATTCCACCGAAAAACCGATGGAAGCGATGTTATTTAGTGCTGTGCTCAATAGCCCTAGCTATCCCCCAAGCGATTTATGGTTGGCGGGATTTAGCGTTAATTATTACTATTTTGGCTATGTGCTGATCAGCGTGTTGAGCGTGCTCAGTGGCGCGACGCTTGGTGAAACCTTCAATCTGGGCTTAGCCACGATTATGGCTTTGGCCAGCGTTGGGGTGGCTGGTTTGGTCACCACTATGCTGCGTTTGTGGTGGCACGATTATCTGCTATCACGTTTGCGCTTGGTTGGGATTGCAGCGCTTGGCGTGCTTGGCTGTGTGCTGGTGCTGTTGGTGGGCAACCAAATGGGAGCCTTGCAAACGATCGTCAATTCTGGGGAAGTTAATAAGCTCACCGATAGCCAACGGGTTTCGGTGCTGTGGCAAGCACTGCAAGGCATCGAACCTGCTACTGTTGATCCAGCCACGCTCAAATCGGATAATCCAGGCGAGTCCAAAAGCTCGACCTTACCACCAATGGGCGAGAAATTTAATGCTTGGTGGCCATCACGCGTGATCTACGATGATAGCGAAGAAACGACGATCATCGTTGATAACCAGCAACGCACGGGGATGTTTCAGCGCGAAGTTATCACCGAATTTCCCTTCTTCAGCTTTTATCTGGCCGATATGCACCCGCATGTGCTCTCGATTCCGCTGACGCTTTTGGCAATTGCCTTGGCCTTGGCGCTGTTTGTGCGGCCTACAATGTTGCGCTTTCCCAAGCACGATTGGCTTGAATTGGCCATCGCTGGTTTGGTGATTGGCAGTTTGTACGCTGCTAATTCGTGGGATGCGCCAACCTTTGGTCTGTTGTATGCCTTGGGCTTGGTCAACTTGTGGCGGAGTCATACGCCACAACCAACCCGCCGCGATTGGTTGCATGTGGCTGGTCAAGTTGGCTTGGTGGTGCTGGCAGCGGTTTTGCTGTATATGCCATTCTTGCTGACATTTACCTCGTTTGCTGGCCGCGATACTGTGCCTGAACCATTTGACTCTATCCCAATTATCAGCAGTTTGGGCAAAATTATGGCTCCAGCGCGTGATCACTCTGGCTGGACTGATTTGCTGATCATTTTTGGCCTGTTCTTGGTTCCAATCGTTGCATGGCTCGCCAGCATGATCAAAGTATGGCAGCAATGGGCGGTGATTGGGGTTGTGCTCGTGATTGGTCTGATCGCAGGCATGCCAGCAATCGTCTTTTTACCAATTGCGGTGGTCTGTTGGCAAACAGCGTGGCAACGCAACCAACGTGATGTGCAAAACTTTAGCTTGATCGTGGTTGGCTTGGCAGCCTTATTGATTGTGGTTGTCGATTTTCTGTATTTGCGCGACATTTTTGATAATCGCATGAACACGGTTTTCAAGGTCTATTATCAGGCATGGATGCTGTTGGGGATTACTGCGACTGCCAGTATTTGGGGTTTGTTGAGTAATGGCCAGTGGCGACGCTGGACGAATGGCATTTGGTTGCCATTATTTGGGCTATTGTTGGCCGGCGGCTTGGTCTACCCCATTTCAGTGATCAACCCGCGAACCTCGCCCTCGTGGGATTCAAGCGGCGCGAAGCTTGATGGAATTGAAAGTTCAAACCACTTTTTGGAGCCAATTCGCAAAGCAGCAGCTTGGCTTGAGGCGAACACGCCGAGCAACAGCGTTTTGGCAACAGCGCCTGGCAGTAGCTATCAAGATGGCGGCGAATTGGCGACCTTAAGCGCTCGGCCAACGCTTTTGGTATGGCCTGGCTCTCACGAAGGCTTGTGGCGTAGCAAACAGCCCGATGCCAACCAGCAAGTGGCGCAACGCCAAGGTGATCTGAATGCGATTTATAATGCAACTGATCTTAATCAACTGCGCGAAGTGCTGACCCGCCAAAAAGTTAATTATGTGGTTTGGGGGCCAAATGAGCAAAAAGCCTACCCCCAAGCGAATATTGGCTTGCTCGAACAGGCAGCGACCAAAGTTTATGAAGCTGATGGCTGGATTATTTATCAGGTACAACCCTAGGAGCATGCAATGCGCTTAACTGAACAATTACGCCAAGTTGGGCGTTGGCTCTGCATCGCTGGCAGCATCTTGCTTGGCTTAGGCGTGCTGTTTCTCGGCTTTGAAATTCGCAAAATTGGCTTTAAGCTTGGAGATTTGGCAGGTATGCTCGGCATCAGTATTGTGATTCCAGTGGCGATTTATTTTTATCAAATTAAGATCCATTGGCGCAAATTACGCGAACGCTTGCTAAAGGCCGAAACCGCCCGCGATTTTAAACTGCTGCCAGCGCTTAAGCCCTTGCCAATCGTGGCGTGGGTGATTTGGGCGGTCATAGCATATGCTTGTGCCTATATTTTTGGTGGAGCCTTTACGATCTTTTTTGGGGCCTTTTTAATTGGCTTTGGCCTTGCCAACCCCAAACTTTCCAAGAATGTTGAAGAACTCGAAGCTGGCAGAGCCTTATTCTATGCTCAGCGCGATTTACGGGGGCGGCCAATTGTGGTCCGAGTTTTGCCAGAGATGCTATTGGCACACGATTGACGCTACAGGTATAATTAAAGCTCAATTCATGCAATGAGGTCTCCATGCGATCTGAATCCGCTTCACACCGTTATGGCGAACATCGCATTTATTTGAGCTTAGCGCCAGGCATTGGCTGCACCCGTCGGTTGATGGCCGATGCCCAATTGCTGGCAGCCCAAGGCTATGATGTTGGGATTGCCTTTAATGCTTCAAGCGATTATTTATGCGATTTTGCCCGTGGTTTGCGGCCTTTACCTTTAATCTACGAGCGTCAGGACAATCAACGGATTGAGGCGCTCGATCTTGAAACGATTCTGCGTGATCCACCCCAAATTATTGTGCTAGGCAATTTAGCACATCAACATGGCTTGCCAAATCAGCCAATTGAGCCGTTGAAGTTGGTCGAGCAATTGCGCATGGCCGGAATTGCAGTTTGGTCAACGATTTATGCTTATAATTTGACCACAATTGCGCCAATTTTCACCCGTTTGACTGATATTACGCCAACGCCGATTATTCCTGAAACGGCCTTGGAGCAAGCCAGCGAGTTGGTGCTGATCGATCCTGAGCCAATTGATATTATTCGCCAATTGGATGAAGGGCTTTTGCTGGCTCCGCCAGAAGCAGAGCAAGCGCGTGGTACGTCGCTGCGCCTCGATGTTTTAAATCAACTGCGCGCTGCAACCCATGCCTTGCTCGAAATTCGCCGCCCATTGAGCGATAGCGCCGAACGTCCGCGTTGGTTGGTTGGCATTGGCTTCAATCCAAGCGCGATGTATTTGTTGCAACGGGCCGCCGATTTGGCTTATGGCATGGGTGCATTGTTGATTGGGGTGCATATTCGCCCGCCTGGTGGTGGCTCAAGTGGCTATCGTTTGGCTGCCCGCGAACATCTCGATTATGCCGATGAGTTGTGTCACGAGGTGGTAATTATCGAGGAGAAAGATGTGGCGGCGGCGATGCTCCAAGTAGCTCACGAGCAGCATGCAACCGGCATCTTTATTGGGCGGCCTGTGCGCTCACGCTGGGATGAACTGCGCGGCGGCTCGTTGTTGACCAAACTGATCAATAGCGATCGTGATTTGGATATTTTTGTCTTGGCCGATGCTCCGCGATAAAGAAGGCTATTGGCTGTAGGCTATGGGCTAGCGGAATGTTTGAGATACCCAAAATGTTCTGCTAGCCCATAGCCTTATCCACTCTGCGCCTCTGCGTTAAGAATTGATCCACGAAGCGCACGAAGAGCGCGAAGGCTGTTTAGCCACGAATTGCACGAATTGCACGAAGCATGTTCCGATAGCCAAAAGCCAAAACCCAAAAGCCTATAGCCTTCATCCCTCATCCTTCATCCTTCATCCTTCGCTGCTCTGCGCCTCTGCGTTAAAAAATACATTTTATCGTTTGGAGCTAGCAATGAGTTTACAAATTGGATTGTATGGCTCGCGTGATCCTCAATTAATCGAGTCTATTCAAGAAGTTTGTTTATTTTTAGGTGCTGAGTTGGTGCTGCTTGATGCGGTTCCCACGATTGATGCGCCGAAGCAGGTACAGGTTTTAATTTGGTATATGGGCCATATTCCATTAACGCTTCCAGCAGAACAACATCAAAGCTTGAACATTTATCTGCTCTTTGAGCGTGGCAGACATAAAGATCGGGTGTATAGTTCTTCCATCGATCCTTCGGTGTTTTATGCCCACTATTTGGTGATTCCTTTCGATCCTGAAGAATTTGCAATGCGAATTATTGACGGCTCACTGCGGCGTGGCTATCGGCTCGATTATCGGTTGAATGACTATTTACAAGCGTTTGCAGCGAAAATGGAGTCAAGAAACCGCAAATAAATTTTTCTTTTCTGTATTGATGTTTGATCTACGAAGGACACGAAGCGCACGAAGGTTAAGTTTTTTAGCCACGAATTGCACGAATTGCACGAAGCATGTTCCGATAGCCCAAAGCCAATAGCCGATAGCCACGTATCCTATGTTCTATGCTCTATGTTCTTTTCTTATTGCTAGCCTGATCCCTGATCCCTCGCCTTTTGCCTTCTGACTTTACCCTGATCCTATTTTGCTTGATCGATCTGACGGATGAGTTCATTCATCGACATTCCGGCTAATGCTTTATCGTCGCTTAATTGGGCAGGATCAGTTCGTTGTTGTTCGCCTCGTAATGCTGTTTGCGCAACAACGCGACCCTCAGTGATCTCGTAGACACCTTGGGTTGCACCTAAAACCAAGTAGTGCCTAGGCCCTAATTGCGCAGTTGAGCCTGTATCTTTTGCCAGAAAGATGACATATTCTGTACTAGGCTTAAGCTCCTCTGCATCAATCGTCATGTGATCTTTCCCAACACTACCCCCAAATGTTCGAACGATCAGTTGGTCGTTTGGTACATTTCCCTTTAAGATGGCTTTTGGCTCAAAAACCATGTCGGTATAAATAATAAAGTTAGCAGAAATAGTATCAAGAGTCACAGTATGTGGTAACGTTCCATCAGGCGTATTCCAGCGCGCTGGGGTCGCCGTAGATACCGCCCCATGAACAATCAGATCTGATTGTTGAATCAGGTCTTCAAGACTTTTAAACTCCATGGTTGCATGACTTGAGATGATAATTGACTCTCGTTCTTCAAGCACAGCTATGGTTGTATCAGGTCTCTTCGATGAAACACGGGTCGATAGCAGTATGATTCCAAGCGCAATTAAAGGAATCGCCACGAAAAGCCCTTGGATTAGCTTATGTTTAGGCCACATTGCTCACAGCTCCTTAATGAATTAAGTGTATTAGGCTATATTTTGGTGTTGGGGTGAAAATTAGAGGATAGAGTGGGAAGCTGCAATGTCTCTGGGTGCTAATATACCAATAATAATCCTCATGGTCAATCAAATGGGGCTGAAACCGCGAAGATCGCGAATGTTGATCCACGAAGAACACGAAGGGCACGAAGGTTGGAACCGCGAAGAGCACGAAGGTTGGAACCACGAAGGACACGAAGATCGCGAAGAACGTCAAGCTCAATGTTTAGCGCATCGCCCTTCATCCCTCATCCTTCATCCTTCGGTGCTCTGCGCCTCTGCGTTAAATTTTTGCCTTCTGCCTTTTGTTGGATTATGCTCTCTGTTCTTCATCCTTCATCCTTCATCCTTCATATTTCTCCAAGCGCTTGTTCAATCATGGGGTTGAGCAAATCAAGGCTCGTTTGCTGTTTGAGCTGCTGATATACACGGGCATCCAATTGTTGCTCAAGCTGAGCAATCCATGGAGCTAACAAGGCTTGTTCTGGCTCGGAGCGCGGTGCGCCAATCGATTCGCGCAGCTGCTCGACCACAATTAAGCGTTGTGCGCCAAGCTGATAATTGCCCGCCTGAATCGCCAAAATTGCCATGCCCTCCAAACATTCGGCAATACTTTCGCGCTCGCCAAGCTGTTGTAAGGCCTGCAAGCTCTGTTGATAATAGGCTTGAGCTTGTTGATATTCACCGCGTTGCAAGCTAATTGCGCCAAGATTGGTGAGCGAGGTTGCGCTAGCCCACTGGTTATTGAGCTGCTGGCGCAGGCTGAGGGTTTGCTGTGCCAGATCATAGGCGCGTTGCAAATCGCCCCGATAGCGAGCCAGCATCGATAAGTTGCTCAAAGTTGCTGCATAGTTGGCAGCTTGATCAGGATTGCTGCCAAAGACGGCGGCATTCAATTCAAATAAGGTTTCTGCTTGGCTATATGCTTGTTGCTTAATCGCTACCAGCGCCAAGTTATTGCGCACCATGGCTGCACCAATCGGGTTATTGTTGGCATCGTAGAGCGCAAGGCTTTGGCTAAAGCTGGCTTGGGCCGCAGCAATATCGCCTCGGCTCCAGGCCATTGCGCCACAGGCGTTTAATGCCCGCGAATGCAGGGTTGGCTCAAGCGGTTGTGCTTGGTTAGTAGCTTGGGCCAGAGCTTGATCAAGCCATTGTTGGCCTTCGTGGAAATAGTTGCGTGCCCACCAAAAGCGCCAGCTATTGACCGCAATATTTAATGCTGCAATTGGATAATGATTGCTACTTGCCCAAGCAAGTGCCGCGCGCAAATTATCGTGCTCAGCCTCAAAGAGATCTAGCCAATGTTGCTGATCGCTAGCAAAATGATGATTAAAGGCTTCGCTGAGTTGGCTGGCCCAGGCTAAATGCTGTTGCGCCAATTGTTGCTGTTGGGCGCTTGATAATTGTTCGAGCACATAATCGCGCACAAATGGGTGCAATACCCAGCGCTCAGTTTGTGGCACTTGCATAATCAAATGATGATCGACCAAATTACCCAAAATCTCATAGAGTGCAGGGTTTACTTCTTCCAGATTAAGCGCAAAGCTGGCACTGCTGATCGTCCAGCCAGCGGGCCAAATTGCCAAGGCGTGCAGCGCTTGTTGTTGGCTTGGTTCAAGCAGATCGAGGCTCCAGCTAATCAGGTTGCGCAGGCTGCGCTGGCGTTCAGGCAAATCGCGAATGCTGGTTTTTAGCCCAAGCACATGGTTAGTTAATTGTTGAGCCAAGCGTTGCGGCGAGAGCACACGCGTATGGGCGGCAGCTAATTCGAGCGCCAAGGGCAAGCCTTCGAGTTGGCTGCAAATTTGGCGAATCGCTTCGAGCGTTGCTGCATCTGGTTGCAATGCGGCGGCATGGCTCTGTGCTCGCTCAAGAAACAGGGCAATCGCTGGCGTATCAGCCAAATCTTCGCTGGCAATCGGTTTGGTTGGCACGGCCAAGGGCTGAAGTTGCAGCATATATTCGCCATACAAATTAAGCGGCACGCGACTGGTGGCGACAATTTGCAATTGTGGCGCTTCGCGCAACAGCTGGCCAATTGCGGTCACGCCTTCAACCACATGCTCAACATTATCCAAAATGAGCAACAATTGACGGCTGGCCAAAAACTGTTGCAGCGCTTTGGCGGCAGTTTGTTGCGGGCCAATCGCCACGCCCAAGGCTTCGGCAATCGTGGCCAACACTAATTGCGGTTGGCTGATGCTGGCTAGGCCACAGAAACACACACCATCGCGATAGGTGGCCTGCTGCGCTTCGGCAATCGCAAGGGCCAAGCGGGTTTTGCCAACTCCGCCAAAGCCGAGAATGCTAATCAAGCGTTGACCCTTGGCCAACAGCTGATTAACCGTTTGCTGTTCGCTATTGCGGCCCAAACAGCTGGTTGGCGGAATTGGTAGGCTGAAGCTGGCGCTTGGTTGGCGCTCAGCAATGCCATCATTTAAGCGCGTCGTTAATTGTTGACATAACTTTTTGAAATGGCGATGATAGGTGGTGCTGTGAATGCCCAAACTATCAGCGTAATAGGCAATACTGCGTTGAGGCTCGGCCACAATCAATTGCAGCAAGCGCTGTTGATCGGGCTGTAAGGCTTGTTGGCAAAGCGCTTGGAGAAAAGTATTGAGTCCGCCATTCGCGCTTACAAGCTGTTGAATTGCTGGCTGATTGAGTGCCGTATGCGGTTGTTGCAGCAATTGTTGAAGCCATTCAACCTGCCAGAGATGCTGTGTCATTGCCTCATACTCCTCAAAAATACAGTATTAATAAATTTTTGACTATTTTGACATTCTGCGTTATGATGCTGCTATCCACCAATTTCTCCCATCTAGCCGCTAGTCGATTCTCACAAATATCCGTCAGTCGCTTCTCTCGATGATCGTTCGTCAGTGACGATGAGCAATGCAAAGGAGTCGTTCGTGAAACGTCGGATTGTTATTATTTTGGCCCTGATCGGCCTCATGTTGGCCACATTTAGCCTTCCCCAGCAAGCAGTTCAAGCCCAAACCAATCAGTTGATGGCTGCACCAGCGCCACGGATTATTGCCGAGGTTAATGGGGCTGGCAAAGGTCGGGTTTGGGTTGGCGCTGTGCCCGCCAACAGCAGCAGCAAGCCAGTTTTGGTCTTTGTCCATGGCTTGCACGGCAAGGCTCCCAACTGGTGGGGCGAAACCATGTACCACGGCACGAACGATATGTATGATAAGGCCTATGCCGCTGGTTATCGTACAGCCTTTGTCAGTATTGACGACGAAGTTGATGGCCCTTCATCAACAATTTGGACCAACGGCGCAACCCTCAATCGCCAATTAGACGTTATTTTAAGCCATTATGGGGTTAGTTCGGTTAACATTATCGCCCATAGCAAAGGTGGTGTCGATACCAATAGCGCCGTTATTCACTATGGCGCAAGCAGCAAAGTACAAAATATCGTCACCCTCAGCTCGCCGCATCGTGGCTCGCAACTGGCCGATTTGGCCAATAGCTGGTGGGCTGGTTGGCTGGCTTCGTTGCTTGGCCAACGCGATGATGGCACCTATTCAATGCAAACCTCGTATATGAACAACTTCCGCGCCCAAACCGATGGCAGCGCCAATTACAATAATGTGCGTTTCCACACCGCTGGCGGCACCAACCATGGCCCGTTCTTCTCGGCAATGTGGTTTGGTGGAGCCTACATCTCCGGCGATAACGATGGAGTTGTGCAGGTTAGCAGCTCAATTCACCCACGTCAAACGACCCGCCTCTTCACCCGCAACTACGATCACGATAATATTCGCTTGGGCAGTGTGGTTTGGAGTTCAATCGAGCCAAGTGTGCGCGGTACGTTCCGCAGCAAAACTCTCGAAAATGCAAGCGCCAGCCCAGTTGCTGAGCAAGCAACCAGCATTGAAGCCAATAGCATTTTGCGCGGCGGTATGCTCGAAAGCGCCAGCCGCAGCGGAATTCGCTTCAATCTCGAAACTGGGGTCAAAACTGCGAGCTTTGATTTTGTCAGCAACAGCGCAGAGCTGGAAGTGACGTTTGTCGATAGCAAGGGCCAGCGGTTTGCTGCCAACAAACCAATGCTTGATGGCGAATTCTTCCGTGGTGCTTATCACTACAGCGCCGAAGTTGCTGCGCCTGCAAGCGGCACGTGGTCGGTGTTGGTCAGCGGTGGCAAAGCAGATACTGGCTATTTGTTCAATGCCACGCTTGAAAGTAGCCTGAAAGTGCAACTTGACGCTGGCAACTTGTTGGCTCAACCCAACCAAAACTTGAGCTTCAAAGTCAATGCTGCCAATGCCCAAGGCTTGAGCATCAAGGCCCAATTGACTGGCACGCCACAAGGCACTGAATTGCACAGCGCAATGCCAACCAATCGCAGCCTCGCTGCGAAAGGTGTTGATCGCGCCAGCTTGAATGTCAGCAGCCCCCAAGGCTTCGGCTTGTATCAACTAGCGGTAACGGTAACGGGCACAACTGCCGATGGTAGCAGCTTCGAGCGCTCAATTCCCTTGAATATTGGGGTTGTTGATAGTGCTGCGAAGAACACCGCCGATAGCTTGCCTGCTGGCCGCTAAACTGGCAAAAAACCAATGCTTTGGCCAAACACCATCCTTTGTGGGTGGTGTTTGGTCGTTTAGCTAGCCAATTTTTAGGCATAATCGTGTACAATACAAACAGATCTTAGCACCAGTTATGGAGGCGAATGTGGATCGCCAAGAAGCTTTCGAGTTTTTAATCGAACACTACGAACAACCTCGCCATCGTGGCGAACTGGCCGATCCGGATGTGACCATGCCTGGTGGTAATCCTGGTTGCGGCGATGTCGTGACAATCTATCTCAAGGTCGATTCAGCCAACGATGCAATTCAAGATGTGGCATTTGTCGGCGAGGGCTGCACCATCAGCCAAGCTGCTGCCTCGATTTTGCTCGAACAAATGCAAGGCCAAAGCCTGACCGCAGTCGAAGGCTTGGATTTTAATTGGATGATCGATGAGCTAGGCCGTGAGGTTGTGCAATCGCGCCCACGCTGTGCAACCTTGGCCCTCGGCACGCTCAAAGCTGCGATCAAGAAATATCGCAACGATCAAATTCGGGCCGAGCTTGGCAACGACGCATCAGCCCAAACCCCACCTGAAACATTCTCAAATTAAGCACATCTACGTGGTGTGAGCTATAGGAAGGAAATTCAATGCTTAGTGATGATATGGTTCGTTCAGCGCTCAAAAACGTGGTTGACCCAGAAATTGGGGTTAATATTGTCGATTTGGGCCTGATTTATAACGTCGATATTCGCGATGAAGGTCGCCAAATTGTCGTCGATATGACCCTGACCACGCCTGCTTGCCCAGCTGGCCCGCAAATTATCGACCAAGCGCATAAAGAGGTCAAAGCGCTCGAAGTGATTCACCCAAGTTTGAACGATGTTAATATCAATTTGGTTTGGACTCCCTTCTGGAACCCAGAAATGATGAGCCAAGATGCCAAAGATGAATTAGGCTATTTCTAAATTGAAGTACGCGAAAACCCCGTTGTGCTGGCTAGCATGACGGGGTTTTGCTTTTAACCAAGGCGTTGAGCGGCAACAGTTTCTACCAGCAAGCGGGTTTCAGGGTGAATCTCCAAGCCTGTTAAATCGTCAACTCCAAACCAGCCAATCGCCAGCGCATCGTCGCCAGCCTGCGACTCGCCACTAATCCACTCTGCTTGCATTTCCAACAAGACATAATGATATTGAATGCGCTCGCTTTGGTCGCGATGAATCACATCGACGGCAGTAATAAAACTTGGTGTGCTGATTTCAACAGCACACTCTTCGCGAATTTCGCGCCGTGCAGCAGCCTCGACCGTTTCGCCAAGCTCGATTGCCCCACCTGGCACACTCCACTGACCAGCTAGTGGCTCCTTTGAGCGCTTCACCAACAGCACCCGTTGTTCGTGCCAAACCATCACCGAAACCCCAATTAACGGTTGGCTAGGATAGATCCGCGACATCAATGCTCCTCAATGACAAGGTTAATCAGCTTTGATTATGCCATACCTTGCTGTTGATTGATGTTTTGTCTATAAAAATAGTCTGCAATAGAGAATTATAAATGTCAATTTCAGATTGTGCTTTTTTGGTATGATGCAGGCTACATAGCATACGAGGAAGGCTTTTATGACCCAACCAACGATTAATGTTCGGCGAATTGCGTGGATTAGCTCGGTTCTTATTGCAGGAACGCTGGTAATTGCATCGTTCTTTATCTCGATGTTTGGTGAAGATCTGCATAAATACTATATGCCATTTGCCAAAGGTTGTGATACATGTGGATTTAATCCCTATTATGCGCGTTGGTTTTTTGTTCCATTAATGATCTTGCCCAATAACGAATGGGCTATGCCTTTGTGGAGCATGATGGTCTTTGCGGGCATGTTTTGGTTGATTTATAGGCTCGATATAAATCCACTGGTAATTATCGCCTTTCCAATGCTTGGTCAATATTCACTGGGTCAAGTTGATATTTTCTTATGCATTGGTTTCTATCTGATGCTTAAATCGAAAAATCCATGGGTTCAAGGGCTGGGAATTTGCTTTTTGGCGATTAAGCCACAGGTTACTGCGTTGGTGATCGTAGGCTTTCTGATTGGTCAAAAATGGTCGCAACTCTGGAAAATAGTTATTCCGCCAGCAATGATGCTATTATTAAGTTTTTTGGTCTTTGGCATCGACTGGCCAGTGCGCTGGTTGAGCAATACCCAAGCATTGCCACCGCACGTCTGGCGTTTGGCAGCAGGCGATACCTGGCGCTTTGCTTTGCCTTTTATCTGGATTCCGTTCTTGTTTGAAGATCGTGAGCGGCGGATGCTGCTCAGTATTCTGATGATGGCGCTGGCCTCGCCTGTGTTTGGCACCTATAGCTATATCGTGTTTATTTTGTTTTATCCTAAGTGGTGGACGATTGTGCTTTCGTATGTGTGGGTCGTGTTTACCCCGATTGAACCAGATTTTGCCATTCGGTTTGCCTGGATTTTGCCCTTGGTGATGATTATTCATATTTGCTATACCAATTGGGATGAAAGTTGGTGGATGCGGCGGCGGGCCAAATTGGCTAATCAAACGCTGGCGTAACCACAGAGCAGCAGTTAATCACGAGCGATTAATTGCTGCTGGTTGGATTTGCATGGTTTAAGCGGCGGATTGTTCGTGCGAAACCATCTCCGAAACCCTAATTAATGGTTGGCTATGATATATTCGCGCCATTAATTTGCCTCAACGCCAAAGTTAATTTGGTTGGGATATTTTTTGGTATTATGTACACGCCTTACTTTAAGAGAGGAATGATCATATGGCATCACAAACAATTGACATTAAACGAGTGTCATGGATTGCATCAATTATAATTGCATGCATGCTAACAATCGTCTCATTTTATATACCTCGATATGGTCAAGATTTGCGCGAATTTTATATACCTTTTGCTCAAGGTTGTAATGATTGTGGATTTAATCCTTATTATTCACGTTGGTTTTTTGTTCCCTTATCGATTATTCCAAACAATGAATTTGCAATGCCAATTTGGAGCTTTATGGTATTTTGCATGATGTTTTGGTTGATTTACAAGATGGAAGTTACACCATTAGTAATTATGTCATTCTCGATGATTGCTCAATATTCTTTAGGTCAAGTTGATATTTTTCTATGCATTGGTTTGTACCTGATGCTTAAATCGAAAAATCCATGGGTTCAAGGGCTGGGAATTTGCTTTTTGGCGATTAAGCCACAGGTTACTGCGTTGGTGATCGTAGGTTTTCTGATTGGTCAAAAATGGTCGCAACTCTGGAAAATAGTTATTCCGCCAGCAATGATGCTGCTACTTAGCTTTTTGGTTTTTGGGATCGATTGGCCAGTTCGTTGGTTGACCAATGCTCAAACCTTGCCACTTCATGTATGGCGTTTAGCATCAAGCGATACCTGGCCCTTTGCCTTACCCTTTATCTGGATTCCGTTCTTGTTTGAGGATCGTGAGCGCCGCGTTCTATTGAGCATTTTGATGATGGCGCTGGTCTCGCCTGCATTTGGTACCTATACCTATATTGTGTTTATTTTGTTTTATCCAAAGTGGTGGACGATCGTGCTTTCGTATGCTTGGCTTGTCTTTCTGCCGTTTGATACGCTTTATACGCTTCGTTGGGCCTGGATTTTGCCCTTGGTGATGATTATTCATATTTGCTATACCAATTGGGATGAAAGTTGGTGGATGCGGCGGCGGGCCAAATTGGCCAATCAAACGCTGGCTTAACCACAGCGCAGCAGTTAATCGCTCGTGATTAACTGCTGCTCATTGGATTTGCGTGGTTATGCGGTGGCGACAACCTCGTTTTGCTGGGCGCGGCTGCGTTCTTGATACAGTTTGTAGGCGGTATAGCCTGCATCGACAATCACAAAAAATGCTGTGAAAGTGAGGCCATAGTAGAAGGCACTCATGCCAATTGCCATATTGTTCTCGCGAATCATGGTGCCGAGCTTGCTTAGCTCAATCAACGAATTAGGATAACCAGCATTCACTAGCCATGCGGAATGGCCTTGAATCAGCAAGAACAGCACGATGATGCTCAAGCCGCTGGCTGCGAGCGAGGCAATTCTGGTGCTTGTTTGCCAAACGCCACGCCACAACACCACCAAATCGACCACAATATTGACAATGCTAGCAACCACAACCAAGGCAAAGTATTGGCTAATGACCGGATTTTCAAAGAAGCCTTGGCCACTGAACCAGCGGAAGCCACCTTCAGCCTGAAATTGCATCAGCCAGCCGAGCAAAATGACTTGGGCTGCAATCCCAAATAATTGCGAGCCACGGCCAACTTTCTCGCTGGCTGGGGTAATCGCTGGCAATTTGCGCGGGTCAAAGGGCTTTTTCGGTTCAAACTCGGTGTCAACTTCGAGCTGTTGCAAGCCCCAAAAAATCGCGACGATCAGCCCAAAGGTAGCAGGCAGATTGCCAATCACTCCCCAGATTGTATTAATGATATTGAGCCGCTGATTGCCGAGCGAGCCAAGCAGCGCCAAGCCAAGTTGGGTCGCGATCATAATGCTAAACACCAGCAATACGACCGAGCGAAACTGGGGAAACAGCGCTGGGCTAATTAAATATTGGCGGTTATTACCATAGGCGGCAGCAACCTTGGCTGGCTCGCCCAGCGCTTGCAAGGCGGCGACCACTGCTGCTTGATCGTCGAGCGCTTGATCGTTGCGCTCAAGGCTATCGTAAATCGACGAGCGTAATTCAGCCAAAATATCGTTGCGCTGTTTGGCTGGTAAATAATTGCTAACTGCGCCAAGGTATCGTTCAATCAAGTCCACCTTAAACTCCTTCATCATTCAAGAGGCGCTGCATAACTTCGGCCAAGCTTTGCCAATCGTGGCTGAGTTGGGCCAGAATCGTGCGACCTGCCTCGTTAATCACATAGTAGCGGCGTGGCCGAGAGCCTTCGACATTCCACATGCTATCCAAAAAGCCTTGGCTTTCTAAGCGGCGCAAAAGCGGATACAGCGTGCCTTGGTCGATGTTAAAGCCTCGTTCAGCCAAGCGATCAATCAGCGAGTAGCCATATTGGGGCGTTTGCAGCTGGCTTAGCGCCGCCAAAATCACCACTCCCCGCCGTAATTCTTGGGATAACTTTTCGTATCCCTCTTGTTCTGTTGCTTGTATTATCATGTTTTTTATAATACTGTGTAATGCACAGTATTGTCAATAGGTAAATATAGCGAAATTCTGGTTATTTTGGAGAAGTGAACTATTGCGAGCAAAGCGCAGGTATAGTTAAGCAAATAATTGTTGATTAGCGGGAGTTTGGGCTATGGGGTTTAAGCCAATTAAGGTTGATCGCAAACTTGTCTATGAGAACTTATGGTTTAGTACTTGGAATAGTGGTATTGAGCATTTGTCAGAATGGCTACCCATGGACGACGTGGCAAATCAGGTGCGATTTATTGAAACCTATGCAAAACCATATTTCGAACCAGCCCGCCATCCGGATCACATTCGTTCCCAATATTGGATGAAAGAATCGCTTCGCTATTGCTTGAATAGCTATGATGAACAGATGAGCCATGAATTTTATAGTGCATGGGATTCAATGCAAATCCAGTTTGACCGACCGAGTGATGTTCATGCTTTTTTGCTGCGCGTTTGGCAAATCCTTTTCCCCGCTGAGCCATGGGAAATCGATGATCTTAGCTTTTATCTCGATATTAGCGAGCAAGCACAACCGAAAAGTAAAGGATCGGCGCAACCAGCCGTTGATCCGCTGGCTACGCCGCACCCACCGCGCCGCCGCAAACGCCACGAGGTGACTGAGCTACGCTATTTGTATGATGATCCCTATAGCGAAGATTATTATGCAGAGCCCTAGCCGCAATCCACATCCTAAAATTACTTGATAATATACGTATATTGATGTAATATACGTATATTGAAACATAGTTTAGTAAGGATTGGTTATGCACTTCGATGCTCCGTTGATCGTGCAAACGACGTTGGCGACGGTGATGCAAGCGCAGCAGCGGCTGGCTGAGCATTTGTGGTGGGGTGGCGCTTCCGCCAATTCAACCACGATTCCAAGTTTGTTGGAGCAAGAAATAACGCTCTTGGTGCAGGTTGCTAATGGCGAAATTGAGCGCGAAACGGCGGGCGTGGCGCGTTATTTTGAAATTAAAGGTGTGCTCGATGATCTGTGTCGGCTTTTGTGGCAAGCGCCGTTGAGCACAGCACCAGTTATCCCAGCAGAATTTTGGACTCAGCCAGGAATTGGCGCGGTCTGTGGGGCGGTGCTGGCATGGCTCGATGCAGATGATTTAATTACGATTACCGAAGCAGCGCAATTGCTCTACCCCGATGCAGCGCTGGTTGGCAGCAATGTAGCGACCCAACGCGTGATTCGATTAATTGCTAGCGGCAAACTTCATGAATATACTGCTAGCGCTGAGCTTGCGCCAAATCCACGCCATCGGCGGCGGGTCAAGCGTAGCGAGGTGTTGCTACTCTGCAATATCGTTCATGCTGAGGATGCTGTTTAATTTTTGACCCCAACCCTCGTGTTGCAAGCGCAAAAAACGCGCAGATCACGAGGGTTAATTTTTTGATCCAGGAAGAGCACGAAGGGGCGAAGGCTATAGGCTTTTGGCGAGCGGAACAATTGGTGAGTTGTGCAACAGTGATTGGTGTAATGGTTCATTGGATTGGCAATCGTGTTCCCTCACCCCCCAGCCCCCTCTCCCACTGAACGCGGGCGAGGGGGAGCCGACCATGGTGTATCACATATCGTGACAGAACCGCACGATTAAAGCCCCTCGCCCGCGCACGGGAGAGGGGTTGGGGTGAGGGGATCAGGCGGCTGGTAACGCAATGAACCAGTACATCTATGCTCTATGTTCTATGTTCTATGTTCTATGTTCTTTGCTCTATGTTCTGCACGCAGCCCATGCCAGCAATTGAGCAACAGCGCTAGGCCACTAGCGGCAATCAAGCCGCTGCCCAAGCGCAAGCCCCAAATGCTATTGATCACGACCGCTAGAATTACCAAGCCACTGCCCAAGCCATAACTTGCAATTGAGGCAGCAGTGAGTTGGGGCAAGAATAACTCGCGAGCGGTGGTTGGCACATGCTGGGTTGGGCGATTGGCACGATCAATCCAAATCAAAAATGGAATAATTTTGTGCAACATGGTCATGATTGCGAGGCCAATCCAGCCTTGCATGCCAGCCATAAATAAGACTTGGAACTGCTTTACCCCACTGCCTGGCAGCCAACCCAAAACTGCGCCAAACGCCCAGCCACTACACAACAATAACCACAATCCAGCAGCAACAAAGAGCTTAATCGGGCCTTCAACGTGGCGGCGAATCCGATGGCGCAAAATCGAACGCACATCAGCCAACCATGCCCCAACACTAAGCAAAATCAAACTGGCACAAATTAACATAATGATATTTGATGCTTGGAGCCATAAAGCGAGGCCGGTTGCATAGGCTGCGCTGTTGATTCCAAGCACTGCAACCCAGCGCCAACGGCAAACATAGCCATGGGCCAAACTGAACATTGCCAATAAGCGATAGCTCAAGGCCAACGTCAGCGTGCTAAACCAACCGAGCACCCCGAGCGTGGCATGGCCGAGTGGGCCATAGGCAACTAAACTTGGCCAAATCAATACCGAACGATTGATCACCAACATAATGCCAATTAGGAGTTGAATTGCCAAGGCAGTTAATGCTAAACTAATCCCAATCGTCGTTACATCCCACTGGCGTGCTTGGCATAATGTGCGCCCATAGCTCGCCAAAATGCCCACCAAGCCAATACTCAGCAACCCTGCCCCGCTAATTAGCCAATGAGTTGCCGCTTGACTAAACGCCCAACTAAAGATGCCGCTGCCAACGACAAATGCCGCAAAGCTCCAATCGACCATGCTGCGCCATGCCAAGGGTTGTTGTAAAAGCACTGGCAATAGTTGATACAAGGCCGCCAAACAGATTAAGCTTGCCCAGCTCAGCGTGATCAGGTGGGTCAAACTTAAGATGTTGGGGCTGTAGGGAAAGCCAATGAGCTGTGGTGCAATGCTGGCTTGTAAGCCAGCCCAAGCCAACAGAAAGCCTTGGGCAATTAAGAGCAATATCAACACGTTGCGGGCATGATTATAGTTTTGGCTGGGAACATGCATAGCATCCTCGTTTCAGCAATTAACCTCTGTATGAGCCTAGCAAATTGAGGCCAGTTAGGGCGTGACTTTTCTCACACCACAGTCATGTGAGAAAAGTCGCTGCCTGAAGCATGTTGCTGGAGCTAGAATCACCGGACAAGGCATTCAGCCCAACGAGGTTTTCATGATTACTGCTACAATGACTGTCGCCGACATTCTCAAGCGCTATCCCAACTTGCTTGAGGTGTTTGTGGCTCAACATACAGCCTTTCAACGGCTGCGCAATCCGCTGCTGCGGCGGGTGTTTGCGCGCATGGTCACGGTTGAACAGGCTGCCCAAATTGCTAAGATCGAGCCTGCTCGCTTGCTGCAAGCGCTCAATCAAGCCCAGCCTGAGCCTGTTGCGGGTACGCCATTTGCTGAGGGTTTTAGCACGCAGCCTGATCCAACCACACCGCCAGCATGGCTGCAATTGAACCACATTAATTATTTGCTTGATGTGCGCGAAGCCCAAGCAACCGCCCAAAATCCATTGGCGCTGATTACCCCTGCAACGCTTGCCCTCGCCGCCGATCAGCTGTTGCTGTTGCGCAGTAGTTTCGAGCCAGTGCCGCTGTATCAATGGCTAGCTCGGCGTGGCTTCCAAGCATGGTCACATCAACATACAGACGATGATTGGTTGGTATTTATTGGGCGGGTTGCTAGCAGCGAAGCTCAACAATCCGACCAGCCCAATTTGGCCAAGCCATGTGTCGTTTTGGATAATCGTAGCCTCAAGCCACCGGAACCAATGGTCCGCACCATCACCACGCTCAAACGGTTGCCGCCTGCGAGCTATCTCATTGGGATTACCGATCGCATTCCGGTGATCTTGCATGAAACACTTAGCGACGAAGGCTATTCGTTTGAGTCGTTAGGCCACATCCAGCAAGCCTATCTGACATTAATCACTGCATTGTAAGGAGTTTCTAACCACACGTATTTAGATGATTACATTGTTGTAGGGGCGTAGCCAGTATTCTGCTTGCGAATCCCCAATGTGCCAACTTAAAACAACAGTGTCGTTTTGGTTGAAGGAGCACCCGATGGTCAAACGCCACCCCGTTCGCAAAGCGGTTCTTTGGGGCTGCATGACAACGATCAGTCTTGCGATTATGATTGCGGTTGGCTCGCGCGATCTTGCGCATTTTGATGCAGCCCTTGTCGCTTATACCTTTGCCACGCTTTTTGCCACTTTTGGCATTACCTACCGCTACACAATGTGGCTGCAACGCCCGCCAACCGCGATGTATTGGAAGCGTGGCTGGCAAATGTTTTTTAAACCCCAGCGCTTATTAACCAATATTCGCAATTTATTTACCCGCACCAGCAGCGATTTTGCCGCTAATCGCTTTATTTGGAAGCGTGGGAAGTTGCGCTGGCTGGCCCACTGGTTCATTATGTGGGGTTGTATTGTCGCTGTTGCGATTACCTTTCCCTTAGTCTTTGGCTGGCTGCACTTCGCCAGCGTGCCTGGCTCGTTGGATTCATATCGAGCGTATTTGTTTGGCTTTGCGCTCTTCGACTTCCCCGTTGATTCGATTTTTGCTTTTTTGATGTTTCATGGCTTGGTGTGGTCGTCGTTTGCGGTGATTTTCGGCGTGATGCTGGCGATGTGGCGGCGCATGCGCGACCATGGCGCGGCCTCGGTGCAGCAATTTGTCGAAGATATTTTGCCGCTGATTTTGCTATTTGCGATTAGCGTGACTGGCGTGATGCTGACCGCGAGCTACACCTGGATGCGTGGCTATGCCTTCGATTTTATTGCGATTCTGCACGCAATTACGGTGATTTTCACCTTGCTGTATATGCCGTTTGGCAAATTTTTTCACATCTTCCAACGCCCAGCTCAACTTGGCGCTACCTTCTATAAAGATGCAGGCGCAACCAGCGAGCAAGCCCATTGCCGCCGTTGTGGCGAGGCCTATTCCTCGCGTATGCACGTTGAAGATTTGATTAGCGTGCAAAAGCAACTTGGTTTTCGCTACGAAGTTGCGGGCGAAGTCGAACATTATCAATGGATTTGCCCACCATGCCGCCGCGCGATGTTTGTACTAGCGCAAACCAAACAATGGCAAGGCAATTTTGGCGATCAAATGTTTTCGAGCATGCATGAGCAACCAGCTGCCCCGCGCTTTGGCAACCCCGTCATTAGCGAAGGCCCACTTGGCCATGAAGATCAGGCCAATCTGCATTTTTAGGTTTGTGAGGAGTTTTCGATATGGCACAGCTTCCCCGTTCCGAACTTGAGATGATTGCAGCGTATGGCCCGCATGTGGCCCACGCCCAAGGCCAACGGCTTGAGGCTGGCGTTGAGCCAGATCGCTTGGTCAAAACCCACTGTTGCTTTTGTGGCCAGCAATGTGGCATTCAACTTAAAGTCAAAGATAACACCGTGATTGGCTTCGAGCCATGGTATGACTTCCCGTTTAATCAAGGGATGCTCTGCCCCAAAGGTGTAAAACGCTATTTGCAAGGAGCGCATCCCGACCGCTTGTTGACGGCCTTGGAGCGTGATCCGGCGAGTAGCGGCGGCTTTCGGCCAATCGGCTACGATGCTGCAATTCAGCGCGTGGCTGCTGAAATTGGCCGCATTCAAGCTCAATATGGCAACAGCGCGTTTGGCATTCTCTCTGGCGCAAGTTTGACCACCGAAAAAACCTATCTCATGGGCAAATTTGCCCGCATGTGCCTCAAAACGCCCTATATCGACTACAACGGGCGCTTGTGCATGGTCAGTGCTGGCGCTGCCAACAAAAAATCATTCGGCATCGACCGTGCTGCCAACGCCTGGGACGATATGCTGCACACCGATGTGGTGTGGATTAGCGGCGCGAATGTAGCCGAATGTGCGCCAATTACGACCAGCTATGTCTGGCGAGCACGCGAAAACGGAGCCAAAATTATCGTCGTTGATCCACGGATTACGCCGATTGCGCGTACCTGCGACCTCTACTTGCCAATTAAGCCGGGCCGCGATATTGCGCTGTTCAACGGCATTCTGCACCTGATGATCAAACACGATTGGCTTGATCACGAGTTTATTAACAATCATACGGTTGGCTTTGAAGCAGTAGCCGAACACGTTGCCGATTGGACACCCAAGCGCACTGCCGAGGTGACGGGCATTGCTGAAAAGGGCATTCAGCAGGCCGCCGAATGGTGGGGCACGGCCAAAACGTCGTTTATGACGCACGCCCGTGGCATCGAGCATCACACTCATGGCGTGCAAAATGTGTTGGGCGCAATTAGCCTTGTGCTGGCTTCGGGCCGCATCGGGCGGCCAAATTGTGGTTATGCCACAATTACCGGCCAAGCCAATGGCCAAGGTGGCCGCGAACATGGCCAAAAATGCGACCAATTGCCAGGCTGGCGCGATTTGGCCAACCCCGAACATCGCCAACATATTGCCAACATTTGGGATATGCCTGTCGAGGAAATGCCGCAGCCAGGTGTTGATGCCTACGAAATTTTTCGCAAAATCGAAACTGGCGAGATCAAAGGCTTGCTAAGTTTGTGCTTCAATCCCAAGGTTTCGCTGCCCGATAGCGATTACGTCAGCGCGATGCTCGATAAGCTGGAATTCTATACTTCAATCGATTTTTTCTTGAACGATAGTGCCCGCCATGCCGATATTGTCTTGCCCGGCTCGCTGCAAGAAGAAGATGAAGGCACAGTGACCCAAGCCGAGGGTCGGGTGATCAAAATCAATCAAGCGATTGAATGCCCAGGCGAGGCTCGCCAAGATTGGCGCATCATTCAGGATATTGCCCAAGCTTTGGGCCGCAGCAAAGGCTTTACCTTCGATGGGCCACGGGCAATCTTCGAGGAATTGCGCCGCGCTTCGAAAGGTGGGGTCGCCGATTACTCAGGTATTAGCTACGAGAAGATCGAAGCCCAAAACGGGGTATTCTGGCCGTGCCCCAGCGATGATCACCCGGGCACGCCGCGCCTGTTCGAGCCACATTCTTGGAACCCAGTTGCCAAAGGCGCTGGCCCGTTCTACTTCTCCGATGGCAAAGCGCGCTTTAACGTTGCGCCCTACACGCCGCCCGCCGAAGATGTTGATGCAGAATATCCCTTGATGTTGACAACAGGCCGCGTGATTAGCCACTTCCTTTCGGGAACCCAAACCCGGCGAATTGGCCCGTTGGTTGATCAATATCCTGAGCCACGGATTGAACTGCATCCTCAACTGGCGATGCGGCTCAACATTCAAGATGGCGATTGGGTGACGGCCCAAACCAGACGTGGCGAAATAACCTTGCGCGCGCAAGTCGTGCGCACGATTCGCCCAGATACGATTTTTGTGCCCTATCACTGGGCTGGCCAAAAAAGCATCAATCGCTTAACGATCGCCGCTCAAGACCCAATTTCGAAAATTCCTGAGTACAAGGTTTGTGCGGTGCGCTTGGTCAAAGCGACCCAAGCACCGGCCTATGCCAGCCAACTTGAGCCACAGCAATAGGAGCCTGCCATGCCTGAAGCCCAGTATGAATTTTTTATCGATCCCAGCCGTTGCATTGGCTGCCAATCGTGTGTTCAAGCCTGTAGCGAGTGCGACACGCACAAAGGTCAGGCCATGATTCACCTTGAATTTGTGAATCGGCATTATTCGACCCAAACCGCGCCAGTGGTATGTATGCACTGCGATTCGCCAACCTGCGCCGAGGTTTGCCCTGCTGATGCGATTAAAAAAACGCCTGATGGCGTGGTGCAAACCGCCCGTAAACCACGCTGTATTGCCTGCAACAACTGTGTGCTGGCCTGCCCGTTTGGCGTACCCAAGATGAATAGTGGCGCTGAACTGATGATGAAATGCGATATGTGTTATGACCGAACTTCGATAGGAAAAGCGCCGATGTGCGCCTCGGTCTGCCCAAGCGGTGCTTTATACTATGGCACACGCGAGCAAATCGAAGCCCAACGTCCCCGTTCGATGCCAGTCAATCAATTTCAATTTGGTCAGCAAACAATTAGCACCAAAGTCCACATGATGGTGCCGCGAACAGCCCAACCAGAACACATCGACGTGCTTTCGGCCATGCATGATCACACCAGCGGCCACGATATTTTCTTGATGATGCACGACGAATAAGCCGCCAAACGCTGTTTGTTGCAACCTGAGATTGAAAGGACATGCTGATTATGACTCGCGACCACGATGAACTTTCGCTTGCGCCCGATGGTTTGCCATTGAGCGAACAGCCGCAATGGCGGCAAGATTTTCCCATTGATGTAGCCCAAGATAATTACGTTTCGCGGCGGGAATTTGCCAAATTTTTGGTGCTGATTAGCTCGGCATTTAGTGCTGGTCAATTTTGGATTTTGTTTAAAAATTGGCAGCGCAACCAACAACCAGCGCCACCAGCCCAAAAAATTGCCAGCTTGGCCGAAATTCCGGTTGGCGGCACATTGGTATTTCACTATCCCAACGAGCATGAGCCATGCATTTTGGTGCGCCCCAATGCTGATACCTTGCTGGCCTATAGCCAAAAATGCACCCATCTTTCGTGTGCAGTGATTCCGAATGTTGCCGAAAACCAAATTGGCTGCCCATGCCATAACGGCTCGTTTAGTTTGGCTGAAGGCCGCCCATTAGCTGGCCCACCGCAACGTCCATTGCCCCGCATTCATGTCGAAGTGCGCGGCGATGAGATTTTTGCAACCGCCGTGGAGCTACGCAGCATATGAAACAACGTTTTCCGCGCCAGCAAAAAATGACCATCGTCCATGGCATTTTAAGCATTGTGCTGATCATCGATATTGTGCAGCTTTGGCTGTTGACCGCCACCATGAACTCGTATCTTGGCGGCGATAGCGGTGTGCCACTGCCAGCCCTGATTTTCAGCTGCATCTGTTTGCTGCTCAACCTTGGCTTGCTGAGATTTCTCTACAAGCTTGATCGAAAGCCCAACTGATTAGGAGCCTTGCAATGAATGCTCAAGCAACGGCCAACGAGGGCCAACCCCGTGGCAATCTTGGCCAATTGATTTTAGCAACCGGCGCGTTTGCCGTTTGTTTTGCGATATTTGGCTCGGTTTCGGCCATGATGCCAACGATTAAAACCGATTTGAATCTCACGCCCGTTCAGGTCAGTATTGCGCTGGCCTTGCCGGTTTTGCTTGGTAGTTTAGGCCGGATTCCGCTGGGGATGTTGACTGATCGCTATGGTGGCCGCATCGTGTTTAGTGCCGTGATGGCTGGCGCGATTATTCCATCGCTTGGCATGGGCTGGGTGCAAAGTTACAATCAATTGCTGATTGCAGCCTTTGGTTGTGGCTTGGCGCTGGCAAGTTTTTCGGTTGGGGTTGGCTTTGTCAGTGGCTGGTATCCACCACAACGCCAAGGTTTTGCCTTGGGTGTGTATGGCGCTGGCAATGCTGGTCAATCGCTGGCAGCGTTTGGTGCGCCGGTGTTGGCAGCCAATTTGGGCTATCAATGGGGCTTTTGGGTCTTTTCAGCCTTGACCGTGGTTTGGCTAATTTGCTTTATGCTGTTTGCCCGCAATGCGCCACGCCAAGGCCAAGTCAAAAGCTTGGGCCAAATTTTGCAGCCAATGAGCAACCCCAAAAGCTGGATTTTGAGCTTGTACTATTTTCTGACCTTTGGCGGTTTTGTGGCCATGGCGGTCTATTTGCCAACCTTGCTGACCGATTTATTTGGCCTGAGCAAAACCGATGCAGGCTTGCGGACTGCTGGCTTTGTGCTGGTAGCCACTGCTTTGCGCCCAGTTGGCGGGATTTTGGCCGATAAAGTTGGCGGCAATACGATTTTGAAATGGGTATTTCCGATCACCACCTGTATGGCGAGCTTGATGGCCTTCAACAATGTAGTGCCATTTACGATTGGTGCATTGGGTATGGCAGCGGCAATTGGCTTAGGTAATGGAGCCGTGTTCAAACTTGTGCCCGAGTATTTCCCGCAATCAGTTGGGATTGTGACAGGCTTAGTTGGCGCTGCTGGTGGCTTGGGCGGTTTCTTCCCTCCATTGCTGCTGGGCTATATTCGCCAACAAACTGGCTCGTTTAGTTATGGCTTTGTGGCGTTGGCGGTCTTTACTGTGGTTTGCTGGCTGGTACTCTACTTCAACAATCGCCCGCGCCGCCCAAGCGCCCAGCTCGCCTCATAATCGAGGGAGAACGCTGGCAGAAATTTCCAGCGTTCTCCGCCTATTTGCATATTGATTGAGCTAAATAGATAGGCTATAATCGGCGCGTAGGTCGATCAGTAGAGGGAGATTTTTGTGCGCAAGCGTGTGTTACTGTTGGCATTGATAGCATTAAGTTGCTTAAGTCTGACCGTCCCTGCTCGTTCGAGTGCTCAAACGAACTCGGACTATTTATGGAATTTTGGTTGTGGTTGGGATACTGAAAATTCAGTCTACAACGTTGACGATACCAGCTCACTCCTGACCTATTCTGGGACTTGGAAAGCTGAAACCCCTGGTCGCCAACTCTACCTCGGAACCCAACATATTACCAACAGCGGTGGCGCGTATGTTTCGTATACAATGGACCCACCACCGTATATTGGTCTCTACATCTATTATACCAAAATGCGAAATGCTGGTTTGGCCGACGTGTATTATAACGATGTCTATGTCACGACCATCGATATGTATGGCCCTGAAACTGAATCGGGCTGTTTTTTAAGTATTTATGGTGGCTTACCAGCAGGCACCGTCAAGGTCAAAGCAGTTAATCGCAAAAACCCACTCAGCACCGGCACATACGTTAATATCGATTATTTTAACGCCGAACCTTAGTTCATTCTTTTAGGATTAGTGTAGCTATTGATTACCTACAATGCCCAAGGCATGGATCACCATGCCTTGGTTTTTTTGATCGGTGCTTAGATGATTGGATTATCATAGACATAAAAAATATAATCTTGGGAACTGGTTTTAACCCCAAAATCGTGACACATGCGCAGCACTTGGGCGCGATGATCGGTACCGTGATTGACAACTTGTAACAATACTTGCCAGACAATCAAGTTCTCATCCTCGCCATCAAGCGGTTTAGTTTGCAAATCTGCATCCTGCAAATTCGCTAAATAGTCGCGCATCATAGCTTCAACCCCAGCCCAATAGCTACGCAATGCTGCCAGATCAGGGAACGCGTTGGGATCAAGCGGTTCGGGGAAATCTACGCCGCGCAGGCCACTAAACCATGTTTCATCAACACTCATCAAATGCACAAGTTGATTGCGCACCGAGCCGAGCGAATACGGTATTGCTTGGATATATTGCTCAGCAGATAATTGAGCAACATACTGTTCCAAAAGCTGGCGATTTTCGGCAAAATGATACGCGTAGAAATGGCGAAACGCTGCTACATTCATCAGAAGCTCCTATGCTTAATCAAGCTGCTTTGAACGATACTGAGCATAAAGGGCAGGAATTAAATTCATCATAGCACATCTGTTTTATTTGGCATAGATTGAGGAGCCGTGATTAGTGGAAAAACTTGAACTTCAACTTTCGCCAATCGCCGAAACCGTCTATCGCCAGCTGCGCTGGACTCCAGAGCGCGATGTTGATCCTACAGCGCATCTTGAGCACATCAAGCAAGCGACCTATCCGATATTTCCGCTGGCTGAAGCATTTTTACGCCAATTTAGTGGCCTAACAACCCTAGGTAGCCATAACCGTTTCATTTTTGATGATCAAGTTTTTGAGCATCACGGAATTCCCTATCGGCTTTGGCGAATGTTTGAGAATTTTATTCCTGCGTATTCTCAGCATGCCGATTATGAGGCTGCACCCTACTGGCTTAACCATCCGTTGATTGCCAACTATGGGCGTTTACTCTGCCCAATTGGCTCGTATGATGTGGGAAGTACGATCTTTTTGACTTCTGATGGGTGGATTATGACTGGCCAATTCTACAATATGCGTTGGGGTGGCTTGGCTGATGTGGCTAAATCGGCTTTGAAAATGTGGGGAACCACGCCCAGCGAAGGCTTGAATGCCTTGGCTGAGTATGCAGTTTTGTTTGATGATGCAGCCAAGGAGTAGCCATGATTAAGTCAATTATTGATTCACTATTGATAGCAGCAGGTTGGCAGCCAGATGCACAGATGGATCCTGAACCATGGCTCTCTGAGCTGCGTCAGCAGCAATACCCGATTTTTCCGCAATTGATTAAGCTATTACGCCATTATGGTGGGTTTCAGTTAAATAGCGCAACTCTAGCCCAACCGTGGCAGCTTGATTCAAGCTTGGAAGCGCTATTTGCATGGACTGATCAACCAATTGAGATTCAATTGCTGCCACAGCTGGCCCCAGCATTGAGCGAAGCAGCCTTTTGGTGTTCTCATGCCTACGTCCAGCTGAGTGGTTTGCAAATTGCCCCAATTGGCAGAATTAAATGTCCAAATCAAAAAGAGAGCTCGCTCTTTATTCTATCGAACGGTCAAATTATGCACGAATATCATCGTAAAAGCTTGTGTTTGCTTGGGGCAAATTTGCCGCTTGCGCTGCACCGGCTTCTACAATCATTTTTGTTGATTCAAGCGATTAGCGAGGAGCTTTGATGTTGAATCATCAAAACAGCATAAGCGCCCATGGTCTCAATGTTGCTTTACCAACAAGCAGTTACGCGCTCGCAAAATGCAACTGCGAAGAGCACAAAGTGCATTTGAGCCGCAAATTATTCAAGAACGAGGGTGTAAGGGTAGGTTTTTAACAATTGGTCTGATTCTGTCCATTCCCTCACCCCCCAACCCCTCTCCCGTGCGCGGGCGAGGGGGAGCGGTCGTTTTGCCAAAGCATTGGTGCAAAACCACGGAATGAACGCCCCCTCGCCCGCGCACGGGAGAGGGGATCTTAAAACTTAGCATGCTAGCTCTTGACACCTATGACGCGCTGTGTTATATTCTTAATAACGCAACGCGTCATGACATCGAAACAACACTCAGCACTATAAACAACTGCCTGCTGGCGGTTGAATCACCCAAAGGAGCGATCTATGACGATCATTCGCCAAATTGCTGACACGACTGAAAAACAAGTTAAAAGCGCCCAAAAAGTTGCCCGCCGCTCATGGTTGGCAGGCTTGGGGATTGCTGGTTTGGCCATCGATAACGGTGAAAAAACCTTCAAAAAATTGATCAAGCGCGGCGAAAAAGTAGCCGCCGGCGTTCGTGGCGATTTAAAAGATTTGAATGTGCGCCTCCGCCGCGAACAAAACAATTTGAATAACGATGTGCAAGATGCCAGCCAAACTGTCGAACGCGGTGTGAGCGATGTGTTGGAAAACTTGAACATTCCTTCACGCAAAACCTTGCGCGTGCTCGATACTCGCATTGCCCAGCTGAACGCTCAATTGCGCGAGCTTGGCAGCGATGGCAGCATCGCCCCAGTTGCCAACTACGAAAATCTTACCGCCGAAGAAATTATTGTTTTATTGCCAACCTTGAGCCTTGATGAATTGTTTGCTTTGGAAGCCTACGAAAGCAGCCACGCCAAACGCGTCACCGTTCAACGCGAAATTGAACAATCGGTTGCCAAACACCTGACCGTCGATGGCGAAATTCGCGAGCCTTTTGCTGGCTACGAAGCGTTGCGGGCTGAAGAAGCCATTGCCAAGCTCGATGGCTTGGGCATCGCCGAATTGCATCACGTCAAATTGTTTGAAGCCAGCCACGCCAAGCGCGTCACCGTTCAACGCGAAGTTGAACGCCGGATCGAAGCGCTTCGCGGCTAATTTGGCGCGGTGCTATACTGGAACAACTGGTGAGCGATAGGTCAATCCAAAGGAGTTATTGTAATGGCTGATGAAATCGAAGTAAACTTGAATGAAATCAAGAAAGATGCTGATGATCGTGGCGTGCCATTTGTCGATGGCGTGCGCAAATTGATGTTGGCTGCTGTTGGCGCTGTCGCCATGACCCGCGACGAGATGGAACAATTCGTTGGTCGCTTGGTCGATCGTGGTGAAGTTGCCGAACGCGAAGCCAAAACCTTGTTAAATGATGTGCTTTCGCGCCGCAAACGCGAAGTTGAGCATGTTGCCGATGAAGCTGAATCACGGGTTGAATCACGCCTCGAACAAGTGCTCAACCGCATGAATATTCCATCAAAGCGCGATATTGATGAGTTGAGCGACAAAATTGCCCAACTTTCGGCCCGCGTGGAAGAATTGAAGAAAAGCCGCAACGCCTAACCCCTAGGCCTGCTGCTTCGCAAAGTGCAAATCCCTCTTGAATGGCGAAAAACCATTCGAGGGGGATTTTTGCTTCTCAACCAAGCTGCATCTGGTGTTATGATGGGCGCTAGCACGCTTTTGTGAGCGTTGTTGGTTAAATTCAAGCACTCTGATGGGGGTTGGCATGATCGAGCAAATCCAACGCTTATTGCGGTATCCTGAGTTGATTCATGGCGTTTCAACCCGCCAAGGTGGGGTCAGTAAACCACCCCATGCAACCCTCAATCTTGGTTTTTCGCGGCCCGACGATCCCGCTGCCGTCTTGGAAAATCGCCACCGCTTCGCAGAACAGGTTGGCTTTACCTTGGATGATGCGGTTTTGGCTGGTCAAGTCCATGGCACAACCGTCGCCGTGGTGGGCGAATTGCAGCGCGGACGCGGCGCGAGCGAGCGCGAAACAACCTTGCCGCCTGCCGATGGCTTAGTCACCAACCAACCTGGGCTGGTGCTGTGGGCTAATTTTGCCGATTGCACGCCATTGCTTTTTTTCGACCCGATTGCCCAAGCGGTTGGCGTGGCTCACGCCGGTTGGCAAGGCACGGTTAATAATATTGCTCGGGTGGTCATCACAACCATGCAAGCCCAATTTGGTTCCGAGCCAGCCAACATTCTGGCGGCAATCGGCCCAGCGATTGGCCCATGTTGCTATGAGGTCGATCAGCCAGTGATCGGCGCGGTTGAACAAGCATTCGGCGAGCATTCGGCCCATGTGTTGTTGCGCCAACTTGGCAAACAACGTCCGCATTTTGATTTATGGGCGGCAAATGCCCATTGGTTGCTGCAAGCTGGCATTCAACCTGCCAACCTGATTAACATGAATTTATGTACAGCTTGTCATAATGATCGCTTCTTTTCGCATCGTCACGAAGCAGGAGCTACCGGTCGCTTTGCTGCGGTGATTGGTCTACGCGAGGTACGTCATGCCGTTTGATCAGGCTCAATTGTTGGAACAAATTGCTCAGATTCAGCACCGGATCGACCAAGCTGCTCAGCGCAGTCAGCGCGATCCTGCCAGCGTGCGCTTGATTGCAGTTACCAAAACCCACCCAATGCTGCGGGTCAACGCGGTTTTGGCTGCTGGCATTCACGATGTTGGCGAAAATCGGGTGCAAGAGGCCGAGGAGAAAATTGCCCTGCAAACGCCAGAAGCCGTAGCGCAAACCCGCTGGCATTTAATTGGCCATTTGCAACGCAACAAGGCACGGCGAGCTGCCAAGCTTTTTTCATTAATTCATTCAATCGATAGCCTTAAATTGGCCGAAATTCTCAACCGCATTGTTGATGAAGAAGCCAACGTTATTCCTCAGCCCTTGCCAATTTTGCTGCAAGTTAATGTTTCAGGTGAGCGTTCCAAAGATGGCTTTGAATTGACTGGCGGGGTGCGCAATCCCGCATGGCTCGATTTTGTCGCCGACGTTCGCGCCATCGCTCAGCTACCGTTGATCGATTTGCAGGGCTTTATGACGATTGCGCCCTATTCTGATGATGTTGAGGGAGTGGTGCGGCCATGTTTTCGGGCCTTGCGCGACGTACGCGATGCGCTTGAACAGCAGCTCGATCGGCCTCTACCAGAGCTTTCGATGGGCATGAGCGGCGATTTTGAGGTGGCCATCGAGGAAGGCTCGACGTTTGTGCGGGTAGGCACTGCGTTGTTTGGCGCGCGCTAAATAACGGCCTACTACAAGCTATGCTAAAATTGGAATATTGTAATTTCAGTATTTGGAGCAACTGCTCATAGTGGTAGAGATGGCTATGCGTTCGATCCAGCAAGCGTTTGAAGTACGCTATTCGTATCCTGTTCATTGCACCTACAAACTTTTTGACCTAGCTAACCCATGTTTAGCTGAGATAGTTGCCCCAGCGCCTAGCCAGCCCAAGCTTTGGGTGGTGCTTGATCAGGCTGTGGCGGAGCATCACCCAACCCTTTTAGCCGAGATTGCGGCTTATGCCCAAGCCAGCCAAGCCTTTGAATTGGTCGAGCCAAGCCTGGTGCTCGCTGGTGGCGAAGCGATTAAACACAGCAGCGAGCCGCTGCAAGCAGTGTACACCGGCATTAATCGCTATGCCATCGATCGCCATTCGTATGTGATGGCGATTGGTGGCGGGGCATTAATCGATATGGTTGGCTATGCAGCGGCAACCGCCCATCGTGGCGTGCGCTTGATTCGCGTGCCAACCACGGTTTTGGCCCAAAACGATGCTGCGGTTGGGGTGAAAAATAGCATCAATGCCTTTGGCAAAAAGAATTTTCTAGGCACGTTTGCGCCGCCCTACGCGGTGCTCAACGATAGCCACTTTTTGACCACACTCAGCGAGCGCGATTGGCGCAGTGGCATTGCCGAAGCTATCAAAGTGGCGTTGCTCAAAGATGCAGCTTTTTTTGCCACGATTGAGCGCACTGCGCCAGCGCTTCAGCAGCGCGATTTGAATGTGATGCAGGATCAGATTTTTCGCTGTGCCGAGCTGCATCTCGCTCACATTGCTGGTGGCGACCCGTTTGAGCGTGGCTCGGCGCGACCCCTAGATTTTGGCCATTGGGCGGCGCATAAACTTGAATATCTCAGCGATTATAGCCTGCGCCATGGCGAAGCAGTGGCAATTGGGATTGCGCTCGATTGCACGTATGGCTATTTAAAAGGCGATTTGGCTGAGGCTCCGTGGCAACGGGTGTTAAATTGCTTAACTGCGCTTGGCTTCGACCTCTATCACCCAGCTCTGAGCAGCTATCTTGCGCAGATCGAGCATCCCCAAAGCCTATTGAGTGGCTTAACTGAGTTTCGCGAACACCTTGGCGGCCAATTAACCATCACATTAATTCGCGATATTGGCCAACCCTACGAAGTGCACACAATTGATTTAACGGTTATGCAACAAGCCATTCGCTATTTAGCCGAACGCGCTTGAAACGAGGATTTTATGCAGATTGAAGGTTCTTGCCCACGCACGCAGCGTGAATTAATTGAGCTTGAATTTATTGAGCATCGGACCAAAATCTTAGATATTGCTGCCTTTTTGGATCGCTTTGATCGCTCGATTGAGCACAACGCCAACGACGATTTTCGCATCAAAGCGTTTCGCGAAGCACTTGCAGCGCTCAATAGCGCCGAATTTGGCCGCGTCGAACGGATTCAAATGTTGTTGAGCGATTTGAGTAGCGAGCTACGCGCTGAACGCGATGGCCAAAGTGCCTATGGTGCTGCCAAGGAGAGTGAGCAATGATCAACTATATCGATTTGCATGCCCATATGGTTTCGCGCACCACCGATGATTACCACGCCATGGCTTTGACTGGCTGTGTTGCAGTGACCGAACCAGCATTTTGGGCTGGCTACGATCGGGTTTCGGCCAGCGCCTTTGCTGATTATTTTAAACATTTAACCGAATTTGAACCCCAACGCGCAGCGAAATATGGCATTCAGCATTATACTTGGCTCTGTTTGAACCCCAAAGAAGGCGAAGATCGCGAACTGGCGCGTGAAGTCTTGGCAATTATTCCGCAATTTTTGGATCGCCCAAATGTGTTGGGGATTGGCGAAATTGGCCTCAACCGCGTAACCCGCAACGAGCTGGCAACCTTCATCGATCATGTTGAATTGGCGCTAGAGCATAATCAATTGATTCATATTCACACCCCGCACCTTGAAGATAAATACAAAGGTACCAAGGCAATTGTTGAAACCTTGGCCAGCAACAGCCGCATCGATCCTAGTAGAGTGATGGTTGATCATGTTGAGGAACATACGATTCGCATGGTGCTTGAGCATGGTTTTTGGGCTGGCTTGACGCTGTATCCCATGACCAAAGTTTCGCCAGGCCGCGCGATTGATATGCTCGAAATGTATGGCACCGAGCGCTTGTGTGTCGCCTCAGCCTGCGATTGGGGGCCAAGCCAACCGCTGGCCATTCCCAATTGTATGTTTGAAATGCGCCGCCGTGGTCATTCGCAGCAATGGATTCACGAGGTGGTGTATACCAATCCCAGCCGCTTCCTGAGCCAAAGCCCCAAATTTAAGCTCGCGCCACTTGAGCAAGCATTGGTGCAGTAACGATGCAAGTGAAGCAATCGCCGCAACTGGATTTGACCTACTGCACCAATATTCACCCTGCCAATGGCTGGCCAGCAGTGCTGGCTGGCTTACAACAGCATGTACTCGGGCTTAAACAGCGGGTAGCGCCCGACCAAGCGTTTGGCATTGGCCTGCGGCTTTCGGGCCAAGAAAGCCATGAATTATTGCAGCCAGCACCTTTAGCTGCATTTCAAGCTTGGTTAACTGAACATAACTTATATGTTTTTACCCTGAATGGCTTTCCTTACCACCCATTTCATCAACAACCAGTCAAGGATCAGGTGCATGCGCCCGATTGGCGTGAGCCTGAACGAGTTGCTTACACACTGCGCTTGATCGAAATTTTGGCGGCGCTGTTGCCAAAGGGTATGCATGGCTCAATTTCGACCAGCCCGTTGAGCTATAAACCATGGTTTGCTGATTTAACCAGCGTGCCATGGGCCTTGCTCAATCGTCATGTGTTGCAAGTGGTTGCTGCCTTGGTGCTGCTTGAACGCGAGCGCGGCATCCTCATTCAACTAGCCTTCGAGCCAGAGCCAGATGGCTTGCTCGAAAATAGCAGCGAATTGATTAGTTATTTTGAGCAATTGCTGGATGATGGTTCTGCCGAATTGGCGGCCATGCTCGATTGCTCGTTGCTCGAAGCCCAAACGGCGATTCGCCGCCACGTGGCTGCTTGCTTGGATACTTGTCATTGTGCGGTGGCCTACGAAGCACCGCGCACGGTGATTGCCAACTATCAAACAGCAGGGTTGAACATTGCCAAAGTGCAGCTTAGCTCGGCATTGCAAGTCGAGCTTGGTGACGATCGCCAAGCTGTAGCCGCTGCCTTAACGCCATTTAGCGAGGCAATTTATTTGCATCAAGTCATTCAGCGCAATCGCGATGGCTCGTTGCTGCAATATCGCGATTTGCCCCAAGCTTTGGCGGCAATCGACGACCCGCAAGCCTGCGAATGGCGCATTCATTTTCATGTGCCGATTTTTACTAGCAGTTTTGGCCTGCTGAATGCCACTCAACCAGCCTTGCTAGAATGTTTGCAGCTGTTGACCGAGCAACCCTACAGCCAGCATTTAGAGATCGAAACTTATACCTGGGATGTGCTGCCAAGCCAATTAAAGCTCGATCTGACCGAATCGATTGCGCGAGAATATGCGTGGGTGCTGCATGAACTCAAGCGCTAAATCTGGCTGGTTTGCCTATTTGGAGTTGATGCGCATCTCCAATAATCCGACCGTGATCAGCAATACGCTTGCTGGCGTAGCTTTGGCTGGTGTGAGCATCGGCGATTGGCGGGTGTGGCTGTTGGCGCTGGCATTTAGCCTTTTCTATAGCGCTGGCATGGTGTTTAACGATTGGTGCGATTATGCAATCGACCTGCGTGAACGCCCAGATCGGCCTTTGCCTAGTGGTCGCGTCAGCCGCAAGGCCGCGTTGCTGCTAACAATCGGCTTGTTTGGAGTTGGTTTGGGCTGTGTGGCGCTGGTGAGTTGGCAAGGTTTGCTTTGGGCCAGCTGCTTGGTTGCCCTGATCGTCCTCTATGATCTGTGGCACAAAACCAATCCAATCAGCCCAGTGCTGATGGCTGGTACACGCATTTTGGTCTATCTCAGCACAATTGCGGCCTTGGGTGCTGGTTTTTCGTGGCAATCATGGCTGGCGGTTGGCTTGTTATTTTGTTATGTGATGGGCTTTACCTTTATCGCCAAATCGGAGCTACGCCCACAATTGAAGGCGCTATGGCCTGCGCTATGTGTGCTGCTGCCCGCTGGCTATGCCTTGGTTACGCCCGATTTTAGCCCGATTATTGTGAGTGTGGGCTTGCTGAGTTGGGTCTTGCACAGCATCAGTTTGGTCTATCGCCAGCGCCTGATTGGCCCAGCGATTGGCCGTTTGATTGCAGGCATTAGCCTATTCGATGCGCTCGTATGCATTGTTGCTGGCAATTTGTGGGCTTGCTCGTTTGCAATTGCCGCCTTTGGCCTCACTCGTTTGGCTCAACGCTCTATTCAAGGAACCTAAGATGCATAAAACTGTTGTGATTAATGTTGTTGGGTTGACCCCTGCATTAATTGGGCCGCATACGCCACGCTTACACGCATGGCAGCAAAAAACAGCCCAAGCTTCAATTAAACCAATTGTTCCGGCAGTAACTTGTAGCATGCAAGCAACCTATCTGACTGGTAAAATGCCCAGCGAGCATGGAATTGTGGGTAATGGTTGGTATTTTCGTGATGAATGTGAAGTTAAATTTTGGCGACAATCGAATAAATTAGTGCAAGCGCCAAAAATTTGGGAAGCAGCCAAAGCGCTTGACCCAAGCTTTACCTGCGCGAATTTGTTCTGGTGGTACAACATGTATTCATCAGCTGATGTTGCGGTCACGCCACGCCCGATGTATCCTGCTGATGGCCGCAAATTGCCCGATATTTATAGCCAACCAGCAGAGTTGCGTGATGATTTGCAACGTGAATTAGGTCAGTTTCCATTGTTTAATTTTTGGGGGCCAAATTCTTCAATTGCTTCATCGCGTTGGATTGCCAACTCAGCCAAAACCGTTGAGCAACGCTACAATCCAACGTTGAGCTTAATTTATTTGCCGCATTTGGATTATTGTTTTCAGCAATATGGCGCGGATATTGAGCGTTGCGCAGCCCAATTAGCCGAAATTGATCAGGTTGTTGGTGATTTGCTTGATTTTTACACACAGCGCAATGCCCGAATTATCATTTTATCGGAATATGGCATTACCAGCGTTAATCGGCCAGTAGCAATTAATCGGTTGTTGCGGGCAGCAGGTTTGATTGCGGTACGCGAAGAATTGGGCCGTGAATTGCTCGATGCTGGCGTGAGCAAAGCCTTTGCTGTGGCTGATCATCAAGTTGCCCATGTTTATGTGAATGATTTAAGCTATTTGGAACGAGTCAAAGCTCTGCTTGAAGCCACGCCTGGCATTGCCAAAGTGCTTGATGCTGAAGGCAAACGCGAATATGGCCTTGATCACGAGCGAGCTGGCGAATTGATGGCGATTGCCGAGGCTGATGCATGGTTTAGCTACTACTATTGGCTTGACGATCAGCGTGCGCCCGATTTTGCGCGGGCGGTGGATATTCATCGTAAGCCTGGCTACGACCCCGCCGAGCTGTTTGTTGACCCCAGTTTGCGTGTGCCAATGGCCAAAATTGGCATGACCTTGGCCAAGAAAAAGCTTGGCTTCCGCTATGTGATGGATGTGATTGGGCTTGATCCAACAGTCGTGCGTGGCTCGCATGGCGTGATTAGCAGCGATCCTGATCATGCGCCACTGTTGCTGACCAACCAGCCAGAACTTTTGCCCGAAGCCGCCTTGCATGCCACCGATGTCTACCAAATTTTGTGGCGACACCTTGTAGAAGGATGAAGGATGAGGGATGAGGGATGAAGAGCATAGAACAAAGAGTATAGAACATAGAAGATATGGCTATAGGCTATGGGCTATATGTACTGGTTCATTGCGTTAGCAACCGCAGCATTCCTGCATCGCAACCCTATGCCAAGGGTTGGTTTCGACTGAACACCACCCATCCGCAGGTTCATCAACAGATGCGGTTCGGTCACGAATTGTCCTTGAGGGGGTGCAGGGGGATTAAAGCCCCCTGCGTCTCCCGCTGGCGGGACGGAAGGGTGGAAAAGAAATATGGTGGTTAATGTGATGAACCATTACAGCTATAGGCTATCGGAACATAATCCTAACAATCTGTGGCAATCTGTGGCAAAAATAATTATTCGTGGAATTCGTGCAATTCGTGGCGAAAAACACATGATTTCAACGCAGAGGCGCAGAGAAGATATGGCTATGGGCTATGGGCTATAGGCTATCGGAACATAATCCTAACAATCTGTGGCAATCTGTGGCAAAAATAATTAGTCGTGGCATTCGTGCAATTCGTGGCGAAAAACACATGATTTCAACGCAGAGGCGCAGAGGAAAAATGGCTATAGGCTATTGGAATATAATCCTAATAATCTGTGGCGAAAAAACTTAACCTTCGCGATCTTCGTGCGCTTCGCGGTTTCCGTCCTTCGTGCCCTTCGTGCTCTTCGTGGATCAAAATGGCTAAAACAAATTGGCAGCGAGTAACGTCCTAGTACAAGCCTAGATCAGGTGCTGTCAAAGGAGATGTCGATGGATAACCCACTAAATTATGTGATTTCGTTGCCAGAGCGCACGCTACGAGCAGGCGCAGCCTTAGTTGGCGGCTTGGTCAACGAGGCCAGCAATGTGATCGTTCCCAAGAGTTTGCGCAATACGCGGCTCTATCAGGTAACATTTGAACGCTTGCTGCGCATCACAATCGAATTGGTTGGCGATGTGAAAAATGTCTATGTCGATGAAAAACTGGGCATTGAAGAACTGACCAAACGCAAAATTGCCGGTAACGCGGTCGAATTGGTCGGCTTTTTGAGCCTTGGTTGGTCGCCGCTGTGGTTTTTGGCCGCAGCATCGGATGTGACGAGTGGCACGCGCACCTATTTGGCAGCGCTGGTATCCGAATTACAACAACGCCAATTGTTGCCAGCTGAAGCTAATATTGATTCGGTTGATGCCTTGCTCGAACGCTTGGAAGGCACGTCTGGCGTAGCCGCCGATACGGTCGATTTGCCGCCGCTTGATGTTTCGGCTTTGCGCAGCTCGTGGGAAACGATCAAAGCCAATGCCAGCAGCTTGCCTGCCCCAACCGCTTTAGCCGATACTTTCGACCAACTGCGCGAAACCGCACGTACCGAAGGCCAATCGTTGCTTGATGTTTCGGCTGTGGTTGCCGCAGGCGCGTTGCAAGCAGGCTGGAGTTTGGGCAATACGCATATTTTTGAATATTATCGCGAGTCGTTGAACTCGATTCAACAAGAAGGCTTGCTGGAGTTTGCTCGCCGCGTTACAACCCCCTACTTTGAGCGCGCAGCCAAGCACTTCGACCCAGCCGAAGAAACCTATACCGATCGCTTTTTGCGCCAGTTGGATGGGCCAGCAGCGCCTGAACAAGCGCAAGCACCAGAACAAGCGCAAGCAACCAATATCCCGATCGTCAATGAGGATTCAAAACCAGCTGACGAATCGAAGTAACCTGCGGTACGTTCCCTCACCCCAACCCCTCTCCCATGATGTTTGGGATAGGGGCTTTCATATGGTGGTTTTAGTGCAATTTGTTGGACAAAATGCATAATACCCCCTCTCCCGCGTTTAGTAGGAGAGGGGGCTGGGGGTGAGGGAACTCTATACAACACGTGATGAGTTAAATCATCCACTTTTGTCTTAATTGCACTACTAAAAAATGTATTAATAAAACGTGTTTTAGGGCTTGACAATGGGCTAAATCGCAGCTAGCATAAACACAATCTCTCACTGCAGGGAACCTATTTCGCTCCACACTATGGGGTAAACGTATGCTGTCGCTGACGACTGCTCAACGTGATCTATTGTACCTTTTGCTCACCACCGAAACCCCGATCGGGGCTGCGGCGCTCGGCCAGTCTTTGCATCTCACGCCACGCCAAGTTTCCTATAGTTTACGCAGTATCAAGCTTTGGTTGGCTCGTCGCCACGCCAGTTTACGCCAAGTGCCAGGGGTTGGCATTCAGCTCATCTGCTCGGCGCAGCAACGCCAACGCCTGCATGCTGAGCTTGAATCCCAAGCCAAATTTCAATTAATTCTCACGCCAGAGCAACGTGGCCAGCTTTTGGGCTTGGTGTTGTTGATTACACCTGAGCCATTGACTCTCAACCAACTTCAGCACGATTTGGCGATTGCGCGCACGACGGTGCTCAAAGATCTCGATGTGATGGAGATTTGGTTGGCAAGTTTTGGCTTGCAAGTGGTGCGGCGACAACATCGTGGCTGCTGGATCGAAGGGCCTGAATTGGCCAAACGCCAAGCAATTGCGGCCTTGTTATGGGGCGATGTGCCCTTCAGTTTGCCAATTATCACGCTTCAGGCTGGGGTTGGCTTTGATTTTGTGTTGCAGCAGGATGCAGCACTCTTGCCAATTATTCAACGGGTCAATAGCTTTTTGCAGGAGCTTGATTTGGCTGAGGCGCAACAGCAGGTCATTTGGGCCGAAACCCAATTGCATGCCCGCTTTAGCGATCAGGCAATTAGCTTGCTTGGGCTGGCTTTGGCTTTGCAACAGCAGCGCAGCAGCACCCAACAGTATCTAACCTGGCATCCTGAAACCTTGCATTGGCTTGAGCAACAAATGGTTTGGCCAATTGCCGCCCAATTAAGCGTTGGCTATGGCTTGGAGCAAATGCCAAACGCTAGGCAGGCCGAAATTGCTGGCCTGAGCTTGCAATTGGTGTGTGCTGCACGCGAACGACCATGGCTCAAGCAACGTGAAACTGATCATGTAACCCATAATTTAATTAATCGTCTGATTGATTTGATTGCCACAACCTACAATGTGCCAGCCTTAGCCAATGATCAGCTTTTGCGCGATGGCTTGGAGGCATTAATTCCGCCTGCTTGCAATCGTCAACGCTTTGGTTTGTGGGTTCCGACGCATCAAGCAAGCGAAACGCAGAGCGAGCGTTATGCAGCAGAGCGGCGCATGGCCGATCTGATTGATCGGAGCTTGTTGGCGACGATTGGTGTGACCTTGCCATTCGATGCCCGCGATGAACTGATTTTGCTGTTGCGGGCGGCGGTGGTGCGCGCGCGACCAGTGCAGACCCGCAATATTTTGGTGGTTTGCCCCAGCGGCATGGCCACAACCCAACTCTTGGTGGCGCGGCTCAAGGCCCGTTTTCCTAAACTTGGCATTTTTGAGGTCTTGTCGATGCGCGAGCTTTCTGCAGAACGTTTGGCGAATGCAGATTTGGTAATTACGACTGCGCCCTTGGCGCTGGCAAGTGTGCCGATTGATGTCATCCAAGTGCATCCAATGTTGCACCCAGAAGATATTGCGGCGCTAAGCCAGTGGATGGTCTAGCTTGCGAAATCATCGCATTTTGTCGTAATTGAGCAACCAAAAAGCAAACTAATAAAGTGGGTTTTATGGCTTGACAATGGCCTAAAACGCTTGTACCGTAAGAGTAGAACAAACACATCGAACCTCTGTCCATCCGGAGCCATCTCCCTCGATTGACAATCTATGCTAGGAGCGTTGCTATGGTGTAGGGCACTGCCAAAACACCCCGACGAACCTCTACTTAGCGGTGTGTTAAAAACCGTGGGTGACTGTTGCACAGATAACAACCCGGGCGTTAGCTGGCAGAACCACCATTCTGAAATCCACGGGCAATCAACGACGATTAACAAAGACTTCAAAGGAGAAACGCCCATCATGCGACAGCATATTCAGCGCTTTGGCAGCTTCTTGGCTGCAATGGTTGTTCCCAATATCGGTGCGTTCATTGCTTGGGGCTTAATCACCGCTCTGTTTATTCCCACTGGTTGGATTCCCAACGAAGACTTTGCCAAGCTGGTTGGCCCAATGATCACCTACTTGTTGCCAACCCTGATTGGCTACACTGGTGGCAAGATGATTCACGATACCCGTGGCGGGGTGGTTGGCGCTGCCGCAACCATGGGTGTGATCGTCGGGGCCGATATTCCAATGTTTATCGGGGCCATGGTTATGGGGCCACTTGGCGGCTATCTGATGAAGAAAATCGATGAATTCCTCGAAGATCGCATGCCAACCGGCTTTGAAATGTTGATCAATAACTTTTCAGCTGGTTTCTTGGTAACAGGCTTGGTGCTGTTGGCCAACGCGGCAATCGGCCCAGTCGTGGAATTTTTGAGCGCTGGCTTGGGTTCGGGCGTACAATTCCTGATTGATTCGCGCTTGTTGCCCGTCGCTGACATTTTGATCGAACCAGCCAAAGTGCTGTTTCTCAACAATGCGATTAACCACGGGATTCTCGGCCCCTTAGGTGTGGCGGAAGTCAACCAAAGCGGCAAAGCGATTCACTTCTTGCTCGAAAGTAATCCCGGCCCAGGCTTGGGTTTGCTCTTGGCCTTCTGGTTTGCTGGCAAAGGCAACCTCAAACAATCGGCTCCAGGCGCTGCCGTGATTCACTTCCTCGGCGGGATTCACGAAATCTATTTCCCCTATATTTTGGCTCGCCCCATGATGATTGTTGCAATGTGGGCTGGTGGGATTGTGGCTGACCTCTGGTTTGTGATTTGGGATGCAGGTTTGGTTGCCACGCCATCACCTGGCTCGATCTTTGCCTATTTTGCGGTTATTCCACGCGGCGGCCATTTTGCGGTCTTAGGTGGCGTGGTTGTGGGGATTATCGGCTCGTTTGTGGTTGGCTCGGTGCTGCTCAAACTCTTCCCCGGCCAAGAAGCCGTTGAAGCCGAACAAGAAGCAGCAGAAATGACTGGCGCAACCGTTGCCGCGCACTAAATTAATTTCAAACAAGGAGGTTTGTTATGGCTCAATCAATTGCCGCTGCCGATGTTTCAACCATCGTGTTTGCCTGTGAAGCAGGCATTGGCTCAAGTTTTATGGGCGTAACGGCGCTCAAAAAGAAACTCAAACAAGCCAATTTGAGCATTAGCGTGGTGCATAAATCGGTGCGCTCATTGCCAACCGATGCCAAGCTGGTGCTGGTGCATAAAGGCTTGGCCGATTTTGCCCGCAAGCAAGCGCCAAATGCCGTGGTGATTGCCTTCACCCAATTCCTCAACGATCCAGTGTTTGATCAGGTTGTGCAAAGCTTGCAGGATGGTACTGATCTGGTGGAGGCCTAAAATGTCGATCTTATCGAGCGAAACGATTCGGCTTGGAGCCAGCGCTGCGAGCAAACACGAGGCCATTCAACAAGCTGGAGCCTTGTTAGTTGCCAGCGGCTGTGTTTCGGCTAATTATGTGGCTGGCATGTTACAGCGCGAACAAGTCATCTCAACCTATCTTGGTAATGGTGTGGCGATTCCGCATGGCCAGCACGAAAATATGGCCGATGTGCTGCGCACTGGCATCGCTGTGGTGCAGTTTCCCGCTGGTGTTGAGTGGGAGCCAGGCGAGTTGGCCTATTTGGTGATTGGCATCGCTGCCAACGCCGATGAACATGTTGGCGTGTTGGCCAACTTGGCCGAAGTGATCGAGGATGAGCACATTGTCCAGCATTTGGCCCAAACCACCGATCCCTTGCAAATTCTTGAGCACTTAGGGCGAGCGCGTGAGGAAGAAGCCTACGACGAGGAAAGGCATCATGCAGGAGCTTGATCTGGTCATTCATAACTCGGCAGGCCTGCATGCGCGGCCTGCCAGAGTGTTGGTTGACCTTGCAAAACAATTCAAATCGACCGTGCATATTCGGGCTGGCAACAAGCGGGTTAGCGCCAAAAGCATGATCGCAATTTTGACCTTGGGCGTTGGTTGCGGTCAAGCGGTGCAGATTGACATAAATGGTGAAGATGAAGCGCTGGCCGCCGAAGCCCTGACAACTGCTGTGCGTGAAGGTTTAGGCGAAGGTCCCGAAAGCCATGATAGCGTCAACAGTGCCTTAGCTGCTGCTCGCAACGGCAATGGCACGCCCAACGGCCACGCCCAAATCGCATCAAATGCTGTACTAACTGACGTTGTGCCACTTAGCACCCCAACGCGTGCCGAACCGATCAAAGCTGGCGCGACCATCCAAGCAATTGCTGGCGCACCTGGAATTGCAGTTGGCCCAGTTTTGCGCTACGAACGGGCACGAATTGACATTAACCACGCATTTAGCGGCGTGGATAACGAGCTACAGCATTTGCAAGCAGCCTTGACCACCGCCCAACAACAATTAGTGGCGCTGCGCGAACAAGTGTTGGTACGAGCCGATGCCAGCGAAGCAGCAATTTTCGATGTTCACCGCGATATTTTGGCCGATCCAAGTTTATTAGAGGCGGTGCATGGCGCGATTGGCGCTGGTCAGGCGGCAGCGGTTGCTTGGCAAACAGTGATCAATCAACAAGCAGTTGCAATTGCCCAACTCGACGATCGTTTGTTGGCTGAGCGAGCGAGCGATATTCGCGACGTTGGCGACCGTGTGCTGCGCCTGTTGGCGGGAGCCGAAGCCGCTAGCCTCGATCAACATTGGGCCAAAACCAAGCAGCCAATGATTGTGGTTGCCTATGATCTCACGCCCTCGGAAACCGCAGCGTTTGATCCGGCCAAAGTGCTGGGCTTTTGCACTGCTGTGGGTGGCCCGAATGCGCATACCGCGATTTTGGCCCGCGCTTTGGGCTTGCCAGCGGTGATTAGCGCTGGGCCGAGCGTCTTGGAATTGGCCACCGGAACTGAAGTGATTCTTGATGGCACTGCTGGCACGTTATTAATTAGCCCATCGGCTGAGGCGATTACTGCTGCCAAAACTGCTCAGCAACACGAGCAAGCGCAACAAGCCTTGGCGATACGGAGCGCCAATCAGCCAGCGACGACCGTTGATGGCCAGCATATCGAAGTTGTCGCCAACATTGGCGGCTTGAACGAAGCCCAACAAGCCACAACCCTTGGGGCTGATGGCGTTGGCTTATTGCGCACCGAATTTCTGTTTTTGGAGCGCACCCAAGCCCCCACCGAAGATGAACAATTCGCGACCTACCGCGATATTGCCCAAGCCATGGACGCTGCTCCCGTGATTGTGCGCACGCTCGACATTGGCGGCGACAAACCCTTGCCATATTTGGCCCTGCCTACTGAGGAAAACCCATTTTTGGGCGAGCGCGGAATTCGCTTGTGCTTAGCTCATCCTGAGTTGCTGCAAACCCAATTGCGGGCAATTTTACGCGCTGCCAGCTTTGGCCGCTTGCGGATTATGTTCCCGATGATTGCCGATGCTGGCGAATTACGCGCTGCCAAAGCTGAAGTCGAACGCATTCGGGCTGAATTGCAGCTGCCGCCAATCGAAATTGGGATCATGATTGAAGTGCCTTCAGCGGCATTAATGGCCGATCTTTTGGCCCAAGAAGTCGATTTCTTTTCAATTGGCACCAACGACCTGACCCAATATACCTTGGCGATGGATCGTACCCACCCAACCTTGGCCGCCCAAGCAGATGGCCTGCACCCAGCGGTGTTGCGGTTGATTGCGCGCACGGTTGAGGCGGCCCATGCTGCTGGCAAATGGGTTGGAGTTTGCGGCGAGTTGGGCGCTGATCCGCAGGCTGTGCCAATTTTGGTTGGGCTGGGCGTTGATGAATTAAGCGTCAGCGTGCCCGCTATTCCAACTGTTAAAGCCCAAATTCGAGCATTGAACTTTGCTCAGTGCCAAACATCTGCCCGCCGTGCATTGGCCTGTGCCACTGCCGCCGAAGTACGCCAAGGAGCGTTCGACCAATGACCACTTTTGATCACTATCAAGCACCCGATGCCCCGATTGCTGCAACCACGGTTGCCTGGAATATGTATGGGGCTGGGGTTGAGAATATTGGGCGCGATGCCCTACCTGAAACCTTTGCCGTGAGCGAGCCTGCCGATAATCAGCTATTGGTGCGGGTTGATGCGGTCGGCATGTGCTTCTCCGATGTTAAATTGATTCAGCAGGGTGGTCGCCATCCCAAGCTGTATAATCGCGATTTGGCCAGCGAGCCAACCCGCTTGGGCCACGAAGCAGCCTTAACCGTGCTCAAAGTTGGCAAAGATCTGCAAGATCTGTATCAGCCAGGTCAGCGTTTGGCGATTCAGCCCGATATTTACCAAGATGGTATGAGCACGGCCTATGGCTACACGATTCCTGGTGGCCTGACCCAATTTCATGTGCTTGGCGATGAAGTGCTGAATGCAGACGATGGAGCCTATGTGCTGCCAATTGGCGCGGGTATGGGCTACGCCGAAACCGCCTTGACCGAGCCATGGGCCTGTGTCGAAGGAGCCTACACCCAGCGCCGCCTCCTCCAACTCAAGGAAGGTGGCACATTGTGGATTATTGGCAACGCTGATGATCAAACCAGCTACAGTTTTAGCAGTGGCCTTGCTGCGCCAGCCAGAATTATTTTGACTGATGTGCCGCAGCAAGTGCGCGAACTTGTGCAGCAAACCAGCAAGGCCGAAATTCTGGTGCGCGATGGCCTGAGCATTGATGATTACGCCGCACTGAGCAGCGAATTGACTAGCAACCAAGGCTTTGACGATGTGATCGTGCTTGATCCACGCTCTGCTAACCAAATTAGCGCCGCAGCCCGCTTGGTTGCCCGACGTGGCACGTTTAATTTGGTTGGCCAAACTGCGCTCGATGGTTTGCCAGAGATCGATGTTGGGCGAATTCACTACGATTATATTGCCTATGTTGGCACAAGCGGCCCTGAAATTAGCGCAGCCTATGGCGAGCAACGCAATCGCTGCGATTTACAACCAAATGGCGTGGCGGTCTTTGTTGGTGCTGGCGGGCCGATGGGCCAAATGCACGTCCAGCGGGCGATTGAATTGCCTAATGGGCCACGCACCATCATTGCAACCGATGTCAACGACGATCGGCTGCGGGCCTTGGATCGATTATTTCGGAGTTTAGCAGAGGCTCGGGGCAAACGCTTGGTGCTGATCAACCCAACGCTTGAAAACTCGTTGCATGCCACAGTTATGCTCGAAAGCAACGATTTGGGTGCTGATGATGTGATTGTCAGCGTGCCAAGTGGTCCGTTGATGGGCGATGCAGCAACTTTGTTAGCCCCAAATGGCATGTTGGTGTTGTTTGCTGGTGTGCCAAATGGCACCTTTGCACCCTTGAATTTGAGCAATGTCTATTTGGCCAATGCTCAATTTACAGGTACATCTGGCTCGCGGATTAGCGACCAAGCAACGGTAATTCAAAAAACGCTTGCTGGCGAGCTATCGCCAAATCGTTCGGTGGCGGCAGTTGGTGGCATCGAAGCGGCGCTCGATGGTGTTAAAGCCATGATGGCCGGAACCTATGCAGGCAAAGTTGTGATTTTTCCACAGTTGAGTGGCTTGCCGCTGACCGGAATTGATCAGTTGCACAGCATTTGCCCTGAAGTAGCTGCTAAACTGGGCGAAGGCAATGTCTGGAATCCTGAAGCAGAACAAGCCTTGATTGAACACTTCTGGCAAGGCTAAATGGGTCTAGCGCCTAAATGTACTGGTACATCACGTTAACCATTGTCTGATCCCCTCACCCCAACCCCGCTCCCGTGGCGCGGGCGAGGGGCTTTAACGCCGTGGTTCACCCCCAATTCCTTCGTGAAAACCGATGCTCCCCCTCGCCCACGTTCAGTGGGAGAGGGGGCTGGGGGGTGAGGGCATGCTGCTTGTTGTTAATCCAATGTACCAATACACCTAACGCTTGAGCCAGTTCCTTAGAACATAAGGAACTGGCTTTTTTGATGGCGATTTTTAAGCTAAAAGCAGAACTCCTTGTTCATAGTTAACTACGAACAAGGAGTTCTTTTAATGGGGTGGCTAAAGGGGCTCGAACCCTCAACATCCTCAGCCACAGTGAGGCGCTCTGCCATTGAGCTATAGCCACCATATTTGTTGCCTCATTTACTAAGGCGTTGAGATTATAGCACGATTCGCTTGGCATGTCAAATTGCCCCAAGCGTCTCGACCAGTGGCATGCTGCTACTTGAGACACGGCTAAAAATCAGCTTAAAAATCGTAGCAAATTGCTTAGCGACAGCCCAAAAAGGCTGTGGTAGACTGGCCATGGTGCTGTCCGATTATCCGCAGCAAAACCAAAGGAGGCCTTGATGCGTCGAATAATTGCTGTTGCTTTACTGGTTGGCTTGATTGCTGCTTGCAGTTCCAATTGGGCTGGGCCGCCAACTGCCCAGAGCACACCCGCCAATCCGACCAATTTTCCACCGACTCCCCAAAGCTCGCCAAATATTGGCCAATGCCCAGTTTTTCCGCTTGATAATGTTTGGAATACGCCAATCGACAATTTGCCAGTGCACCCGCGTTCGAGCCAGTATATTGCCAGCATTGGCGCGAGCGAAAGCCTGCACCCCGATTTTGGCGCAGGCCAATGGAATGGCGGTGCAATTGGCATTCCATTTGTGGTTGTGCCCGCCAATCAACCAACCGTGACCGTGAATTTTGTCGATTATCCCGATGAGAGCGATCCAACCACGGGCGCAGGCCAATATCCCGTGCCGCCGAATGCGCCGCGCGAACATGGCAGCGACCATCATGTGTTGGTGGTGCGTGAGGGCGAGTGTAAACTCTACGAACTCTACAATGCGACCAAAATCAACGATACCACTTGGAATGCGAGCAATGGCGCGATGTTCGATTTGCGTTCGAATGCGCTACGGCCTGCAAGTTGGACTTCGGCAGATGCAGCTGGTTTGCCAATTTTGCCTGGTTTAGTGCGCTACGAAGAGGTACAGGCAGGCGAAATTCGCCATGCAATTCGCTTTACGATTCAGCGTTCGCAAAAAGCCTATGTTTGGCCCGCCCGCCATTTTGCCTCGTCGCTTACCGACTTGAATCTGCCACCGATGGGCATGCGTTTTCGGCTTAAAGCCGCGTTCGATATTTCGGGCTTTTCCAGCGAGGTGCAAGTTATTTTACGCGCCATGCAACGCTATGGCATCATTGTGGCCGATAATGGCTCGGATTGGTATATTTCCGGCGCGCCGCATCCAAATTGGGATGATAGCGATTTGGGCAGTGCCTTTGATCAAATTCGGGGCGAGCATTTCGAGGCCGTTGATAGCTCCAGCTTGCAGCTTAACGCCGATTCGGCGGCGGTTGTGGCCAGTGCTGCTCCGCAACCAAACAAGCTGGCCGAATTTGGCGCTGTTGATCAAGGCCAAGCGTTGCGCTATGCAATTACCGTGGTTGGCACGGGCAGTTCGCAAACGATGAATGATCAATTGCCAGCAGGCTTGACGATTGTGCCTAACAGCGCAATGATTAATCCAAGCACGTTGCCAGCGCCAACAATGAGTAATAATAGCGTGCAATGGAGTGGCACAATTCCCAATTCGCAGAGCGCCGTAATTAGCTTTCGCGCCACCGTCAGCACCAATGAGCGCCGCGTAATTGTCAATACAGCCCAGATTAATAGTCGTAGCGTGCAGGCCAGCATTATTGCCAACGGCTATCGGGTTTGGTCGCCATTAGTGCGTAAAATTAAATAGGAGGTTGTGTGAACCAATTTGAGCCGATTTATCATCCTGAAAGTCGCCCGCTTAGCCTCTGGCTTGCCCCAAATAGCGCGCCTGCCCGAGCTGATTTGGCGCGTGAATGTCGGGTGCGTGGTTTGGTTATCGAACGTGATCCTAGCCATGCAGCAAGCGAAATTCGTGAGCAAATAGCAGCGAGCCAAGGGGTTGTGCTCTATCTTGATTCACTCGACGTAACGATTGATCAGCCGCTTGGGGTGGCGATTCTGTATTTGCAAGAACATCCCGAAACCCCGTGGTGGCTAGTTTGTGACGAGGTGGAAATTGCCGAAGTTCGTGAAGCAGCGAACTTTCAATATTTGCCGTTTACGCAATTACAACACAGCTGGCAGCTTGATCAGCATAACCCCGTTCAGGTAGCGCAAGCATTATTGAAGGTCGTTTTTCAGCGTTTTATGCGCCAAAATAACCCTTCGTGGCTGAGCCTACTTGCATGTACCTATAACGCTGCACCAGCCAAAGGAGCGCATATCGCGCTTGATTGGAGCGATTGGACGCAGAATAATGCAATTGATACCGCTGCCTGGCCGATCATCCAGCAGGCCATTATTGATGTTAAAAATGTGATTGTTGGCCAAGCGATTGAGCGCTTATTGATTCTGCCACGAGTTCACTTAACCGCAGCGTTCTTGATTGGGGCGGTTTTTAATACCCGTTTGGCAAGCATCAATCAGTGTTGGGTCGCTAATGAATTTCGTGAGCTTCAATGGTGGAATTGCAACGACCAAGGTACTGCTCATGGCATTAGCGCAGTGCGAACTCAGCTTGAGCAAGGCTCTGAGCTGAGTTTGGAATGGGCGATTACCCAACCAGTTGCAACCGTGAAAGTGCCGATTGATCGTTATATTGAGCAGCATTTGGCTGGGCAACTCAAGCAACGCCTGCTCTATAGCCGTGATGGCATCGATTCAAGCAAGCGCGCCAGTGCTGTGGCCCAACTCTTTCGCAGCGAGCTGCTGGCCAATCCTGCTTCGCTTGTGCATTGCTTTGCGGCACTGCCTGCTGCTTTGGCGGTCTGCTTTGGGCGGCAATTGAATGCTTGCCCGCCATTGCAATGTTACGAATTAAAGGGCCGCAGCGATTACGTACCATCATGGATTATCAAGGCCTAGACTTGCCACCAAGTGCGCAGAATATGCTATACTCTAGGGGTCGTGGCAAGCCATGATCCCTCAACATTGGCGGGCGTAGCTCAGTTGGATAGAGCATCGGTCTTCTAAACCGACGGTCGTGGGTTCGAGTCCCGCCGTCCGTGCCAATCCCTTTTTTTGCAAACATTAGCGGGCAAATTCAAAAGCAAACGAGCTATCCATGCAGCGCTGGCAGATTGCTACGCCATTAAGTGGCTGTTTTTCACCCAGAATTAATTATGCTGGCAGGCCATTTTGGTGTGCTTTTGATTACCATGTAGTCAATGAGCCAACGCTCGATCGGCTGATGGTCGTGGCTTCACAGGCAGCAACTGAGCCAACTCTGATATGGTTTCCTCAGCTGCGCGCAGGCATGGAAGCTTGTTGGCAACAACTTGCCAACGACGGGGTGCTGTTCGTCGGCGTTTGCATCACGATTGAGCATATTGCGACCCACCCAATTGATACAACTGCGCAAGGCTGTCAATACTATGGTTCGGCCTTTCTGGCGTGGCTTTTTCGTGAGCATGCGTACATCAGCTCACCATAATGCTTCATTGCCCTGCTTCAACCCTCGCCCAATACGCTTCATAGCCAAAAAATAGCACGATGCCAATTGCATAACTCACAAGATCCCAGTAATTAAATGTGGTTCCTAGCAGCAGCGCCATGAGCTGGATCAAGCTGTTTTCATGGCTGCGCATAGCGAGCGGAATGCCAGTTTGTTGAAACAGCTCAATCAGCACCACCAGGCCAAAGCCAATTAGCGCTGCCTTGGCAAGCGTTAGCCTCGGCGCAAACACAAGCAACAGCATAAACAGCATTGCTGCATAGAGCGCATCGCCAAGATAGTTGTCGAATAATGCGAATCCGGTCGCAATCAGCCGCGAGCCGATGCCACTTAGGATAATCACGCCAAGCACAATAATTCGGCGGGTTGTTGGCTTCATCAAACTGTGCTCCAAGCATTGATCAATTGAGAAATTGCTGCCAACCAGCAACGATGAAGCCCTCTATTTCCCTATTGACCTGTTAGCGGTGATGCAGGAACATGTGCGCACATGTTGGCCCTGTTTGCGTATGCTCAAACAAGACTTCTTTGCTTAATCGAGAGGATATGATTAATTATGCGTTCTACTCTGCGTTTGTCAATTGGCTTCGTGAGCGTGGCGCTGCTTGCGCTGAGCAGCCTTTTGGGCGTGAATGCGCGCCAACCAGCCAGCAGCGTACCAATAAGCGGCACTTGGGATAGTAGTTTTGGCCAAAGCTTACAGCAACCAGCAACAATCTCCTCGCTAACGATCGATCCTATCACTGGTGAACTGTATGTGCTTGGGGATTTTCACTCGGTTAATGGTCAAGCGATTAATGGATTAACCAAATGGGATGGAGCCGCTTGGACAAACTACAATTTGCATGCAGATGACATCAATAAAATTCGCGCCGTCGCAACCTATAGCGATACACTTTACGTGGCTGGCCAATTTACGAACCTGCAAAATCGTCAAATCAATGCTATTGCAACTTGGGATGGAACGAATTTTCAGGCCTTTGGCGAAGGCCTATGGGGAACGCTTGAGCAAGAATTCGCCGAGCCAATTGCCTATGCACTCCATGTCTATAGCGATACGCTGTATATTGGTGGCAACTTTAGTGGCTTTAATGGGTGGCAGTCATTTGGGGTTGCTCAATGGAATGGGACAGTCAAACCTCAACCTATCGAGTTCAACGATACGGTCAGTAGCTTTATCAGCACGCCTGAGGGCTTAGTTGCTGCTGGAGACTTTTGGAAGTTCAACTTCCAACCTGCACAGCTTGCGCGACTAGAACAAAATCAATGGGTTCCGATTAATTTTGGCTGGCCCACGATGTATTTACAAGCTTATACAATTGGTACCAGCACCTACCTTGTCACGCGATCGTGGTATGCGCCCTTTCAAAGCCAAGTGTATCGCTGGCACAATAGTCAACGTGAGTTGATTGGGCCAACCCATCCTGGGCCAATTAATGCGTTGGTTGGCTTTGATAATAGGTTGTATATGCAAAGTGACAATCAGCTTTGGGTTTTGAACCAAGATCAATGGGTTCCAGCCCAATTACCTTTTGCAATTACCAAGCTTACTGCATTAGCCTCAGATGGTGAAACGCTCTATCTTGGTGGCCATATGACGCTTGATGGTCAGCCTCAGCAGTTGGTCGCGTGGGATGGCAGCACCGCCCAAGGGCTTGGGAGCTTTCTTGGCAAGCAGAATGTTCAGGCCATCGCTGGCGATGTTGGCCAACCACTGATTACGACCAAGCATATCACCGCCAGCAATTCGGGCACGATTCAGCGCTGGAATGGCAGCCAATGGGATCTGCTGGCGACTGGCGATACAACCGTTAGTAATGCTCAATTGCACAGCTTGGGCCAACAAGCCTATGTGCTATTGGAGTATCCCCGTGTTTTGAGTCAAGCCATCCCAGCCAGTAATATTTGGCATTGGGAAAATAATGCTTGGCAAAGTGGCGTGTTGAGCACAACCGACCACATTAATTGGCATCGATCAGGCCAACAACTGTTTACCTATCTTGCACCGCTCCAATCCAATCTCCCAATTACCGGGCTGGTCGAGTTTGATGGTCAAACCCTTAGCCAACGCATCGCTGCTGAATGGTTTTCAACCTACGATGAACAAATTGTTGTGCATCAAAGCCAATTTTATAAACTTGAGTTTAACGAATTACAATGGAGTTCATTTCTTTCTCTTGCACGCTGGAATGGTACGACTTGGCAAGATGTAAAAACTCATAGCTTGGGCAAACGTGACTATCATTTTGTCACATGGAACAATCAATTGTACATGGCAACCACTGGTGGTCGCTTGTATCGCTTTGATCAAGACCTCAATTTGATCGAAATAGCCCAATTTGATGGACCGATTACGACCATGCAAGGCCTCGATGGCGGTGGCTTGTATATCGGTGGCGATTTTATGCAGGTCGGTGGCGTAACGACTGGCCCAATTGTGCGCTTTGATGGTACGAGCTTTAGTGGCTTAGCAAGCTATCCAAATGGGGCGGTTCGCAAGTTGGCGGTTGATTATAACCGACTCTATGTGGCTGGCGATTTTAGCAAAGTTGGCGAGATTGATTCCTTGGGCGTGGCCGTATTCAGCTTTGCCACACCAGAATTAACCCCAACGCCAACCAATACACCAACCGCCACCAATACGTCGACGGTGACCAATACGCCACTGCCAACCAACACCGCAACGGCAACCAGCACGCCAACGACGACCGCGACTGTAACCAACACCCGAACGCCAACCAGTACGCCAACGGCAACCAATACACCAACCATAACCGTGACCAGCGTGCCAACCAACACGCCAAGCGCGACGATTTCGCCAACGCCAAATGCCACGACCTATCGGCTGTATGCGCCAGTGGCAATGGCACGAACCGACCAATAACCTGCATCATGTGAGGGCTGATTATTCGGGGTGGTACGATTGTTGCTTTATAGCATTGCATAGAAGATGATCTTGTGATTCATATGGAGGACGATGATGACCACCCTTAAAACACTCGATGATCTGTTGCATGAACATCTTAGTGATTTGTATGATGCAGAAACCCAAATTCTCGATGCCTTACCGCTGATGGCCAAGCAAGCGACTGCTCCAGTGTTACGGGCTGCGTTTGAAAAGCATCTGGAAGAAACCAAAGTTCAGCGTGCAACCCTTGATGATATTTTTACCGATCTCGGCAAAAAACCATCCGACCACCGTTGTAAAGCGATGGAAGGCATCTTGCGCGAAGGCCAAGATTTCATGAAGGAGAAGGCTGATCCCGAGGTGATGGATGCTGGCTTGATTGCAGCAGCCCAACGGGTTGAGCACTATGAAATGGCTGGCTATGGCTGTGTGCGCACCTGGGCCAAACAGCTTGGCATGAATAGTATCGCTGAGCGCTTGCAAAAAATCCTTGATCAAGAAGGCGAAACTGATCATAATCTCACCAAGATTGCCGAGAAAACGATTAATCGGCGTGCTGTTGGTGAATAAGTGTTGATGTGAATTTCGTTTTGCGCAAACCCTCTGTTTCATGCGTTGAAGCAGGGGGTTTGTGCTTATCAGGAATGCGTGCTCAAGGATGTTCTATGTGTAATGTCACGTTAACCACTGCCTGATCCCCTCACCCCAACCCCTCTCCCGTGCGCGGGCGAGGGGCTTGAACACGGTGGTTCTGCCCCAATTCGTTGGTTAAAACGGTGCTCCCACTCGCCCGCGTCGAGTGGGAGAGCAGTTGGGGTGAGGGAACGCGGTTGTCAATCCAATGTACCAATACATCTATGCTCTATGTTCTATGTTCTATGCTCTTAGAAACGGGTTTGCATTGTGTAATAGCTATGTGGTAGCATAGCAAACACAGTCGAGGCCGACCATGCACGCAAAGGCACGGGCGGCTTTCTTATCGCAATTCAGCGCAAAGCAGTATGCATGAATGAACAAGCCTTACGGATTTTATATTTGGCCTCTGAGGTCGAGCCATTTGCCCGCACTGGCGGTTTAGCCGAGGTTGCTGCCTCGTTGCCCCGCGCCTTGCAGGCCTTAGGTCATGAAGTAATTGTGGCGATGCCGCGCTATGGTCATATTGATCCCACCCGCTGGCAGCTTGAACCAAGCAACATCAACCTGAACGTGCCTTTAGCCGATGCTGCCGAACCAGCAACCTGGTATCGCACCACATTGCCTGATAGCAACGTGCAAGTTTGGATGGTTGAGAACCAGCGTTTATTTGGCCAGCCTGAGGTTTACCTTGGCGATGGCGATGCTGAACGCTTTGTGTTTTGGGCCAAGGCCGCGCTCGAAATTGCCCGCGCTCAAGGCTGGCAGCCCGATGTGGTGCACCTCAACGATTGGCATGCGGCGATTGTGGCCAACTGGCTGCGCACCTCGTATCGCGATGATGAATTTTTTGCCAATACCGCTTCGCTCTATACCATTCATACGCTTGCGTATCGCGGCGTGTTTGGCCAACGGGTGTTGGAGATGGCAGGCATTGCCGAATATGGCTATATTGCGCATTCGGATATGCCAAGTTTGCATCGCGTGGTCGATTTAATGAGTCGTGGCATCTATTATGCCGATATGATTAATACGGTCAGCCCAACCCATGCCCGTGAGATATTAACGCCGGCATTTGGTGAAGGTCTCGACCCATTGCTGCGCGATCGGCGTGATCGCTTGTTTGGGGTCTTGAATGGCATTGACAATCAGCGCTATAATCCTGCTACTGATTCGTACCTTGCCCAAGCATTCAGCCACGATGATCTAACGGGCAAACAAGTGTGTAAAACGGCGCTGCAACAGCAATTAGGCTTGGAGCTTGATCCTAACAAGCCCTTGTTTTGTTTCATTGGGCGCTTAAACGATCAAAAAGGCTTGGGCCTGTTAGCCGAAACGATCGAAGCATTATTAAGTCATCATCACTTCCAATGGGTGGTTATGGGGACTGGCGAAGCGCGCTATCATGAATGGCTCAGCGGCTTGCAGCAACGCTATCCACAGCAAGTTGCGCTGGCGCTGACCTTTAATGAAGCTTTGGCGCATCAATGTTATGCTGGAAGTGATGTCTTATTAATGCCATCGTTGGTTGAGCCAGGCGGCACGAATCAACTGATTGCTCAGCGTTACGGCTGTTTACCGTTAGTTTGCGCGGTTGGCGGTCTTGCCGATACCGTTGAGAACATCAACACCTATGCCGGAACCGGCAATGGGTTTGGGTTTACCCAGCCAGAGAGTCAATCGCTGTATGGCACCATGATGCGTGCTCTAGAGCTGTATCGACACCAAGAACTCTGGCAGGCCGCAGTTAAGCGGGCGATGCACTGTGATTGGTCGTGGGCACGTTCGGCGCAACGCTACGATGAACTGTATCGCCGATCCCTCGTCAGTCGTGCAGCGCGTCGGCCACGCGCTAGCTATGGAGACGCGAATGAGCGTTCGTGAGTCGCTGTGGACTATGGATTCGTTTGAAGAAGCCTTCTTTAGCATTAACCACGGAGGAGCCGTGATCACTCATCTGCCGCGTTTGGTGGCGGGCTTGCCGCCCTCGGTTGCTGCCCTGTGGCGACAACTGTTCCGCGTTGATGTGAGCCATGGCACAATTCATCCACCAGACCGAATGCATGGCTGGATTGAACGCGCTTTTGGCAGTGTCGAAGCTGTCTTGCATCAAGAAATTATTCGGGTGACCAACCTCTGGACACTCGATGGAGCAATTTTTAACCGGATTCGTGGGCTACGTCCGCAACAAGGTCGCTATCAATCGGATATTGATCAGATTATTGCTGCCAGCGCTGGCCCGCAGGATGAAGCGGGCTTTTGCACGCCAGAAAGTGGCACGCCAGAAGATCGTTTTGGCCGCGTGCGTGGGCGCTATTGTCTCAGCGCTTCCAACGTTGCCAAATTCGATGGCTGGCATGGCGTGTTGATTTTCGATCAACATAATCCTTTGAATTTCAATCTCGAACGGGTCGAGGATTATATTCAGACTGCTGGGCGTTGGTTCGATGCGGTGCATAGCGCTGATCCGCAAGCGATCTATCCATTCTTTATTTGGAATAGTCTCTGGCGCTCGGGGGCATCGGTCATTCACGGCCACGCGCAAATGTCCGTTTCGCATGGGATGGCCTATCCCAAGGTCGAGATGTTGCGGCGTACTGCTGAGCAATATCAGCTGCAAAACAACAGCAATTATTTCCAAGATGTTTGGCGGGTGCATCGGGCCTTAGGGTTGAGCCTCAATATTCATAGCGAGCATACCTATGGCTATGTTTCACTCACGCCAGTCAAGGAAAAAGAGGTTGTGCTGTTTGGCAACGATCCGCAGGAATTGGCCCAATCGCTTTATCATGTGCTCGATTGTTTTGTGACTGAGTTGGGCGTGCAAAGCTTCAATGTGAGCATGACCCTGCCGCCGCTGACCGACACCCCTGAATCGTGGGCCAATCTGCCAACCATCGTGCGAATTGTTGATCGCGGCGATCCCAACAGCCGAGGCTCGGATATTGGGGCCATGGAACTCTACGCCGCCACGGTGGTTGCTAGCGATCCATTTAATATTGCCAATGCCTTAGCTGGCCGATTTCCTAGTTTATAAAGTTAAATAGCAAAGCGCCCTGCCCACGTTTCGATGGTGCAGGGCGCTTTTGTTTAAGCTGAGTTGGTTTATTCTGCAAACCAATCGCGTAATTCTTGGGGATGGGCAGCAGCACCCAAGGCAACCATTAATTTGATGCGAGCTTTGACTGGCGAAAGTTGCTGGGCAAACATAACGCCAAGCCGTTTGAGATCGTGATATTCGCCAACGTAGCCATATTCATCGTAGCAAATACCCTTCAAGCAGCGCGTCGTCACCACCACCGGAATCCGTTTATTGAGCGCTTCTTGGATGGTTGGCAGCCACCATGGCGGCACGCGGCCACCGCCAAACGCCGCAATTACGATTCCTTGCGAGTTGGTGTCGATGGCAGCGCGCAGTTGACGGTCGTCTGCGCCTTGGGTGGCATAAATTAAATCAACGCGTTCGGCCAAGCGCGAGCAGGGAATATAGTGGCGACCACTGGGCTGATGATGAATTCGCACGGTTGCGCCAGTTAAGCTGCCAATCGGGCCAAAACCAGGTGCATCAAAGGCATCAACCGTTTGCGAATCGATTTTTTGTACCGTTGCTGCCGAGAATAAGCGATCGTTGAAGGCGACCATCACGCCAAGCCCACGGGTTTGGGGGGCAGCAGCAGCGCGAATTGCTCCAGTCAGGTTGGTAACGCCATCATAGCCAACATCGGTGGCAATCCGCATCGAGCCAGTAAAGATCACTGGTTTATTCGAATCGATCAATAAATCGCATAAGAAGGCGCTTTCTTCCAAGGTATCGGTGCCATGGGTCACGACCACGCCATCGGCCTCGCCCAGCAATTGGCTATTGACCCGTTGAGCCAAATCAAGCGCCATGGTTGGAGTAATATGGCTGCTTGGCAAGTTGGTAAAATCTTGAAAGCTGACGTTAAATTCGCCGCGAGGCAGCATGGCCGAAAAATCATCGCCTTTGAGCATTGGAACTGCGCCGCTCCATTGCGGTGTGCGTTTGGTGGAAATTGTGCCGCCCGTTGTAATAACCACAACGTTGTGCATAGAGTCTCCCTGCCCGAAGGCTGTGAATCGTAAACTCGGCTTCAAGGATTGAGTTTAGTCAAGCTTATTGCTCACGTCAAGCAGCGTCAGTTTAGCATTTTGATCCACGAAGAGCACGAAGAGCACGAAGAACGAGGGCTGTAGGCTATGGGCTATCGGAACATCATTGGAGTTGGCAAGAGATTGTTGGCATTGTACGGATACCGATCCCCAGCCCCTGACC
>NZ_PUBZ01000094.1 GCF_003205875.1 Herpetosiphon llansteffanensis
GGGTGGGGATCGGTTGTTGGGGGCTGGGGGTCGGGAAAAGTCAGAAAGCAAAAGCCGCACTGGTTCATTGAGTTGGCAACCGGCATATTCCCACACCACAACCCCATCGAAGGGTCGGTTTTCGCTGTCCACCACCCATCCGCAGGTTCATCAATGGATGCGGTTTGGTCGCGGATTGCCATTGAGGGGGTGCAGGGGGATTAAAGCCCCCTGCGTTTCCCGCTGGCGGGACGGAAGGGTGGAAAAAATGAGCTTAATTAATCAATGCGGCGTTCGCTATATTCCTTGCCATCGAAGGTCAATAAGCGTTTTTTATCCTCAAGCACCGTTTCAAGGTTGACTGGTCGCGTCCAGATCGTTTGAATATGTTTGAGCGTGTCGCGAGCATAATCCAAGCGCAAATCGTTGCCTTCATGGCGATGGCGCAGATACAATTCGCCGCGATTGTTGTAGTTGGCATCCTCAACGTAGATATAGGGCTGGCCAAAGTTGGTCAGGCCGCTGAGCAACTGCGATTTGATCGCGCCAAAATCGCGATTAACAATCTCATACAAATCGCTATCGTTATTGTGCTTGAAGGTAAATAGCTTGTTCTCGACGCAAAATTCGGGCGTAAGAAACTCGTCGAGAAAGGTAATATCGTTGTGGAAACGCCGCACTTCAAAGACTTTTTCCATACCTTTGCCAAGCTTCAGATCCCATTCACGCTTTTCGCGCATATCGTCGCATTGCTCCCAATCTTTGCCAAAGCGCCCGCGATTCCAGCGATCTTCGATGTCGCGCAGCAACAGCAAACCCAAGCGATACGGATTTAAGCGCCCAGGATGGGCCGCCACAATCCCCGCGTGATGATCGGCAAAATCGACGATTTCCGAGGTTTCGGCGGCGTGCGTGGTCATAATGCGGCTATGCCAAAAGCTCGCCCAACCTTCGTTGATAATTTTGGTCATGCCTTGTGGGGCAAAATAATAGGCTTCGTCGCGCACAATTTCCAGAATATTATGCTGCCAACGCTCAAGCGGCGCATAATTCATTAGGAATAACAGCACATCTTTCTGCGGGTTTTCGGGGAATTTACGCATTTTTTGCTGTTCTTCTAATAATTTTTCGCGTTGCTGGCGTAGAAATTCTGGTGGATTAATAAAATCCTTCATATATGCACGTTCGAATGGCAAACCTTCGGCTACTTCAATATCGTCATCTTCAACGATTGGCTGGCTGGTTTGGGCTTCAGGGCGATTAATGTACGGTGAGTGATAATCGATCAGGTTTTCAATTGATAAACAGGTATCAATAAATGCTTCGACAGCTTCGTAGCCATAACGATCGATATAGCGTTGTACTCGCCCTGCATGATTTGCCATAACATCGAGCATTTTACGGTTGGTTGGAGCAAACCACATATTGTTCTTGAAGAAATCGGCATGGCCTGCAACGTGCGCCATTACCGTTTTCTGATCAACAATCATATTGCCTTCGAGCAAATAGGCATACACTGGATTAGTATTAATCACCATTTCATAAATGATGCTTAATCCATAGACATGGCCCTTGATTAATTGATCATATTCCATTCCGAAGCGCCAATGCGGGTAGCGTCGGGGAAAACCACCCATGGCAGCAACTTCATACAACGTATTATAATCAAGGATTTGGTAGACAATTGGGTAGTAATCGAGGCCATAACGCTTGGCATGACCATCTATTTGCTCCCATGCTTTTTGAAGATTAAGCGGTAAATCGTTGTTGCTGAGTGGCATAGAAACCTCTCTTTGGAAGGATGAAATATGAGGGATGAAGGATGAAAATATTCAACAAAGGATTAAAGATCAACGATGAATAGATTCATGCTACAATCGTTCATAATATCTTCACGATGATTCTTTTTGGTCATCGAACTCATATATTGTAGCTGGTTCTTTAAGTTGTAAGCGTTTCTTCTTAACGATGGTTGTAAAAATAGCAATTAATTGTGATGTCTCATCACGTAAAGGATTAATAACGATCGCTGTTTGAAAATCGGCCAAAAGTAATAATTCTAGCCAATAATCAGTTTCTTCTAATTCCTGTAAGCAGATCCCAAGTTTTGCAATAAACTCGTTATCTGATCGTGAACGATGGGCTTCACGATAATTAGCCCCAACTGATGTGCCTGACCGAAGAAGTTGTTTACCTAAGATTGTTGCTTCTGCCCGATTTGGTAGTGAGCCATAACATTGAATAATTTGGAGTGCAAAACGAGTTGTACGTTGGCGTAAATCATCACGACCAACATCCTTTTGCATGTTAAGTCCTCCGAAATTAAGTAGAATGCTAGCTAAATTAGAAATTTGGATTAATTTCAGATTTAGCTAGCATGTTCATCCTTCATCCCTCATCCTTCATACTTACTATTTTCCTTTGCCTAAAAAGGCCTTGATTGCATTGTAAATATCGTCGCGGTCAGCAATTTCTGAAACGACCATGGTTTCGTTGGCACGAAAATTTTCGTTCAGATCATGAGCAAAACGCCCTGATCCATACAACGAACGCACTTGACCATAACAAAAAAGGTTAACCTTGGGCAAAATCTGGTTACGCAGTATTTCAACACACTCGCGTGTGTCGCCGCCGCCCCAGTTATCGCCATCGGAAAAATGGAACGGGTAAATATTCCATTCGTCGGGTGAATAATGCTCATCGATTAACTTGAGCACCAAGCGGTAGGCCGAGGAAATTTTGGTTCCACCGCCTTCGCGAATCCGATAGAAAACGTCTTGGGTTACTTCTTTGGCTGCTGCGTCGTGCACGATGTAGCGCATTTCAAGATGCTTGTATTGGGAACGCAGCCAGGTTTCAATCCAAAATGCAGTTACCCGCACCAGCTCTTTCTGCTCCTGACCCATCGAGCCAGAAACATCCATGCTGTAGATAATCACGGCGTTGCTTTCGGGCATTTCGGTGGTTTTCCAAGTTCGAAAGCGCATGTCATCGCGAATCGGTACCACCACCGGATCATCGGGATCGTACTGGCCAGAGGCGACTTGGCGTTTCAGCGCTTCGCGGAAGGAGCGTTTGAAGTGGCGCAGCGAATTTGGCCCAACTTTGGTAATGCCCGAATATTTATCCTTTTGCGAGATAATATTCTTGCTACCTTTGGGCTGAATATTGGGCAGTTGGAGTTCTTCACCCAACAATTGAGCCAGTTCGTCGATCGTCATCTCGACATCAAGCGAATGCTGGCCCGAATCTTCGCCTGCCTCGCCTGCGCCTGGCTGCGAGCCATCGCCGCGCCCGATTGGATCGCCGTTCTCGCCCTCGCCTTGGCCAACGCCGCCTTGATTTTTGCCAAAGCGAAAGCGCGGTAAATCGATTGATGGCACAGGAATGGAGACCAAGCGTTTGCCTTGGCGACCAATCATCTCGCCATGAGAAATATATTTGCGCAGATCTTTTTTAATTTTGCCCCGCACAATTTGGCGGAAGCGATTAAGATCACGTTCAACTCGTTGCATAGGCTCACCGTTGATTGTTAGTGGAAGGAACGCACGCAAGCGAGCGGATGCATCATTGAACCCGCTCGCTTTGTCCGAGCCTACTTGCGCTGAGTCGCATCGCCACGAGCAAAAATGCTCGCAACATAATTCAGCACATCGGTAGCACTTTGATCGTTATAGCCAAAATCGCGAATTAAGCGGGTTTTGACGACATCGATTTTTTCTTGCGTATCTTTATCGACAACACTCGAAACCAAACTGGTCAGTTTGATGCTGTCTTTTTGATCTTCAAACAGTTTAAGTTCTAAGGCTCGATGAAGTCGTTCGTTCGTGCGATAATCAAACGTCTTGCCTTCGATTGCTAATGCTCCGATGTAATTCATAATTTCACGTCGGAAATCATCCTTACGATTATCGGGAATATCGATCTTTTCTTCGATCGAGCGCATCAGCCGTTCGTCTGGCTCTTCGTAGGCTCCAGTAAATTTATTGCGTACTTTTTCGCGTTGAGTGTAGGCTTTAATATTGTCGATATAGTTAGCACACAAGCGCTTAATTGCTTCCTCATCGGCAGAAATTGCACGCTGTACCTCATTTTTGACAATATCGGCGTATTCTTCTTTGACAATTGCCAAGAGTTCACGATAGCGTTTACGATCTTCTTCATTAGTGATTAATGAATGGGTTTTGAGGCCACTTTCTAGCTCATTCATCACCATAAATGGATTGATGCCGCCATCACTTTGATAATTAACTAAGGCATTGCTAATTTTATCTTGGATATAGCGTGGTGAGATGCCTTCCATGCCTTCGCGGCGTGATTCCTTGCGCAATTCTTTGATATTATCCTCAGTGAAGCCAGGCAACGATTTGCCATTGTAAAGCTTCATTTTTTGCAATAAGGTCAAGTTTGCGCGTTTTGGTTCTTCGAGGCGAGTTAAAATTGCCCACATGGCGGCAACTTCGATCGTATGTGGCGCAATATGCACGCGTACGTTCTCCGAATTGAAATCCTTTTCGTAAATTCGAATTTCATCACGCAAGCGCGTAATATAAGGAATATCAATTCGCACAGTACGGTCTTTTAGTGCTTCCATAAACTCATTATTTTCAAGCTTACGGAATTCTGGTTCATTGGTGTTGTGACAAACCACGTTGCCTAAACCGCAGACAAAATTATGAATTCCTTCGCATTCAATGTCGTAAACCCATTCATCGACAACTGGTCGGGCGGTTAAGCGGTTTTCAAAGCGGTTGTGGCGGCCACCACGTTTGCCTGAACCAGAAACGAAGCGTACGCGATACGCAGGAGTGCGATCCTCTCGTTCAAGCCGATAAACGCTGTAATCGTGGCCAAGCAAGGTTGATAAGGTGCCAACTTGGGTTGCGAGTAATGATGAAAGGGTTTTATATTCGAAGAATGTATCGCGATACTCATCGCTACATACTTCACCAACAGCGCGGGCTATTTTGCGTGAGCCATCGGTGCGCATTAATTCTTCAAAGGCATGTTGTTGATAGAGCTTGGGCAAATTGAATAGGAAATCAGGCAAGCGCTTGAATTCAGAGTGTTCTCCACAATGATATTTAACCAAAGCAGCAATCGCTTGCGAACTCAGGTACAACCGCCAGCAATTATCGGTTTTTGCCCCAGCATCGATTGAACCATGGGCCGTTGTGATGTTGGCATACGCCTGCCGCACTCGCTCTAACTCATCACGATCGTTTTGGCTAATGACAATGCCTCCATTGCGGCCATTGATATGGCCTTCGGTAGCGTACCAAACCATTACTGTGATGAGATCTTTAAGTTCTTGTTGGTCGTGTTGCGGGTCGTAAATTGCTTTAATTTGGGTTGCATGGCGCGGTAAATTGAGGCGTGCCCAACCTGGTTGGCATGGTTTGGTTAACTTGCCACCATTGGCAAATCGCACCACATCATCACGAATAAAGCCATCGATATTTTGAATCACATCAATTGGCTGCCATTGGGCCTCGGGCTTAATCCAACTATCATCAAGCCAGCGCACTGCGGCTAACTCCAGCCCTTCTTCAGGAAAGAAGGTTTGGCCTGAGCGTGAATAGATCGAATGATTAGGCGTGGTTTCAACAACCCCCCACTTTTGCGAAGTTGTAAGCATATTGCCGCTAAATCGATGGCGGAAAATTGTTTTAACTGGAGTCCAAGTTGTAGATGCACGATTGAAATCAAATGCAAGCACTTCAAGACCGCTACTATCGGCGTTAAATCGAGCGCAAAGCTGTTCTAGCGTTGTCCAGCCAGGCACGCCGTTGTAGCGATAAGGAATCGGGGTATTACCAGCTACACTATGACCAACGATAACTTCATCGATATGGGTTTGCGCGAATTTCTTGGATTTGATGCGATGTTCTTGGGAAGCACCAAGCAAATCGTATAAAAATGCTGTGTCGAGCTTAAGCATTTCAACAAATTCAATAATGCCACGATTAGCAATATTAAATTCACCATCGAAGCTAAAAGCGCGTGGATCGCTATCAGAACCATAGATTGCAATCTTACGATAATTAATATCGCCAGTTAATTCAGTGCTATCTTGATTCTTTTCATCCTTTGGTTGAAATGTGCCAATGCCAACCCGATCTTGTTCGGAAAAAACGAAGCGGCGTACACGGACATGGCGCAGTACTTTAGAAAAATCGCCGTTGTAGCGCCGCATCAAATCGCGGAAATTATAGCGGCACGAAGGATCAAGGTCGCCAGTAATTGTAATCTGTTCGTCTGGTTCGAGGTTGGCGTTGAATTCCTTTAAAAATGCTTCGCGCATTTCGAGCGGAATCAAGTGCAAAGGATCTTCGTGCATTGGGCAGGGGTCCCAATCAGCATCCTTCACCTCGCCAGCGTCGAGATCTTCAATATCGCCCAAAAACCAATCGAACGTATAGAGTGCGCCATGTTCACTGCGCGAATAGCGTTCGAGACCACGTTTTAGGCGGCGGGCGATGGTTGATTTGGCTGAGCCGACTGGTCCATGCAGCAGCAGCACCCGTTTTTCCGTGCCATAGCCATGGGCAGCAGCCTTGAAAAAATTAACCAAGCGCATCAAGGGAATTTCCAAGCCAAAGATGGCATCTTGCTCGTCGAATTCGTTGGTGGTAAAGAAGTTATAACGAATTAACTTCTTCTTGGCATCGATGAATTCTTCCAGCCCATACGACATAATCATGTCGTAAATTCGTTGGAAGGCATTGCGGGTGACTTTTGGATTACTGGTCACAATATCCAAATAATCCTGAAAAGAGCCAACCCAATGGAGATTCTGATAGTTTTGCTGGTCTTGTAAGGTACTCAGCAAGGACATCAGTTGCGAGCCGGAGGGAGTCGTCATAGTTGGCCTCCTACATCACCGCCACGCGGCGGGAACAGAGCGACGACGGAGGGGTGGGGTCCGCCGATAGATACCGAGGAACGCACAAAGCCGACTGAAAATGAGCCAACACCAAAGGACGGCGATTGTTCTGGCAGGTTGATGAAATTTGTGAATGGTCGCTGCCAGAGGATGGTTAAGAAGAGGATGCGCCGTTGCAACTTCGGCTTTTCAATTATAGCAATCGCAAGATTCAGCGTCAAGAAACAAATGTGCCGCAAAAGTCCCATCTGCCTTGATCAGCAGAGGTGATTTAGCCGCTCGTTTGCTTGCTGCGCAACGATGCTTGCAAAGCAAGAATCTGCTGATAGAGCGCTTCAGCATTGGGTATGCCTTCAAAAAAAGTAGCAAATCCACTATTTACGCCAAGAAATAAATATGGGGGTAATGCGCGTTTATTATCGAAGATAATACTTTGCTGGCCATTGGGCAGGCGATCAAGCATAACTGACTTGAGCCGAGCTAAATCGTAGCTATGTTGATAATCGCGATTCAACCAATGCATGTGAATTAACGCCCTACGATTGGTAAGCATATAGGTTGTTTGGCGACGCAAAGCGCGACTAAACAAGAATCGACCAAATACCAGGTATCCTCCATGTAAGGAAAATAATCCGAACATTATTATCGGCAGCGCCGTTGGAAGCTGTTGCCCATGCTCGCCAATAATAAACTTCGTAATTATAAAATAGAGCCAGAATATGCCAATTACCAAAGGAACTAGATCAATTGGATAAAATTTAAAGCCTTGGACTGGCTGGCCTTGCCAAAGAATCTCTTCGCCAGGCTGGAGTTTTAAGTGCTGATTGTTTGTTGGAACACGATAACTCATTGTATGTACTCCACATATGTGAAATCGACTCCAATAATACGTTTAACCATTGTTCTGGTTCCAGGCCACTGCACCACATTTCTCTTAACAATTGTTCATCCAAAGCTGCTTGCTTTTGGCTATGCCGATCGCGTATTATTTATGAACGGAATTCATAAATATCCATTGCGGCGTAAACAACGGAATTAAGAAACAACAATACAGCATATTCAGCTTGGAGGTGGTCGATGACGGTTAAAATGTTGCCTGGCCCAAAAGGAACCCGCCTTGGTGGCAGCCGACGCGATTTGCAAAAATACGGTCCATTGGGCTTTTTCGAATACTTGGCCAGCTACGGCGATTTTACAACCTGTCGGATGGGGCCGTTTCGTGTCTATCTGGTCAATGATCCCAATGGCATTCAAGAACTCTTGGTAACCAATCGCGATAAAGTGCGCAAAAATGCTGGCGATCGCGAGTTGCTTTCGCGCTTTTTGGGCAATGGCTTGCTCAGCAACGATGGCGCTGATCATCAAAAGCAGCGCAAACTGGTGCAGCCCGCATTTCATATGAAGCGGATTCAGGCCTACGCAGAAACCATGGTTGAGCACACCGAAGCCATGCTCAAACGCTGGCACGATGGGGCGATTCTCGATATGGATCAGGCCATGATGGAATTGACCCTAACGATTGTGACCAAAACCCTGTTTAATGCAGACATTAGCGAGCAAGAAGTTCGCCAAGTTAGCCAAGCCTTGGAAGATATTCAAGTCAATTTCACGATTATTTCCGAGCAGGCTGTGCCCTTGCCGCGCTGGGTGCCAACCCGTGCGAATCGGGCCTTGGAACATGCCAGCAAGCAAATTGACCAAGTGGTGCAGCGCGTTATTCGCGAACGGCGCGCCAGTGGCGAAGATACTGGCGATCTGTTGTCGATGCTGTTGCTTTCGATCGACGATGGCAATGGCCAAGGCATGAATGACCAACAAGTGCGTGATGAAGTGGTGACCCTGTTTTTGGCAGGCCACGAAACGACCGCCAACACCTTGACTTGGTGTAGCTATTTGCTCAGCAAGCATCCTGAGGTGCGCCAACGCTTACAAGCAGAGGTCGACGAGGTGCTGCAAGGCCGCTCGGTAACCTTGCAAGATTTGCAAAAATTGCCCTACACTGAAATGGTGATCAAAGAAGTCTTGCGCATGTATCCGCCAGCCTATGCCTTGAGCGCCCGCATACCAACCGAAAATATTACGGTGCTTGGCCAAACGATTACCCCACGCCAAGCAGCGATGGTTTCGCCCTATGCGATGCACCATAATCCACGCTATTGGCCTGAGCCAGAACGCTTCGACCCTGAACGATTCAGCTCGGAGCAAGAACGGGCACGGCATAAATATGCCTATATTCCGTTTGGCGCTGGCTCGCGGGTGTGTATTGGCAACGTGTTTGCCATGATGGAAGCCCAATTATTGTTGGCAACGATCATGCAGCATTACGATTTCACCCTTGACCCAACCCAGCGCGTCGAGTATGATCCGCAAATTACGCTTGGGGTGAAGCATGGGCTGCGGGTGCACTTGGCCCAACGGCAGCCAGCAGAGCAAAGCCTTGAATTTGCAAAAAGTTGAGAGCTATGGTAGTATACGCGGGCGCGTGGGCAGTTAGCTCAGTTGGTTAGAGCGCCACGTTGACATCGTGGAGGTCACTGGTTCGAGTCCAGTACCGCCCACCACTCGCAATCGCCCTCAACGAGGGCGATTTTTTTTGTGTATGGTTTTGCGGTGGTTTGGCCCTTTGAGAGTAGCAATAATCTAGCAAGGAGTTCTGGCATGAGTTTGAAGATTGACCCACGCGATTGGGCCACAGTTCAGCCCTACTACGATGCACTTGCCGCTGAGGAGCTTTCGGCTGAGAATGCAACCGCTTGGTTGAGCCGCTGGAGCGAGTTGGAGGCGCATCTGCAAGAATTTGGCTTTAGTGCCTATCGCGCGATGACCGAAAATACCCAAGATAAAGCTGCCGAAGAGCTGTATCTCTACACCATCGAAGAGTTGACTCCCAAATCCAAGGTTGCTGGCCAAGTGTTGAAAGAAAAATTTTTGGCCCTTGATGCAGCAATCTTCCCCGCCGAAATGCAGGAAATGCTGCGCCGATTTCGGGCCGAAGCCGATTTATTCCGCGAAGAAAACGTGCCCTTGCTGACCGAAGTTGATCGCTTGAGTGCCGAATTTAGCAAGCTGATGGGCGCAATGAGCATCGAATGGCAAGGCGAAACCCTAACCATGCAAGCAGTGGTCAAGCTATTTAGCGACCCGGATCGCAGTATTCGTGAAGGTGCATGGCGGGCTTATCACAGCCGCTTCTTGCAAGATCGGGCTGCGTTCAACGAAATTTATCTCAAACAACTTAAGCTGCGCCGCCAAATTGCCGCCAACGCCAACAAAGCCAGCTATTTGGATTATGTGTGGGATTTATATGGCCGCTTCGATTATACGCCTGCAGATTGCCGCACCTTCCACGATGCGATTGAGCATGAAGTTGTGCCCTTGGTTAAAAAATGGTTGACCGTGCGCCAGCAGGAATTAGGTGTTGAGCGCTTGCGGCCTTGGGATATGATGGTTGATTCGCAATCGCGCCCAGCCTTGACCCCGTTCCAAAATGCCGATGAGCTGGAAAGCGTCTGCCAAACCATCTTTGATAAGGTTGATCCTGAGTTGGGCGCGCAATACACCCGCATGCGTGACGGCTGGCTCGATTTGGCATCGCGACCTGGCAAAGCGCCAGGTGGCTATTGTGGCGGCATGTTTGTCTCCAAAGTGCCATACATCTTTATGAATGCAGTTGGCACGCACGACGATGTGCAAACCATGTTGCACGAAGGCGGCCATGCTTTCCACTTTATGGAATCATCGGCAACCAACGACATCATTTGGAATTACGATGCACCAATCGAATTCTGCGAAGTGGCCTCGATGGCGATGGAATTGTTGGCAGCACCCTATTTGACCAAAGATAAAGGCGGCTTCTATAGCGAAGCCGATGCCCGCCGTGCCCGCTCAGAGCACCTTTGGAGCATGCTCAACTTCTTGCCGTACATGGCAACCGTCGATGCCTTCCAACACTGGGTGTATATTGAAGCCCCAGAAGATGTGACCGCCGAGCAGCTTGACGCAGTGTGGAAAGATCTCTACACGCGCTTTATAAGCGTTGTTGATTGGAGCGGCTTGGAGGATGTGCATACCACAGGTTGGCATCGCAAGCAGCACATTTTCGAAGCGCCATTGTATTACGTTGAATATGGCTTGGCCCAATTGGGTGCGCTGCAAGTTTGGCGCAATGCAATGCAGGATCAAGCGCAAGCGGTTGCTCAATATCGTTCGGCTTTGGCCTTGGGCAATACCAAGCCACTGAGCCAATTGTTTGCCGCAGCTGGGGCAAAATTCGCCTTCGATCGCGAAACCGTTGGCGAATTGGCCCGCCTAACCGATCAGCATCTCACCGTGCTTCACGACTAATTGAATGTATACTTGCTCCCCTGCGCTGAATCAGTTCGGTGCAGGGGATTTTTGTTTTAACTCGCTCAACGTCGAGGGGTTAGAGAGTCGGAAACCGCGAAGAGCACGAAGAATTTTAGCCACGAATTACACGAATTGCACGAATTGCACGAATTGCTGTTGGCTATAGGTTTCATCCCTCATCCTTCATCCTTCATCCTTTCCGTTTGCCACAGATTGGCACAGATGTTTAGGATTAGGTTCCTGCTGACCGATAGCCAACAGCCCATAACCCATAGCCTTCATCCCTTTTTGACTTTTGACTTTTGATTTGGCATTTCATCCTTCATCCTTTATTTCTGCCTTCTGACTTTCTGCTATGTTCTATGTTCTATGTTCTATGTTCTTACTGGCCCCTCATTTCTGAACCCTGACCCCTAAAAATCATGGGTATAATTACTGATTAATAGACTGAATTAATTAAATGACGAGGCAGATATATGGATGATAAACCTCAAGGCTGTTTATGGTGCGACTATCGTGGGCCAGTCGTTGCTGGCGAAATCATTAGCGTGGTCAACCCGCAGGTGACTTTGCAGCATGAGCTACGGCGTTGCCCGACCTGTCGCGAGGCCATGGTGGATATTCGCTGGCCCGACCGGATTGTGCGGCGCAAAGTGCGCGAATCGCCGCGGCGTTTTCGGCGCTCGTTGTGGGTGATCGTTTATCCGGTGGAATGTGCTTGGTGTGGTAGCCAAAACACTGATGCCTATGAAGTGAATGCGACGGTCTCCAATCCAGTCAGCACACGGTTTAAGTATGATATTTATCGTTGCCTTGATTGCGAGCGACCGAATGCAATTTCCTATTTGGGCGAAGTCTACGTGCATCGTGCTGACCAAGACAAAGAATTCTTTTCGTTGTGGCATTTAGACCCAGATGTTGAGCAAAGCGCACCAAGCGAGTAGCTGAAAAAACTGCTAAAGTAGCTAAAAACTGGCATGGTCGGATTGCGAAATAGGCCTTTATAAAGGCAAAAAATCGCTGTGGTATGCGTTTGACGCTCCTTTGTGCAATGTGTTACAATACCGAGTGACCCCGCCTCAGCGTCTGTGCGCGGTATTTTTTTGACATTGCCACGATATCCAAACGACAACCAAGGCGGCTAGGAGAACCGAATAATGGCTGAAAACCCGAAACAATCTGGAGGGCGGCGGATCGTCTCGCAGGCCGAAGCAGAGGCGGTGGCTGCCAAAGCAGGCGTTAGCCCTGTTACTCGTACCAAAGTTGGCAAGCCGGTTGGCGAGCGGCTAGGACTCAATCGGCGCGAATTTATGGCGTATGCGACGGCTGGCTCAATGGCTGTGTTAACGGCACTTGGGCTTGGCAGCATTATTGCGCCCAACCAAGACGACGAGTTAATTAATGAATTGACTGGTGGTGCCGACTGGGTTACAGGCGGTTTTGCCTACCCACGGATTAAGAAAGGCCAGTTTGGCGGCAAATTTACCCTTGCTCGCTCTGGCGATAGCTACACCGCTGAAGAAGCACCAGAATTAAATGCTGCTGGTAAATTTTACATTGTTAAGGTTGATAAAACCAAAGGTGCAGCTGAAAACGGCATCGTCTCGACCAACGATAACGATGTTGGGGTCGAAACCAGCGATGGCGCATATTTGATTGCAATCTATCAAGTATGTACCCACCTGGGCTGTTTGATTCCGTTTCAAGCTTCACAAAATCGCTTTATCTGCCCATGTCATGGCTCGACGTTTGAACGTAACAGCCATTACGTGCTTGGCCCAGCGCCTCGGAACCTTGATCAGTTTCCGGTTACTGTAGAAGATGGCGCATTGGTAGTAGACACTGGGAAAAAGAAGACGGGTCTAACTCACGGCTAGTTTACCCAGTCACGAAGGAGTTTCCGTATGGCTGTATCGCCTGAAAGCAAGCGCAAGGGCTTGGGTGGCTGGCTAACCGAGGTAGGCCGCTCGTTCTTCCCTTCGATGGGCGCACGTGAGTGGCGCGAAACCCTGCGTGGGGGGCCAGCACCACGTCCAAACCCACGGATGCGGGTGCACTCGAATAGTTTTTGGTATCACATTCGTCCCCGTTCGTTATCTGAAGAAGCAACCGCATGGTATTACACCATGGGGCTTGGCTGGATGTCGTTTTTCTTCTTTGTGCTTGAGGCGATTACTGGTCTCGTTTTGATGATCTATTATTCGCCATCGCCAAACGAAGCCTATGCGACCATGACGCAGATTATGAACGACGTGCCGTTGGGCGGCCTGATGCGGAATATTCACCGCTTGGGCGCGCACTTTATGGTTGCAGTGGTGATTTTGCACATGCTGCGAACCTATTTTACGGCTTCGTATAAAGCTCCGCGCCAGTTTATCTGGTTTACGGGCATGATCCTGCTCTTTATGACGCTGTTGTTGTCGTTCTCTGGCTATCTCTTGCCATGGGACCAATTGGCGTTCTGGGCGGTGACGATTGGTTCGTCGATGGCTGACGCAGCACCTGGGGTTGGGCCAGCGATTGGCCGCTTGCTCCGTGGGGGCGCAGAAATTGGCGCTGGCGCACTCTTGCGCTTCTACTTGCTGCACATCTTTATGTTGCCAATGCTGACGATTATTTTCATCAGTATTCACTACTATGCAGTGCGCAAGCAAGAAATCTCACCAATTCACGAATTGTTTGAAAACAAAAAACCAACCAAGCGCAAAATTCCTTTCTTGCCCGACCAAGTGTTCTTTGAGTTGGCAGTGATTGTAGTTTTGACCTTTACCTTTATCTTTATCAACAACTTCTTCTGGGATGCCAAGCTGGAAAATCACGCCAACGCCTTGGAAACCCCGCAACACACTCAAGCACCATGGTACTTCTTCTGGTTGCAAGGGATGTTGAAGCTTGGTGATAAGATCGTTTGGGGCTTGGGCATCGCTGGGATTATCTTCGGCGCACTGTTCCTCTTGCCATACATCGACCGCAACCCTTCACGCCGCTTCAAAGATCGCAAATTTGCGGTTGCTGGCGGGATTGTAGCCTTGATCGTCTTTGTTGTCGTTTCGTATGGTGGCTTGCCCGCCTTCGGGATTCAAAAAGTCGGTTCGAACGAATTGGCCGTTTCATATGTGCCAGTTGAAGGCGAAGGTCGCGTGATGGAAGTGCCATTCGACCAAGTGCCGCAAGAAAAATTCGTTTATAAAGTCTATTACGACGCAACCAAAGATGCCTTTGTTGAAGGCGAATTTGGGGTAGCCGAAGGCCCAGCGCCAGAAGCACTCTCGCCAGTGTTCAAAGAAATGCTGCTTGAACTCAAACACGACGTGCAAAAATGGGCCGAATATGACGTACTGTTTGTTCGCCCAACTGTTACCTTGACGATCGAGCCATGGCTCTATCAACAAGCTACCGATACTGCCGAATTCTCAACAGCAGTTGATGGGCTTCTACAAAAACGTGTAACCTTGGATATGGAATGGACGACGGCGGGTTACGACAAAGAAGGTAATTTGGTCGAAACTCCCGAAAAGAGCCGCTATACCCAATATAAATTCCTCAACCGGAATGGGGTTGTTCACGTTGGCGATACGGAACCACGAAACTAAGTTTTTTATCCACGGCCTACGTTGCTGCGTGGGCCGTGTCGAATAAGGAAACACGTCCTATGACGAAAAACATTGCAGTTTCGCTGCTGTTTACCCTCGCAACAGTTGCCTTGCTTGGCTTTATCTGGATTGGCCAAACGAACCAACGTTTGGCTGCCACCGAATTGCGCCAAAATGCTTTGCAATTGGAGTTCGGGCAGCGCAACTACGAACAATATTGTGCCACCTGCCACGGTTTGGCTGGCGAAGGCCAAGGCCCAGGCAACAAAGGTGCTCCTAAGCTTTCCGATTTGCAAGGTCGCTTAGGCCCAGGCACCGAAGCCTTTACCCGCGAAAACGGGATTCAGAAAAAATATGGCTCATTGCGCAACTATGTCGAAGGGATTATTGCCTATGGCAAAACTGGCACGGCCATGCCTGCATGGAAATTGCAAGGCATGCGCGATGACCAAATTAAAGCCATCGCTGCGTATGTGATGTCGATGCAAGGTGGCGCAATTTCGCCAGTCGCGCTTGATTCAGCCAAATCGTGGGCTGCAACAACCGAAGCTGGCTTGCCACCAACCGCAACGCCAAACGAGCCACCATTGGATAATCCAGTGGCTGAAGCTGGCAAGCAAACCTTCAACACCTACTGTATCAGCTGCCACAACAAAACCGATGCTAGCGGCGTAGGCCCTGGCTTGGCAGGTTTGTTCGGCGAAACTGGTACCAAAGCCTTTGGCACCACCCTGCCTAACGGCAATCCAGTCAACGACGAAAATGTCTTAGATTGGATCACGAATGGCGGCGGCGGCCCAGGTGTTGGCCCAGATCCTCAAGATGGCGCTTCGTATGGGGCAATGCCACCACAAGGCCAGATCCTTAGCGAAGATAAGATTCTCGAAGTTATCGCCTACTTGAAGACCCTGACTCGGTAAAGCACGCGCTGGCGATGGCATGCTGTCGCCAGCCTAAAAGCCTTCTAAGGAGGCCATTCAATGAAAAAATGGTTGAATAACATAGGCGTGAGCATGCTTGACCTGGTCATCTTTGTGCCATTTGCCTTGGTTTACACCATCTTTGGCGCAATCTGGACCACCAGCAGTGGCCCATACATGGCTGGCGATTTTGCGACATCGCTGCAAGAGAAAAAAGATATCATGTACTACTTGCTGTGGGCTTGTGCAATCGGCTATGCCGTATTGGCCAATACCATTGCTTTGTGGGGCAAAGCTGCGCGCGGCGGCCTGATTGCGTTCGTCGTTACCTTGGTTGTGATGGTTGCAGCCTTCTTTGGCTTGACCTTCGGGACCCAAGCCTTGTCGAATACGCTGCCATCTTCGACCAAAGTGTTGAGCATCGCAATTGGCGACATCTTGGTCTTGTTGCCAGTTGTCACTGCCACAATCTTCTTCTTTATCGCCTGGATTGTGACCGGCTTTAGCAATCACTTGCGCGGCCAACCAGTTGCGCAAGGCTTTGTGCGCTTGGGCGTAGCCTTGATGGTTATTCCGGTTGTCCAGTTCTTGGTGATTGTGTTCTTGCCACGCTGGGACGACGAAGTGCGCGGGGTTGTGTTTGTGCATGCTATGAGCTTGGGCTTACTCTGGGGCTTGTTCCTCGGTGGCGGGCTTGGCTCGAACTTGCGCAAGCGCAGCGAAACACCTGCAACCGTCTAAATCACCTGCCTGTTGGCATAAAACCCCCTTGGATGATTGGTCATCCAAGGGGGTTTTGGGTTAATTTGGGCTTGCATCAAGCACATAGAATAATGCATAATATGCAATATTATGCATAGAGTTCGTTATGGAGGAGTCATGTCCGCAATCGATTACACACGCTATTATCGTTTTGATGAGTTGGTGGCTGCCTTAGAAGGTTTCGCTGCTGAATATCCCCAATTGATTAGCCTGCAATCAATTGGTAAAAGTTACGAAGGCCGCGATTTATGGCTGGCCACACTGACCAACGATGCAACTGGCACGCCCCGTGAGAAGCCAGCTTTTTGGGTCGATGCCAATATTCACGCCAGCGAAGTAACCGGCGCAATGGCCGGCTTGCACTTGATCGATACCTTGCTCAAGGGCTATGGCAACGATCCTGAATGCACACGCTTGCTCGATCGCACGACCTTCTACATTTTGCCGCGCTTCAATCCCGATGGCGCTGAACGGGCGCTGACTACGCCGTATGTTGTGCGTTCGAGCGTGCGACCTTATCCGTATGCCGAGCGCATCGATGGCCTGTACCAAGAGGACATCAACGACGACGGAATTATTCTACAAATGCGCTTGGTCGATCCGAATGGCGATTGGCGGGTTTCCGAGCACGATCCACGGGTGATGGTCAAACGGAAGCCCTACGAAATTGGCGGCACCTATTATCGAATTTTGCCCGAGGGCTTGATTCAAAATTATGATGGGGTCAATATCAAGCTTAGCCGCTCAATCGAAGGCTTGGATATTAATCGTAATTTTCCTGTCGATTGGCGACCAGAAGCCGAGCAGTATGGCGCTGGGCCGTATCCAACCTCCGAGCCAGAAATTCGCGCGGTCGTGCAATTTATCGTTGATCACCCAGAAATTCATAGCGGCCTGACCTACCACACCTATTCTGGCGTGCTGTTGCGGCCCTACGGCGATCGTGCAGACGATCAGATGAATATCCACGATCTTGATGTGTTCAAGGCCTTGGGCAAGCGTGGCACCGAAATTACTGGCTGGCCAAGCGTTTCGGTCTACCACGATTTTCGCTATCACCCCAAAGATGTAATTACCGGGGTGTTTGATGATTGGGTCTACGATCATTTGGGCATGTTTGCTTGGACAGTTGAATTTTGGGATCTCGTTGGTTCGGCGGGAATTAAAGATCGCAAATTTATCGAATGGTTCAAGGAACACCCAGAAGAAGACGATCTCAAAATTATGCAATGGGTTGATGAGCATGGCGAGGGCTTGTGCTTCTACGATTGGACTCCGTTTGAGCATCCACAGCTTGGCGCGGTTGAAATTGGCGGCTGGCATCCGATGTTTGCCTTCCGCAACCCACCGCCAGCCAAATTGCTCGAAACGATTGCGCCAGTGACCCAATTTGCCTTGGAGCATGCTGCGATTGCCCCATTCACCACGATTAGCAGTTTTGAGCTTGAAAGCTTGGGCGATAACGTTTATCGTTTGCAAGCTGTGGTGCAAAATGAAGGCTATTTGCCAAGCTATGGCTCGCAAAAAGGCCGCGAGCGTAAAGCTACCTTGCCGCTTGAGGCGCTGTTGCAGTTGCCAGAAGGTGCGAGCCTTAAGCTGGGCCAAGCCAAAACCACGATTGGCGATTTGGAAGGCCGTTCGGGGCGAGTTTCATTCTTTGGGTTTAGCAATGGCTCAACCACTGATCGCGCCAAAGTCGAGTGGGTCGTGCATGTGCCCAATCCTGGCGTGATTGAATTGACCGTTCAGGGCGGACGTGGCGGGATTGCCCGCGCCAAGCTCGAATTCTAAAATTGCGCTTAGTTGGCCGCTAGCAGCGTTGGCTGTTAGCGGCTTTTTTGTGCTCAAGCGATAGCGTTCAGTTATTGCTGCGATTGAGATTCATCGGCAGCAAACTAGCTTATAATCATATCTCACTTTAATCATCAATAAAGGGCTTGCTCATGGCTTCAGATTCAACGACTCCGCGCCAACCATCGGCGTTGGTTGCTTTACGCCATCGTGATTATCGGCTGCTCTGGAGTGGCCAGCTGATTTCGATTGCTGGCTCGCAGATGCACACGGTGGCTTTGCATGTTCAGGTTTATCGTTTGGCCGAGGCGATTCCTGGAGCTAATTCAGCAATTTTTCTGGGCTTGATTGGCTTTTTTCAATTTATTCCCTTGATTTTGCTGGCCTTGCGGGCGGGCTTATTGGCTGATCGGGTTGATCGACGACGGTTGATGATCGTCACCCAAAGCATTCTGATGGGTTTATCGTTGGTATTGGCGGTTTTATCGTGGTTTGAATTGATTAATTTATGGCTGCTCTATGGCATTATGATTATCTTTTTCAGCGCCAAAACCTTCGATTTACCCGCCCGCCAAGCGCTGATTCCGCGTTTAGTGCCGCGTGAAGTGCTGCCAACAGCATTAAGCTTGAACATGATTGCTTGGCAAATTGGCAATATTGCAGGCCCAGCCTTGGGCGGCTGGTTTGTGACTCATTCGATTGCCTTGGTTTATTTGCTCGATGCGCTAAGCTATGGCGCGGTGGTTTTGGGCTTGTGGCAAATGCGGGGCAATTATGCGCCAACCGAGGTTAAACCTGTTGTCAAAGGCTCGCTTTGGGAAGGCTTACGCTTTGTTAGCCGAACGCCAATTATTTGGTCGACGATGGTGCTTGATTTTGTCGCGACCTTCTGTGGCGCGGCAACTACGCTCTTGCCATTATTTGCCGATCAAGTTTTGAAAGTCGATGAAAAGGCCTTGGGCTTGATGTATGCAGCGCCAGCAACGGGTGCGTTAATCGCAGCCCTAGCGATGTCGTGGTTTGGCAACCCGCGTCGCCAAGGGATGGTGGTGGTGATTTCGGTCGTGTTGTATGGGCTGGCAACCATGGTCTTTGGCTTAGCGCCAAGTTTGCCGATTGCGCTCTTAGGTTTGGCGGGCACTGGAGCTGCCGATACAGTCAGCGCTGTGTTGCGCGGCACGATTCGCCAATTGAACACCCCCGATGAATTGCGCGGGCGGGCGACTTCGGCCAATATGTTGTTTTTTCAAGGCGGGCCATTGCTGGGCGAAGTTGAGGCTGGAATTGCCGCGACCTTGTTTGGCGCGCCAGCAGCAATTGCTTTCGGTGGCGCGATCTGTGTTACAGCCGCCATAATCATTGCTTTTCGTATTCCAAGTTTGCGCTTGTACGATCGGTGAATTCAGAGATGAAGGATGAAGGATGAGGGATGAAAGCACAACCCAACATTGGCTAGCGAGGTTAAGTTCCCTCACCCCAACCCCTCGCCCGTGGCGCGGGCGAGGGGCTTTAACCCTGTGGTTCTATCGCGACTCGTCGCTGAATAATGGCGGTTCCCCATCGCCCGCGTTCAGTGGGAGAGCAGGTTAAGGGGTGAGAGAACTAAGCAACATCAAGGACGCTGGCGGGATTATGCGGCAAGGGTTCGCATACCAAGGCCAGCGGAAAGGCCACATAAAATGTTGTGCCTGCTTCCTCAATGCTCTCGAAATAAATCGAGCCATGATTCATCTCGACCAAGGCTTTGGCGATTGATAAGCCTAAGCCAGTGCCGCCTGCTGCCCGCGACAACGGGTTGTCGTTGCGAAAGAAGCGCCCGAAAATTCGTGGTTGCTCACGCAGTGAAATGCCAATGCCCGTATCGCGCACCACCACCAGCACATCATCAATGCGCTGTTGAACTTCGATTTGAATCTGGCCATGCTCGGGTGTATATTTGATCGCATTGCTAATCAGGTGGTGGCTAATTTGGCGCAAATGCAGCGGATCAAGGCTCAACAACGGCAATTCGTTAGGCAATACACATTCTAATTGCAGTTTTTTGCGCTCAGCACGTGGCCGAAATTCATCAAGTACCGCCTTCAGCACTGTGCGCAGATCAACTGGTTGCGGGGTATGTTCATTGCGTTGAATTTCCAGCCGCGCCAAATCAACAACTTCGTTCATAAGTTCGGTCAGGCGTTGAATGTTGCGGCCAATGCCCTCGATATAGCTCATTTCTTCGGGGCTAAAATGCTCAGGGTTGCTCCACAGCAGCATATCGGCAAAACCACGAATGCTGGTCAACGGCGAACGCAATTCATGGGCTGCCAAGGCCATAAAATCGCTACGCAGCCGTTCGCTCTCAACCCGCGCACTCATATCGTGCAAAATTGCCACCGCGCCCATACGCTGATCGTCGACCCAAATTGGGTTGGCGCTCAAGCGATAGGTGCGCCCAGCAAAACAGACTCGTTCGGCGGGCTTGATGTGCGGGCGACCCAAGGCTTGATCCAAGGCTGGTTGCACGGCCTCAAGTGCTGCATAAAAGCGCACGCTCAAATTGGGCTGTTCGTGGGTGGTTTGCAGGCGTTCGGCTTCGGCCATGGCAATAATGTTGTAGGCAGCAGTGTTGAGCAACACAATTTGGCCAAGCTGATCGCACACAATCACGCCATCGTCGATTGCCGCCAAAATTGCCCGTTCGCGCTGGGTTTCGCGGCGCTGGTTGGTCAGCAAGTTGGTGAAATGCTCAGCAGCCAGATTGATCGATTGAGCCAATTCGCCCAGTTCGTCAGTGCCCAAATTTGGTGCGCGCACGCTCAAATCGGCGGTTGCCAAGACCTCAACCACGGCAGTTAATTGCTCAATTGCCCGTCGTTTGCGTTGCAAGATTACAATCAAGCCAATTTGCAGCAACAGCCACAAACCGCCAAGGCTGATTAACAGCCAATGCCACCAATCGAAGGTTGCCAGCCAAAGCCCATAGCCAATCAGGCCAAGCCCAAAGCTGCCAACGGCAATTGCCATCAGATACGCCAACCGAATGAGTTGATTAAGCGCCAAACTACTGTGTGCCTGCAACTGCATAGCCATTCTCGTTACTCGAATTGGCCTATGCTAGCAACCCAAAGTTAAGCCTTGATTATGGTCATGTTTAAGCTATATTTTACCTATTGGTGTAGCCTAACTAAACAGCAAGGTCAAGGTTATTGGGGCCAATGAGGCTTGAGTATTGGCTAAAGCCATTATCATTAACAAGCCAGTTGTAGGCACGGCGAGAATGCCCAAGGCCAGTTGAGCTTGGCCTTGGAGCTTCCAGCGACCTTGGTTTGAGCGTGAGGCGCGAATGAGTTTTTGCCAGAGCTTGGCGGTGGCAAAGGCAAAAACCAGCAGCAAGATGCTCGCTACCAGCGCTTTTGGGCCTTGCCATGCCAGCCGATTGTCGATTTGATGTTGCAAGATTGTGGGAGTTGCAGCGCTGCCTGTTTCGGCCCAGCTATCAACTGCTTGGTAGAGCGCAGCTTTGGGTGTGCCAGCAGAACTGCGCAGATCGGGAATGGTTTTGGCAAAGCCCGCTTGAGCATTAATCACATTGCTCAGATTCGCTGCCACAATTAATAGCAGCCCAAGTGCCAGCGTTGTGCTTGCCAGCCCGACATAGGCATACACGTTACGCTCAAATGACCAAAATCCTTGGTTTGGGGTTTTGGCGCGTTTAAACCGTCGCCACAGAACAATACTGAGAGCGCCGAGCGCAAGCGTAAACAAACCGCCCTCAACCACCAACACTGCGTGGTAGGTGGTGTAATCGTTCAACAGGGTTGTGTAGGCAGGGTTTGTGGTTGATTCAGCTTGGTTCAGTCGCGCAAGAGTTGCCTGCAATCCAGCGCCATTGCTCGACTGACTGCTTGCATCAGCCTCTAGGTTTGAGCTTGTTGGCCAAAAGATTGGAATGCTATACACGACCAACACGCCGAGCAGGAAGCCAATTGCGAGTATAGCGCGCTGCCAATGCTGCTGTCGAACAATTGCCTGGCCTACCAGCGCCCGCAGCAAGACCAAACCGCCAATACTTACCAACACAAGCATCAGAATCATAACTACCTCAAAGCTGAACAAGAATTTCTCTGCTGCTTCTAGACGCTTGGTTAACGGGCAAAGTTGCGCCACGCGTGGCGGATACAAACTTGCTTGGGGTCATATTGAGTATTGGCTAGATTCGAGTATTATTAAGCCAAATGCGACCATCTGCGGATGGTATGGAGAGCCACATCAAATGAGCGAACAAACCGATGCCCCGAAACCGATTGTGATTAAACAAAAACGTGGATGTTTGGCCACCCTTGTTGGTTCGGCTTTGACGATTATTGTCAGTGCTGGGCTGGGGGCGGCGCTAGCGCTCTTAGTGATGTGGTATGGGCCACGCAATGTTGGGGTGAGTTTTCCCGATAGCACAGGGCGAATTGCGGCGCTGGAGCAAGCCCAACAAACCGCAATTATCGTCCAAACTGATCAAGCTGCGACCTTGCGCGGCTTGACTGATTTACGCGGCTCGGTCGATGGCTTGCGCGAACGCGTGCAAACCATTGAGAGCAACCTCAATACCCGTGAAACCAACCTCGATAGCCTCCAAAAACAAATCGATTCGAATCTTAATTCGTTGTTGAGCATTCAATCGCGGCTTGATGAGCTTGAATCGATTCCTGCCAATGCGGCCTTGACCAACCGCCTCGATAGCGTCGAACAGGATTTAGCCAGCATTGGCAGTACCTTGGAGCGCCTACGGATTGCTTTAGGGGCAGCTGCACCAACCGCTAGCCCACAGCCAACCGCCACACCCACTCGTTAGCCAAGGAGCACATTATGCCCCAACAACAATCAATTGTGCGTTCAGTTCGCAGTAATCGCCATACCACCACCATCGATATTGGGGTGATTGGCCAAATCGTGCAGTCGGTTAGCGGCACGATTGAAGGCATTTACGAAACTCAACTCGAAAGCGCCGAATTGCTCGCCGAAGGCCGTGCCGAGAACGATCAAAAATCCGCTGAGGAGCCACAAACCCGCTTTGATGAGCGCGCCAGCGTTGTGCTGCACCTCAAATTAATTCCATTTATCCACGAGCAATTGCCACCAATCGTCAATGCGCTGCGCAAACGGGTAATCGAAAGCATTCAACAATATACGGAATTGAATGTTCACGCCGTGCATATTCATATTGCTGGCTTGTGGTATCGCTAGCCAGCAGCTGTAGTGGTTTATTGGATTGGCAACCAGAAGCATGCCCTCACCCCCAGCCCCTCTCCCACTGAATGCGGGCGAGTGGAGCACTGACCGCGTGGTTCCCCGCGCCTTGCGAGCGGGATCAGGGGCGAGGGGATCAGACAATGGTTAACGTGATGAACCAATACAAGCAGCTGCTAGGGGTCAGTAGTTAGCACAATAACGCTCAATGTTAATGTTAAAGCTGACCCCTTGCATACGCCGTCGATAACCGCTATCCCTCATACTCCATTCTTCAACCTATACCTACCCCTCAGATTCAATGCTTATGGTAGGATAAACGCTCTTGTGTGAGGAATTATTATGCACTTTTTATTCAGATTGAGCCTCATTTTGCTCCTCGCTGGGGCTTTAATCAGTTGTTCGCGATCGGATATGCAAGAGGTGCTCAAACCAAGTGGCACCAGCACCCCGATTATTTCGCCCGATAGCGCCGCCCCAACCACGGTCGATAATCAATGGCAACGCTTAGAGCCAGGCCTTGAGTTTCGCGAAATTGGCTACGATGTGACCAATGTTCAGGTGTTGCGGGTCGATCCTGCCTATTTTCGGCTGCGCATTGGCTACGATGTAGCCAGCCCGGGCCGAGTTAGCGAATGGGCTTCAGCACTCAATCCAGTTGCAGTGATCAACGGTGGCTATTTTGATCCCCAAGGGCGGGCCACAGCACTCACAATTTTCGATGGCATAGTCAATGGCACATCATACGATGGCTTTGGGGGCATGCTCGCAGTTGATAGTGCTGATGCATGGTCGTTGCGTTCGTTGCGCGAACAACCCTACGATAGCAGCGAAGTGCTGAATCAAGCGCTACAATCTGCGCCGATGCTCGTTGTTCATGGCGCAGCCATCGAGCAGCCCAACGACGATGGCGATAAAGCTCGTCGCAGCGTAATTGCGCTTGATCAATCTGGGCATTTGTTGATTATTGTCTGTAGTTGGCCGAGCTTTACCTTGACCGAGCTAAGCACGTGGTTGGTGCAGCAAAATCTTGCAATCGATGCAGCCTTGAATCTTGATGGCGGCTCATCGACAGGCTTAGTGGTCAGCAGCGAAAGTCGTTCGTTTAAGCTCGATTCGCTTGTGCGCGTGCCGCAAGTGCTCTTGGTTGAGCGGCGGTAATGCGTTCCCTCACCCGTGGCGCGGGACTTTAATGTCGCACTACGTCGGTAAAACATGGATGAGCCTCCTCGCCCGCGTTTTCGTGGGAGAGGGGGTTGGGGGTGAGGGAACAAAATCTAGCTCAATTCCAAAACAGTTTCAATCGCCTGCTTAGCGGCAGCATAGGGGTCAAGCTGGCGCTCGGCCATTTGATTGAGTAAGTGTTCATATTGCTGTGGCTCAAGCCGCTGGAGCAACTGACGCAAGAGGCGTTCGCGCATAATCATTTTCCATTCGCGCTCAATCCGTTCGCGTTCGCGCAATTCAAGCAGATTATTGCTTTTGAGATGCTCGAAATGGCGTTCAACTGCCGCCGCTGCTTCGGCGATATTCTTGCCAGTGTTAGAAACCGTCTGCACAATCGGCGGCTCCCAGCCATCGCGATGCTCGCCGCTACCAAGATGCAGCATCATCTGCAATTGGCGCACGGTACGCTCAACGCCCTCGCGATCAGCTTTATTGACCACAAACACATCGGCAATTTCCAAGATGCCTGCTTTGATCGCTTGAATATCATCGCCCATGCCTGGGACTTCGACGACCACCACGCTATGCGCTTCACGGGCAATCTCGACCTCGGCCTGACCAGCGCCAACCGTTTCGACAATCACAATATCGAAGCCCGCCGCATCGAGCACTTTAACTGCATCGCCAGTGGCTCGCGACAAGCCGCCAAGGCTGCCACGACTAGCCATCGAACGAATATAACAGCCACTATCGCCGCCCAAGGATTGCATGCGAATCCGATCGCCGAGGATTGCGCCACCACTAAATGGCGAGGTTGGATCGACGGCCAACACCGCGACCGTGCGCCCAAGGCTGCGCCAATGCAAGGCCAATTGGGTCACCAAGGTCGATTTGCCAGTGCCTGGCGCGCCAGTTACCCCAACGATATGGGCATTGCCAGTGTAGGGATACAGCGCAGCCAAGGCAGTTTGGGCTTGGGCATCGCCAGCTTCAACCAGGGTTATCAAGCGGGCCAGTGCCCGACGATTGCCAGCACGAGCCTTTGCAACAAGTTCCACGCCCAACCTACCCTTCTACCGAGCTACGCTGAACATGCTCACGAATAAAATCAATAATTGCATGGGTCGATGAGCCAGGCCCGAAGATTCCAGCAATCCCATGGTCGTTGCGCAAGGCCAGCGCATCCTCATCGGAGATAATGCCACCAGCAACCACCAAAATATCCGCGCCATCGTTTTCGCGCAACATCGTGGTTATTTTGGGTAGCAAGGTCATGTGCGCCCCTGAAAGAATCGACAAGCCGATGCAATCAACGTCTTCTTGCAACGCGGCTTCGACAATCATTTGCGGGGTTTGTTGCAACCCAGTGTAAATAACTTCCATGCCTGCATCACGCAAGGCCCGCGCGATTACTTTTGCGCCACGGTCGTGGCCATCAAGCCCAGGCTTGGCCACCAACACCCGAATTGGTCGTTCCATGAGGTCTTTCCTCCACATTGAGAAATGACGATACACCCCATTGTAGCGCAGTTTAGCGCAGCTGGGGATCATCAGATCTACCCATAGCAATTTAAATTAATCCAGCAACTTCTTTGAGCCGCACCCGCTTGACCCATTGATAGCCGCGTTTGCCTTGCAAGCATTGCTGGCGGGTGGTGGCGATGTTGCCCAAACCCCAACGCTGGCCATTAGCAAGGTCAAAATTCATGCTAGCCTCAATCACATCGAAATTGGCGCTCAAGGGATAATTGGTTCCCGAGCGATCGGTGCCTTGGAATGGGCCGACATATAAGCTGACATGGCCTGCCTGGGCCGCACCATTGTTGCCAAAGACCAAAACATCGCCTGGTTGCCAATCGTTAGCATCGCTAATTTCTTGCAGCGTAACTGGGCCGGGCGCATAATATTGGGCCATATGCGGATTGGCCTTGCTTTGCCAATTAACGTTAATGCCTGCTGCTGCAAAACAAATGCTTACCAAATCGGCGCAAACAATATCTTTGTAGTATTGATGATTGGGATTGCTGGCGAATTGCGCTCCGTAGCACATTTGCTGCAAATTGGTGGGCAAGGCATCGTAAACGGTTTTTTCATCGCCAAGCATAAACAAGGCTTGATCAATAATCGATCGCACTTTGGGATGTAAAGCATTATAGCTAGGATGAGCCGAACGCATGCCGCTGCCACCACCACGAACATTAATCGGCTGGTTGATGTTATTATTGACAATCACTGGCACGCGAACTGGTGTATAGCCAGCGATGTTAACTTCGAGCAAGCCAACCGCACCAGCACCAATATTCTCAAAACGATAATTGCCTTGGGCATCGGTTTTGACTTCGCAGGCAGCGCGAGCTACTGGCGAAACTTCGGGAATCAGATAGGTTTTGGCGGTTTGAAACAAGCGGCCATCAGCAACCAGTTGCGGATTATGAATTAAGGCATTATCGCGAAACGCCTCCCAGCTCATTGGCACGCGCTTATCGATATATTGCACCCAGCAATCCCAGCGCGAGCCAGCAAACCCGCTGATTTTGCGCGTCCAACTGACCTCTTGAGCTGGCGAAACTTCGGGCATCAAATAGGTTTTTTCGCGATGAAACACCCGCCCATCGTCATTCAAATGCGGGTTGTAGATCAACGCGCCATCGCGAAAATCGCCCCATGCAATCGGCACCTTGCCGTTGATCTGCTGCTCCCAGCATTCCCAGCGTGTACCACTAAACCCAGTCAACGAGCGCGTCCAATCGACTTGGCCAGCTGGCAAGAGGCTGCGATTGGCAATATTGCTCAAATAGCCCGCCTGCGAGATAAAGCGCACGCTCACATTGGCTAGCGGCGCAAGATCAATTGCCCGAATCACCCGCCCAGTGATGCTATAACTGGTCATGGCTTTGGCTCCCTACTAGATGCTTTCGTAGCTCAATGGTAGCGGCGGCACGCGCAGATTGCAATAGTCGAAGTTGGGGATCGGTTGTTGGGGATTGGGCTTTTTAACCACGAAGAACACGAAGAGCACGAAGGATCATTACTTAGTGGTCTTCGCGTTCTTCGTGGTTACGAAACGTTTGGCTATAAACTTGGGTGTTGTTTATACCATGTGTTATTTTGCTCGTAGGCATGGCCGACGCGCAGCAAGGTTGCTTCATCAAACGGCTTGCCAATTAATTGCAGGCCGGTTGGCAAATTGTCGCTGAAGCCACAAGGCACAACCAAGCCAGGCACGCCTGCCAAGTTAATGGGCAAGGTACAGACATCTGAAAGATACATCGCCACTGGATCATCGGTTTTTTCGCCAATTTTAAAGGCGACTGTGGGCGAGGTTGGCGCTGCCAGCAGATCGACCTTGCTCCAAACTTCTTGGAAGTCGCGGCGAATTAATGTGCGTACTTGTTGAGCGCGGCGATAGTAGGCATCGTAATAGCCCGATGAGAGCGCATAGGTGCCAAGCATAATCCGGCGGCGCACTTCTGAACCAAACAATTGACCACGCGTTGATTCAATTTCATCAAACAGGCCTTTGCCTTCCAAGCGCACGCCATAGCGCACGCCATCGAAGCGGGCCAAGTTGGTGCTGCATTCTGCTGGCGCGATGATGTAATACACAGGCAAGGCATATTTGGTGTGCGGCAATGAAACTTCAACAATCTCAGCGCCCAAATCCTTAATTTGCTCAATCGCCGTGCGCACCGCTTTCTCGACTCCAGGCTCCATGCCTTCGACAAAATATTCGCTGGGCACGCCAACTTTGAGGCCGCGAATATCACCAGTTAGGCTGGCGCGATAGTCGGGCACTGGCAAGTTGGCACTGGTGGAATCTTTGGGATCATGGCCAGCAATCGTTTCGAGCAGCAGCGCCACATCTTCAACCGTGCGCGCAAACGGCCCACATTGATCGAGCGATGAGGCAAACGCCACCAAACCATAGCGCGAAACCCGCCCGTAGGTTGGCTTCAACCCAACGATGCCACACAAAGCGGCAGGCTGGCGAATCGAGCCACCAGTATCGGTGCCGAGCGTGCCAAAAGCTTGGCCAGCAGCAACCGCCGCCGCCGAACCGCCCGACGAGCCACCAGGCACTCGTTCGGTATCCCATGGGTTGCGCGTGCCGCCAAAGGCACTATTTTCGTTCGACGAACCCATTGCAAACTCATCCATGTTGAGCTTGCCAAGGGTCACCGTGCCAGCCTCGTTGAGCTTGCTCACAACCGTGGCATCGTAGGGCGGAACCCAGTTTTCAAGCACTTTCGAGCCGCAGGTGGTGCGCACATCTTTGGTGACAATCACATCTTTGATGCCCAACGGAATGCCAGTTAGGCTACTTGCATTGCCAGCTTTGATGCGCTCATCGGCGGCTTGGGCTTGTTGCAAGGCCAGTTCGGGCGTTTGAGTTAAATAGGAATGCAGGGTTGGCTCTAACGCGCTGATGCGTTCCAGCAGAGCCTCGGTCAGTTGCACCGAGGTAATCTCGCCGCGATCTAATTGAGCGCGGGCCTCGGCAATCGTCAATTCATGGAGGGCCATAATCACATCCTCACGCATGGGCTTGTTTAGGTTACCAACGCGCATTGTAGCATAGCGCATCGCTTCACGATCAAAAGCGCTGCTTTAACGTGGCGTAGCGTTTAATTTGAATTGGTTCTTAGCTGACCGAAGCAGCAATCAAGCCTTGATTGAAAAGATAAAATTAATTACCAGACCTCGCCCTTGCGCCATTCGACTGAGATTGGCGCAGCTAAATCAAGCGGGCCGGTTTTGGGCAAGCGCAAAATCATCACTTCTTCTTCTGGTGTTGGCTCCACGCCTTGCTCAGTTCGCATCGCCAACGGGCCACGCCACAGTTCCCAGCCCAGCCGCTCGTAAAACGCCGCATCTGAGGGGCTGAGCGCCGCTAGCTCAAAATCGTCGATTGCTGTGACCAAATGGCGCAAAACATGGCTGGCATAGCCGCGTTTTTGATAATCGGGATGGGTTGCTACTGCTTCGATATAGGCCGTGCGGCGTGGTGCTTCGTCGCCAATTTGCAGCCAGCGCTCAACCCACATCGCATGGCTCACCAACTCGCTACCAAGCCAACCCAACACATGCACCGGATTAGGATAGTTAAGATACGGCGCAAAATCTTCTGCGTAGGCCAAACTACACATCACCAAAATTGCCTGGGCCACATCAGGCGTAAGATCGGCACTTTTACAAATTTGCAAGCTCAATTCAGCAGCCATTGGTAATCCTTTCAATCCAAAACTGCGCGCAGTTTAGCATGGCGCGGCCTGATGCCGCTGCATCGCAAGCCCGAATTCTGCTGGCGGGCAAGCAGCACCGCCTAAAGCTGAGTTTGTGTAGTATACTAGGCCACAACGCTATTCTATTCTTCTCTAGCTGGTGTGCTGCTATGACCAATGCTGCGTACACACGCCTAAAACCGCAGATCATCACCGGTCGACGGATTCTGCTGACGGCTTTTGTCACCCCGAATGATGATTACTTCGAGCCGCCCGATGGCTGGATCGATCCGATCGAAGTTGCGCTTTATGGCAATAGTTTTGGCTGCAATTTGGCAACGCCCAATGGTAATAAACGCTATATCGATTCATACAACCGCGATGAGGTGTTGTGGACGACCAATAGCTTAATGCAAAATTGCCAACTGCGGCCAGATTGGGGCTACTCGAATAACTCAACCCTTGATCTGAGTCGACTGGCGCGTTTTGTCAGCCGCTTTACCAAGGCGTGCGTTGCGATTTATCGCCATAACCATCCGCCAGTCACGGTTGGGATGGCAATTATTCCTGCGCAAGGCTTACAATTGCTCGACCCCCAGACCAATTCGCCATTTGGGCCATTGGTGACCCAAGCGCGGGTCGTCGCCCAAACGGCACTTGAGGCAGGAGCCGACGAACGTTTACTGCAAACGATTCGCGATGGTTTATTATCTCTTGCAGGCAGCTAAAATGGTAGCTCAGTTAGCGCTCGCAGACACAATGAGGTGATTGATGGGCAATCAAGTTACAACTGATGCTGGCATTCCGTTTGAACCAATATACCGTGATAACGACCGCCAGCCGGAGCCTGATGCTGGCCAGTTTCCCTACACGCGGGGCATTTATCCCACAATGTATCGTGGCCGCTTGTGGACGATGCGCCAATACGCTGGCTTTGCTTCGGCCCACGAAACCAACGAACGCTTTCGCTATTTACTTGGTCAAGGCCAAATGGGGCTTTCGGTCGCATTTGATCTGCCAACCCAACTTGGCCTCGATTCCGACGATCCACGGGCTGAGGGCGAGGTTGGCAAGGTCGGCGTAGCCATTGATTCAATCGACGACATGGCGACCTTGTTCGCTGGCATTCCGCTGGATAAGGTCAGCACGTCGATGACGATTAACGCTCCTGCCAGCGTGCTCTTGCTGTTGTATGAGTTGGTTGGCGCACAACAGGGCGCGGCAGCCAAAACGCTCACGGGCACCATTCAAAATGATATTCTCAAAGAATATGCCGCCCGTGGAACCTATATCTTCCCGCCACGGCCTTCGATGCGGCTAATTACCGATACCTTTGCCTATTGCGCCGAACGTATTCCGCGCTGGAATACGATTAGCATCAGTGGCTATCATATTCGCGAGGCTGGGGCGACTGCGGTGCAAGAATTGGCCTTTACTTTGGCCAATGGCATCGCCTACGTGCAAGCAGCCATCGACGCAGGCTTGCATGTCGATGAATTTGGCCCACGTTTGTCGTTCTTCTTCAATGCCCACAATAATTTCTTTGAAGAGATTGCCAAATTCCGCGCTGCTCGCCGCATGTGGGCCACGATTATGCGTGAGCGCTTTGGCGCAAGCGATGAACGCGCCTTGACCTTGCGCTTCCACACCCAAACTGGCGGCTCGACCTTAACCTCGCAACAGCCGCTCAATAACGTGGTGCGGGTAACCTTGCAAGCCTTGGCGGCGGTGATGGGTGGCACTCAATCGCTGCACACCAACGGCTTTGATGAGGCGCTTTCGTTGCCCACCACCGAAGCAGCAACCCTTGCTTTGCGTACCCAACAGGTCATTGCCTATGAAAGCGGCGTGACCGCCAGCGCCGATCCCTTGGGTGGCTCGTATTTGGTCGAAAGCATGACCGACGAGATTGAGCAACGCGCTTTGGCATTAATTCGACATATTGACGATTTGGGCGGCGCGGTGCGCGCTGTCGAGGATGGCTTTATTCAAGCCCAAATTATGGATACCGCCTACGAGTATCAAAATCGGGTCGAAAGTGGCGAGCAATTGGTCATCGGGGTCAATAAATTTGTTACCGATGATGCGCCAGTGCCAATCTTCAAGCCCAACGAAGCGGTAGCTGCCGAACAATGCGCCAAATTGGCCAAACTGCGAGCCGAGCGCGATCAAGCGGCGGTCGATGCAGCCTTAGCCGATCTGCAACGGGCTGCTGAAGGCACCGCCAACGTGCTCGAACCAATGCGCGAAGCCTTGAGTCGGCGGGCAACCGTTGGCGAGGTTTGTGGAGTTTTACGCAAGATTTGGGGAGAATACCGACCTGATGTCGCGATCTAAGGGTCTTGTTTTAGCCAGCGTCGTGCTGATTGTGCTGATCATCACGACGCTGGCTCCCAATCTATTCGAGCAGATCGATGGCCGCATTGGCAGCTATATCATGGTTGGCGTGGCGCTGGCTGCGGTTGCTGCTTGGTGGTGGTGGCGCAAACAAGCTTAGTTTTCAGCTTTGCCAGTGGTAATCAAACTCAGCAAATCTGCGCCCCACTGGGCTAATTTTTGGCTACCAATCCCTTTGATTGTGCTTAATTCTTGACTGCTGGTTGGCTGATAGGCCGCCAAATCAAACAACACGCTATCAGGAATAATCATATAGTGCGGCAAATTGAGCTTGCGGGCTTGCTCGGAGCGCCAGCTTTTGAGCGCCAGCAACAAATCGCCATCGGCCTGCAATTGCTCAGTTTGGGCCGAATCGCGCTTGCCCTGAATATTCAAGGCTGGTAGGCTTTGCGGGTTGTTCAAGGCCTCGCGGCCCGCACTATTCAATGCCAACAACGGATACAAGCCCTGTTGCTGGCGATCAAGCAAATGCGCTTCGACCAAGGCCTCAATCACCGCCTCAATCTGCTCCATGGTTACATGCGCCAATGCACCGTGGTCGGGCGAACGCTTGGCATCGCTGGCTCCTTTGAGCAAACGCGCCAAGCCAGTACGCCCCAAAGGATATGGCAAACGCGTCAGCGTTGCTAGCACTTGCAGCGCAATATCACGATGTTGATTACCAGTGCGTTTGGGAGCCGCCATCACGACCACCAAGGTTGCGCCTTGATAGGCCAAACTGCCAGCATCAACCAATACATCAATTTCGGCGCGAATCGAATCGAACGAGCGCTCGGAGAGTGCTCCAAACAATGGATGCGAACTATAGCCACGTGAGCCAGCCAAAATATGGGCCAAATCGCGGCTACTGAGCTGTTGAGGATGTTCGCGCACCGCCTCGACGATAATCCGTTGATGGTCGCTTATTGCGCCGCCATTGCCCCAATTGGCACTAACCAAGGGCATCGTTTGCGGCTGCAAGCTGCTTGGTGGGCGGCTAATGCTGATGCGGCCCGATTGGCAAATATCGCAGGCATTGCCACAGGCAGGCAAGCGTTGGCCAAACTGCGCCGCCAAAATTCGGTGGCGACAATGACTCGCTTCAACATATTGGGTCAACGAATCGAGCTGGCGCTCTTGGGTGCTGCGCCATTGCTTGAGCACCTGATACATCCGTTCGCGGGTATCTTTGGGCGATGGCAAGACTTCGAGTAATACCTCACGCGCTACGCCTTCGTAGCCAAGCAAACCTTGTTCTTGCCATTCGAGCAGTTTTGGCTCAAGCTGATTGGGGAGAATGCGCAGCGCGGCGGCCAAATCGTGACTATCAACATCTTGCCACCAGCGGCCAAGGCTAAACCACTCGCAAAGTTGGTTGATTTCGGGCGTTGCTGGCGCTTCACCACGGCGTAATTTACAAACCCGTGGTAAATCGAAATGGCGACGCAGCAGCCCAACATGCTCCAAAATGCCGAGGCCAACCCGCAAGCGCGTTTCATCGAAGCCAGAAAGCTCCATCAAATGGGCCTGATTGATGGTGCCTTGGCCTCTGCCAATTTGGCCCAAAACCGCTTTATACAGTTCGCGTAATTCTTCAACGCCAAAATGGCTGCTTTCGAGCCATTCTTTGAGCTGGCGTTTATCGAAAAAGTTGTAGAGCATAATGCAGCGCGAAATTTGACCATCGCGGCCAGCCCGCCCCGCCTCTTGGGCATAATCTTCGAGCGATTTGGGCAAATTGGCGTGAATCACCGCCCGCACATCGCGCTTATCCACGCCCATTCCAAAAGCAATTGTTGCTACAATCACGCGGGTTTCGCCGCGCATAAAACGATCTTGGATGGCATCGCGGTCGGGGCAGCCAGCATGATAGGCCTCGGCCACAACCCCAGCTTGGCGCAGGCGCTCAGCTATTTCTTCGCAGCTATTGCGCGAACGGGCATAGACAATAATTGCGCCATTAATTTGATGGCACAAGGTCAGGATTGCTGCTTGTTTTTTCTCTTTGTTCGAGGCTTTGAGCAACTCGAAATGCAAGTTGGGCCGAAAAACGTTGGTGCGCACCGTTTCGAGATCGCCAAGTTGCTCGCAGATAGCTTTTTCGGTGGCTGGGCTGGCGGTGGCAGTTAATCCCAAAACCAGCGGGTTGCCAAGCACCCGCAATGCTTCGCGAATAAATAAATAGTCTGGGCGAAACGAAAAACCCCACAACGACACACAATGCGCTTCATCGACTACAAATAGCGAGATGCCAACTTGCTGCAAGGCATAGAGAAATTGGCGTTGGCGCAAACGTTCGGGTGCAACATAAACCAATTTATAGCGACCTTCGCTCAAGCCACGCAAGCGCGTGCGCACCTCATCAAACGGAATTGCGCTATTGATAAAGGTTGCGCGTTCACGCACTGCCTCGGGCAAGCCATCAAGCTGATCTTTCATCAAGGCAATCAAGGGCGAAATCACAATCGTGGCGTGGGGCAGTAACAGGGCTGGCAATTGATAGCAGAGCGATTTACCAGCGCCAGTTGGCATCAACGCAAGGGTTGATCGGCCTGCCATCACCCGTTCGATCACTTGTTGCTGACCGCTACGAAAGCCAGGCAAGCCAAAATGCTCGCGCAGGGCATCGGTCAACTCATTGGCTAAGGCCGTGGGCTGGGCTTCAGCTTCATCGAAGGTAAAAAGCGGGGTTTCAGGATCAACCAACGTCATAAAAGCCTCAAAAGTAGCAAATCTGTGTCTAAGCATATCACATGATTGAATCTTGAATGACAGGCCGCAACGAGCGATAAGGGTTCAGGGTTCAGGGTTCAGGGTTCAGGCTTGATAAACCGCGAAGAACGCAAATCCGTTATCAGCCTCGCTACGCCAAATTGCCTGCTAACACTTCAAAGAATTAGGTATTGAACACTTGCAGATAAATCGTGAGTAGCTGATCGCTCGGCTGCAATTGCACCACCAAGATTTTGTAGCTTTTGCCATTAACAAATTGATAAACATAACGATATTGTTCACGTTGCAGATTTAAACTATCAAGCTGCCACCAAGCCTCTGCTTCAGGATACGGTGCATGTTGGGTGGCAAAGAGGGTTTCTTTGGTATGAAGTGATTCGGTAATGGGCACAGTTGTCAGCCATGCATCAAGTGCCACTGCGGGCAAATCGAAGCGGGCAATCACCATTGTATCCAAGGCTGCTTCGCCTTGGGTATGCACATTGCTTGCCTCAGCAGGAATTGCAAAGCCCATAAATTGCTCAATCTCGGCGCGACTCAACGAGCTGCTGAGGTCGCGCAAGGCGGCTTCAACCGTGGCATCATGCTGTTGCGCGCGGGTTTGACAGCCAACCAAGGCCAAGCTAAGCACGAAGATCTTGAGTAATCGGCGGTTCATAGGCAGCATCCTACTTCTCTTCTGCTGGACGAATGCCAAAGACAAACAAGCCAGCACTGGTTTCAGGAAACGCAATCACCCGAATCATAAAGCCTTGATAGCGAAATTCATCGCCGACCATTGCAAACGTGTTGAAATGTTCGGCATCATTACCAAGCGTATCAGGTGTTGTTGCCCGTAAATGAACATGCGGTTGATTTGTGGTTGGATCAAGTTGCCAATTGGTTGGGTGCAGATCGAGATCAGTTGTGCCCCCATAGGCATTGAGTGGCAAGAACTTAATCGTTTCTTGGGGTTTTTGATCATTTGGCAAAGCTGGTGGCTGATCAGCGAGTTTAGTTACTCCCAGCGTAACTTTTTGGGAATCAACGGCAATCGCACGCACGTGATAATTGGCAATAGGGATTATGCTTCCCAGTTGCGTCGTAATTCGATAGCGATACGCAGCTTGATCGAACCCGAGATCAAGCCTGATTAAACTAGGATTCTGTGCTAAATCCTCAGCTAAAGGTGGGATAGCCCCAATCGAAAGTTGCTCTATTCCGTTATCAGTCCCGATTTGAATCGTGATGATTTTTTCTTGGTTTAGGCCAAATGTTGGTGTTGGCCTAAGCGTTGCGATTGGCTGGATACTGGTTGGGATTGGGGTGATGGCAGTTTGATCATTGCAACTACTCAACACCATCAGGCTCAAACCCAAAGCCCAACGCTGAAAATATTTCATGCATCTCCTCCCTTAACTTGCATCGCTGCGCCAAATTGCCTGCTAACACTTCAAAGAATTAGGTATTGAACACTTGCAGATAAATCGTGAGTAGCTGATCGCTCGGCTGCAATTGCACCACCAAGATTTTGTAGCTTTTGCCATTAACAAATTGATAAACATAACGATATTGTTCACGTTGCAGATTTAAACTATCAAGCTGCCACCAAGCCTCTGCTTCAGGATACGGTGCATGTTGGGTGGCAAAGAGGGTTTCTTTGGTATGAAGTGATTCGGTAATGGGCACAGTTGTCAGCCATGCATCCAAGTCCGAAGCGGGCAAATCGAAGCGGGCAATCACCATCGTATCCAAGGCCGCTTCGCCTTGGGTATGCACATTGGTTGCCTCAGCAGGAATTGCAAAGCCCATAAATTGCTCAATCTCGGCGCGACTCAACGGGCTGCTGAGGTCGCGCAAGGCGGCTTCAACCGTGGCATCATGGTTTGGTTGGTTAATCACGGTATTATTCTCCCGGCAACTCATTAATATTGATATTAGTAGAATATAAAAAATATATTTCATAGACAAATCCTATATAAGTTCATCATAAATTTATTTTATACCGGTAAGCGGATCGTATGTATAAAAATGTTTCTGACCACTAGATGTCCCTGTTAGATCATATTCTTGGGCAATACCAGTACCATGAAGTCTGCCCATTTCCTCATCAGTAATATGATCATTAGCAATCGTGCGATTATCTATCCATTCTATTCCTGAAGATGGAATGGTCACAGATTTTCCTTGATCCCAATTATAACGATCAAACATATGGACTTGAGAAATAACTTCAACATTTGGACTTCCATCCGGTGCTGGGGTTACTCGGACATAGGCAGTTTGTGCATAACTAAATCCTCCTACTGCATAATACCAATTTTTATCTTCATTTCGATCTGGATAAAATTCTGAATTCCAAGGAATTGTTACATTGAATTCTAAAGGTTCACCATGATAATCAGATCGAAGCTTTTGATTAATTTGGGGGATAATTTCATTTTTATACCTGAGTTCAACCTCTTTTCTAAATGTTGGCATATCATCAAGCATATCATCAACGGAAACATTGAGCGGCTCACCAGAATTATTAAGGTAATGTTGCATATGATAGCCTGTTTCAGAAAAGAATCTGGAAAATCGTGCAAAAGTCGCAGCATTACTCATTTTAGAATGATTTGCTCTATCTTGCTCGGTCGGTTCACCCATTGCACCATGTTTACCACTTCCATCACCATCAGGAGGTTGAGCAGGAGGTGGTGGAGGCGGAGGCATTGTTATGAGTTCGGGTTTAAACGTTTTGCTGCCGTCTAAAGGTTCTGTATAAGGTAAATCTGGAAGCTCTAAAGGCTCTCCCATTATTCGGTTCTTAGATGAAAAAGATTGATGAGCAAAGAGTGTCGCAGCTTCGGCTTCAGCCGCTTGCATCAATTTGGCAATCTCAAGGGTTACTTGGGCACTGGCATCAAATACGCCAATTGCGCGCTGGTACGCTGGCACAATCACGCTCTCGAATTCCTGAAAACAGCGTTGGGCGGCTTGACCTTGCCATTCACCGGCGATCAATGGCTGCATCGTGCGTTCCAAAGTTTGTAGCATTTGTTGCATCGCATCACGTTTGGCATTCAGGCGGCTGGCAATCGATCTAAGTTCTGCATAGCGAACCATAATAATTGGGGCAGACATAGCATGCTCCTAAACGTGGCTTGTGGTGTTGGTTAGGGGAATGAAAGCGAGGATTACACCAATCACGGTTCTCAAGAGCTAATATAGCAAGCCAACTCAAAGCATGTCAAGGGTAATTTAATGCTAGGTTAATATAGTACTTTAATCAACAAAAAAGCCTACTCCACAACTGTGGAATAGGCTACGATATATATCAAAATTAGTACTATTAGACGGCAACCCCAGTTGGATTGAGAATCACCACTTTGGTTTCTTCATCTTCGCGCGGCAGGGTTGATGGCGTGAAGGTGACTTTATCAAGGGTTTCGTATTCCTTCAAGCCCATCTGATGCACAAACACGCTCAATGGCTCCAAATCGAGCGCTTCGAGGCGTTGTTGTTGATTATCGTTGTACAATGGCACAACAACTTTAGGTGCAATTTCGCCGATAATCTCGACCATGCCATCGGGCTTGATCACATGGTTGCCGTTGCCAACTGGCACGAACAACACATCAACAGCGCCAATTTCATCGAGCTGGCCTGCGGTGAGGCCATGGCCCAAATCGCCCAAATGACAAAATGCTACATCATCAATATACATCACAAAAATTGTGTTGTGGCCATGCTTTTTGCCCTCGCTATCGGTATGCGCCGTGCGAACGCCACGAATTAAAATATCGCTCACTTCGTATTCGCCAGGCCCATCGGCCACAAACAGCGTGTCGCGCAAGGGCTTAACGGCCTCGACATGATTGTGATCAGCTTTGTGATGGCTGATTGTAACAACCTGTGCAGTTGGTTTGCCAATATCAAAGCCCACCGATTGATCGCAGGGATCAAGCACCACAATGCCTTCACGACCGCGAATCCGCACGCTGGCATGCCCTAAATACAGTATTTCTGCCATGATTTCCTTCCTAGATAGCCCGTTCGTTACTGACGCTTCACAAGTGCCAATTGCGCTGAGCGCTAGCACATATTTTCGTTAATAATTATACCACGCTGCTTGGCGCAGAGCACAAAAATGCGTTGCTAGCGCCTAAAACGCTAACAACGCAGAATCGGCCTACCTTCGATTTAGGCAACGCTTTCAAATACCAACGGCAGGGCTTCTACCGAGGCTGGGCTAATCCTAATCGCCGATTTGAGCGCCGCCAAAGCAATTTCGGCGCGCTCGTTGGTGGCAGCATGCACTGTCAATAGGGCTTCGCCTGCTTGAACTGGCTCGCCAACTTTGCGCTTGAGCACCAAGCCCACCGCTGGATCGATTGCATCTTCTTTGCGAGCGCGGCCAGCGCCAAGCTCGGTTGCCACAATTCCACAGGTTTCTGCATCGATGCGTTGGACAAAGCCACTGCTCTCGGCCAGCAAATCGATTTGAATTGGGGCAATTGGCAAGCTCTCAGGTTGGTCAACCGCTGCCAGATCGCCGCCTTGCTGGGCCACAAACTCGCGGAATTTGGCCCACGCTTGGCCATTATCGAGGGTTGCTTGCAACTGTTGGCGCGCTTCGTCGAGATTTTGGGCCTTGCCAGCCAACACCAACAAATGCGAGCCAAGGGTCAAACAAACTTCAACCAAATCGCTGGGGCCGTGGCCTTGCAAAGTTTCGATCGCTTCGCGCACTTCCAGCGCATTGCCAATCGTCAAGCCCAACGGTTGCTCCATCGACGACAGAATCGCAGCGACATTGCGTCCAGACAATTGACCGATCCGCACCATCGTTTGCGCCAAATCGCGGGCTTGATCGAGGGTTTTCATAAACGCCCCGGCCCCAACCTTCACATCAAGCACGATACTTTTGGCTCCAGCAGCCAATTTTTTGCTCATAATGCTAGCGGCGATCAACGGAATACATTCAACTGTGCCCGTTACATCGCGCAAGGCATAAAGCTTTTTATCGGCAGGCGCAAGGTCGGCAGTTTGGCCCATAATCACCATTCCAATGTCATGCATCGCATGGCGAAACTCTGCTTCGCTTAGGTCGATGCGCATGTTGGGAATCGCCTCAAGTTTATCGAGCGTACCGCCCGAAAAGCCCAAGCCACGCCCCGACATTTTGGCAACTTGCAAGCCGACTGCTGCCAACATCGGCCCCAAAACAAGGCTAGTTTTATCGCCAACCCCGCCAGTCGAGTGCTTATCGACCGCAGCGGGCGCAAAATCACTCAAATCAAGCTGATCGCCAGAAGCAGCCATGGCAAGGGTCAGATCGGTGGTTTCGCGATCGTCCATGCCTTTGAGCACAACCGCCATGGCCCAAGCAGCCATCTGATAATCAGGCACGCTGCCATCAGTATAGCCCTTGATCAGCCATTGAATTTCTTCGGTTGAGAGCTGTGCTCCATTGCGTTTTTTAATAATCAGATCAACCGCACGCATTATTGTTTTCCGCCTTCTGTAAGTTTGCGCCATGCCAAGGGCAGGCGATTAAGAATATCGCTTGCAATAGTGCCGCGTTCGCCTAATTCTTCGCGAACTAATGCGCCAGCAACGCCATGCACTCCAACCGCCAGTTGCGCGGCTTCAAATGGCGCTAAGCCTTGAGCCAACAACCCAGCGGTTAGTCCTGCAAGAATATCACCAGATCCGGCGGTTGCCAACGCGGGGTTGGCCAAGCCATGCAAAGCTAAGCTGCCATCGGGGCTAGCAATAATTGTGTGCGCTGATTTTAGCACCACGGTTACGCCCCAACGGGCTGCTGCTTCAAGCGCAATTTGTGGATGATCTTCGCCAAGTTTTTCTTCGCCAAGCAAGCGCGCCATCTCGCCAATATGGGGCGTGAGCACGACTGGCTGACCACGCAATTTTTCTTGCCAGTTTTCAATCGTGGCCAAAATATTCAAGCCATCTGCATCGATCACCAGTGGCGGCAATAAGACTGGACCTTCCTCTTCGACTTTAGCTTCTTCTTTAGGCCGCGCAGCCAAGCCAAAGCCAACTCCGCCTTTGCGTTTGGCCGGAATTTCAAACTCGCTCGAGCCAAGAAAACCTACGCCCAAGCGGCGCTTGCTTGAAGCCAAGCCAATCAAGGAGCGGAGAAAATCGCCTGTGCCTGTTTCAGTGCCAAGGCCGGGGCCAACCAACAACGCTTTATATTTGGCTAGTTTTTCGTGCACCAGTTTGGCGGCGGCTTCGGTCAATTCGCCTGGCTCAACTTCCGGCAAGGGCAAATAGGTTACTTCGTGCAAATGGGCGGCGGTGCTGCCATAAATTGAGCGCGGGCAGGCCAAGGTTACAACGCCAGCCCCCGAACGCGCGGCGGCAGTTGCTGAAAGCCAGGCTGCACCAGGATAAAGATACGAGCCAGCCACAACCATCACGCGCCCGAAAGTATCTTTATGGCCGTCAACCGGACGGGCCGGCACCAGCGAACGGATTGTCGCAAGATTCAGTTCAGTTGTAGTCATCGGCTCCTCCATAGAATCTGGTAGGGTAAAGGGGGCGATTGCCAACTTGCCAACCTGGGCCGCACCTGGGTACAAATGGTGGCCGCGTTTGGTTAGGCCCGCCGCCACGGTGTAGGTTGCGTTGATCATCGTGCCCCAGATTTTGCCATTATCAGCATCAAGGCCCGAAGGCAGATCGACCGCCAAAATAGGGACGTTGCTAGCATTCACCAAGTCAATAAGCTGGGCTACATCAGCAGCCAACGGTCGGCTTAGGCCAATGCCAAATAGGCCATCGATTACGAATGTGCTGATTTGCAAGAGCTGCTGGAGTTGCTGATTTTGCGAGTCATCAGCAGCAAAGATCATTGGAATGGCTTCGGCTTGGGCGGCAGCAAACGGCCAATCATCAGCTTGCGGTTTACGTTTATACAGATAGCAGCTCACTGGAAAGCCAGCTTCTTTGATATGCCGCGCAATCACCAAAGCATCGCCGCCATTGTTGCCAGCCCCAACCAGTACCAAAATTGCTGGGTTAGCCTGCTTGGCGATGATTCCTAAGGCCACATCGGCTATGCCACGTGAAGCCTCGGCCATCAAGCCAGCCCACGTCTCGCCTTCATCGACTGCACGTTGCTCGATTGCCCGCATTTGGGCAGCGGTTGTAATGTGATACCCAGGCACAATTTTTGGCATCGTTGCCTCACCACACTTAATACTATCGAAAATTATACACCACAGGCTTAGTCAATCTATGGGCGATTTAGTAAGGATTAACGAAACACTAGCATTGGGAATTGGGGATCGGCTGTTGGGGGCTGGGGATCGGGTCTGATCCACGAAGGACACGAAGCGCACGAAGGACGGAAACCGCGAAGGGCGCGAAGATCGCGAAGGTTAAGTTTTTCGCCACAGATTGGCACAGATTATTGGGATTATTGTTTTGCTGGCCCAACGCTGAGCGCATTCCATCCTTTATAATTCTTCCTTTTTGTTGGCCATGAACTGCACGAATTACACAAATAATTATTCTGTTGGGCCATGTGACTAAATGCTAGACCCTGATCCCTGAATCCTGATCCCTCTTTCTCTCTGCACTAATAAGGAAGATCCACAAGGCAATTCAAAATTGGCTTGTTATTAAATTTCTAAGGCGATATTTTGGGTTGTTACACATTTGTTACACAAATACTACTTCAAGCTGATCATTGCTTATTATAATTATTTGGTATCACTTGGCTGATGGTTCTTTAATTGAAGGAAGGTATATGAAAAAAAATACGCTTATTCGCTGTTCTGTTGACATTAATTGTCGGATTTTCAAACTACGCATCTATCTTTGCAGAAGAGAATATTCATAAAAGTATTATCGAAAAATCTTCTGACCAGTTAACTGACGATGAGTTGATAACATTTGTAAATCTGGCTATTGTAAATCAAATAACCGTTGAAGATGTCCAAAAAAGGCTTAATGATCTATCTCAAGAACAACGTAAATTCATCGATAATGCGATTAATATGGTGGTTATGAATGCCAAAAAGAATACACCAGAAAATATCGAGACTGGTTTACAGAATGATCATATCATACGCCAAAATAATAACGGAACCAATGCGATCCAAGCATGTGATCCAACAGCACAACAACAGGGATTTTGTTGGAGACAATTGATTCAATATTTTCAAGCATATACATCTGTTGAGGATAAAGCTCCTTCATGGCGTAATTGGTATGCAACTATTTGTGATAATGATGCAAATGATCTTGATCTTGTATTGTACTTTGATATTACCTCTGTCGATCCTGACAAACTTCGATGGTCAACATCCAGTGTTGGAATTTATCTAATTTCAAGCAATGGGCAGAATGGATTTAACTTTGATAATTGGGGTGCACATATGTGTATTGAAACCCGTATTACCGCTGTTTATTCAGAGGCTACTGTAGCAGCCAATATCCGAATGCATCGTAATCCATAGGCGTTTTATCACATATTCCCGGACATTTTCTAGAAATTAGGATGAATAAATGTATACAGTACCAATTAATAACAAGCCCAAAAAACCACCATTTTCCAGTCAGTCACTGCTCACACTGCTCTGCAAGTCCAGTGGGATAATTTCGATTTTCTGTGCTATCAGTTTGACTGTATGGCTTGTGAGCATTAATAATGATATGAATTATCGAAATATGTTTGTATTGATGATCTTCTGTTGGCGAATTGTTTGGAAAACCCTCCTTTTTACGTTGCTTTCATGGGGCATTATAGCGCTTGGGGTATCCAGAAATCGCCACATATTTCTTAAAAAAACCGCCTTTGGCATGTATGGGTTAATCTTGTTAATTGGAATTGGGTTTAATGTAGTCTTTTTCATCCTTGACAACGATCCTACTCGATATATTGGAACAGTATTGCTTCCAATGGCGCTCCAGCTACTTATGCTGATTATTGCACCATATCGGTATTTTGATGTGCATGGGTAATTAGGCTACTGGCTACTGGCTATAGGTGTTTATTCCCGATAGCCAGTAGCCATAATTTATCTGCGTGATATGCAAAGACCCGCAGTTTCTTGAGCCACGAATTGCCCGAATGATGATTCTGTTGGGCCATATGACTGAATGCTAGACCCTGATCCCTGAATCCTGATCCCTCTTTCCCTCTGCGTTGAAATCTAGACCCTGATCGCTGAATCCTGATCCCTGTGTGCTTTTGCCTTCTGACTTTTGCCTTCTGCTTTTTGACTTCATCCCTCATCCTTCATCCTTCATACTTCGGTTGCTCTGTGCCTGTGCTATCATAGACAATGGACAAAACGTCTACCATACGGAGGATTGATATTTCAATGGCTCAATATGATGTTGTGATTATTGGTTCAGGGCCTGGCGGCGAAGTTGCTGCCTTGCGTGCTGTCCAATTGGGCTTAAAAGTCGCTGTCGTCGAAAAAGAACAAGTCGGCGGTGTCTGTTTAAATATTGGCTGTATTCCCACCAAATCGCTGTTGCACTGCGCCGACGTGCTGGAAGAAACCAAAGAAGGCAAGAAGTTTGGCGTAATCACTGGCGAGGTTTCGTTCGATCTCAAAGGTGCCATGGGCCACAAAGAAAAAGTGGTCAAAACTATGCGCACCGGCCTCGAAGGCTTATTCAAAAAGAAAAAAATCGATCTCTATCGCGGTTTTGGCCGCTTGGCAGGCACCAACAACGTTGCAGTTAAAGGCGATGATGGCAATGAAACAATCATCGAAACCAAAAACGTGATTTTGGCGGTTGGCTCAACTCCACGCGCTTTGCCATTTGCCCCATTCGATGAGCAACGCATCGTTTCTAGCACTGGCGCGTTGAGCTTGCCCGAAGTGCCAAAACATTTGGTGGTTATCGGCGGCGGGATCATCGGCTGCGAATTTGCCTCGATGTATCGCACCTTTGGCGCACAAGTCAGCATTATCGAAATGTTGCCCCGAATTGTTGCCACCGAAGATGAAGAAATTTCGGCAGAATTGGCCAAAGCCTTCACCAAACGCGGCATCAAGCTCTACACTGGCTCGAAAACCAAGGCCGTCAACAAACGCGCCGATGGCGCAAGCGTGATTTTTGAAGGCCCAGACGGCAAAGAACAAACTTTGGAAGCAGATTATGTGTTGATTGGCACGGGCCGCGCACCATTGACCAAAAATCTTGGCCTCGAAGAGGTTGGCGTAACCACCGACGAACGCGGCTATATTCCGGTCAACGCTACCATGCAAACCAACATTGCCAACATCTATGCAATTGGCGATGTTGTGCCAACGCCATGGCTAGCCCACGTTGCCTCAGCAGAAGGCGTAATTGCAGTTGAGCATATCGCTGGCCATCACACCAACCCAATCAACTACGACATTATTCCAAGCTGTGTCTATTGCTCGCCAGAAGTTGCCCACGTTGGCTTAACCGAAGCCCAAGCCAAAGATCGCGGCTACAACGTCAAAGTTGGCAAGTTCCCATTTGCTGCGGTTGGCAAAGCGACGGCCATTGGCAATCGCGATGGCTTTGTCAAAATCGTCGCCGATGCTGAGTATGGCGAGATTCTTGGCTTCCACCTGATTGGGCCACGCGTGACCGAATTGGTTGCCGAGGGCGGCTTGGCCTTGAGCCACGAAGCTACGGTCGAATCGTTGTTAGCCACGATTCACGCCCACCCAACCTTGTACGAAGCGATGCACGAAGCTGGCCATGCGCTGCTCGATGGCACACTCCACCTCTAAATTAAACTTCGCTGAATCAGCACCCACAGGACACGAAGCGCCAATAGTCGGGCTTTGTGTCCTGTGCAATTATCAAGGCCTTGTTTGGGTTGCCATGAAAATTCTAATTATTTCCAAAGCGCTGACCGCCGCCACCTATCACCGCAAGCTCGAATTGATTGCGGCTGAGCCAGATGTTGAATTAACCGCGATTGTGCCGCCAATGTGGTTTGAGCCTGGTGTTGGCGAATATCCGCTGGAGCTGCAAACAGCGAGCAATTATCGCATGCACGTCGTGCCGCTTGGCCACAACGGCCATCATCATACCTTTTGGTGGCAGGGCTTGGGCAAATTAATTGCTGCTGAGCAACCAGATATTCTGCACGCCGATGAAGAAGCGTTCAATCTCGCCACATTCCAAGCATTTTGGCATGCGCGCAAAACCAAGGCCAAGCTCTGTTTTTATAATTGGGCAGATGTGGCGCGGCGTTATCCACCGCCATTTAGTTTCTTCGAGCGCTACAGCTATCGCCATGCAGCCCATGCGATTGCTGGCAATCACTTGGCCAAGCAACTCATTCGCGATCATGGCTATACTGGCCCAATCAGCGTGATTCCGCAATTTGGCGTTGATGAAACGATTTTTACGCCTGCACCAGAGCCATTACCAAAAGATCCGTTTGTGGTGGGCTTTTTTGGGCGTTTGATGCGCTCCAAAGGCGTGCTCGATTTGCTCGATGCGCTCGAACAGTTGCCCGCCAACATTCATTGTCGCCTAATTGGCAAGGGCGATTTAAGCGCCGAGGTCGAACAGCGCATCAATAAAGCGCCGCTGACTGGGCGGGTCACGCTTGAGCCATTAATTCCATCGAGCGCTATGCCCGATGCCATGCGCAGCGTGCATGCCTATGTGTTGCCATCGCGCACAACTCCCAATTGGAAAGAACAATTTGGGCGGGTGTTGATCGAGGCAATGGCCTGTGGCGTGCCAGTGATTGGCTCGAATTCTGGCGAAATTCCGCATGTAATTGATACGGCGGGCTTGGTATTTCCCGAAGGCGATGTAGCTGCCTTGGCTGAGGCAATTCACAAACTTTATAGCGATGAAACCTATCGCCAAACCATCGCCGCTGCTGGCCGCCAACGCGCCTTGAGCCACTATACCCAGGCTAGCATCGCCCAGCAACACTTGGCGGTGTATCGCTCGATGGGCTAATAACCACAAAAGAGAGAGTGCTATGCAAACAATTCACACCGCTCGTTTAGTCATTCGCCAGTTTACGTTGGCCGATGGCCCATTTGTTATGCAGTTAGTCAATCAACCGTCGTGGCTCCAATGGATTGGCAACCGCAATGTGCACACCTTGAATGATGCAGAAACCTACATCAGCAGCGGCCCCATGACCATGTATCAACGCTATGGAGTTGGCTTGTGTGGCGTGGAATTAGCTGGCACGTTGATTGGCATGGCAGGCTTGATCAAACGTACCCCAGAAGCCGAAATTGACCTTGGCTACGCCTTTTTGCCTGAATACTGGGGCAAGGGCTATGCAAGCGAAGTTGCGCAAGCCCTCTTGACGTATGCAATCACAACCCTCAAACTGCCGCGCATTATTGCCACTACTCATCTTGAAAACCAACAATCAATCAAAGTCCTCGAACGGATTGGTATGCGCTTCGAGGCAATTATTGGCGAAGGCGAGCAGCAATTACGCTTATTTGGCTACAACCAACCAAGAACATAGCGCATAGACCATAGAACATAGCATTTGGGGATCAGGGTCTAGGGGTCAGGGTTCAGGCACTTGATTATGGGAACAATAATCCAATCAATCTGTGGCATCTGTGGCTACAACACCCGAAGAACATAGAGCATAGACCATACAGTTTGATGATCACAATTGGCGGGCAGCGTTTAACCACAAAAGCCAAGAGAGCTGAAAATCGTAGGCATCAAGTGAGAATTAAATACAAAAGACAAATGGACGCTTCTTGGTCGATAGGAGGTGACGAAACCAACCTATCAACCAAGAAGCGTCCATCGCCTACTATACCACCGATTGTCACATTGATCAACTAATCAATGCCGCAATCGCCATTTTTGGGTGCAGGGTGGTAAATCACGTATCTTGTTTCAGCCAAGGAGTGAGGATGAATATATTTCCAGAATCATGGAATACGATTGGCCGCTGGCTGCTCATTATTTCAGCAGGAATTATTATCCTATCAATGATGGTCAGTGTACTCGAAAAATTTATTCGTCGCAGACGCTTATTACGTTCTGGCATGCTTGATGTTGATCGTATGACTGGGACACAATTTGAACATTTTCTTGGCGTAGTCTTTCGTCAATATGGCTACCAAATTGAGCATACAGGTAAAGCAGGCGATTATGGCGCGGATTTAGTGATCAAAAAAGACCAAACTCGCACGATCATCCAAGCCAAACGCTACAGCAAAAATGTTGGTGTTAAGGCGATTCAAGAAGCGGTCGCCGCCAAAAAAATGTACAACTGCCAAGGCGCAATCGTGATAACCAATAGCCACTACACTAGGCAAGCCCAGATTTTAGCCAAAGCCAACGAGGTTGTATTGTGGGATCGTGAACGCTTACTGAAGGTTCTGCTGCAAATCAAACAACATACAAATCAGACTTAGAACTGATAGCAAAGCAAGTGGTTAGCGGTATGCTTATTGCAGGAAAAAAAGGTGCTGCCTACTTTGGTGTTGGAGACATGAAGGTAGGTCTGGGCGGTCGCGGAGAGCCGTTCGGGCGGCGGGCTGGGTTAGCCCGCCGAGTTTATTTCACCGATTGGCACGGGTTGTGTTGTTGTAATCACAGTATCGCAACCAGACCTTGCGAACGAATTAACGAAACAACGTGTGGTACAATAGCCATGCTGACGTTTGAATGAGCTACCTCGGCCCGTGTGGTCGAGGTTTTTGGTGTGTTATGCAACGAACTGATTTACGCAATATCGCAATTATTGCCCACGTTGACCACGGCAAGACGACCTTGGTTGATGCCATGTTGAAGCAAAGTCGGATTTTCCGTGAAAACCAACAAGTCGCTGAACGGGTGATGGACTCCAACGCCATCGAACGCGAACGTGGGATCACGATTATGGCCAAAAATACCGCTGTTGAATACAATGGCGTGCGGATTAATATCGTCGATACTCCCGGCCACGCCGATTTCGGCGGCGAAGTCGAGCGGGTTTTGAACATGGTCGATGGCGTGTTGCTGTTGGTCGATGCGGTTGAAGGCCCTATGCCCCAAACCAAGTTCGTGCTGCGCAAAGCTCTCGAACAAGGCCATCGCGCAATTGTTGTCGTCAATAAGGTCGATCGCCCAAGCGCTCGCCCAAATTATGCCGTCAATGAAACCTTCGATTTGTTTATCGATTTGGGCGCAACCGAAGAACAAGCCGAATTCCCAATTGTTTATGCAAGCGGGATGGCCGGCACCGCTGGCCACGACCCCCACGCAATGCAAGATTCGTTGATTCCGTTATTTGAAACGATTTTGCAATATGTGCCAGCGCCTGATGTTGATGCCAATGGCCCGCCTCAATTGCTGGTCACTGCAACAATGTACGATGATTACAAGGGCAAAATCATCATTGGCCGCTTGAACAGCGGCACAATTCGCAAAGGCCAAGCGGTTGCCCACATCCCCGCCGGCAAAGACCCCAAGCCAGCCAAGGTGGTGCAAGTGTTCACCCACTATGGCATGGATCGGGTCGAAGTCGAAGAAATCACCGCTGGCGATATTGTCGCCATGACTGGGATTAACGATGCAGGTATTGGCGATACGATTGCCGACAAAGATAACCCGGTTGCCTTGCCGCCAATCAAGGTCGAAGAACCAACCGTTCAGATGACCTTCGGCGTGAATACCAGCCCCTTCAGCGGGCGCGAAGGCAAATTGGTAACCTCACGGAAGATTCGCGAACGCTTGTATGGCGAAACCGAGCGCGACGTGGCTTTGAAGGTCGAAGATACCGACAACGCCGATACCTTCCGCGTCAGCGGTCGGGGCGAGTTGCACTTGGCAATTTTGATCGAAAATATGCGCCGCGAAGGCTACGAGTTCCAAGTTTCCAAAGCAGAAGTAATTTATAAAGATGTTGATGGCACCCGCCACGAGCCATATGAATTGGTCGAAATCGAAGTTGATTCCGATTATCAAGGCTCAGTGGTCGAATTGATGGGCTTGCGCCGTGGCACCATGCGCGACATGAGTGTCAACGATTCAGGCTCAGTGCAATTCGTCTATCACGTGCCAACCCGTGGTTTGTTGGGTTTCCGCCAACAATTGCTCACCGCTACCCGCGGCACAGGCATTATGAACAGCTTGTTTGCTGGCTATCAACCCTACGCTGGCGATGTGCAAACCCGCCAATTTGGTTCGTTGATTGCTTGGGAACAAGGCGTGACCAGCAGCTACGGCTTATCGAGCGCCCAAGAACGCGGCCAGTTGTTCGTTGGCTCAGGGGTCGATGTCTACGAAGGTATGATCATTGGTCAACACATTCGTGACGAAGACCTCGAAGTCAATGCATGTAAGAAAAAGCAACTGACCAATATGCGTTCATCTGGTGCCGACGATGCCTTGCGCCTCGACGTACCACGCAACATGTCGCTCGACGATTGTATTGAATACCTCGCCGACGATGAATTGCTCGAAGTAACTCCGCTGCATTTCCGCCTTCGCAAGCGTATCCTCAACACCGACGAACGCCGCCGCGATCGCAAATGGGCCAAAAACCGCTAAATGAAGCGCAAACTCCCTTGTCCAATAAGCTGGACAAGGGAGTTTTTGTTTGCTTGGATCGACCGCTGAGGAAATTTCTGCCTTAGCGTGGACCCCAACCAAGCCCAAATTTATTCGCATCAGAAATGGTAAAGGGTTGCGCAGGCCCGCCCTCGGTCGAGACTACCCACAAATTGAAGCGCGGACGATTATTTTGCAGATCGTCGGGCATGCCCCACTTGGCCAAAAAGACAATCCATTTGCCATCTGGCGACCAGCGCGGCTGGGTTACGCCGCCAATGCTCTTGGTCAGCGGATGTGGATTCGAACCATCGGCGTTCATCACCCAAATTTGGCGCGTGATTGTGCGCTGACTATCGCCAGCAACATAAGCGATTTGCTTGCCATCAGGCGACCATTCGGCGTAATGTTCATCACGATCGCGGGTTGGGTTGATAATTTTTAGCTCGCTGCCGTCTGGCTGAATAATCGCCAAGCCCAATTGCTCGATATTCTCGACAATATCGCGGCTGGTGAACACGATGCCTTGCTCGCCCCAGGTTGGCATTGTGCCCCACATTTTGCTGACTTGCTGGCCTTCAGCTTGGTCAAGCCGTTGGATGTAGATCGTTGAGCTATTTTCCTTCAAATCGTCCAAGCGGCGGTGAGCATAGACCACACTTTGGCCATCGGGCGACCAACTAGGGTATTCGCAACGTCCAGCATCGTTGGTAATGCGCCGTTGATTGCTGCCATCAACATCCATCACATAGACTTGCTCGCGGCCATCACGCTCGGAAGTAAAGGCGATTTGTTTGCCATCAGGCGAAACCACGCCACCATAATTTGCGCCTAGCGTGGTCAATTGCTGTGGCTCGCCGCCCATCGCCGGAATCCGATAGATTTGATACTCGCCATCTTTGGCCCGCATGCCAACAAAGAAATAGCCAGTCAGGCCAGCAACCAAGGGCTGTACCGTTGAGGTTGGCGCAGGAGTGCTGGTTGGCGCAGGCGTGCTGGTTGGCGCAGGCGTTGGCGTGAGCAACGGGGCAGAAGTGGCACTATTATTTAACAACGCAGGAAAATAGATTTGCGAATTGCGCGCAGCTTCAGCAGCATTTTGTTGCCGCACGAGGCTCCAAATTGTGGCGCTAAACCCGCCCAAACTCAGGCTGCCAACTAAGCCAAGCCCAAGCCAATGTCGCCACGTGCGCGGCTGAATCAAGGGTTTGGTGCGAATGATCGGCAATTTAGGGCTGGCTGGCTGAATCGAACGCCAAGCGGTCATTAATTCTAGGGCCAATTGGCCAGCAGATTGCTGCCGTTGCTCTGGCTCCAAGGCCAAACCGCGCAATAACGGCTGATCCAACACGCTTGGCAGGCTGGGCCGCAAGGCGGAAGGTGCTGGCAAGGCTTCGCCAATTAAGCGGGCTGGCGCAGCCAACGGCGCACGACCAGTCAACAAAGCATAAATCGTTGCCGCCAAGGCATAAATATCCGAGCGTGCATCAGTTTGGCCGCGATATTGCTCTGGCGGCGAATAGCCAGCGGTTACGGCGCGCCGCAAACCCAAACTCGAAACCTTGAGATCACGCGCAATGCCAAAATCAATCAGCACCAAACGCCCATCAGGTGTAAGTTTAACGTTCGATGGCTTAATATCGCGGTGCAGCACTGGTTGCGGCAGCGTGTGAATATATTGGACGGCGGTGCATAGTTGTTGCGCCCATTCGACAACCCGCTTGGGTGCAATGCCATCGTGCTCGGTTGCCAACAAAACATTGAGATCTACGCCTTCGATGTAATCCATCACGACACAGGCGTGGCCTTCGTGCACAAAGTGATCGCGAATTCGTGGCAATGATGGATGCGCCAGCCCAGCCAAAATCGTGGCCTCTGCTTCCAGCATCTCAGCAACTTCTGACTCGGCAGCAATACTTTGTTTAACTGCGCAAAGCCCACCGATTTGTTTATCGTAGGCGAGCCAGACGGTAGCAAAACCACCTTTACCAAGTTGTTCTACAAAGCGATAACGTTCACGCATAATCAGTATTGAAGAGCATAGAACATAGAGCATAGAACATACAAATTATGATTCAAACTCTAAGCCAATAGCCAATAGAATAGCCTTATCTTCGCGCTCTTCGTGCTCTTCGTGGTTTCGTTTCTTTTGCCCTTGAAAGCTATTATACTCGCATTACCATGAAGGCCAGCGATCGTGGCGCGTGCCATCGGAGAGCGCTTCGACCTTGCCGGTCTCAAGATTTTGCAGATAGATGCCCCAATGTTCGTTGCGATAGCTCTCGAAAGCCAAGTAGCGACCATCGGGCGACCAGCGCGGCCAGCGATTTTTGCCATTGCCAAGCGTGGTTAGCTCGCGTGGCTCGCCGCCGCTGGTTGGCACGGTATAAATTTTAGTGCGGCTATCGTTATCGCCTGTCATAAAGGCGATCGTTTGGCCATCGGGCGACCAATCGGCCCAAAAGGCACTATCATCGACGCTGGCCAACAAATATTGCTTGTTGCTGGCCAAATCAAGCACCACAATTTCATATAAATCGCTGGTTTGGCTATGAAAAGCCAGCTTGCTGCCATCAGGCGACCAGGCGGGGCCGCCTTGCCAGCCACCTTCAGCAGTCACGCGCTGCACATTCGAGCCATCTGCATCCATAATATAAATATCAAAACTGTTGTTATTACTGCGGTCGCGGTCGCTCTCAAAGGCGATTTTGCTGCCATCAGGCGACCAACGAGGGGCACGGCTTTCGCCTGGAGCCGAGGTCAATTGCTGCTCATCGCTGCCATCGGCATTAATCGTAAAAACCTGTTCAAGCCCATCAACGCCATGCGAATAGGCCACTCGGCCATCGCTACGGCGACGCGAGGCAATGGCATTATCATCGTGATGCGGCACAACCGCGCTCACATTGCCCGATGGAATATCCAAACTGAGCAGATTGTATGCGCCGCTATTGCCTTCACGCGAAGAAATAATCAAATCGCCAGCAGCGCTATCGGGCAAATTGCTGAGTTGGGTTGGCACGAGCGGCGTTTGCAGTTGATTAGATCGATTCAGATACCACCAGCCTGCGCCACCGCCAAACACCAGTAGCAACAACAGCACCCATGGCCAAACCCGCGCTTTGCGCTGGTTGATGACAGGCTGCGGCGTTGCCTGAATTGGCCGTGGAGTTACGCTGGCATGCTCATAACTTTGTTGCTGTTGAACTTGTGGATTGACCCGCGTTGGCGCTTCGGCTCCGCGATAGGGCGCAGCTTGCGGCAAAATCGCAAACGGATCAGCAATTGGCACAATCGGCAGATCGCGAATTTGCTCTAATTCAGCACGTACAACCGCCGCCGAAGCAGGCCGTTCATCAATGTGCAACGAGGTTAATTGGGTAATCAAGCCATCGAGGGCTGGCGAAACCCAATCGACACTTTGGCTGACTGGTGGCAAACGCAGGCCACTGGTCACGCGCTCGTTGGTCAACAGCACATACATCGTTGAGCCAAGGCTATACAAATCGGAGCGTGGCTCAGTTTGGCCGCCATATTGCTCAGGCGGGGCATAGCCAGGCGTGCCAATTTGAATCGTATCTTGATGCTGGCCCTCTTTGAAGCGCCGCACAATCCCAAAATCGATCAAAATAACTTTGCCTTCTGGCGTGCGCATAATGTTGGCTGGCTTAAGATCGCGAAAAATCAGCGGCGGACGTTGGTTGTGCAAATATTCCAGCACATTACATAACTCAATCGCCCAATCGACGACTTGTTGCTCGCCGAACGGGCCGTTGAGTCGTTTTTGCAAGGCCGCCAACGATTCGCCTGGCACATAGCCCATCACCAACATCCAACCATCGTCGACAGCAAAATAATCGAGCACTGGCGCGAGGTTGGGGTGGCTCAAACTGGCCAAGGTATGCGCTTCTTGCTGAAACAAATGGGCCAACGAATCACGTTCTTCTGGGCGCATATGAGCCGTAGCAAAATATTTGATCGCCACATTGCGCTGCCCCAAGCGACCATCGGTGGCCAAAAAGACCGCTCCAAAGCCACCACTGCCCAAGGGCCGCACAATCGTATAGCGCTCTTGAATAATTGTGCCACTTTTCAACATGCCAATTGCCTCACCACAATCCACTTAACCATAACATTGCTATTATAGTCGATTCATTGGGCAAAATATAGCTTATGTGCTGAGGTGTGAGAGAACTTAATCCTGAATAGAAGCCGTTGCTGGCTGATAGCGCATCAGCAACCACCATACAATCAACGCGCCACAAAGGCCAAAGCCCAAAAAGAGCGGTGTGGCAGCTATGTTGAGCAAAAAGCGCCAATAGCGCTCGAGCACAATCAAACCATAGCTCGCCAACAAACCAATAATCAAATAGGGTTTTTGCTTTGGCGCAAGCTGTTGATAGCGCTGCAGCAGCCATGCCAATGGAATCAGCAGCAACACCAAATAATGGCTATGCACCACTGGCAACAGCAAGAGGGTCAAGATGATGATCAAGCCATAATCAAACCACAAACTTGCTGGCGTTGAAGCGCTGCGCCAACGCCGCACAATGCTGCGCCCTGATAAAAATGCAATTGTTGCCGCCAAGCCAGCCGCCAAAAGCTTGCCTAATAAGGGCGCTTCGATTACTGGTTTGAGCGTTAGTTCAACTAAATTACTGGCGCTGAGGTAGGCATAACGATAGGTGTGCTCAGTAAACAGGCGCTCGAAAACTGGCCAAATCGATTGATCGGCGGCATTGGCCGGGCCGTGTAAACTTGGCAACACATCAGTAAAGAAATGCTGGGTCGTTGCCCAACCGCCGCCAGCAAAAATACCTAGCAGCATTGCACCCGCCACCCCCAGTAACACCCCAAGGCTCGCAAAATAGCGCCGATGCAGCAGAAAAATCAACCCAAAAGCCAACGGATACACTTTGATCACCGCTGCAACGCCAATCAATGCGCCCGCCAAAAGATCGCTGCCATTGCTTGGTTTGGCACGCAACAACAGGGCTAAGGCACAGGTCAATAACGCCAACAGCAGCATATTAACTTGGCCCAGCAGCAGCGTATCGTAAAACGGTGGGGCTAGCAGCAACAGCCCTAAACCAAGCAATCGCTGTTGCCAAGCAAGCTGCGCCAAACGGCCAAGCAGCCACCACATTCCAACAAACAGCCCAATATTGCCCAAAAACCAGATCGTTTTGGCTTGAGCAAACGGCAAGCTAGCCAATGGCCGCAACACTGCTGCAAAAAATGGCGGATAAATATACAACGGATGCGCCATGTGCTGGCCATCAATCGTCGCGGCCCGTTGCATCGCCGCACCATCGTAGAGGGTTTCGTGCTGGTTCAAGGCCCGTGCAGCCACATAATAGGCCGCAAAATCATAATGATCGGGGACGCGAATTAAGCTTGGCAACACGCGCACAAACCCAACTGCTGCCAAGGCCAAACCCAATAATCCGAGCATTACATAGATGATATACGGTCGAGCCAACCAACGCCGCCAATGTGTTCGCAAGCCTTGCGCCATCAGAATCTCCCTAGCAATTAAACCAAATTGCCAGAGAGTGTACCACGCAACTGCTTAAACAAAAAAAGCCTCTCGTCCAATGCAGGAACGAGAGGCCACAATGCTGCGTGGTTACGGCTCTTCGCGCAAATCAACGCTGAGAATATTCAGCACCGTCCACGGTGCGCCAATTGCGGTGCGGCTTGGGTTGCCAAACCACAGCACTTTTGGTTGCGCCCCGATTTTCTCAGTAAACAGGGTATTGCCATCGAGAATAAAGGTTTGCTCGCCATTACGCTGCTGAATAATTAAGCTATGCTCAGTTGTATCAATTTGGCCGTTGGTATAGGGCAAACGAATATCTTTAACCTCAGCATCGGCAGTTTGGTCGCGATGGAATTCGACAATCAGGCCTTGATTTTCGTCCTGCCAAATGCCGCTCCAGCTACTGCCCGCCCGATCAGTTTCGCCACACGGTGTAGCCATAGCATCGGCCAGCATAAAACCAGTGCCCAAGGCCGTTACATCGGAATAGCGGAAGGTGATGTTGAGCGTAAAGTTGTTGGCAGGAAAGAGCGTATCGGTAATCGTGCGCACGACTGGATAGCAGTTGGCATTGGTTGCAGCCAGTTGCAATTCGCCATTATTCAGGTTAATGCTGCCATCACGGGTTTCGCTCGCCCACAAGCGTGGGTCAAGCGTGCTGCCATTGAAGGTATCGCCAACAATCTGGCCAACTGGGGTGGCGGTTGGCGTTGGTGGCAAGGCGGTTGCGGTTGGTTGGGCCACGGCAGTAGCAGTTGCCACCGCAACCGTGGTTTGTTGCACATCTGCGGTGACGGTTGCATCAAGAAAAATCTTAATTCGGTCGCGCCGCGCTTGGGTATCTTTGTAGGTTGGGTCTTGGCGCAAAATTTCGTCGTATTCGCTCAACGCTAAGCCATATTGGCCGGTTTCTTCGTAGGCTGTGCCCCGCTGATAGCGTGCTTCTAAATCATCGTTAAAGGCAGCTTCGGTTGCCACAGTAAAGGTTCGAATCGCATCAGCAGTAGCTCGCGGCACATCGAGGGTTGGAATTTGGGTTGCAGGCGGAATTGCCGCCAATGCGGTAGCAGTTTTTGCACTATCGCTCAGCAAAATCCCTTCATCACGCGTAACCGTTGGCAAGCCATTGTTGGCAATTTCGGTTGCATTAACAAAAGCGTTGCCCTTAGGCTTGAAAATAAACCATGCCCCAGCCAACAAGGCTAAGCCAATAAACACACCCAGCACAATCAAGCCTGTGCGATTGTTGCTTTCAGCTGGGCGTTGCGGCAAGGCCGAGGGCGCTGGGCCAAGATCGCGGTCGGGCAAGAGCAATTGTTCGAGCATCGCCTGATCATATTGCGAAGTTGTGCCACGACCTGGTGGTACTGGGATTGGCGAACTTTCCGAGGGCACGTAGCGTTGGGTTGGGCCATCGGCGGGCGTGCTGGGCAAAATCGAGGGCGTAAAGCCAATCACTGGCAAATCGCCAGCTGATTCTTGGGTGCTGCTGGTTTGGCTCAAGGCCACCACAAATTGCTCAATAGTGGCAAAGCGTTGCTGTGGCTGTTGGCTGAGGGCTTTGACAATCGCGCTCGAAACCGCTGGCGAAAGATCTGGTCGCCGCACATCGGGCGGCGCAAAGGCCATCAACGGTTGGGTGTTGGGATCAGTTCCGGTCAGCAAATGGTGCAGCGTCGCGCCCAAAGCATAAATATCTGAGGCTGGGGTAGCGTTTGCACCGCTCCAAATTTCTGGTGCTGAATAGCGCGAACCAGCATTTTTTGGGCAGCCTGCTGGAAAACCGCCAAGCAATTTAATGCGGCGGCCATCTTGCAGCACAATATTTTGCGGCTGAATATCGCCATGCACAAAGCCTTGGCTATGCAAATAGCGCAAGCCTTCGGCAATTTGCTTGGCCCACGCCAGCACCACACCTTCGCGCAAACGCGGCCCGAGCGCCACATCGGCCAAAGTTTGGCCACGCGGATACTCAAGCACCAAATAGCGCTGGCCATGCTCCTCAAACAGATCATAGACCGAAGGCAGCGCAGCTTGGTTTAACTGCGCCAAACGCTGCAACGAAGCTGGATCTAAAACACCATCATTGAGTTGGCGTAAGGCAACTTCGCGCCCTGCCATCTTGCCATCGACCGCCAAGTACATCACGCCGCATTCATCGCGAAACAGCTCGTTGCGTACTTGGTAGCGTCCTTGTTGAAACATGGCCTGTCCACTCATAGCTGCTACATCACGCTAGCGTTGCCATTGCAACACACATCGGCCAAAACGAATTTCATCGCCAACATTCAAATTGACAATTTGGCGAGCTTGCAAGCGTTGTTTATTGACGGTTGTGCCGTTGGTGCTATCGAGATCTTCAAGTTGCACCACGCCTGCCCGCACAAAAATTCGGGCATGGCGGCGGCCAACGCCATCAGCCAAGCCATTGTGCGGATTCAAATCAATATCGGGATAGTTATTCGAAACTGCATCTTCACGGCCAACCACAATATCGGCTTTGGCTGGCAGATTAATGCGCGTGCCAGCCGCTGTTACCAGCACAAACCCCGCCAACGATTGAATGCCAACCGGAGCAGCGGCAACTGGTGCGGCAACTGGCGGCTTGGCTGGAACTGCTGGTGGCGGCGTATAAACTGGCGCGGCAGGAACCACTGGCGCAGCCTGCACTGGCGGCGTATAGCTTGGTTGCGGCGCGGGAGCAACTGGGCGGGCTGCTGGAGCGGCGGCAGGTGCGCCAGCCAACAACGAAGCCCCACAATTATCGCAAAATGCCTCGCCAGGAATAACCGCCGCCCGACAGCTTGGGCAGGTTGGGCTGGCGGCGTTGGCAATCGGCTGCGGTGCAGGATAGGTTGGCTGGGGCGCTGGCTGCACACTTGGCGCAACAGGCGCGGGAGTAACAGGCACGGCAGCAGTTGCCGCAACATTCAGCGGCGTACCACATTCATCGCAAAACGCCTCGCCAGCAGTGGCAATATGCTTACAGGTTGGGCATTGAATGCCGCCAGCAACGGCTTGGGGTGGGGTTACTGCTGCCGCCACGGTTGGCAAACGATGCCCACACATTTCGCAAAATAAGGCCCCTGTTTGGTTGGTCGCATTACAGACAGGACAAGCAATCATACAACGATCACTCCACAATCATGAAACTCTGTGGCAACGATAGCACGCCGCGTTCCTTGATGTCAATGCAATTTAGCGATAACCCAAATCGGCTAACGCTGCAAGCAAGGCATCATGATGTTCTGGCAGGCCAATACTCACCCGAATACAATTGGCTAGCTCTTGGTTGCGATAGTAGCGTAGCAAAATTCCCCGCTTGGCAAGCTCGGCTTTAAGCTGCGCAGCATCGCCACGCTCAACGCGGCACAAGATAAAATTTGCCTGCGATGGGAACGGCGTTAGGCCATCGATTGCTTGCAGCGCGGCGAATAAACGCTCGCGTTCAGCCACCATAACCTTGGCGCGCGCATTCAGTGCCTCAGTTTCGGCCAACGATTGCAAAACCGCTACTTCTGCCGCCACATTGGTGTTGTAGGGTTGCTTGATTTTCCACAAGTGGGTAATCAACCACTCTGGAATCAGGCCATAGCCCAAGCGCAAACCAGCTAAACCAGCCCATTTGGAAAAGGTGCGTAAAACTACCAGATTGGGATAGTGGCCAACCAAATCGGCAACACTTCCCGAACTAAACTCGGCGTAGGCTTCGTCCAACACGAGCATTGTTGGCAATTCCAATAGGCGTAGGACGTGTTCGCGTGCCAAAAGGTTGCCCGTTGGATTGTTGGGCGAGGGCAAAAAGACCATTTTGGCCTGATGCTCAAGCACTGCGTCGGCCACTGCTTCAATATCCACATCGAAGTTGGCATCACGCGGCACAGCCACAAAACGCCCACCAACAACTCCGGTGTTAAAGCTATACATGCCGAAGGTTGGCGGGCAGGCAATCACCACATCATTGGGCTGCACCAGCACCCGCATCAACAAATCGATAATTTCATCCGAGCCATTGCCACACAAAATCCGTTCAATCGGCTGGCCAATAAATGGGCTAATTGCCCGCCGCAAACGGGTTTGGTCGGGGTCAGGATAAATTGCATAAAACGGGTGATCGCGCAGCGCTTCGGCAACGCTGGGTGCTGGCCCGTAGGGATTTTCATTGGCATCAAGTTTAATAATTTGCTCAATCGGAATGCCCAATTGTTCGCTGAGCACATCGAATGGTTGAATTGGCGTATAGGCTTCCAGCGCCGCAATATCAGGCCGCACAAACTTGGTTACATCAGCCATCAGTTGGTTCCTTCGCTGAGGTGGCTTAATCGGGCCTATGATACCATGCCACGATCAACGCTGTTGCTTGGATGCTGATTAAATTGCGCCGTTGGCAAGGTCGATCATGCCGCGCATCGTTGCATAATTATCGTTGCTGGCAGCAAATAACGGCTCGTTGGCCGAAGAGCCTTCGTAGAAACGCTGCCAATCGAATGGCCCGCCAGAAAAGGTCGATAATTTGCCGCCAGCCCGCTCCAGAATTGGCCATGCGCCTGCAATATCCCACAAACTGGCGTTGCCCAAAATTGCGGCGCAAGCGCGACTGCTCGCCACATAGCACACATTGGCGGCGGTGCTGCCCAGCGAGCGGGTTTTGCCTGGATAGCTAATGTTATAGCGCCAATGAGCATTCGATGGCACCGCCATCCATGCTTGGCTATCGAGAAAATCAGGGTTTTCGGCATGAATTGCTTGGCCATTTAAGGTTGCAGGCCCAGTCAAGCCTGCCAAATAACATTCGTCGAGCACCGGCAAATAGACGCAGCCAGCAGCAGGGTAGCCATCGACCAGCAAGCCAATCGAGACACACCAGACTGGCAGGCGTTTGACAAACGAGCCAGTGCCATCAATTGGATCAAGCACCCAAATCCGGCCATTGCTGCTGGCATGGCCGCCGCCTTCTTCGCCCATAATCAGATCATCAGGAAAAGCCTGGGCAATTTGTTGACGCAGCATCTGTTCGATATTCTCATCGACCTCGGTAACCCACGAATTATCTGCTTTGCGGCGGGGCGCGGCAGCAGCATAATCCTGAAAAATCTCAAGTGCATACGCACCTGCTTGGCGTGCCCAGCTTTCCATCAATTGGGCTTCGTCGTGTGATTGCATTGTTGTATCCTTTATTCGCGACCAACAAAGCTACCGCGATCAGCACAATGCTGGTCACGGTAGTGGCTTCGTTGTCACAGCTTTAATTATTCGTCGTCGTCTGCTTGAATCTCAGGGCGCACGATGCGCACAGCATTGACCGCTGGATCAACGCGGAGATCACCTAGCTCTGGAAATTGTACCAGCAATAGTTCGCGTCCATCGCGAATGCGCGTTTTTTGCACCACGCCCTCGCCATAGGGCACGCAATGCACCCGATCGCCTTGCTTGAAGCGTGATTCGCTTGGCTCAGCGTCGTAATTGGCACTATTTGGCCGCGTAATTGGTTGCGCAACCCGCGCCTCAGCTTCGCGCTGCTCCCGCAAACGGCGAGCTTTTTCGAGCATGGCCTGTGGATCGGCATTGGTTTCCACGGGCTTGGCTGGTTGCTCATTGCGCTGATATGGCCGCGCTGATTGCTCGGCAAGGTTTGGCTGAATGGGCCGTTGCTCGCGTTGCGCTGGCCGCTGATTGGGCTGGCTTTCACGTGTCATGGGCTTGGTCGGCTGATCGTTGCGCTGATACGGACGCTGATTTGGTTGTTGCTCACGCTGATTTGGCGATTGATTGGGCTGCGTTTCGCGGGGCATAGGTTTGGTCGGCTGATCGTTGCGCTGGTATGGGCGAGCTGGTTGTTGCTCACGTTGCGCTGGCCGCTGATTGGGCTGCGTTTCGCGCTGCGCAGGCCGTTGATTCGGCTGCGTTTCACGTTGCACTGGCCGCGAAATTGGGCGTTGCGCCGCAGGTTTTTCCTGGGGATTACGCTGTTGAAACGGTGGCCGCTCGTAAGCTGGCGGTTCGTTTGGCGCTGGCACAACCACCGAACCACGTTCTGGTGGCAACTGATTGCTTGGCGCAGCAGCTTTGGGCTGGACCAACGGTTGGGTCGAACGCTGGGCCTCATTGCGCCCAACGCTGGCCTTGCGGCGCGGCGGACGGGTCACATTTGGCTTGGCCTTTTCTGGCGCTGGCGGTGCTGGCGGTGCTTCGTTGCGGACCGCTGGGCGTTGATTGGTAATTGGTTTGCTTGCTGGCGGTTGTTGTGCTGCCAAGCGCATCGGTTGCGCTGGCAAGGCTGGTTGGCTTGGCAAAGGAGCGGTTGGGCGCTTGACAGCCTCGCCTTGTTTGGGCAACGAGCGGGGCAGCGCAAAAACATTACCTCGTCCGCGTCGGCGCGCATTCAACTCGTTCGTGCTAATTACCATCGATTGGCGGCTGGCTCGTTCGACACGTGGCGGCGCGATTTGAGCTGGTTCTGGCGGCATATCAGCCCGCAATGGCGCTGCCAGCGGCACCAAAATCTTTTCGAGCCAACGCAACTCGGCCTGCGCATAACTGGCATAGATTGGATCTTTGCTCAGAGTGCGCGCCGCCAAGCCAGCCAAATGTAGCCAGGCTTCAAATTGGCTATACAACTGCTCGACGATGCCGCGCCCGCCAGGCTGCGCTTCAACCAAATACAGCTGTTGTTCGCTCAGGCAAGCAACCATGGCATCTGGTTGGCAACGCAGCAATAATGGCAGCACCCCAAGCAGAATTTCGCCCAAGCCTGCCCCCGCTTCTGGTGCAGCAAGCCACAAGGCCGGAGCATTCCACTGCAATTGAATCGGTGGCTCGAACGGCACGCGCCGCATACTGCCATCATCTGCAAGGCTGCGCCGCGCCACAATTTCCTCAGTTACGACCACGCGGCCAATCGTCAGTTCGATCTCTGCGCGTGCGCCATCCAACGGGCGTTGGCCAAATTGCTCGCGCACCGAGACGCTACAACGATGTTCGGCCAAGGTTGGCGCTGCATCTTGCAAGCGCATACCCAACGAACCATCATCGTTCCAGCCAACCACGCGCCCGCCAAGCACGCTCGCGCCGCTAAACAAACGCCGCTCAACGGTCACCGAATCGAGTTCGGCCAAAAATGTGCCTTCGTGATCGACGATCTGCACTGGCACATCGCTAATTGTGGTGGGATGCAGCGTTGCGTAAATATCGCTGCGCTGCTGCAAATTGGCAACTGGTTGCCAGGTTGGGCTATCGGGCAGTTGCGCCAACTGATTGCGCTGAGTCAGGCGCTCGACTAAATCGCTCACTTCCCATGCGCTAATTTCGCTTTGCTGTAGCGGACGCTCTTCGGCGGCACAGCGCAAATGGCTGCTGCTAATGTAGTTATTTTGGGTGGCGATAGGCAAGGCTGGCGGCAGGTTGGGCGTGAGCAAAGCAGGTTGGGCCAACGCAGTTTGCGCCGCAATCGATTGATCGGTTACCAAGACAACTGCGCGATGGCCACTCGCCAACAAACTTGGCAGGCTGGTTGCATTTACGCCGCCCAGCATCACCAACACATGAGCTGGAGCCGCTGCCCATGGTACTAAACTTAATCCTTGGGCTGCGCCGCGTTGGGCCAAAATTGCCCGTTCTAGGCTATCGGGGGCATCAAGCTGGACGCTTAAGCCTGCTTGGCGCAAGGCGAGGGCCAATTTTAGCGCTGCATCGACTGGCTGCGCGCCACCATTCCACAATGCCCAAGTCAAGGGAATGCGCGCGGTATTGGCATAGACCAGCGGCGGCAGATGATCAAACACCCGCGCCAACAATTCATCAATTTCGGCGACTGGCGCTAAACTCGCGTAGAGCGTCAATGGTCGGGCGCGTGGGCGCAAGCGTTCAACCCGCCGCAACAACCAACGACAATGGCCAAAGCTAGTGCTATTGGCTTGATCAAAGGCTGGCAGCACAATTCCATTCAACTGTGGCCACATATTCGACCAACCGCGATGATGGGTGCGCAACATTCGTTGATGTAAGGTGGTGGGAGTGGTTAAAATTAAGCGCGGCGGGCTATGCGGTGGGCGAGTGCTTTGCTCAACCACAAGGTGCGGGAAACCGCCGCCCAGCAAAGCATCGATATTATTGGCAGTTTGCGCCAAATCGTGCAAGCTAGCAGCATCGGGCGCGAGTAACAACAAACTGCCTTGATTGGCGCTGATATGCTCGGCGGCTAAGAGCAACAAACAGGCTGGGCCAAGCGGTGCAGGCGCAACCAAGGCCAAGCCCAAACCACGGCGCACAGTTGCCAAAGCCTCTGCTTGCCAAGGCCAGCCAGTCTCGCCCAACAAAGCCCGCCATGCCACCGCCAATTCAGGAGCCAACGGCAACGGCTGGGTACTGGCATCGGGCAAGGCTAATTCACCACTGCGCAACAAGGGCGAGCGGCTGCTTTGGGCGAAACGTTGGGCAATTTGCTGCAATACGTCGCCGATTGGCGTTGAGGCAGACGATATACTCATAGCTCTATTTTAACATGATCCTAGCCAATTGAGCGAGGGGTATTTAGGCCGATTTTAGGTCTTTAATCTTCCCTCACCCCAACCCCTCTCCCGTGGCGCGGGCGAGGGGCTTTAGCCGTGGTTTCCCCGCCATTTTTGGGTACAAACTGGTCGGCTCCCCCTCGCCCGCGTTCAGTGGGAGAGGGGGTTGCTTTCAAGGGTAGGTAGTTCGGGGAGGAAACGACAAACGGCAGAGAATTCGCGTATACTGGACGTGTCAGCACCCATGTCTACGAGGAATTCTATGCCGTTCCATGCTAGTTTAGCCGATTGGGAAG
>NZ_PUBZ01000095.1 GCF_003205875.1 Herpetosiphon llansteffanensis
CTTCCCAATCGGCTAAACTAGCATGGAACGGCATAGAATTCCTCGTAGACATGGGTGCTGACACGTCCAGTATACGCGAATTCTCTGCCGTTTGTCGTTTCCTCCCCGAACTACCTACCCTTGAAAGGTTGGGGCTGGGGGGTGAGGGAACGCTCTTCATCCCTCATTAAACCTTGACATCAGCATCGCCATAATAGGTATAGGCCAAGCCCAAGGGATTGCGCTCTTCTTCGATAAAGTAGCGTCGCAAGGCTGGCAGAATATCGCCCATCGCCTCGCCTTGGCCCAAGCGTTCGATTAATTTTTGGCCGAAGGCCGCCGCAAATGGAGCTAGCATTGGGCATTCGGTGCCCAAAATGCCACGTGCGCCAAGTTGGCTGAAAAAGGGAATAAAGCCGCTGCTCAGGGTTGGCAGCACTTGGGCCGATTCGCACATATTCAAAATCACCAACGGTTTGCGTTCCAGTTTTAAGCCCCATTGGCTCAGTAAGCGCAACGTCAACATGCTTTGGTTCCATTTCAGCCAGCTATCGCTAATATTTGGGTCGCTTGGCTGATATTCTTTTTGGCTCAAGCTCAGCAGATCGCTGTATTTGCTACGCACACCCTCATCCAAACGTGCCATCTGATCGCGAAACTTGGCCAGCCAATCCGAGGTATCGTCGGGAGTTTTGGCGGTGTGACCATGGCAATACATATAGACGATATCGCTTTGGCTGAATAACGGGCCAAGGCTGGTTTTATCGCCAGCCTCACGCAGATCCAACACAACATTGCCACGGCTATCGCTCCAAGCTTGCAAGGCTGCGCGATGCTGTTGGGTTATATCAACCACACTATCGGCCAGCGGCACGCGAAAGGTATAGGTTCCGCCGCCAATCTGCAATCGCGGCTGAGCACTTGGCGCTTGCTGAGCATTTTGGGCCAGCTGCGTGGTCATAATTTCCAAGCGATAGCGACAACCCCAAAATTTGTTCAAATCAACAGCGTTTGGGTCGTTGACTGGCTCAGGGTAGAGCAAGCCCCACGGCACGCCGCTGGGCATACCGTGATGAATAATCTGCAAGGCTGGCAAACTTTGCTCAGCGCTAATTGTTTCGAGCCATGTGCGCAAGGCTGCTAACGATGCTGCTTGTTCGGCAGTAGCGCCACTTGGGGCAAATAAAGCAGCATACAGCCGATTGCCGACGACCGCCAATTGATACAAGCTTTCGCGCCGTTCGGCCAACTTGCCGCGCGTGCCTTGGCGATACGATGGTTGCCACGTAATGTCGTAGAGCGTGTTGCGGGCTTGAAGAATTTCGTTACTCAGGCTGGCCGCATTAATTGGCAACAGCACATTCAAGCCACGCTGTTCGCCGCGACGGGTACTTGGGCCTTCATCAGGCCATGCCACGTTCATACGATAAAACTCACCATCGCCAGTTAATGTGCAGCTGATTTTCTTGGGCCGAATCGCCGCCAAATCTGCAAAGCCCGCCGTGCGCGAATAGCTAATCCGAGCCAATAATGGCGCTGGCAAATCGCTCTCAACGGGGGTGATTTTGAAATGCAATTCAAGCGTTTGCAGCAGAGTCCAATTGTAATAAATATTGATCCACAGCGGCACATCATCAATTGCCTGCTGCGTAGTGAGGCTAAATTGGATGGTTTGGCTATCGCCCGTTGGCGGCAAACTCAACTGCTGCATCGGTGCTTCAAACACCAAATACTGGCCTTTGCTCGACACACTGATAAATAAGGGCAAATCCTCGCTTGTTTCGGGCGTTGGCAAGGCTTCAGCAGTGGCTATGCGCGAATCGCTGCGGCGCTGGCCAATATTAATCCGCAAATGATAGCGGCTGTCGACCGCTAAAGTGGTAGTAGCAGCGACCAAATCCGGCGGATCATCTGCATAATACAGCGCTGCATTCACCACCCGCAGTTGGATTGGAGTTACAGTACCAGTCTCATCTGAGTTGCGATAATCATCGATATGTTTGGGGACAACTGGATCGCTCTGCCAATGAGCTGTGCGATCAGGAAAGATCCGGATGATCGTGACTGTAATGCCAGCCAATGCCCCAACGACCGAAACAGCGCTTTGTTTCAGCTCAGCCACAGCAATTAACGTGGCCTGATCGCCCTCTTTGGGGTTGGGCGTAGGCGTAATCACCAGCCAATCGACGTGGCGTTGATTGACGATCATCAAAGCGGTTGCCAAGGGCATCCCAGCAGGCAAAATTAACGCAAGCGCAGAAGGAGCCACCATCAAAGTACCCTCCTAGCAGTACCAAGTGCTGACTCCATTGTACGAAGCTGCTTCATGGCTTGTCAACAGGCTAAATCGCCAAAAACCCATAGACCATTTGATATACGGCTGGCGTAAGCAAAACCTCAACTAAACCCGCTAGCACAAGCCCGGGCACAATAACCAAGCAAAATACTTTCAAATACATGCCCCAAGCCCAGAGCAAATGTCGTCCAGCGCTATAGGTTGGTGGCACAAAGGCCAAGGATGCACCCAGCCGCAAAGCCAAGGCCGCAGCAAACATGCTCAGCGGAATTTCAATCAGGCCATGAGGTAGTTCATAGGCCATCAGATAATTCAGCCCAGCTCCAAGCCCGCCACTCGCTGCCAGCGTACTCGCACGAAACGAGATGCTCATCAGATTAATCGCTGGCACCATCAAGCCAAAAAAGCCCAAGCTAAGCGCTGAGAACATGCCCGTAAAAAAGATTGCAAACAGATTGCCACTCAAAATAGTGCCTAATTGAGGCGTAACCAATGCCCCGCGATTCGTATCCAAACGCGTCATGATATTGGCCAACGATTGCTCGCGCTGGCTCTCTGGCGTAAATTGGCTGCCAAAGATAATTGCCGCCAAACAACAAATCAGCACCATAAGCAAGGCTAAGCGCGTTTCGCGCCAAACCACCACCAATTCTTGGCGATAGAAGCGTTTGAGCCATGCGCCAAGATTGCGCTGTGCACCTTGGGCCGTTTGCACATGAAACATTGGCAGATGCTTATCGGGATTGGTGCCAGCAGGGCGAATTTCGCTAAAGAAGGCATTCAAGGCACGATTAATTTGGCCAACATTAAGCGCCAAATGCTCACGCGATAGAATCGATTCGCGTTTAAAACTGCCAATGCCGGTACGGGTAAGCACAATCGTCAAAATGAGCATCACCGCCATAATTGCATTCAGCACGTCGTAGCGTTCGCCAATAATCAGCACAGCCTCAAGCTGCACCATAATTGCAACTGGCACCAAAATGAAGCTGGCTAATAAATTGGCCAAGCGCACGGTGTTGGTATGTGATGAAATCACGACTGCTGCCGAAACCATTGCCAAAGCCTGGGCAATGCTCAGCAATACCATTTGACCAAAGATCGCAAGATCAACTCGGCCAAGCAAGGCAGTTGGTGCAAAGATACTGAGGCCAACTCCAAACAGCAGCATCGCAATCAGGCTGGCCCCAATTGGCGGAACAATCGCCGCCAACAACTTGCCACGATACAATTGACCATCGCTAATTGGCATTGAGAACAGCGATTCCAGCGAGCCACGTTCACGCTCGCCAACAAACACTTCCAGTGCCACAATCAACGAAAACGACGCAGGTAGAAAGCCCACCAGCAACACAATAAAGGGAATTAAATTAACCACGCCTTCTGGGGTATCAACATTGGAGTAGGCATAAATTACGCCAAACAAGGCCCCAATTGGTACCAAAAAGGTTAACAACCCAATCGGAATCAAAATCCGCCAATCGCTCAAGGTATCGGTTGCTTCGCGGCGCAAAATCGTCATCACTGGGCCATGGGTGGTCGTTGCTTGGCTCAAGCGCTGGGTTGAGGTGCGTTTGCTGATCGTTTCGTGCTCGCGCGAGAGCAATTCCTCGCGATTGAAACTATACATACCCCAGCCAACCATCGTCAGCCCAACCACCAGCAACAAGCCATTGATCACGATAATTGGCAAAGACATGCCATTAATGATGATCAAAGATTCAATCTGCACCAAAATCGCCATTGGAATCAGAATGAAACTAGCAAGTAAGTTGGCAGCCCGAATGCTGGTGGTATGCGAAGAAACATAAACCGCTGCCGCAACCATGGTGAAGACTTTAATCAGCAAAATCGCCGTAATTCCAAGAATCCAGCCAGTGGTCAGATACTCGCTCAGAAAAACCCGATTTGGCAGCGAGGCCATACGCACAGGCCGCCCTAGTTCAATCGCCAGGCTATAAATGACCATCGCCACTGCTGATGAACCAATTGGTGGCAACAGCGCCGCAAAAAATTTAGCCAAATACAAGCCGCGATCGCTCATCGGCATCGCCAAGAGCGATTCTAAGGTTGAGCGCTCACGTTCGCCAACAAACGATTCCAGCGGGCCAATCAAGGAAAGCGAGGCAGGCAAGAAGCCAGCAATCAACAAACCAAGCGGCACTAAGCTACGACTGATAAATTCATCGTCGAGAAAACTAACTGCTTGGGCCACGCCCGACCGCAAAATCAGCGGCAACAGCACCGAAAGAATACATAGCGGAATCAAGGTGCGCCAATCGCTCAGCGTATCGCGTAAATCGCGGCGCGTAATGGTTAGGGCCTGATTGCTCATACGGCTACCTCGGCTACCGCAGCAGCGTTTGGCTGTGCAGGCTGGTTGCGAACTCGTTCGTTGTGGGTTTGGCCAACAATCGTCAGATACACATCTTCCAACGAGCGCTGCACCTCGTTGATCGAGAGCAATGGCCAGCCCCAACCACTAATCCGTTGAATCAGACTTGGATTAAGCGTATGTGGCTCGGTCGTGCGATAGCGCAACCAACTATTGCCAACTGCTTCAATCGTCAACAAATCGGCTAGGCGAGTGGCTAGCTCTGGTTGGGGTTGGGCCAAGCGTAATTCCCAAATCGGGTCGCCCATCAATTGTTGGCTCAGCTCAGCAATCGAGCCCTGCACGGCAATGCCGCCATCGTGGACAACCGCGATGCGGTCGGCCAATTCTTCGGCCTCGTTCAAATTATGCGTACACAGAATGATTGAGCGTTGAGCCGAGCGCAAGCCGGCAATCGCATCGCGCACCGTTCGCGCCGAGTGCGGGTCCATGGCCGTGGTTGGCTCGTCGAGATACAAAATATTGGGATCGTGGATCATGGCGCGAATTAAGGCCAACTTTTGTTTCATGCCCTTCGAATAGCCATCAATGCGTTTTTCGCGAGCTTCCCACAGGCCAAATTGTTGCAGCAACTCAACAGCGCGCTTGCCACAATCACGATCATTCATGCCTTGCAGCCGCCCAAAAAACAATAAATACTCAAGCGATTTCATGCGATGGTAGAGGCCTGGAAATTCGGTCAGCAAGCCAACAGCGTGGCGCACTTCACGGGCATGGGTTTCAACATTAAAGCCGCCGACAATGGCCCGCCCGCTGGTTGGCTTGAGAATTGCCGCCAACATGCGGATGCTGGTGGTTTTGCCAGCGCCATTTGGGCCAAGCAAAGCTAAAACTTCACCAGGCTTAACTTCAAGCGAAACGCCCTTGACAGCGTGAAAATCTCCAAATTGCTTGCGTAACTCTTCAGCAACAATCATTGCAGAACTCCTATCCAAACCGCCACCATCATGAAAAAAGGGCGTACCAATACCAGACCGCAAAAACGCTCGCTTGTCAAGCCTACGATAGTCCAATTGTGCTGCTAGTGCCCAGGTTGTTTTAACCAACTCTGCATTCGCCAACCAACCAAGGCACTGGCTACAATAAAATTAAGCATGTGCAACTCGAGGAATTCAAGCCGAAAACCGAAATACTCTTGTCCAAACCAAGGGGGTATTAGCGACCAAAGATCCCAATATGGCACTAAAAACCCAAAACCCAATGCCATCATTGCCGCCCCAATCGCATAGTAGAGACAAAACCAACATGTTTTATCACGCTTAATGTGACGTTTGTACAACCCGATCGTGGTGAAAACACTCACCCAAAATCCCAACACCAGCGCAATCAAGCCACCAAGCACAACATAAAACAAAAAAGAGTCTATGAGCATGCCTATTCCAGAAGTAGTCCCCATCACCAAAACCCCATTGATGAGACCCGTGCCAAGAATGATCCCTCGCCAACTACGCCAAAACCATGCTTGCCAGCGCACTATTTGAACCAATTCACTACTAGGAACCTGATAGTCCATAATAACCCCGCTTTTACTTCAATCAATCCTTAGGCTTTAATGCAACTTCTGGCGTATCAAGCTGCTGAAACTTGAACCATTCCTGCATGTTCCAGCCAACCAAAGCGCTCGCCACAATAAAATTAATCATCGGCAACTCAACACTCAGCATACGAATCTGATTATTATCAAAGCTCCAGATCCGCCACGATGCGGTTAGGAAATAAAAAATCGCCACCACTATTGCTGCTCCAGCAGCATAATGCACACTAAACCAAAAGGCGGCGTGGCGCTCAATCTGGCGCTTATATAAAACCAGCGTCGTGAAAATGCAGACCCAAAAACCTAGTACAAGGCTAATCAACAAACCAAGCACCGCAAAAAGCAGGAAGGCTTCAACATATAACAGCTGGATTCCAGTAGTCGTGATAATTAACCACCCCCAGCTCCGCCAAAACCAGCGTTGCCACGATACGCCATGATCGGGCAAAACCGGTGGCAGCTCAGGCTTACGATAGTTAGGAAACACTGGATCATGAGGATAGTGCATTCAAACCTCGCTTTTGCGTGAATCAATCAACTAGCTTTACTATAGCCAAAGCGCGGCTTGGGTAGCAGCAGATGTGCAGCAAATTAACAGCAGTTCAGCCAAAAGTCGGGTAGTGCAAATCGCGCAGTTTATGCTAAAATCAGCATACTGTATCCATCGTTATTCATTCTGCTGGAACAGTGTTGCAATGGTGCAGCACTGAAGCATTGACATTAAACGGGAGAACCCCCTCATGACCATGGTTGAAGAACAGGTACCAACCCGCGAGGAAGTAAGCGCCGAAGACACTTGGGATATTAGTAGTCTGTATGCAGACCAAGCGGCTTGGGAGGCTGATGTTGAACGGATTAGCAACGATTTGCTGCCAGCCTTGACCAGTCTGCAAGGCAGCCTAGCCAATGGTCCTGAGGCCTTATTGGCAGTCTTTCAAGCGCAAGAAGCGCTTGGCATGGTGCTCGAACAAATCTATGTCTACGCCAGCCTGCGCGCCGACGAAGACACCGCCAACCAACATCACCAAGCGCTCGAAGAACGCGCCACCGCGCTTTCGATTAAGGCCAGCGCCGCCACTTCGTGGATCGAGCCTGAGTTATTGGCACTTTCCGACGAGCAAATTTTGGGCTACATTAGCGCCTTGCCAGCCCTCGAAGTGTATCGCCGCGCCTTAGAAGAGCAAATTCGGCTGCGCGAACATACCCGCTCTGGCGAAGTTGAGGAATTATTGGCCCAAAGCGGCGAGATTAGCCGTGGCGCACAAACCACCTTCAATATGTTTAGCGATGCCGACCTCAAATTCCCACCAATTGAAGATGATCAAGGCAAGCCAGTTGAAGTTACGATGGGTCGCTATTCGGTGTTGTTGGAAAACCCCGACCAACGGATTCGCCGCGACACCTTTATGAGCATCCACAGCACCTATCGCCAGTTTCGCAATATGTTGGCAGCAAACTATGCCACCAATGTGCGCAGCAATATTTTCTATGCCAAAGCGCGTGGCTACGATTCGGCCTTGGATGCCAGCCTAAAACCCAAAGAAATTCCCATGAGCGTTTATGATAATTTGATCAGCACCGTGCACGAGCACTTGCCCAAATTACATCGCTATGGGTCGGTTCGCAAGCGCATTTTGGGCATCGACAGCCTGCATGCCTACGATTGGTTTGTGCCCTTGAATGGCGCTGCACCAACCAAAATTGATTTCGAGCAAGGGGCTTCGTTAATTTTGAGCGCCTTGGAGCCACTTGGCGCTGAGTATAGCTCTAGCCTCGGCCATGGCCTTGAATCGCGCTGGGTTGATCGCTACGAAAACAAAAACAAACGCTCAGGGGCCTATTCATGGGGTTGCTACACCTCGCAACCATTCATTTTGATGAATTACAAAAATAACTTGAATAGCCTCTTTACCTTGGCCCACGAGCTTGGCCACTCGATGCACTCGTTGCTGACCCGCAAAAATCAACCCTATACTTATGGCAGCTATACGTTGTTTGTGGCTGAAGTCGCATCGACCTTAAATGAAGCCTTGCTGGCCGAATATATGCTCAAAACCAGCGACGACCCAGCCTTGCGCTTGCAATTGGTCACCCAGCAAATCGATGATATTCGCGGGACGTTGTTGCGCCAAACCTTGTTTGCCGAATTCGAGCGCGAAACCCATCGCATGGCCGAGCAAGGCGAAGCCCTGACCGCCGATACCCTCAGCGCCTTGTATCGCCGTTTGATCGAGCAATACTATGGCCCTGAATTGGTCTTCGATGAAGAATTAGATATTGAATGGGCGCGGATTCCCCACTTCTATCGCTCGTTCTATGTCTACCAATATTCGACTGGTATTTCAGCAGCGCTGGCCTTGGCCGATAAGATTTTGACCGAAGGCCCTGGCGCTGCCGAAAATTATGTCAATTTCTTGCGTGGTGGTAATTCTAAATCATCAATTGACCTGCTCAAGGGCGCTGGAGTCGATATGACAACGCCAGACCCCATTCATCGTGCCATGAATCGCTTCGGCGATTTGGTAACCAAACTCGATGAATTAACAGCTTAATCCTGGTTCGATGCTCGCCCTTCGTTGTGAAGGGCGAGTTGTTTTGTTGTGTAAGGAGTTGACATGGCCGATCCACGGGTTGTCAAAATGGCCCATACCTTGGTCAATTATTCAATGAAGATCAAAGAAGGCGAAATGGTGGTTTTGCAAAGCGAACCAGCAGCCGCACCTTTGATCAAAGAGATGTATCGCGAAATTTTGCTGGTCGGTGGCAATCCGGTTGTGCACACCGTTATGCCTGGCATCTCGCGAATTTTGCTCAATCATGGCAACGATCAGCAGTTACAATGGATCTCACCCTACGATCGCTTGGGGATTGAAACCGCCGATGTGCGAATTCGGATTGATGCGCAAAGCAACACTCGCGAACTTTCACAAGTCGACCCAGAGCGCCAATCGGTATTCCAAAAATCGCGTAGCGAATTGATGGGCAAATTGATGTCGCGCACCCATGCTGGCGATTTTCGCTGGTGTGTGACGCTGTTTCCAACCGAGGGCTTGGCCCAAGATGCCAACATGAGCTTGCCCGATTTTGAAGATTTTGTCTATGGTGTGTGTTTCTTGAACGAAGCCGACCCGATCGCCAAGTGGCAAGAACTTCACGACAAACAAGCGCATTTAATTAATTTCTTAGAAGGCAAGCGCGAAGTGCATATCTTGGGCGAAGGCACCGATATTCGCTTGGGCATTGCTGGACGCAGTTTTGTCAATTGTGCTGGCGATTCCAACTTCCCTGATGGCGAGTTCTTTACCGGCCCCGAAGAAAATAATGTTAATGGGATTGTACGCTTCTCCTTCCCAGCGATCTATAATGGACGCGAAGTCGAAGATGTGCAATTGACCTTTGAGGATGGCAAAGTTTTTAAGGCCACTGCCAAGAGCGGCCAAGATTTCCTTGAGCAAATGTTGAACGTTGATAATGGGGCACGGGTTTTGGGCGAATTTGCCTTTGGCACCAACCCCAACATCAAAAACTACACCCGCAACATTTTATTCGATGAGAAAATGGGTGGTACAATCCACATGGCACTCGGCGCTTCCTACCCTGAAACTGGCGGCTTAAACCAATCGGCAATCCACTGGGATATGGTTTGCGATTTGCGCCAAAATAGCGAAGTCTATGTCGATGGCCAACTGTTCGAGAAAAACGGCACATTCGTGGTCTAAACCTTCCCTGTTTTCTTCCAACTTAAGCATGTTCGAGGGTATGAACAACACTGTTCATACCCTTTAGGCTATGATGCAGGCAGTGACGCAGCTGGTGGTTTGGTTGGTTTCTGGCCCAACCCCGCTTGCTGCAGCTGTCTGATTATTGAACCATTTCTGCTGTAAGGAGAGTCCGATGGTCGTATCTCGCTCACGGGCAGTGCTCAAAAACGTTGCATGGCTGACATGCGGCGCGTTGGTTGCCCTGCTGATCGTCTATCTGCGGCGTGATCCGCAGGCCACCGCCGCCCCCAACACGGTTACTGGCAAGGTCGAAATCGCCGCCCAGACCAATCGCTCAGGCTATGATCCCTTATCGTTGGCCGAAATTGAGCAAGCCCAGAAGATTGCGCTCAACGAATGGCAAGCCAAACGCGGCAAAGTTGTCGAAAACAAGGCCGTGCCTGCTGATGCGCAGTTGGAATTCGTCAAAACCGAACGCCACGAAGAAATTCAAGCGGTCTACAACAAGGGCTCATGGCAACGCCGCGCCGATGTGCTGATTTTCGATTATGCCAAAAACAGCTTGGTCGCGGTGTTGGTCAACCTGAGCACTGGCAAAGTCGATGTGCTTGATCAAGCACGAGGCAGCCAACCACACCCGACCGATCGCGAAACCACACGCGCCTTGCAATTGGTCTTGGATCACCCTACCTTTGGGCCACAATTACGCGGCGAGTATCAAGCCTTAACTGGCAAGAGCCTGACCAAGGCCAGCCAATTCCGGACGGCAGGCTTCGTCTATATTGCCGAACCACAAGTTGATAACGCCGCTGTTTTGCGCAGTTGCCAACAAAATCGCTGTGTTCAATTGCTGCTCAGCGCCGATGATGAATGGGCGATTGAGAGCACCCCGATTGTTGATCTTTCGAATGGCCTTGTGGTTAGTTTGAAACGTTAGGAGCCTGGCGATGAAGCTTTCAGCACGTTGGGGCATGCTACTTGGCATGCTATTAATTGGGGCCAGTCTGCTTAGCACAAACTCGCAGCAAGTGGCCAATGCGCAAACCCGTGACCGTTGTTCGAGCGGCAGTTTTACGATTAACAAAACCTTGGAAAACGGAGCCAACTGGACATTATGTTGGGAAGAACGCAGCAGCGAAGGGATTGTACTGCGCGGCATTCGCTACACGCCACCAGGTGGCAGCTCAATTTCAATTATCAACCAAATTAATTTGGCCCAAATTCACGTCCCATACGACGATAATACCGCCCGTTTTCACGACCTCTCAGATTATGGCTTGGGTGGCGGCCACCTGAATAACATGACGGCAGCAGATTGCCCAGAAGGAACCTTGTTGCAAAATAATGGGCGTAATGTGCTGTGTGCCACAGTTGTGCCAACCGGCTATGCCTACAAATACTATGCCCAAGTGAAGCAAGGCTCGGCCTTGGTGGTGCGCTCAGTTTCACACATTGGTGCCTATAACTATGTCAGCCAATGGATTTTCCACGATGATGCCACAATTGAGCCAGGCATCGGCGCAACTGGTAAATTGCAAAAATGTACCAATGTGGCCAAATATGGTTGGAAGATCGATGCCAGCGGGTGTCAATATGGCACATCACACGTCCACAATTACTACTGGCGCATCGACTTTGCGCTTGGCGGCAACAGCAATAACGTCGTTGAGCAGATCGAATTCGATTCAAGTGGCACAGCCCAACGTGGCTTACAAGTGCGAGCCTATACCACTGAAACCGCCACTCAAGTTAACCCTGAAAATTTCCGTTCATGGCGGGTCAAAAATAGCAGTGTCCTGAATAGCGATGGGCACGAAATCTCATATGACATCGTTGGCAACTCCGATCATGTGTTCCGTGGCCCTGCATTTGAGCCATGGACGAAGAACGATGTCTATGTGACCGAAAACAACCCCTGCGAACGCTGGGCTTCGCACAATGAAGGCAGCAGCTGTGCCGATGATGTCAGCGGTTTTGTCAATAACCAAACCTTGGCCGACCCAATCGTTTGGTATGGAATGACCTTCCATCACCTGCCCCGCGACGAAGATGATCCATTAATGTCGGCCCACTGGAGCAGCTTCCAGATGGTTCCCCGCGACTTATACGCCAGCCAACAACGCTAAAAAACAAACGCCCGCTCAAAGCTTGAGCGGGCGTTTTTGTCGCCTATTTACCAGGCGTTGGCGTAATGGTTGGGGTTGGTGGTGGTGGTGGGGTTTGTTGTTCGTCTAAGAACTTCAATGCCCAGAATAATTGCGAATCAGCACAGGCAGTTGCGCCATCTGCTGGCGTACGGTTCAAAATACATTCAACTGGATATTGGCTTGCATCATCGGAGAATGGCACCACATAATCGGGTGTAACTCCCAATGTGTGGATTGCGCGCTTGTTGGGCGTTAACCAGTGCGCGATTGTAATCCGTGCTTCCGATTTATCACTGAGCGTATGCACGCTTTGGACTGAACCTTTGCCAAAGGTTTTTTCACCAATCAAGGTTGCGCGTTTGGTATCTTGCATTGCGCCAGAAACGATCTCCGAGGCGCTAGCTGAGCCACCATTGACCAACACAACCACCGGCAGATCGAATAACTCTTCAGCATCGCCTTGTTGCAGGGTCCGATATTCTTTTTGAGTGCCATCACTATTTTCTTGATAGTGGGTTACACCATCTTTGGTAAAACGGCCAAGAATATTTTGGGCCTGATTGACATAGCCACCAGGGTTATTGCGCAAATCAAAAATAATCGCTTTGGGATTATTGGGTTTGAGTTTGGCAATTGCTTGATCCATTTCGTCGTAGGATGTTTGCTTAAACTCGCTCAATTGAATATAGCCAATATCGCCAATCATGGTTGAGCGCACGCTAATCAACGGAATCGTATCGCGCACAATTGAAATATCGAGCTGTTTTTCATCGCTGGTGCGATAAACCGTGATTACGACTTGCGAGCCTTTGGGGCCGCGAATGAGCTTAATCGCCTCAGCCAAAGCTTGATCGCGTTCGAGATTGGCGATAACTTCGCTAATTTGTTTGCCATCGACTGCCACCACAATATCCCCAGCGCGCACATTGGCTTTTTCAGCAGGCGAGCCTTCGATTGGCGAGACAATCATAATCTGGCCGTCTTTATATTCGACGTAGGCTCCAATGCCCTCGAAGTTGCCGCGCATATCTTCGCGTGAGCGTTCAGCGGCTTCTGGCTCTTGAAAACCAGTAAAATCATCGCCGAGTGATTGCAGCATGCCGCGAATTGCGCCATACATCATTTTTTTCTCGTCGATTGGCTCAGTATGATAAAACTCTTTATTGACCAGATTCCAAACTTCCCAAAAAGTCTGAAAATTTTCGTCTGCATTGGCAGGGGGAGCAGCCATTTGCGTTGCTTGCAACGAATTCGAACCATCGCTCGTTCCTGCTTGATTAGCAGTGATCAGCGCCTGTTCTTTCGATGAGCTACCCCAATAAAAACCAGCGCCAAGGGCGATGCCAACAATCAGCAAGACACCAACAATCCCACCCAACACAACCCAAAGCTTTGATGTTTGGGTTGCGGAAGCGCCCGATCTGGGCTGGAACTCGCTCATAGAAAACCTCGTTTCAAGCAATTTAACCTAGGCTAATCCAGCCTGTATGCAGTGTACAACTTAAGCAACTGCTTGTAGGTTAGGTTGGCATTAGCAATCGAAATGGGTTAGTTTACGCGGTATTAGTTCTCAGACTATGGTTCATGCTAGCACGAATTTGGGCTAAACCATTGATCGAATTGAAACATGATCGCTGCCAAAGCGGCAATTGGTGCAGTTTCGGCGCGTAAAATCCGCGTGCCCAAACTCACGCTGAGCAAGCCTGCTTGGTTGGCAGCTTCAAGCTCCGCTTCAGTCCAGCCGCCCTCAGGGCCGCTCCAAATGCCAAGTTCGTGACGTGGCTCCAAGGCTAAGGCTGCCTTGAAGGCCATAGTTTGGCCAGTTTCGGCCAACAGCAAATGCCCACGAGCTTGAGGCAAGGCTTGGGCCACGGTTTGCGCTTCGTGCAAGATCGGCAAGCGCCCACGGCCAGCTTGCTCGGCGGCCTCGCGAATAATCCGCTGCCAACGTTCGCGTTTGGTTAGTGTAACATCAGCTTGCGAGCGCTCGCAGAGCAACGGTACAAACGCGGTTGCGCCCAATTCAGTGCATTTTTGCAAGGCGATTTCGAAGCGTTCGCCGCGCGTCAGGGCAAGATAAAGCGTGACGTTGATACTTGGCTCGCCATTGGCTGCATAGCGTTGCAATATTCGGCCTTGAGCTTCGCGCTTATTCAAGCTGACCAATTCGGCAATATAGCCCGTGCCAAGGCCATCGAGCAGCGCAATATGCTGACCAACGCGCAAACGCAGCACATTATTCCATTGGTGCAGCAACTCGCGCTCAGTCACATGCAAGGCTTCGCCCTGAATGGCCTCGGCTGGCACAAAAAAACGATAGGTATTTTTCATTAGGCTGGCTTGCGATGGGTAAAAGCAACCCAATCGCCTTGGGTGCGTCGTTCAACTTGCTCTAAACCTACCGCCTCAAATGCTGCCACCACATCGGCTTCGCGCTCGTTGATAATGCCTGAGGTAATCAGCACGCCGCCTGGTTTGAGCGCCGCAAGGTAATCATTACCCAAAACAACATGCACTTTGGCCAAAATATTGGCCAAAATCACATCGAACTCGTTATGATGGCGATAGCTTTGCGGCGTGCCAAGTTGTGCACCTTCCCAGCCAAGCCAATGTTCCAACGGCGCATCGCCCAAACTACCTTCCAAGGCCGTTACCAAGGTTTCAGCGTGATTGATGCGGGCATTTTCGGCAGTTGCTTCAACCGCAATTGGGTCGGTATCCAAGGCCAAAACTCGTTGCGAGCCAAGCTTGGCCGCGCCAACCGCCAAAATCCCCGAGCCACAGCCAAGATCAAGCACCGTGGTGTTGTTAAATTCGATCAATTCCATCAATTCAAGGCAGAGTTGGGTGGTAGGGTGCAAGCCAGTGCCAAAGGCCATGCCTGGGTCGAGATTGAGCACCACATCGTTTTCAGTAGCTTCGTGTTCTAGCCACGAAGGCACAATTACAAAACGCTGGCCGATGCGGCGGGTGCGATAGTGCTCTTTCCAAGCGTTGGCCCAATCTTCTTCGGCGATGGTTTTAACCTGCAAATCGCCAACCGGACGCATCATGCCAAGCACCCACAAGCTGCGTTCGATGTTGGTTTGGGCATCGGCTGCTTGCTCGTTGGCCAGTAAGTAGGTGCGCACAATCACTGGTTTATTGGTATCAATTTGATATTCTGGTGAGTCGAGCGATGGGATGATGGCCTCTTCGACGGCCACGCCACCGTTATAGCCATATTGGGCAAATAATTCCGACACACTTTCGACCGCTTCGGTATCGACGGTCACGCTCAGTTCGAGCCACTGCATAAAAACCCCTATTTGGAAGGATGAATTATGAGGGATAAAGGATGAACCTCATTTCTCATAATTCAGGCCTTTTTAGAAAGCAAAAATAATTTAAAGCCGTAAAATCCCTCATCCCTCATCCCTCATCCCTCATCCCTCATCCCTCATCCCTCATCCCTCATCCCTCATCCCTCATCCCTCATCCCTCATCCCTCATCCCTCATCCTTTCACTGTCCACGTTGTGCCAGTTGGGCCGTCTTCGAGCTGCACATCAAGCTCGCTCAGGCGGTTGCGCACCAAATCGGAGAGTGCCCATTGCTTGGCTTTGCGCAATTCGGCGCGTAGCTCAATCAACAATTCGATGAATGGCGCTGCATCGGTTTTGCCAGCACTGCTTGCTTCCAAGCGCAGGCCGAGCACCGCTGCCAATTCGCGCAAGCGGGCTTGAGCAGCCTCGAATGGCTCGCCACCAACGCCAGCATCACGCGCTGCGTTGATCGAACGCACCAAATCAAACAGCACCGCCAAAGCCGCTGCGCTGTTGAAATCGCTATCCATCGCGCTGCGGAAATCGGCTGGAGCTTTAGCAACGATAGTATTGAGCGTATCAACCACCGCGCCGCTGGTCGTTGTGCCGTGGGCTGGCTTCAAAGCAGACATGATGCGCTCGAGTTTGCGTTCGGTATCAGCCAAAACCTCTTCATTATAAACCAATGGCGCACGATACGAGCCAGAAAGCACCAGCAAGCGCATAATATCGGCGGAGTGTTCGCTTAAAAATTGATCAATCGTGATCAAATTGCCCAGCGATTTGCTCATTTTCTCGCCAGCCAATTGCAGCATGCCATTATGCATCCAGACTTGGGCAAAATTTTTGCCCGTCAATGATTCGGTTTGGGCAATTTCATTTTCGTGGTGGGGGAAAATGAGGTCGTTGCCGCCGCCGTGAATATCAATTTGCTCAGCTAATTCGTGCAAACTCATGGCCGAGCATTCGATATGCCAACCAGGTCGGCCTTGGCCCCATGGGCTTTCCCAGGCTGGCTCGCCGGGCTTGGCCGATTTCCACAAGGCAAAATCTAAAGGATCGTCTTTGGCTTCGTCGGGAGCGATCCGTGCGCCAGAACGCATATCGTCGACGGCGCGCCGCGAAAGCTTGCCATAATCTTCATCGCCACGCACCCGAAAATAGACATCGCCATTGCTGGCATGATAGGCAGCATCTTTGGCAATCAGGCCTTCAATAAACTGAATAATTTGCGGAATTGTGGTTGAAACCCGTGGGTAGGCGGTGGCAGGAAGCACATTCAACTGGCCCAATTGCTCAAGAAAGGCCAAGGTATAGCTTTCGGCCAATTCCATCGGGTCGCGACCTTGTTCGTTGGCGCGGCGAATAATTTTATCGTCAACATCGGTAAAATTCATCACATGGCGCACCGTATAGCCCGACCACTCCAAATAGCGCCGCACAACATCGAACACGACAGCTGACATGGCATGGCCAATATGGGCATCAGAATACACCGTCGGCCCACAGACATACATCGACACATGGTCAGCAACCAACGGTGTAAACGGCTCGGTCTGGCGGGTAAGGGTGTTGTAAATTGCTAATGCCATAAATCTGGCTCCTCAACACAATAATAAAGAGCTAAATACCGTCAGCGTATTGCATCTCGTAACTTTGCAAATCTTCAAGGCAATCGAAGGGATCGTCGCCAGGGGTACGTTGGGCGCTGAGTACGGCAATATGGTAGGCTTGGCTGCCCATGGCGCTTTCTAGCTCGATCACCCGTTGATTGAGCGTTTGGACCGATTCGTGGAGTGAGCGCAACATTGCGCCCTCAGGGTCGGGCAACATTTCAACGCGATTGGTTTGGCCAGTTTGGGGGTCGCGGGTTGCCACCACCCGCGCAGGTACGCCAATTGCGGTTGAATAGGCAGGCACTGGCTTGACCACAACCGCACCACCGCCGATGCGCGCGCCTTCGCCAATCGTAATTGCCCCAAGCACTTTGGCTCCAACCCCGATCACCACGTGGTTGCCGATAGTTGGGTGACGTTTGCCGATTTCCTTGCCAGTTCCGCCGAGCGTTACGCCTTGATACATCACCACATCATCGCCGATAATCGCCGTTTCGCCAACCACAATGCCCATCCCATGGTCGATAAACAAGCGCTGGCCAATCGTCGCGCCGGGGTGAATTTCAATGCCGGTAAAAAAGCGCGTGAGTTGCGAAAGCAAGCGCGGAATAAAAGGCAACTTTTGCTTCCAAAGCCAGTGAGTTAGGCGATGGATTTGGACAGCCTGAAACCCAGGGTAGAGCAGCACCTCAAAAATCGAGCGCGCAGCTGGGTCATTGTGTAAAATTGTCTGAATATCTTCGCGAACCGAACGCCACCAATGCCTCATATCGATCCATTCCTTTCGCAGACAAAAAGAAAGCCCAAGGCCATTAGCCTTAAGCCAAGTACCTTGGGTTCTTGAATGTCGCTTTAGGCCGCAGCCGAAGACTCTGATTTGCTGGTTTCGGCTTTGGGAGCTTCAGGCTTGCTTTCGCTGGTTGCAGCGGCAGGCGCAGCAGCACTACTGGCATCGCTATTTGTTGATGCAGGTGTGCTTGATTTGCTGCTACTGGTGCTGTTATTGCCTGAACGACTATCATTAATATACCATCCACTACCCTTGAATACCACCCCAACCGGCTGAAATACACGTTTGATCGTGCCTTGACAGCGCGGACAGATTGTCAGCGGCTCGTCAGAGAAGCGTTGAAATTGCTCGAATTGTGCGCCACATGCTTGGCACGCATACACATAGGTTGGCACGTTACCATACCTCCGACAGGATGAAAGTTTAACGCAACAAAGCCCCAAAAGGCACATTGCTTCATTCTACCGTAATTATGGTCGCTGATCAACCAAGCAAAGAACATAGAGCAAAGAACATAGAGCATAGATGGGAGTTCGTTTTGATCCACGAAGGACACGAAGAGCACGAAGCACGGAACCGCGAAGAGCGCGAAGGACGCGAAGTTAAGTTTTTTAGCCACAAATCACCCAGATTTTTTGATTATATTCCAATAGCCTATAGCCACACTGTCTCTGCGCCTCTGCGTTAAAAATCCGATCCCCAATCCCCAATCCCCACTAAACAATCATCTTTGACATAAGCAATTCTTGGTGCTACCATAGGCGCTGCGGGGAATTTTGGAAACGCATATCCCGACGTTGGAGGGTGCTCATGCAGCAGCAGCTAGAACAGTTTTTAGCCTATTTAACGGTTGAGCGCGGTTTAACCAGTAACACTATTGCCGCATATCGAACCGATCTCGACCAATTTGTTACCTTTATTGTCGAACGCAATGCAGGCAGCTGGAGCAGCGTCTCCCGCGATGACCTGTTGGCGTTCTTGCTCTTTCTCAAAGAAAAGCGCTACGCAACCTCCACGATCGCACGTCGTACTGCTGCAATTAAATCGTTTTTTGAATACCTGCAAGGCCAACATATTATTGCCACGAATCCAACCGAAAACTTGGATTCGCCCAAGGTTGATCGTTTCTTGCCCAAAGCGATTACGGTCGCGCAAGTTGACGAACTGCTTGAATTGCCCCTCACGACTAGCGGCCCCGAAGGCCTGCGCGATAAAGCCATGCTCGAAGTGTTGTATGCCACTGGCATGCGCGTCAGCGAGTTGGTTGCGCTTGATGTTCAAGATGTCGATCTGAATACCCATCAGATTCGCTGCTTGGGCAAGGCCAATAAGGAGCGTAGCTTGCCGATTGCTGGCAGCCCAAGCACCGCCTTGGAAGAATATCACGATATGGCACGTGGCCAGATTAGCCGTAACGGCGGCGACCCAGCCTTGTTTCTCAATCATCGGGGCAAGCGGCTCACCCGCCAAGGCTTTTGGTTGATCTTGAAGGGCTATGCTGAACGCTTAGGCCTGAGCGATTTAACCCCTCATACCTTGCGCCACTCGTTCGCAACCCATATGCTCAATCGGGGCCGGGATTTGCGCGAAGTGCAAGAGTTACTTGGCCATGCAAGTATTTCAACAACGCAAATTTATACCCAAGTAAGTAACGACCGCAACGTTAAATACGATCAAGCAGCGCAGCGCCCAAAAATCGCTGATGCCGCCGAAGTCGAATTTAGCGCCTAAGCAAATCAGTCGTTGGGCTGAATAGACTTGCTAGCAGCTATGCTAGAGTTAACCCCAACAACATGATGCCTATTGGCGACGAACCGTAGAAGTAGGCTGGAACGTAGCGTGCAGCGATGTGGGGATAGTGCAAGCCCACACGCCGAAACCAGCAGAATGGCGACGGGGAGCCAATTACAATAGATCTCAAAGGTGCCTTGGTGTTGAACTAAGGAACTGGGGTGGAACCGCGAAGCGTTTTTTCTTCGTCCCCAGGCAGTGCTAGCAATAGCGTTGCCTGGGGATGACCGTTTTTAGCAAGGATGAAGGATGAAGAATAAAGGATGAAATAGGCTGAACGTTTCCACAATTGTGATCAATCGATCAGTGATTTGGAATATTTTCATCCCTCATCCCTCATCCTTCATCCTTTTCATGGAGGTTTTTATGCCAGCAACAACGATGGATGAATTGGTTTCATTATGCAAGCGGCGGGGCTTTATTTTTCCTGGCTCGGATATTTATGGCGGTTTGCAGGGAACCTATGATTACGGCCCGTTGGGGGTTGAGCTCAAAAATAATCTCAAAGCCGCGTGGTGGCGAGCCATGGTCTATGAACGCGACGATGTGGAAGGCCTCGATGCTTCGATTTTGACCCATCGCTTGGTGCTGCGCCACTCTGGCCACGAAGCAACCTTTACCGATCCAATGGTCGATTGTCGCAATTGTAAAAGCCGTTGGCGTGCCGACCAACTCAAAGACAACAAATGTGAAAAATGTGGCTCAACCGATCTGACCGAGCCACGTCCATTCAATTTGATGTTCAAAACCGCCGTCGGGCCAGTTGCCGAAGAAGGCTCGTTTGCCTATTTGCGGCCTGAAACTGCCCAAGGCATCTTTACCAACTTCAAAAACGTGGTCGATTCAACCGCGCGCCGTTTGCCATTTGGGATTGCCCAAATTGGTAAGGCTTTTCGCAACGAAATTACGCCACGCAACTTTATCTTCCGCGTGCGTGAATTTGAGCAAATGGAGCTTGAATTCTTTGTGCAGCCTGGTACCGACGATCAATGGCATAGCCAATGGGTCGATGCCCGTTTGCAATGGTGGCGCGATCAAGGCTTGCTCAGCGAAAATCTGCAGGCCTATCATCAAGCAGGCGATGAACTAGCCCACTATGCCAAAGCCTGCGTCGATATTCTGTATAAATTCCCGCATGGTTTGGAAGAATTAGAGGGGATTGCCAATCGTACCGATTTCGACCTTGGCTCGCATACCCGCAGCCAAGCAGATTTTGGCTTATCGGCAAACGTCGATCCCAACGAAGATAGCACCGCCAAGCTGACGATTCCGCACCCAGAAACCCAAAAACCGCTGGTGCCATTCGTCATCGAGCCATCAGCAGGGGTTGATCGTGGGGTTTTGGCGGTTTTGACCGAAGCCTACACCAAGGAAACTTTGGAAAACGGCTCAGAACGCATTGTGTTGAAGCTCAAGCCACACTTAGCGCCAATCAAGGTTGCGGTGTTGCCATTGGCCCGCAACAAGCCAGAGATCGTCGAAAAAGCCAAAGCTGTTAAAAACTTGTTGATGGCAACCGGCATTGGCCGCATTTTCTACGAAGATACCGGCAACATCGGCAAGGGTTATCGCCGTCACGACGAAGTTGGTACGCCGTTCTGCATCACCGTCGACTTTGATACCTTGGGCCGTGGCGATGATCCCAGTTTGACCGACACCGTGACCGTGCGCGACCGCGACACCATGAGCCAAGTGCGGATTCCAATCAACGAATTGGCCGCCTATATTCGCGAACGCTTAGTCTAAACTGCTCACTCAAAGCCGCTATTCAGCCAAGCTCAGTTTATGGGCTTGGCTTTTTTTGATGGTAGCAAGCTGTAACCTAAAGTTGAACAAGCGGGTAAACGAAGGTGGTACAATAGCGCTAGAACTCATACCTACAATCCCACACCCTGAGGAGCCACCCGTGAAACGTTTTTTTCAGCAATGGCTTCATTCGCTTACGTATTCCGACCCCATTCAATTGCAACAGGCCCAAATTATGCAGGGCATTCTCTTAGGTTCGTTTTTGGCCAGCACTGGCGCTTTAGTTGTTCCGTTCATTGCTCCAGTCACCACAACTCAATCGATTGGCATTGCGATCGCAATTGGCGCAGCGATTATGATTTTTCTAGGAGCGTTGTTACTCCTGCGGCGCAATTATTTTAAGCTGGCGCTCTTTGGCAGTGTTTTTGGCTTATCGTTCTTTTTATTAATTATGTTGCTTGGTACGGGCTTGGCCGATAGCGGCGCGATTATTTTTGGCTTGGCTGTGCCCATGGCCTTGGCAAGCTTGCTGAGTGGCCGCAAATTGACCTTTGTGATGATCGGCGTTGGCATGTTTGGCTTGATTGCAACTGCCTTGGCCGAAGCATTTGTGCCCCAAATCACTGGTTTTGCCAAACCGATGGATAAAAACTATGGCGGGATTATTGGTGGCTACATGGCAGTTGCTTTGGTGCTAGGCATGGTTTTATCGAGCTATAGCAGCGCCTTATCAACCGCGCTAAGCAGCGCCCACACCCGCCAAACCGAGCTAGAACAGCTGCAAGCAAGCCTTGAAAAAACCGTGGCCGAGCGCACTGCAACCTTGCAAAATACCTTGGCTGAATTGAAGCAGCGTGCCACAGAACAAGCTCAATTGCTGGAAGCCAACCAGCAACAAGCGGCGGTTATTCGTGAGTTGGGTGTGCCAATTATTCCGCTGGGTGGGCGACGCTTGGTCGTGCCATTAGTTGGACAACTTGATAGCGATCGCTTGGCCACGATTCGCGAACGGGTGATTACGGCGGTGGTGCAGCAACGCGCCCGCCAAGTGCTGCTTGATGTGACTGGTGTGCCGTTGGTTGATGTCTATATGGCTGGCGAATTGGCGGCGGTGATTGCCGCTACCAGCTTGGTTGGAGCCGAAACCGCCTTAGTTGGCATCAATCCTGATGTTGCCCAAGGCTTGGTTGGTTCTGGCATTGATGTTAGTCGTTTGCCGGCGTTTGCCACGTTGGAACAAGCCCTGAATTCGTAGCCTGCAACGTTGTAATTGGGAGATTTTCGATGGCGCTTGAGCAACCCACCCGGGCGTTGGTGATTGGCGGTTGTGGCTTTGTTGGCAAGCATTTGGTGCAGCAACTTTTGGCCAGCGGGCGACCTGTACGGGTGTTTGATCTTCAGCCCTATCCCGACCAGCAAGTCGAATCGGTCGTTGGCGATTTGCGCCGTGCTGAGCAAGTTTTAGAAGCTTGCCGCGATGTTGGCACGGTCTTTTTGTGTGCTGCTGCGGTCGATTGGGGTTGGGGCAATGCCCAATTATTGCACGATGTGAATGTGCTCGGGCCGCAGCATGTGGTTGCTGCCTGCAAAGCCATGGGCGTTGCGCAACTAATTTACACCAGCAGCGTTGATGTGGTTTTCGAGGGCAAGCCAATTCGCGCTGGTGATGAGCGCTTGCCCTATCCCAAGCGCCATTTAGATATTTACGGCGCGACCAAAACCGCTGGCGAGCGCTTCGTCTTGGCGGCCAATGGTCAGGCTGGCTTGGCAACCTGTTCATTACGTTTGGGCGGGGTTTATGGCCCAGGCGATTCGCACCGTTTGCCATCGTTGGTCAATTTGGGCAGGCGCAGTGCGATTCCACGCTTGGGCGATGGCTCGGCACGCTTTTCGCATATCTACGTGGAGAATGCTGCGCATGGCCATATTCTCGCGGCCCAACATCTAACCGTTGCTGGTGTGATGGGCGGCCAAGCCTATTTCTTGGTTGATCCTGATCCTGATAACTTTTTTCTGTTTCTCAAGCCCATTATCGAAGCCTTGGGTTTGCGCATGGCGCAGCGCCATGTGCCATTTGGCCTCATGCATGCGCTAGCGTGGCCCAGCGAAACCTGGTATCGCACCACCCGCAGCAAACAACGCCCCAGCCTAACCCGCTACACGGTTACCTCAACCTGCGTTGATTTTTGGTTTACCGGAGCCAAAGCCACCCAAGATTTTGGCTACCAGCCGCTGGTGGGGCTGGCCGAGGCCCGCCAACGCACCATTGAGTGGGCCAAGCGCGAGTTTAATTTAGGAATGAAATAATATCAAAAATCAGAAATCAAAAAGCAAAAGGCAGAAAAGAGCGATTGATTGGGGGTCGGAGGTCGGGCACGGCTGACCTCTTTTTTTCGTCTACTGAAGGCGGGAGCGAGGTGGAGCACGCGTTTTTAGCGACGCATTGCGCAAGAACCACAGCATTAAAATTAAAGCCCCTCGCCCATCGGATGGGAGAGGGGTTGGGGTGAGGGGATCTTAACTACCCTTGTAAGCCCCTGATCTCTCGCTGCTGCCCCTCTGCTCTATGCTCTATGTTCTATGTTCTATGTTCTATGCCTTTGTTCTTTGTTCTCTCTTCTAAGCCTACAAACCTTCACCAAAGCAGAATGACAGCAAGCTACGAATGTGCTATAGTGGTGACGAACGGCGCAAAGCCGTGAAAGCATTCTTATTTTGGTGCGAAATATTAAGGAGTCACTTGTGGCACGAGTAGCAATCAACGGCTTCGGTCGCATCGGTCGCCAAAGCTTCAAAACCATCTTGGATCTCTATCGCGATGAGTTGGAAATTGTTGCAATCAACGACCTGACCGATAACCAAACGTTGGCCCACCTGCTCAAGTACGATTCAACCTATGGTTCATTCGATGGCGATGTCACCGCCACTGAAGATACAATCAGCGTTACCTTCGCCGATGAAGAAGAGCCAATGGTCATCAAGGCCTTGGCCGAGCGCGATCCGTCAAAGTTACCATGGGGTGAGCTCAACGTCGATATCGTGATTGAATCGACTGGGATTTTCACTGATGCTAGCAAAGCCAAACTGCACTTAGACGCAGGCGCAAAGAAAGTTATCATCAGCGCTCCCGCCAAAAACGAAGACATTACGGTCTGTATCGGCGTGAACGAAGAAAACTACGACCCTGAAAAACATACGATTGTTTCAAATGCATCATGTACCACCAACTGTTTGGCTCCTGTGGCCAAAGTCTTGAACGATAAGTTCGGGATTGTGCATGGCTTGATGACGACGATTCACTCGTACACAATGGACCAAAACCTGCAAGACGGCCCCCACAAAGATTTGCGTCGCGCTCGCGCCGCTGCTTTGAACATGGTTCCAACGACCACTGGTGCTGCTAAAGCTGTGGCCTTGGTTATCCCTGAGCTGAAGGGCAAGTTCGACGGTTTCTCAGTGCGCGTCCCAACCCCAACCGTTTCAATGATTGACTTTGTGGTCGAATTGACCAACGGCGCAACCGTTGAAACCATCAACAATGCCTTTATCGAAGCCTCACAAGGCGCAATGGAAGGCGTGTTGGGCGTAACCAACGAGCCATTGGTCTCATCAGACTTTATCGGGACTTCATACTCAAGCGTCGTCGACTTGAGCTTGACAATGGCGATTGGCGAAAAGATGGTCAAAGTTGTTGCTTGGTACGACAACGAATGGGGCTATGCAACCCGCATTGCCGACCTCACCGCTTACATCGCTGAAAAGCTCTAAGTTTTTCTTCGCAAACCAAACGCGCTGGTGGTTTTGAGCCACCAGCGCGTTTTTTAATTGGCTATAGGCTATAGGCTTATGTGAATCCAAACGATGTTCTGCTAGCCAAAAGCCAATAGCCTATAGCCCTCTATGCTCTGCGCCGCTGCGTTGAAAATGCGATTCACGGAGACTGCGAAGGTTTTATATTTTTAGCCACAGATTGCACAGATTAGCTTGATTGCTGTTCTGCTAGCCAAAAGCCAATAGCCCTCTATGCTCTGCTCCTCTGCGTTAAAATGCCCCCGAAGGTTTTATATTTTTAGCCACAGATTGCACAGATTAGCTTGATTATTGTTCCGATAGCCAAAAGCCAATAGCCTATAGCCCAATCTCCTATGTTCTATGCTCTATGTTCTATGTTCTTAATTTCATCCTTACTTCACTCTACGCCGCTGCTTTAAAATGAATCCCGTCTTTGCCCGATAGCCTGACCCCCGATCCCTAACCCCTGATCCCCAGCTTTTACAACGAACCGCCATCGGCCAACTTATAGCCAACGCCGCGCACCGTCAGAATCCGGCGGGGCTTCGATGGCAGTTCTTCGATTTTCTCGCGTAAGCGGCGTACACACACATCGACAAGGTTGGTTTGGCCAACGTATTCGTAGCCCCACACTTCACGAAATAATACTTCGCGATCAAACACTTGGCCTGCATTCGCCGCCAAGAAATAGAGCAACTCAAATTCCATCGGCGTGAGATTAACATCCTCGCCAGCGAGCAGCACTTTGTGGCGTGGCTCGTCAATTTCTAAATCGCCAATGCGCACAATCGGCGAGGCTTTGCGATGTTGATAGCCTTCGACGCGCCGAATAATCGCCTCGACTCGTGCTTGCAGTTCAGCAGTACGAAACGGCTTGGTAATATAATCATCAGCGCCTAGCTCAAAGCCATGCACCACATCATCGGTGCCATCGCGGGCGGTAATAATAATAATTGGCACATCGGAACGCGAACGAATGCGCTCGGTCACCGTGAAGCCATCAACATACGGCATCATCACATCTATCAGCAAAAGCTGATATTCGCCATCGCGATACATTTTGAGCGCTTCGAGGCCATTGGAAACTGTGACGAGTTGATAGCGCTGGCCGCTTAACGCCACCTCGACCAAGCGCAAAATCGCCGGATCATCATCGGCAACCAGAATTTTGCGCTGATGGGCATTTTCTTCATGGCGTTCGTTAGTTCGGTTGAGCAAACGCATACAAGCACTCCTTGCACAGTTAAGGAATCTCTGTATATGCTACCAAGAAAGTGCGCATTCGGCTAGGTCTATTGGGCATAACTCAAAGGATTTTGATGTGTCCCCTCACCCCAACCCCTCGCCCACGCGGCGGGCGAGGGGGAGCACCCGTTTTCATCACCAATCATGCAAAAACCACAAAACAAAAGCCCCTCGCCCGCGCCACGGGAGAGGGGTTGGGGTGAGGGAATCCTAGCCTTTGACTGTGCCCGCCGTCAGGCCACGAATCAGTTGGCGCGAGAAAATGAGGTAGAGCACTAGCACCGGCGCAATCGCCAAGGTCAACATCGCCAACAAGGCGCTCCAATCGGTTTGAAATTGACCAAGGAATTGTTGTGCGCCAAGCGTGAGGGTGCGCGAAGCCTCGCCAGGAGCTAAAACCAGCGGAAACCATAAATCGTTCCAAATTGGCAGCATCACGAAAATCGCCAAGGTTGCCAAGGCTGGGCGCATCAAGGGCAAAACCAACCAAAATACTTGGTACTCGCTGGCTCCATCAAGCCTCGCTGCATCCTTGAGGTCGCTTGGCACTTGGCGCATATATTGCGAAAGCACAAAAATCGCCATCGGCAAGCCTTGGGCGCTATACACCAAAATTAACGACCAAATTGTGTCTTGCAGATTCAGCGCAACCATTAGTTTTAGAATACTCACAGTTGCCAAACGAATCGGAATCATCAAGCCAATTAGCGCATAGAGAGTAAAAAAGCCCCGTCCCCGAAAGCGATATTCAGTCAAACCAAAGGCGGTCATGGCTCCAAGCAGCAAAATGAGGCCAATCGAGCCAAGCGTTACCAGCAAGCTATTGCCAAGATAATGCAAAATCGCAGTTTGTTTAAAAACCGTTGCATAACCAACTGGATCAAACAGCTCGCCAAGGGGCGGCGAATAGGGCTTTTGGAAAATTGCTTGCGAGCCTTTGAACGAGTTCATCACTACCAAAATTACCGGCGCAATCGCCAACAAGGTGTAGCTGCCCAAGATCGCATGCACCAGCAATGGCGTGAGCCAGCGGCTTGGCCGCATGGTGTTGGGAGCGGTTTTTGGTTGGGTCATGGGCGGTTTACTCACAAGCGAATTAGAGCTCATAGCTTACAACCTTGCGTTGCCAAACTAATAAATACAGCAAACTGCCAAACAAGATAATCAAAAAGATTACCATGGCAATTGTCGTACCCATCGCATAATCGCCAAGTTGCAGCTGGAAGCCGTAGAAGGTGCGATAGAAGAAGGTGCCGAGCAAATCGGTCGAGAAGTTTGGCCCTGCCAGCGCACCCTTGGCGGTATACACCAAGTCAAAGGCGTTGAAGTTGCCAATAAAGGTCAAAATGCTCACAATCCCAACTGTCGGCAGAATGAGCGGAAATTTGACCCGCCAAAATAATTGCCAAGCACTCGCGCCATCAACCCGCGCTGCTTCCAAAATATCTTGCGGCACAGCCAGCAGCGCTGTCATAAAAAAGAGCATTGGAATGCCAACAAATTGCCAAATTGAAATCAAGGCCACGGTTGGCAACGATGTGCTTTCTAAACCAAGCCATGGGCGATAGCGAATGCCTAAAAAATCGCTAATCGCTGGCGCAATGCCCCAGGTCGGGCTGAGAATCAGTTGCCAAATAAAGCCCACAATCACAAACGAAAGCATGGTTGGCGAAAAAAGCAGGGTGCGGTAGATGCTACGCCCACGTAGATTTTTGCTATCGAGCAGCGCTGCCAACAGCAAGCCCAAGGGATTTTGCAAAACCATATGCAAGATAAAAAAGAGCACAGTATTTTTCAGCGCCCGCCAAAAATAGGGCCACCACTGGCTATCAGTAAACAGCCGTTGATAATTGCTCACGCCCACAAAATTGGCTCCATCGGAGCTAAACAGGCTTAAGCGCAAGGTATCGAGCAAGGGAAAAACCATCACGATGCTGTAGAGCAAGAGGGCTGGCGCGAGAAATACCGCAATATGCCAGCGTGGGCGCGATTTGTTGGGGCGCAGCATAGGCAACTCTTTCATCAAACCATTGCCACCTCGCTAAAAAGCCCAGCGAGGTGGCAAGACCACAGGTTAGTTAGGGTTTTTTGTACCAATTATCCAAGCCCTTTTGAAGATCTTGGGCTGCTGCTTCTGGCGCGAACGTGCCGTTAATCACGCCAACGCTGGTACGCCATAATTCGTTTTCGAGGTTTGGCTCGCCGCGTGAGAGAATTTGGTAGGAGTTGCGGATGGTTGATTGACATTGTTTGCGCCAATCAACGAAGGTTTGGGCCAACGGATTCTTCAGGGTCACCGGATAATCCGACAAGCTGAAGAAGCCAGGCAAGGCATTGCTAAATTCGCCAGCAAATTCAGGCCCAGTCATCCATTCAAGGAAGGTGCGGGCTTCGGCCATATGCGTGGTTTTGGCGTTAATCCCAATTCCAATGTCGGTGTGATCGCTGATAAAACATTGATCGTTGGCATTGACAACGGGAGCTTTGAACGCGCCAAGCTCAAATTTGGCATTTTGGTTGAAGTAGGCAATATCCCACGAGCCAGCGGGGTAGATTGCGCCGCGACCTGAGGCAAACAAGATTTGGGCATCGGCATATTTGACAGCCTCGAAGCCTTCGGGCAGGTAATCGCGCCAGCGCTCAAGGTCTTTGAAGGTTGAAACATAGGCGGCATCGGTTAATTTGGTGCTACCGTCAATCAAGGCTTTGCGGCCATTTTCGCCAAGCCAATAATTTGGCCCGATGTTTTGGAAGCCCATGGTTGCTGCTTCCCATTGCTCTGCTGTGCCCATCACCAATGGCGTGTAGCGGCCATCTTGCTTGATTTTATCGAGCACTGCAAAGAATTCAGCGACCGTTTTGGGTTCGCTCAGGCCAAGTTCATTGAAGATTGTTTTGTTGTAGATAAAGCCATGGATGACCGAGGCCATTGGCAAGCAGAATAGGGTCTTGCCATCGTCGGTTTGCCAAGCGCTTTTGGCCACATCGCTAAAGTGCGCAACGCCTTGCAAATCGTTGAGCGGAGCCAGATGGCCTGCGGTGTACAAGCCCAATGAAACATCAAAAGGCCGACAGGTAATCAGATCGCCAGCAGTGCCAGCTTCGAGCTTGCTATTGAGCGCAGCATTGTATTCAGTGGGCGCGGTTGGCCGAAACTCCACATGAATATTGGGATTGCTCTTCTCAAACAACGGAATAATCTGTTCAGTCCAAACCTTTTGGTCGTCGCTGCGCCAGCTTTCAATCGTGATCGTCACCCGATTGGCATTCGTGGCAGGAGCTTCGGTGGCACTGCCGCCACCACACGCGGCTAAAACCGTCGTTAATAAGCTAGCGCAAGCCAGCTTCCAAGGCCATTTGCGAACCATAACACACTCCTGTCTAGGACGCTGCGGATTGTTGAAGCTTTTAAATTGAACGAGCTTTGATGTTGGCTACAATGTGGAGAGGAATAAACTTTATTAGTTCATTGGATTTAGTAAACAGACAGTACCATAAACGCTTAAGAATTGTCAAGTTTTGGCTGAAGGAGTGGGTTGATGAGGTTAAAACAAAGCACTCACTGCGTGGACAGTGAGTGCAAATGGTGACGCATACGGGATTCGAACCCGTGATCTTCACCTTGAAAGGGTGACGTCCTAGGCCGCTAGACGAATGCGCCGTTTGGTTTAGGGCTTGAGTATTCTACTCGTAACGGAGATTTTTGTCAAATTGGAGCTTGGCTGCAAAATCAGCCAGATTATTGAGGCTTAATTCGCTAAAATCTGCGACGATATTCGCCAGCGTTTTAGCTTGATTGCGCTGCTTTGGCTGCACAATTTGGATAGCGAGTGATCTATGCCTCAACCCCAAGCGGTGCTCTTAATTGGTTTGCAAGCAAGCGGCAAATCAACCTTCTATGTACAGCGATTTTTACACACCCATGTGCGCATCAATCGTGATATGCTGCGCACCAAGCATCGCGAACAGCGCTTAGTGGAATGTTGCTTGTTGATTAAACAAGCCTTTGTGATTGATAAAATGAACCTTGAGCGCACCCAACGCGCCGCCTACATTCAGGCCGCCAAGGCTGCGGGCTTCACGGTTGAAGGCTATTTTTTACAATCTGATTTGGCTGCGTGCCTAGAACGCAACCGCCAGCGCCCCAACGATCAGCACGTGCCTGAACTCGCTATCCGTGGCTCGATCAAGCGCTTGGAAATGCCCGATTTAGCTGAAGGTTTTGCCCGTTTGTGGCTAGTGCGACAACTGCCAGCCCAGCAATTTGCAGTTATTCCATGGGAGGAGCAATGAATTTCGAGCAGCTTGATCAATTAATGCGGGTCTATGAAACCTCCAGCGATCAAACTGTGCTACCAAATATTTGGATGGTGGCACGCATTGATGGCCGCTCGTTTACCCGCCTAACCAAAGATGTGATGAACTATCAACGCCCGTTTGATCAACGTTTTCGCGATGCAATGCTGAGCACGGTTAGCCATTTGTTGGATTGTGGCTTTCCTGTGCTCTATGGTTATACCCAAAGCGACGAGATTTCGCTGCTTTTCAGCTATCGCTGCGATGTATTTGGCCGCAAGTTGCGCAAATATTGCTCAATTTTGGCGGGCGAAGCTAGTGGCCATTTTAGCCTTGCGATTCAACAGCAAGCCAGCTTTGATTGCCGAATTTGCCAATTGCCCACCGATCAACTGGTGTATGATTATTTTCGCTGGCGTATGGAAGATGCCCATCGCAACGCGCTGAATGCCTATTGCTACTGGACATTGCGCGACCAAGCGCTCAATCCGCAAATGGCGCACGATCAGGTTGCTAAGTTTTCCGTCGCCCAGAAAAATGAGTTGCTGTTTCAACATGGCATCAATTTTAACGATCTGGTTGCCTGGCAAAAGCGTGGCATTGGCTTGTATTGGCGTAATGTTGATCACGCGGGCTTTAATCCCCAAACGCAAATGCCAACTATCACCCAACGCCGTAACATCCATGTTGAGCTTGAATTGCCGCAGCGCGAAAACTACACAGCGTTGCTGCACAATTTATTAGATCGTTGATTTTTATAACTAGGAGTTTTTATGGCGATAAATGTGGCTTTAGTTGGGTTTGGCATGGCTAGCCAAGTGTTTCACGCACCGCTGATTATGGCCGAGCCGCGCTTAAATTTACACACCGTGGTGCAGCGCCAGAGCCAAACTGCGCGCGAAAGCTACCCAACCGTGCAGGTTGTCGCCGATCTTGGCGAAGCCTTGGCGAACCCAGCAATTGAATTGATTGTGATCGCTACGCCGAATCAAACGCACGCTGATTTGGCAGCCCAAGCCTTGAGCGCTGGCAAGCATGTGGTCGTCGATAAGCCGTTTACGCTCAACAGTCTGCAAGCAGATCAACTGATTGCGCTGGCTGAGCACCAGCAACGGGTGCTGAGCGTGTTTCATAATCGGCGTTGGGATGGTGATTTTCTGACCACAAAGGCAGTGATTGATGCTGGTTGGTTGGGGCGATTGGTGAGCTACGAATGTCATTACGATCGCTATCGGCCCCAGCTGAAACAGGGAGCTTGGCGCGAACAAGCCAGCGCTGGCAGTGGCATTTTGTATGATCTTGGCTCACATTTGATCGATCAGGCTGTGGTGTTGTTTGGCTTGCCCCAAACGATCACGGCCCAACTTGCCAAGCAACGTGATGGCGCGCAAACCGTCGATTATTTTGATCTGCGGTTGGGCTATGCTGAGTTGCAGGTAACGCTCAAAGCAGGCATGTTGGTACGCGAACCAGGGCCGCGCTTCAGTGTGCATGGTACACATGGCTCGTGGCTCAAAGCGGGCATCGATCCGCAAGAAGCTGCTTTGAAAGCTGGGCAAACGCCAAATAGCCCAAATTGGGGCCAAGAGCCAGCCGCCGATTGGGGGCTGCTCAACACTGAAGCCAATGGCTTAGCGCTGCGCGGCACAATTGAAACGCTGGCGGGCGATTACCCAGCCTATTATCGCAATTTTGCCCAAGCGATCAGTGGCGAGGCTGCGTTGGCTGTAAGTGCCAAGCAAGCCCGCGCTGTGATTCGCTTGATCGAGTTGGCCGAACAAAGCGCCGCCGAACAACGCACGCTTGTGATGTGAATTGCCCTCACCCCCAACCTTTCAAGGGTCGGTTTTTAGGAATTGGTGGTGTAGAGCGTTCCCTCACCCCCCAGCCCCCTCTCCCACTGAAACGCGGGCGAGGGGGAGCCACCATTTTTACCACGAATTCCGCAAAAACCACCGTTTAAAGCCCCTCGCCCGCGCACGGGAGAGGGGTTGGGATGAGGGGATTTTAACACCACGACTTAGCGATAGTTGTTGAACTGCAAGGGCAGCGCAAAATCGTCGCCGCGTTCGCGCAACAGCGTCATCACCGATTGCAATTCATCTTTGCTTTTCGATGAAACGCGCAGCGAATCGCCTTGAATTCGAGCTTGAGCCTTAGGAACTTCGGCCTTAATCAATTTTACAATTTTCTTGGCAATATCTTCGGCAATGCCTTTGCGCAAGGTAATAACTTGGCGAATTTTCATGCCGCCAATTTCCTCAGGCTCGCCATAATCAAACAATTTGATCGAAAGATTGCGGCGCAAGGCTTTGGTTTCGAGAATATCACGAACAGCATTCAAGGCCAATTCGCTGCCGGTTACCAGCGTAATTTCCTTTTCGCCAAGCGTAATTTCGGTATTCGTATCTTTCAAATCATAGCGAGTACCAACATCGCGCTTGGTTTGATCAACAGCATTAATTAACTCTTGACGGTCAAAATCTGAAACGACATCAAAACTAAATTCAGCCACAAAAAGCCTCCCAATACGTTTGCTAGATAATGAATGCAGCTTTAACTATACCCCAAGAATGCTGCATGGCGTTCAGCTACGGTTAATTGGGCGTATAAATTGTGGTGACAACTTGGTTGGGCGCGCCCATGCGCACCGGCGCTTTGCCATTGTGAATCACTTCGACCACGGCGGCATTGCCAGCCTTGACCTGAACTGTTTGCTGGGCCGAGAAGGTCTGCGTCCAGCCGTTACTTTGAATACCTTCGATGGTATTTTGGCCATCGACTAAAACTTGCAGCCACGACGAACCACCATCAACCCGCAGCACCACTTGGACGGGAACATCTTGGGTTGGGGTTATGGTGACGGTTGGCGTTGCCAATGGGTTAATTGGCGAGGGTACTGAACCATCGGGATTGGTTGGTTGGGCGGTTGGCGTAGCTAATAAGGTTGGCGTAGGAATGACCGAGGTAGAGGTTGATGCCCCAGCCACTTGGGTACTATTGATTGTCGTAAGCCCAAGCGCATTTAGCGTCAGATAGCCGATCACCACCAAAGCTAATACCACCAAAATTACTGTCCAGAGACTGGGTAGAAAAATCGTATTCCGGCGCGGCGGCACTGCTGCGGGAACAACCTGAATCGGCGTTGAAGCACCACGCTCAATCCGATACAGATCAATTAACTCATCTGCGGGCAGATTCAAATACTGGGCATAATTTCGAATAAAACCACGGGCATACACATCGCCCGGCAGATGATGATATTCACCATGTTCGAGGGCCGCCAAATAGCGTTGGATAATTCGGGTTTCACTTGAAGCTTGAGCCAGCGAGATACCACGGGCTTCACGGGCTTCGCGAAATCGAAGGCCTAATCTGTTGTTTCCAGCGTTTGTCATGCTTTGCCTTGTGCCATGATGATGGTTGTCTGCATGCTGGTATTCGTCCATGGGGAACGGAGTGGATGAAGGTGCAGTTATGGCAACGCTGCCATCAAGCAATCTCATGTTCACTATAAATGGGCCCAATCGGACGAATGTCCGTAAGAAACAAGCCATGCTTGCCTCAGCCAAGCGCATTATACCACAGCCACTTTTATGCTCTGTGAAAAATGAGAAACTAGGATTAACAATCGTTAAGAATCCCTTGGCACTGGCTGTTTTTGGGCAGCAACCAGCGCCAAGGGATTCAGTGACGTTTATTTGAAGCTAAAAGCTTATGCGTCGCGGAAGAAGTCGATCACGTTGCCGCGTTCTTCTTCGCTGACCATCATTTCGATGAAGGTCACCCGATGCCATGGGTAAATCACCGATTGCACCCCGCCGCCAATATAGGGCACATCTTTGCCATCGCGGCGACGCATGTTGCTCACTCGAATAAAGGCATCGGTTGGCTGGGGATCGTCTTCCATCTCAGCCACAATTGGATCTTCGCCGCTCAAGTGCAAAATAACAATTCGAGCACCCATAAAAAACTCCTTCTACTAGCTAGAATGGTTTATTGACTGGTTAATTCAATCCGTAACAAAATATTGCCTAAGCGCACTTCATCGCCATGGCGCAAGGCTTTGGGGCTATTCGCAGCCAGTTTTTCACGATTGATAAAGGTACCATTCGAGCTACCCAAATCTTCGAGTGTACACACATTGCCGGTTTGAATGCGAATAATTGCATGACGACGCGAAACGCCAGCCTCTAGCCCTCCATCGGTCGAAAGATCAATATCGGGATAAAAACTGCCTTTGTTGTCTTGGCGGCCAATGACGATCGGCTGGTTGGTGTTGAAGCCAAGCTTGCGACCGCTATTCAGAATCACCACCCGCAGCACTGGAATCGCCGTATCGCGCGGTGGCGCAGGCGGCGGAATGACCAAATTGCCAGAGCCACCAGCCATTGAGGCCGCCCCAAGCGAAGCGGTGGTCTCACGAATGCGCGAAGGCAAAAACGACGAGCCACAGTCAATGCAGAAAAAGGTGCCTGGTAAATTTTCGGTTTCACACGCTGGACACTTAATCATAACAACTTCCTATTGCTCTCCGCCCCGTTCGCGAGCTACCAAGCCACGGGTGCCGTACTTAATCCGTTTGCGACCTTCATCGCTGGTTGTGCCGCTGCGTAACAGTCGGGTGGCCTCTTCTTGCACGGTTTGGGCCAGATCGGTTTGGCCCGATTCGAGCAGGCGCGTGCCAGCCATGCGCAGTTTTTTGGTAGCTTCTTCAATATTGCCTTGCTCAACATGTTGCCACGCCGAGGCTTGCAAGCGATAGGCCACAGTGCGTTCGAGCCAGTGCTTCACCACGCCATCAACATCTGGCCGAATTTGCTCTGCTGGCCGAATTGGCAATTGCACATCGACCTTGGTTTGCAAGGCTTGGCTGCTGATGCTCGGCACTTCGTAGAACATCTCGACCCGACAGATCGTTTGGTTGCCTGCTGGCATTGGCGGCACGACCATCTCCAACAAAAAGACCTGATCTTCGCGGCCAACCCACTCGCCGAGCGGCACGCGCCATAGAGTTTCGTTGTGGAGTTGCGGGGTGAGCGCAGCAATAAATGGGCGTACCCGAAACAGCGAACGAATCTCAGCTTGGGGGTGCAAGTGAAAGCGCAATTCAACCTTATGCGCCATCACATTTTGCAGCCGTTTGATCTCCTCGGAGAAGACGTTAACAATTTGCTGGGCGTTGGTGATGTATTCGGTGCGGCTATTTTCCGCCGAAGCGATGGTTTCGAGCAAATCTTCGTTCCACTCGTCGCCAATGCCAAGCGCTGTGATACCGATGCCCTTGGATTGCGCGCGGCGTGCGATTTCGACGCAGCGGCTTTCATCGCCATAGGTGCGGCCATCGGTCAACAAGACCATGCGGCTGATGCCGCGGCTCATCATGGGCCGCGAGATTTCTTGCAAGCCCATCATCATGCCAGTGGCCATTTCGGTGCCACCTTTGGCCTCGATCATACCAATTGCGCGTTTGATTTGGTCTTTATCGTTGGGGCGTTGGCAGGGCACAACCACTTCGGCGCGGTCGTTGAACGACACCACCGAGAAATAATCTTGGCGATTCAGTTGGTTGACGACGTTGTTACAGGCCTCTTTGACTTGGTAAAGCCGTTCGCCGCGCATTGAAGAGCTACGATCGACAATAAAACCAAGATTGACCGGAATTGCCAAATCGGCATCGGGAATGCCAGCAGGCGAGGCTTCGACCAACAAATAGACAATTTGCGGATCGTTGCTTTGGGCAACTGCTGGCCGCCCAGGGGTGATGCGCAGTTGAACCATTGCTTGGTTACTCATCGGAGCGCTCCTTGGGCTTGCAAGGGTGGCAATGAAACGACCACCGCGCTAATATTATCTTCGCCGCCTTCTAAGTTGGCGCGGGCAATCAAACGTTGGCAGGCATCTTGAGGCCAAGGCGTTTCATTGATGATCGCGGCCATCTCATCGTCGTCAACCATACTCCACAAGCCATCGCTACACAATAACAAATGGCTAATGCCCTCAAGGCTCTGATAGATTGAATCGACTTGCAGCTCAGGGTGTTGACCAACCGTCCGATAGAGTTGATTGCGCAGCGGATGATTGCGGGTTTCTTCTTCGGTCAATTGACCCATGGCAATCAAGCGCCCAACCGTCGAGTGATCGCTGGTGATGAGGCGCAACTTGCCATCGCTCATTGCATACAAGCGGCTATCGCCAACATGGGCAATGTAGAGGCCGTCGCCAACTAACAGCGCGGCGGTGCAGGTTGTGCCCATATCGGTGCCTTGGGCTTGAGCTTCGTTCCAAATCCGCGTGTTAGCATCTTGCACCGCCGTCATCATCAACAAGGGCAATGGATTGCCTGGATCTTCATCGGCCATGGCTGGTAGCGCTAATTGCTCCAATACGGCAATCATCACGGTTTCAATCGCCCGTCGCGAAGCGATTTCGCCGCCTTCGTGGCCGCCCATGCCGTCGGCAACCACAAACAGGCCAACACTCAAATCGTGCTCGCCATCGGGCAAACTCATCAACAGCGAGTAAACGCTATCTTGGTTGTTGCGCCGAATGCGCCCAATATCACGTGCAGCCCAGGTTGCCAAGCCACGGGTTGAAACCGCTTTGGCTACAATCGGCGCATTGCTAATATCGCGGGTTCCAAGATAGTTTGTGCCATCAGGATCGCGCTCCGGCAGTTGCTCCGGGTCGAGTGGGGCTGTGGTTTTTTGCGAGCGTTCGGTGGCCAAAGCACCAGCAGTTTGGGCTGCTGGCAATTCGGCTTCAGGTTCTGGGCTGGTTGGCGCTGGTTCGGTTACTACCTCGGCTGGTTCAACGCCAACAGCCTCAATGGCTGGTTCGACATGTGGCTCGTTGCTGGCAGGGTTCTCGATTGCAACCGCTGGTTGCTCGGTTGCAGCAGGAGCCGAATCAAGCGTGCTTGGTTCAGTTGAAGTACGCCCGAATAATTTACGAAAAAATCCCATGGCGGACTCTCCTAAGCACGTAAGGCATAGACATTGTGATCCATCGACCCGATATAGACAACCCCTTCGACGACCGCTGGCGTAGAAACAATTGGGCCTTCGCAGGTGTGTGTCCAAACGGGCGTGCCCGAACCAGCATCGAGACAATAGACCGTTCCATCAGCGGCCCCGATGTAGATGCGACCTGAATCGGCGACAGGCGACGAGACGATTTGCGCCCCGGTGTTGTATTGCCAAACCTGTTTGCCATTTTTCATATCAACTGCATAGACATTGCCGTCGATCCCGCCAACAAAGGCGCGGTTGCCGATGATAATCGGCGATGAATTAACGTAGTGGCTCGTGCGGAATTTCCAGATTGGCCAGCCGCCTTCAAGGTCGAGCGCATGCAGATTGTTATCCATACAGCCAACCAAGACCATTGTATCGTTGGCCGCAGCGCTCGAAACAATCCCGCCTTGGAGCTTTTGCTTCCAGCGAATGCCACCTTTGAACAGATCGACCGCAACGATACTGCCATCGCCTGCGCCAAAAATAACCATACTTGAGGTCAAACATGGCGATGAGCGAATCCATTGCCAGCCGCGATAGCGCCAAATTTGGCGGCCATTGGTGGCATCAACCGCATACATGTGGTAATCGTCAGAGCCAAAGTAGACCAAGCGGTCTTGAACGCGTGGCGATGAGCGCACTGGTTTTTCGGTGCGAAAGACCCAGCGTTGCGTGCCAGCACGGGTATCGAAGGCATAGACATTGCCATCATCTGAGCCGACGATTACCATATCGTCCCAGACGGTAGGCGTTGATGAGATGCCGCCCTCGGTTGGCTTCTTCCAGCGAAATTCACCACGTTTGGTATCGATTGCATAGAGGTTGGTGTCGTAGCAGCCGATGTAGAGCGTGCCATTGCGCACAAATGGCGATGAACGTACTTCATCTTCGCAGCGAAATTTCCAAAGTACCTCGGTATTTTTGCCGCCTCGGCGAATCGCTGCCCCAAAGGCTGGCGTTGCAGGTGCAGCTACGGCTACCCCAGCGGGCGCAAAGCCTGGCACACTCATCAAGACCGATTGAAATTCGGCAGCAGAACCCCAGCGATTGGCCATATCGTATTCGAGCGATTTCATGACAATCGCTTCAACTTCGGGCGAAACGCTTGGGTTCAATTGGCGAATCGGGCGATCGCCAAAGGTAAATGGGGTTTCTAGGCGTGGGTCAATATTGGTGAGCAAATGGTGTAAGGTTGCGCCCAAGGCGTACACATCGCCACGTGCTTCTGCAATCCCGCGATATTGTTCTGGTGGCGAATAGCCTTCCGTTCCAATCATCGTGCCTTTTTTGTCGGTGCGCGTAAAGACCCGCGCAATCCCGAAGTCGATCAGCACAATCCGATCGCTTGGTGTGACGATCATATTCGATGGTTTTAAGTCGCGGAAGATAATTGGCTCTGGCTCGTGGCCATGCAAATAGTTCAGCACATCGCAGATCTGAATTGCCCAGCGCCCAACTTGGTGCTCTTCCAAGGGGCCGTTGGCTTTTTCGAGCACGGTTTCAAGGTCGTGGCCTTCGATCAATTCCATCACCAGGTAGGCGCGGCCAGCTTCTTCGAAAAAGTCGTAGACTTTGGGAATTGCTGGGTGATTGAGGGTTGCCAACAGGCCAGCTTCGCGCTCGAAGTTCTTCAAGCTCAACAAGCGGGTTTGCGAATCGGGCGAGTTTTGAAACATCTCTTTGATCGCACAAAAGCGCGTGACATCTTTAAAACGGGTGTCGCGGCCTTTGTAGACCACGCTCATGCCGCCGATGCCCAACACCCCTTCGATCACATAGCGACCTTCAAGCACGGTGCCAGTTTTGAGCGTTGGCGAGCTTGCTTGGGGCGTGCTTGGCTCTGCTTGTTTGGCGTTTGGCTGTTGCAAGCGGGTTGCATCGGGGTTGGGCGCACGATTGCGAATATCTTCGGTGCCAAGCCGAGAAACCCCTTGATTGCGTAAGATCGAGCCGATGCGATTGCTGACGCTGCGAGTGGCATCGGGGTTTTCATTGATGCCACGAGTCGCATCAGGATTTGGATTGATGCCACGGGTTGCGTCTGGATTGACTGGTGGAGCAATGCTTCTGGTTGAATCATTGCCCGCTGCGACTAAGCCACGAGTCGAATCGGGATCGGCTGGAGCAATCGTACGGGTTGCGTCTAAGCCGCGAGTCGAGTCATCGCTGATTGGTTGTGGAGAGAAAGTACGTGTTGCATCATCGGGCTGCCCTGTTGATGAACCGCCATCCGGCCCATCGATTGGGGTTAAACGCGATGTCCCACCTCGTTTGATTAACGCCATACAGCCCCCTTGGCTTTAAGGAACGATCAATGCGCGGCTTGCCGAAGTAGGGGTGATGTTGTAGGACAGCAAATAAACAAGAGCATAACAATAATTGCTACCAACATCCAAACCCACCTACAACTACTGCATCTCGCAGGAGCTTCTTCAAAGCTGCTGGTTGAATAAATCCAGTCGGCTTTGTAGGAACAATGTTGATCAAGTCTTAAGAAAGAAAATGTTACGATGTATTATACGAAATCGCCCGAAGGCGGGCAAGGTAGCTGGTTAGGCAATTTTAAGTAAAATTCACGGCTGATGGGTGGTTTGTTCACCAACATTGCTCGTCAAATAGTCCTTAGTTGGGCTAGTACCTAGTTGAATGACCAGCGCCGACTCCGAATCGAGACACTGAGCACGATCCCAATCCCCATCAAAACGGTTAGGGTAAACGAGCCACCATAGCTCAAAAACGGCAACGGAATTCCAGTCATGGGCATCATAATCAAATTCATGCCAATATTTTCTAGGCAGTGTACCAAGAGCAAGCCGCCAATTCCGGCGACCATCAAGCGCCCAAATGGATCGCGTGCTCGTTCAACCACCCGCCAAATTTGCCAGATGATGATTAATTGCAGCACAATCACCACTGCCGCGCCAATAAAGCCCAGTTCTTCGGCGGTTACGGCAAAAATAAAGTCGCTTTCTTGCACGGGCAAGTAGTTTAATTGGCTTTGCACGCCGCGCAACAAGCCCATGCCGCCCAGCCCACCATTGCCAATTGCCAAGCGTGATTGGATAATTTGCCAACAGGCGCGCATGCGAAATTCAATATCGGTCTCGCAGCGTTCTGGGGTCAAGAACACGGTCAAGCGTTCGCGCTGATATTGGTCGAATTTGAGCCAAGCCAGCACCACAACTGGCGCGCCAAGCAGGCTTAATAGGCCATATTGCACCCAGCGCGTATTCGCCACCAACGACATAACCAGCCAAATGCCAATCATCACCATGCCTGAGCCAAAGTCGGGCTGAAGCATAACCAAGCCAAGCGGTACTGCCAAAATGACCAGCGAAACAAAGACCGATTTCCACGGGCTTGGCTCATCGCCATGCTTGCTCCAAAAGGCCGCCAGCGCGATAATCACCATCAGTTTGGCCGGCTCGGTTGGCTGAAACGACAGTTGGCTTGAGCCGATCCAGCTTTGAGCACCATATTTGACTTGGCCAAGCGCCACCACCATGCCCAACAAACCCAAGGCCGCAACATATAAAACAATTGCCAACGATCGCAGCAACTGATAATCGAGCAGCGCCAGCCCAAACATCAGGCTCACGCCCACGCTAATCCAGACAATATGTTTGGCAAACGATGAGCCAAGCCCAAACACCAAGGTGCCTGCTGAACCCACCGTCGTGGTATAGACCATTGGTAAGCTAATTGCTAGCAAAAGCAACACAGCAACAACCATTAATGGATTAAACTCGCGCCATGAGCGGGCGCGAATGCTAGTGGACATAATAACCCTCCTGACTCAAAATAATACCATATTGGCTTGGCGCATGTGCGCAATTAACCAATAATTTGGCATAGCTTGAGCATTTGTTGCTGCAATTATAGCAGTTGCGCTTGCTGCTTGATTGCTATGTGGGCTTTGGCGCTGCTTAACGCTGAATGAGCAATTCGCGCTTTGTCATCAAATTGTTGGGAATAAGGCTAGCCTATTCGCTATAATTCAGTGTATTATCACCAAATAGCAGCATCTGCTATCCCACTCACGTTTAACCTCTTGATTGCTGATGCTCGTCGTCGTGTATAATTGCGCATATCCTCTATTAAAGAGGATATGCTTAGGATTCCAGAAAGAGTGGATCGTATGCAAGCATCTGCGGAAGGCGCGCGCCGCCGCGGCGATACAGCCGCCAAAACCAATCTTGTTTTGGTTCATGCCCACACGATTTATCGCGAAGGGTTGCGCTATCATTTTGGTCAAGTGCCGCGCTATAAAATTATTGGCGAGGCCAGCAACGGCCAACAAGCGATTCGCTTGGTCGATTATAGCAACCCCGATATTATTGTGATGGACGTTGATTTACCTGGAGTCAACGGGATTGAAGTTGCCCGCACGGTCAAATTAAATCACCCCAATATCGGCGTGATTTTGCTCAGCGATATTAACGATCAAGAAGGTATCGTCAAATCTCTGCGTGCTGGCGTTGCTGCCTATCTTTCGCGCACGATCGATTGGGACGATTTGATCAATTCGGTCGATATGGTGCGCTCAGGCAATTATCCAATTAATGATTTGGTGCTGAATACGCCAGCGGTTGCTGCTGCTGTGATGGATTCATTTCGCCAACTCACCATGGATACGCATACCGAGCACGTTTATTCGCCGATGTCGCCACGCGAAATCGAAGTGCTCGAGTTGGTTGCTGCTGGCCAGACCAATAAAGAAATTGCTGCTCGGCTCGAAATTAGCAATCAAACGGTCAAAAATCATATTTCATCGATTTTGCGCAAACTAGCGGTCAACGATCGCACCCAAGCTGTGGTATTTGCATTACAGCGGGGCTGGATTAAAATTGTGCAAAACGATAATTCGTTTTCTGGGATGTAATTGCGGCGTTGCCCACCGCCGGTTTGGATTGTCCAAGGAGTGTCGTTTGAAGTTGTTGTTACGGCAACGTGTGAGTTTAGCCTTGGTTGTTGTGGCGCTCGCAGCATGTCAACAAGCCCCACAGCCCACTGCTCGCCCGTTACAAAATCAGCTAACTATTCTCGCCTTAACTCCGACAGGCACGGCTACTCCAACGGCTACGGTGACATTAACGCCTGCACCTGCGTCGCCAACCACCGCGCCTTCGGTTACGCCAACTCGCACAGCTGGGCCGTCGCCAACCAAAGGTGCTACGCCAGTTAACCCTTCAGCAGTTATTCCACAGGCAACACCGCAGGCAACGCCGCTGAGCACGCCAACTGCCAATCAGAGCAGTAGTTTTTGTACCCAGAATTTTGGGGCGGTAACCGATGAGCGGTTTAGCGCACGGCTCAATAATGCTGGGCTTGATCGCACGCCAAATGGCGATCGGCTCTTTTTAGAATTAACGTCAAGTAGCGGCCCAGTCAATGGCCAAGTGCGCTGTGTGCCGCCAGCCGCCGCCCAGTTGCTTGCTGGCGATAGCTCAATTGCGAGCGTTATCCAAATCGATTTGCCCCTATGGCGACACGATGAGCTGTGGAGTTCGTCTTCGGTCACACTGACCAAAGTCTTACGCCTCGATACCTTGCAACATGTGCGCTCGGTCGTCTCGCAATCGAGCAATAATTCAGCAGGCGTGCTAATCGAAATTGGCCTTGATCAAGCCTTGCCATTTACGGTGCAACTTGATGGCGGACGCTTAAATGTCGTCATTGCCGATACTGCCAGTAGCGTGCTGAGCGATGATGCCCTAGCCAAGAGCACTGGCAAACCAACCGCTCCCAAACAGCCAGTTGTGTTTATCAGTAAGGGCGATTTGTATCGCTACGAAAGCTCGCGGGTCGTGCCGATTACCACAACGTTGGCCATCGAAAGTGCTGTTGCGCTCAGCCCAGATCGCACCCAAATTGCCTTCTGTCGCGCCAACCCCGATGGCTTGCAAACCCAAGGCGCACTTTGGACAAGCACCATCGATGGCGATAACGAAACCTTGGTTGCCGATGTTGGTGGCTGTGCCGAACCAGCGTGGGCGCTTGATGGCGGCGTAATTTGGTTTACTGCGCCGTGGAGTGATGCAGCTCCCGATAGTTATCGCTTGTGGCAAGTTACCGCCAATGGTGGCGATGCCAGCGCGGTCTCGCCGCTCGATGAGTGGAGCCGCCGCATGCCGCATGCTTTGCCCGATGGCTCAGTTTTGACGGTTGGGCATACCGATGGCGGCCAAGGCGCGTTGTTGATCAGCAATCCGTTGAGCGGCACCGATAGTTTGCTCGGCCAAGCAAGCCTTGGCAATTATGTCAGCGTTGGCCAAGCAAGCGTTTCTGCTGATGGCACACGGATTGCCGTCGAAGCCATCCGTGCTGATGGTGGCGCAGATTTGGTTGTGCTCGACCAAAGCGGCAAACAACTTGATCTGATCAGCGGCCAATGGTGGGTGCGCCCCTTGGCGTGGAGCAACGACAACACGCTGTATTACTTAAATGTGATTTGTCGCAGCGGCCAAGTGTTGAACTATAGCCTCCACAGCCGCCAAGGCAGCAAAGATAGTCAAATTGTCAAAGGCTCGACCCTCGGCGATTTAGGCTCAGTTGCGGTCGTTGATGATACGATCTTGTATGTCCGTTCTTTACAATCGCCTGATAATGAGCGCGGCGCGCAGCCAGTGATTAGCGGGGCCAGCGAATTATGGCTGTATGATCTTTCAAATTCAGCCCGCACGCGCCTAATCGCTGCCGACGATGGCATTACCAGCGTCAAGTAAGCTCAAGCAAATTAGCGTTTGGGGCAAGTCACACGACTTGCCCTTTTTGTTAGCAAAAGATGGTGTCTATGTTTCAAGCACTTTATAGCTTGCCCGACCAACCGTTGCGCAAACTCAGCAGCGTTGATGAAATTCGCGAAGTGCGTGCCAGCGGCGAAGGGCTGGTGTGGGTTAATTTGTATTCGTGTCAGTCAAGCGAATACGATATATTTTTGCGCGACATGTTTCATTTTCACCCACTCGCCATCGAAGATACGCTGAGCACTGGCTATCAACCACCCAAGGTTGATGATTTTGGCGATTATCTGTTTATTATTGTGCATGCGCTGGCGGTGGGCGAAGATGTATCGCGCTTGAGCACCGATGAATTAAATTGCTTCTTAGGCCGCAATTTTGTGGTTACAGCCTCGCATGTGCGCTTAGCGGCATTGGATTCAATTTGGGAACGAGCTGGCCGCGATGGGCGAATTCTTGAGCGCGGCGCTGATTTTTTGGCTCATGCAGTGCTCGATGCAATTGTTGATGAATTTTTGCCCTACCTTGATCGGATTGATGAAGAAGTTGATTTTCTGGAAGATAGCATTATTCAAGACCCCAAGCCCAGTGCTTTGCGCCGCATTTTGGAGCTGAAGCACAGCATTTTAGCCTTGCGCCGGGTCGTATCACCCCAACGCGAAGTGATGCAGCGGCTTTCACGCGGCGAGTTCGATTTGATTTCGCGCAGCTGCGAAATTTATTTTCGCGATATTTACGACCATCTCGTGCGCATCACCGACCTCAGCGAAGGCGTGCGCGATGTGGTTGGCAGCACCTTGGATACCTATCTCTCGGTTTCCTCGAACAAAATGAACGAAATTATGAAGGCGCTCACAATCGTCAGCACCATTTTCTTGCCTTTAACCCTCGTTACCTCGCTGTATGGCATGAACTTTGATCTGATGCCCGAATTGCATTGGCGCTATGGCTATCTCATGGTTTGGGCAATTATGCTGCTGATTATCGTGGGCATGCTCTGGTTTTTTCGCCGCCGCCGCTGGCTGTAAGCGAGGGTTCAGAAATTGATCCACGAAGCGCACGAAGGACACGAAGGGGCGAGGGGTCAGGGAGCCGGAAACCGCGAAGAACGCGAAGAACACGAAGATTAATTTTTTAGCCACAGATTGTTGGGATTATGTTCTCTGCTCTCTGCTCTATGTTCTATGCTCTTCATCCCTCATCCCTCATCCTTCGGTTCTCTGAGCCTCGGCGTTAAAACATTGCTCCACGAATTGCACGAAGCTTCACTAAAGCTGGTTGCATGGCTCTCTGATAATTTGGAGAAATCTCAGGCAATCACCTTACCCAACATTCGTGTTCTTCGTGTCCTTCGTGGTTAAAAACATCGCTCATAACCATGAAGAGCAGGCTAGTTGATCCACATTAGCTACGAGCTAGCCACGTAGCTAGCTGATTGAGTTTTTCGCCGCGAACCCTTGCACTCGCCTGCGAAGCGATCAACAATTAATAAAGCCTCATCATTTTTTCACAATGGTGACATTGTATGACACAGGGGCATGCGATAGTATCTAGGTGGAAGGTATTGTCGTCTACAGGTTAAAAGTTAGCGTTGGAATGACGATGTTGTTAGCAGAAAGCCAGCAATGCACCCGCGATCTCGTCTGATACTAAATCGCTGCTTTGAGGGAATCCTCGCGACCTATGCTCCAATTCCTAGGTTTGAGGGAACCAAACTTTCTGCATGGCGGTTATTAAAATATCAGGCTTCAGACCGACCAACAATCGGTTTATTTGCCCTGATCAATACAGCAACGCTCGGCTATACTTTGGTCATCCTGCTGGCAAGCCAAGCGCTGGGTGTGCTTGTGCGTTGTTCGCAGTGTCAGCGTTTATAGGGGGGAACCATGAGCAACTGGGAAAAAACGTTTGGTAAGCGCGAATTGCCAACACCTCCAGCATGGGTCAATTTTTTTAGTCCACAGCAATGGCAAGATTTTCGCCAAATCGTGCAGCGTTATCTGAAAAACCTCGGTTTGCCGGTTCGCCCCGAAAACCAAGGCTTTGTTGTGCTAGCCGATTATGCTGGTTGGACCAAAGACACCCGCATTGGGCTTAGCTCTTTGGCGCAAAAATGCTATGCCCATCCCCAATCGCAATGGCTGGCAGTTATTACTGATCATTTTGAGGCAATGCACAAGGGTTTTGAAAACGAAGTGCTGTTGCAAGATGAAATAGACGATTTTGAAAGTGTTCGCGATTTGTTGGCAATTCGCTTGTGGGCCTTGGAGCCTGAATTGCGCGAAAAGCTGATTTATCGCGAGGATTTGCAGGATGTTTGCTCGGTGTTGGTCTTTGATTTACCAACCACCATTCGCAGCGTCAGCAGCGATGAGGCCGCTGCTTGGGGCAAGAGCAACGAAGAATTGTTTGCAATTGCCTTGGAAAACTTGCGTGGTCGCGAGCTGCGCCTGACCGAACACGAGTTGGATGATGGGATCAATGTGCTGGCAATTACCGGCGACGATTTCTTGATTGGCTCGCAAAGCTTGTTGCTTGAGCACTACCCACAATGTTTGGGTCGCTTTGGCACGTTGGTTGCAGTGCCCAACCGCCATGTGGTGTTGTGCTACCCAATTAACGAACCGATTGCCTTGGAAGCTTGGACGAGCATGCTACCTGTGGTCGAAGGCATGTACTTGAACGGCCCTGGCTCGATCTCGAATCAGGTTTTTTGGTACGATAACGGCACCTTTACCCATTTGCCGCATTCGCAAGAGCAGCAATCGGTGCGCTTATCGCCGCCAAGCACCTTTTTAACCACCTTCCAAGAGTAAAACGCACGCTATTACAATTCAAGAGCCTGCTGTTGCCAGAGAAAGCCAACAGCAGGTTTTTTTATTCATCAAGGAGCAATCGAATGGAGCTACACATCCGACGGTATCAAGCAAGCGATGCAGCAATAGTCTGGGAACTGCACAATTTAGGTTTGCAGTTGATGGGTGCGCATCTGGGCAATGGGCAGCGTGATGCTGATGTTTTAGCGGTTGAAGAGTATTATCTGGCGAAAGGCGGCGAATTTTTGGTTGGCGAATTGGCTGGGCAGGTGGTTGTGATGGGCGGTTTGTTGCCAACTGGCGAGCGCGAGGCCGAGGTCAAGCGCATGCGGGTGCATCCCGATTTTTGGCGACGTGGCTTGGGCGAGCAAATGTTGGTTGCGCTTGAAGTACGCGCACGCGAATTGGGCCTAACTAGGCTACATTTGGATACCTCAGTGCCGCAAGCGCCAGCCCAAAAGCTCTATCTGAAACATGGCTATCGTGAAATTGCCCGTGGCCAGATCGATCAGCTTGCGATTATTTATTATGAAAAATGGCTCTGATCTGCTGGTTATTGGCTAGGTTGCGCACATTTGGAAATGTGACATTTGTGAAAAAGGTTATTAATCATTTACTCATCTTATTCGCTAGACAACTATTAATAATTAAAAGTATACTAACAATTAATTCACCGATTATTAAAGGAGTAGCCATGAAGAAACTGACGATTCGCAAGACCGAAACCATGAAAACGACCGCTGCCTTCTATGCTGGTGGTTGTGGTGGCCCAGTCATCATCATCCTGCCATAAAAACGTCGGTACACTCAAAACCTCATCGAAGCAACACCACTTCTCCTTCCTGCCCTTGCTTCAAAACCCAACTTAATGCTCTAAAGTAAATACGATCATTTTCATTCCAATGAAGGATTTTCATGAAAAAGATCACCATTCGTAAAGCTGAAACCTTGAAAACCACTGCGGCATTTTATGCTGGCGGGTGTGATTTAGTCGGTGGCGGAATTATTGTGATTCCCTAAACCTCGCAGCTACGACAATTTTGAAGCAACTCCTCTCACATCTTGCTCCACTGCTTCAAAATAATTGAGGATGATCGTCGCACATTTAACTATCATCTCACAAGGAGCAACCCCATGAAGAAAATCATCATTCGCAAAGCTGAAACCGTCAAAACAACCGCTGCCTTCTATGCTGGTGGCTGTGGTGCATCGCCAATTGGCCCAGGCCGAATCCTGATCCCATAAGCAAATAACTCCCAACCTCACGCTATTTGCCTACCACCACCCTTCCCCCCGCAAATAGTGCTTCAGATTTTTATTGTGCAGCAGTAACATCCCATCATTGCAATGGGCTTATTAGGAGTGTGTCATGAAAAAGATTACGATTCGCAAGGCCGAAACCGTCAAAACAACCGCTGCGTTCTATGCTGGTGGCTGTGGTGGCCCAATTGTTCCAGGCCGTGGTGGCGTGTTAATCCCATAGGTTTTGCTTGTTGCTATTTGCACTGTTCTCGCTCTTTTCTGCCGCTGCAAATAGTCCCACAGATTCCTGCTTGAATTGATCCAAAGCATCCCATTAACGCAATGGGTTTATTAGGAGTGTGTCATGAAAAAGCTTGCAATTCGCAAAGTTGAAACCCTGAAAACCACCGCTGCCTTCTATGCTGGTGGCTGCGGCGGCCCACCACGCCAAATCCCATAGGTTTGGCCGTTTGAATTGTGTGTTTGCTTAAGGAGTGTGTCATGAAAAAGCTTGCAATTCGCAAAGTTGAAACTCTGAAAACCACTGCTGCCTTCTATGCTGGTGGTTGTGGCGGCCCAGGCGGCCCACCACGCCAAATCCCATAGGTTTGGCCGTTTGAATTGTGTGTTTGCTTAAGGAGTGTGTCATGAAAAAGCTTGCAATTCGCAAAGTTGAAACCCTGAAAACCACCGCTGCTTTCTATGCTGGTGGTTGTGGCGGCCCTCGCCCGCTTCCATAAGCTTCTCAGCTCAATGAACTTAGCAGTTTTAGGAGTGTGTTATGAAAAAGATCACGATTCGTAAAACCGAAACCCTGAAAACCACTGCTGCTTTCTATGCTGGCGGCTGTGGCAGCGTTCGCTTGCCATAAACAATAGCGTCAATTATTGAAACTCATTAATTGTTATAAAGGAGTATTCCAATGAAAAAGATTACGATTCGCAAAACCGAAACCCTGAAAACGACCGCTGCCTTCTATGCTGGCAGCTGTGGCCCAATCTTCGCCCAACCATAGTCAATTCGCCCAAATCTATAGTATTGCTAAGGGGGATTTCCAATGAAAAAGATCACAATTCGCAAGGCTGAAACGCTCAAAACGACCGCTGCGTTCTATGCTGGTGGCTGTGGTGGCCCAATCATCATCAGCCCATTCCCAGTGCTCGAACCATAGGTTTTTTTGAATCGACGGTGTGTAAGGAGTATCCATGAAAAAGATTACGATTCGCAAAGTCGAAACCCTCAAAACAACGGCGGCCTTTTACGCAGGCTCCTGCGACCCAATTGGCCCCGGTGGTCCCATCCTCGTTGGTGCATAAACTGAACCTGTGAGTGAGTGAGCAGGAGAAGGTTTTTAGTTAATCCCAACACTAGAAGGGTGGGCCTGGCGCTATGACAAGTATGGTTGCTGCCTCGACGAATCCTTTGTATACAGCATCAGCCTATGTTGATGTGTATCCATTTGTTCGGCAAGAGGAGAGCGAAGAAGAGTTATTAATTGGGCGCGTCGATACCAATAACTTCATCATGCTGCCCAAAGAAGCGGTTGAAATCCTCGATGATTTGGCGCATGGCAAAACCATTGGCGAGGCGCAAGCCCTCTACGCCGAACGCTATGGCGAAATCCCCGATTTGGTTGATCTCCTCGAACAATTAGAATCCGAAGGCTTTGTGCAGCCACTCCAATCGGATACGGTGCGCTTTGGCCAACAAGCGCCAACCAATGCAGCGCAAGCTGTGGCAACCAACCCCAATCAACCGCGCACTGTGCGCTTTCACTTCACGTTTTTTCCGGTGCGGCTAGCCCAACTGTTGTTCAGCCCAATCGCTTTGGCCTTGTATGCGATTGTAATTGGTGGCGCGGCAGCGATTGTGCTGACCCAGCCATCGATTGTGGCAGGCTGGCGGGCGATGGTCGTCGATGAACAAATGGCGCTCTTTACCTTAATCATCATGCTGCATGGCTTTGTGATTACCTTTTTTCACGAGCTTGGCCATGCGGTGGCCGCCCGATCGCGCGGCGTTGATGTGCGCTTTGGCATTGGGCGACGCTTATGGGTGATTGTGGCCGAAACCGATATGTCGGGAATTTGGTCGATTAAGCGCAATCTGCGCTTTTTGCCAATTCTGGCGGGCATGGTGGTCGATTTGCTCAGCGCCGCGATTATGATTTATCTGGCATTTATGCACCAGCGCCAAATCATTAATCTTTCGGATTTTGGCTATGTTTTGGTGCGGGCATTTATGTGGAGCTACCTGCTGAATTTGCTGTTTCAGCTGTATTTCTTTGTGCGCACCGATATTTATTATTTCCTCTCAACCTGGTTGCGTTGCTCAAACCTCATGGGCGATACCGCCAATTACATGATTAATCAGTTCAATCGTGTATTAGGCCGCGCAGAACCACACAACCAAGCGGCAATTCCCGAACGTGAGCGCACAATTATCAAGCGCTACGCCTTTTTCTGGCTGATCGGGCGGGTGCTTGCTTTCTATTCGTTGTTCTTCTTAACTCTGCCAATTTTATGGAGCTACGCCAGCATTTTGTTTGAACGTATGTTTGGTAGTTCAAGCAACAACCTGCAAGTGCTCGATTCGATTTTGGCCGCCATTTTGATCTTTATCAGCCAAGCCGTTGGAATCTTCCTTTGGCTTTGGAGCTTGATCCGCAGAAAGGTTAGCGTCGATGACATCTAAGAGCAAGCAATTAATCGTCTGGGTGGGCAATGCTGGCGTGCAACGAACCGAAGCTGCCCAAGCATGGCTCGCTCAACAATCTGCGGCGCGAACATGGCTTCTGAGCATGAATCGGGCGAATTTGGGCCATTGGGCTGGGCTAAATAGCTTTGTTAGCTCGCTCTTGCCCGAAATAAAAACCCAAGCTCCCGAACTATTGGTCAAATACGATTATGAATTGGCGTTGGTGCTGCCCCAATTACAACGCGAACTCGCCGTGCGCAACCCAAGCCTGACCGATATTAGCAACCCTCAAGAGCGCACCCGCAATTATGCAGCCGATCGCGCCTTTCGGATTGTGCAAGGCTTGATCGATATGCTGCATGAGTTTCGCCAACACGCGCCCGACCAAGCTTGGGTAATTGTCTGCGATCAGTTTGATCAGGCTGGCTCATTAGTTACGATGTTTTTTAAAGAATTATTGCGCCGCGCCGACCAACGCTTTGGCTTGACGATTGGATTTTTGGTTGAGCCAAACGCTGAGTTACTGGCCGACTATCAAAGCTGGGCCGAGCATGTTGAGGTTATTAATGGCGATTGGCAAGCTGATCAACCAGTGGCTGACTTAGATCCAGTTGAAGCCAAGCAACAGCTCGATGCATTAGAGCGCGACCACACCTTTGATCCTATTGAAATTGAATTGCATTTGCCACAATTGATTCAGCTGGCAACCGCTGCCAACGAGCCACGCAAGCGACTGGGCTTTATGCACGAAGGGCTTTCGATCTGCTCGACGCGCGGCTTGTATGCAGATGCGCTGTATTATGGCGAGCCGCTGCAAGTTGCGATGGAGCGCGATTTTCCTAACAGCGTTGATTTTCGACTCAGCGCCTATTTGAAGCTCTATAATTGTTATATTGGCCTAAAACAGGCCGAGCCAGCTTTGGCAATTGCCGAAACTGCGGTGAGCATCACCGATAATCCAGCGCGTTTATTTAGCTGGTATTACCTGATTGCGATGATTCATGGGCGTTTTGCCGTGCCCCGCGATTACGATCAGGCAGAGCATTACCTTAATTTGGGCATTGAAGCGATTAAGCAAGCAGATATTCCAGCCCAAGAAAAACTCTTCCAATCATCATTTAATCGCAATGGCTTGGCATTAATTCGCCACTTCCAAAAACGGCCCTTGGAAGCGATTGAAATTTGCCAAGAATGTTACAAACAGCTAGAAACTGGCTTGGATACCGAGGAACATAAATTACATCGCTCGGTGTTGCTCTATAACATTGCCCAAGTCTATGATTCGCTCAAAGATTATCCCAATGCGCTGCACTATTACACCTTAACGATTGAAATGGACCCCAACTACGCCGAATACTACAACGAGCGAGCCAATATTTATCTGCAAATTGGCGATTATGCAGCTGCTGAGCGCGATTATCGCCAATCGATTGAGCTTAGCCCACCCTACACCGAAGTTTGGACGAACCTTGCCCAATGCTATCAATTGCAAGACGAGTTTGAGCAAGCGGTTGGCGCGTTTAGCCGCGCACTGGATATTGATCCTAACAATGTGGTTGCGCTCAACCATCGCGCCGAATGCTACGAAGCCTTGGGCCAAACCCAAGCCGCAATCGACGACTATAGCGCTAGCCTAAAACTCAAAGCAAACGACTCAGGCATTGTTGCCAACCGCGCCATTCTGTATTATGAGCTTGGCGATTTGGCGGCATCGTTGGCCGATTTGAACACAGCAATTGAGTTGCAGCCCGATTTGGCTGAGCTGTACGAAAATCGTGCGGTAGCTTTGGAAGCGCTCGAACGTTATGCGGAAGCTGAGCACGATCGCCAGCAAGCCATTTTGTTGGCCAACGCCCACGAAGTCAATGCCTAAAGCCCCTCACCCCCCAGCCCCCTCTCCCACGAAAACGCAGGCGAGGGGGAGCCGACTCTTTTTACGAACGAATTGGGGGAGAACCACGGCGTTAAAGCCCCTCGCCCGCGTCACGGGAGAGGGGTTGGGGTGAGGGGATCATACTTTATTCCCATTCCCTTATTTGTTGGCGAAATCATTGCTATACTGAGCCTCAAGGAACAATCCCTTGAGGCTCATTTGCTTGAGGAGCTGCTGATGCCAACCATATTTAGTCATGTTGCGCCAGCCTTGGTGCTTGGTTTGGCGCTTGGTCGCGAGCGAATCAGCCGCCCGTTGTTGGTTTGCGCCTCGATTGCAGCGATTAGCCCCGATTTTGATGGGATTAGCTTTTGGCTGGACATGCCGCGTGGCACGTTGTTGAGCCATCGCGGTTTTACCCATTCAATTGGCTTTGCAACAATTATTGCAGGTTTGGGGGCGATCTTCGCGCCGCGCTTGGGCTGCAAACGCTGGGTTGCGGCGCTGGTCTTGTTTCTGGCAACCTTTAGCCATCCACTTTACGATATGCTGACTAATGGAGGCAGTGGGGTTGCGCTGTGGTGGCCGTTCAGCAGCCAGCGGGTCTTTTTCGAGTGGCGGCCAATTGCGGTGGCTCCAATTAGTGCGGCGCGGCTATTTTCCGAGCGCGGCTGGAATGTGTTGCTCTCGGAATTACGCTGGATTTGGCTACCATGGCTGGGGCTTGGTTTGATTGTGGCTTGGCTGCGGCAGCGCTATGATACGTCCAAAGCGCAGATTCTTGCGTAGGCATAAGCAATCTCGATAGTGTGGAGCGATGATGAACATGGCCCAATTTGATGCGATTGTTGTTGGCGGTGGGCATAATGGCTTGACCTGTGCCTGTTATTTGCAAAAAGCTGGAATCAAAACCCTTGTGATCGAACGGCGACCAATTGTTGGCGGCGCGGTTTGCACCGAAACCATGTTTGGCGGCTATAAGATGGATGTTGGCTCATCGGCCCACATTATGATTCACCTCACGCCAGTGGTGCGCGAGCTTGAGCTACACAAATTTGGCCTCGAATATATTGATATGGACCCATTTGCTTGGTATCCATTGCCCGATGGTTCAGGCGCAATTGAATTTTGGCGCGATTTAGACAAAACCTGTGCTTCGATTGAAAAAATCTCGCCCAAAGATGCCCATGCCTATCGCCAATTTGTGGCGCTGTGGGGGCCGCTCAACGAAGGCGTATTTGATGTATTTCTCAAATCGCCATCGCCTGCCAACCTTGGTCGCCAGATGTTAACTGGCCAATTCAAGGGCGAGAAAGGCACGCATCCGCTGGATATTCTGCGGCGTTTGTTTACCTCGTATGGCTATTTGATCAATGAAACCTTTGAAAGCGAAGCCATGCGCGCTGCAATGGGCTGGTTAGCGGCGCAATCTGGCCCGCCGCCGCACGAAATTGGCACTGGCGATTTTGCTGGCTGGCATTCGATGCTGCACGAAAGCGGCGCGAAACATCCGCGTGGTGGCTCTGGGATGTTGACCCAAGCCATGGCTGCACGCTTCAAGAGTGATGGTGGCACGTTGCTGCTCGATGCTCCAGTTGAGCGAATTATTGTGCAGCATGGGGTGGTGCAAGGGGTTGAATTAACCTCGGGCGAAATCTACAGCGCGCCAATGGTTATTTCGAATGCCCATGTGCAAACCACCTTGCTCAAGTTGGTTGAGCGCGAGCAACTGCCAAATGGCCTAGCCGAGCGGGTTGGACGGATTCGGGTTGGCAATGGCTTTGGTATGGCTGTGCGCTGTGCTGCTGATGAATTACCCGATTATTTGGCCGCGCCTTCTGGTGGCCGCCCGCATCCATCGCATCATGGTTTGCAACTGCTCTGCCCATCGATCGATTATCTCAATCGCGCGGTCAGCGATTATGATCGTGGCGTGCCAGCGACCGATCCAGCGGTGATTGCCATGACATTCAGCGCAATCGATCCCGATGTTGCGCCCAAGGGCAAGCATACGTTGTTTTTGTGGGGCCAATATCACCCCTATGAATTAAGTAATGGCGAAGATTGGGATAGCATTGCCGATCGCGAGGCCGACAAACTTTTAGAAGTAGTCTATCGCTATGCGCCAAATATGCGTGGCAAAATTAGCAATCGTTATGTGCAAACTCCATTAACCTTGGAGCGAACCTTTGGCATGTTGCGCGGCAATGTGATGCATGTTGAAATGTCGTTTGATCAGATGTTTGCCTTCCGCCCGCTGCCTGAGCTTTCCGAGTATCGCGTGGCTGGGATCAAGGGCTTGTATCTGACTGGCGCGAGCACCCATCCTGGCGGCGGCGTATTTGCTGCTTCTGGCTACAACACTGCCCAAACTGTGCTCAAAGATCGCCAGCCATCACGCCAATGGGTTGGTTGGACGCTTGGCGCGGCAGCAGCCTTAGGTGCAATTGCTTGGGCCAAAAAGAAATAAATGTTGGTGACAGCTGCTCAGTCGAATTAATAACTGAGCAGCTGTTGCTTGTTTAGGGCTGAACTGTTGCTTCAAAAACACTAATTGATAAGGTGCGTGGGTCTGCACCTGGCTGTTGCAGGCTTGGGTTAATGCCTGCTTCGTGAGGCTTGAAACGCAGTTTATAGCTTTTTTGGGCTAAATCAATGGGCAGCGTGAAGCTTTCAACTGCTGTGCCAACCGTTAATGTAGCCAACAATTGATCATCAAGCAAAACATCGACCGCCTGCGGATGATCAAATGCCACCAATTTGAGCTGAAGCTGAGCCTGCATTGGGCGAGTGGGATACAGGCCCAAGGTTGCGCCAGCCCCAGCATCTTTAATCCAGCGGTGTAAATCGTTCTCGCTGCCCTCAAGATCATACCAACCAGTGCCTAGTTCCATCAAGGTATGCAATGACTCGCTGCTTGGTTGCCAATCCAGCCGATAGGCCACCAGCGTTTGGTCGTTGGCAATTTCGCTGGCCTTGGCTCCGGTGAGCGCTTCTACTTGCTCTACCGTTGGCACTTGCTGATTCGGCATATCCGATTTGCGGTAATACACGAGGTAGCGCAAATTAAAGTAGCTGGTTGCGGCCAGCGGTTGCTGCACCGGAAAAATATCGTGGCTTGGCAAATTAAGCTCTGGTTCTTCCAAGCCACGAACGAGCCGAATATCAAAAATTGGAATCCGTGGCACAGGCCGCGCCAACACGCCATCAATAATTGGGCGCTGATGGATTGTTTGGTAATACATGGCAAACCACGCGCTGTTAGTGCGGCGAATCGGCATGTCGAGCACGCTGCCAGGCGTGGAATCAGCGGCAATTTGCTCATAAACCGGATGATGGGTTGGTTGCAGTAATGGCCGCTGGCTTGGCCAACTATCAACGCCAATTAAGAGCAGCAAACTGGCGCTTACCAGCACATGCCAACGTGGTTGCCAACGCTTCAGCAGCCCATCCACGCCCATGGCCGCCAACACAGCACTACTTATTAACGTTAAAACGATAAAGCGATCGGGGTAGCGCCCAAATTGGGCAATTGGCAAGAGATTATAGATTTGATACAAGCCATAGCGTGGGCCGAGCGCCAGCCAAAAAGCCCCAAGTCCAAGCACAATCCAGCGCAAGCCTTGTTTTTTGGTCAATACCACGCCAACAACGTCCAGCATCAGCCCAACAAGGCCTAAATACGATAAGCTTGCGCGTTGGAAAATTGCCAAGGGTGAGATTGACCGCTTGCTCACTTCCTCAACGCTGCGAATTAAAACCGGATTGTTGGATGCCTGTCGCAACATTGGAATCAACATCAACGGCAGAATTACCACTAAAGTTACGCCGCCGATGATCAGTGGCGCACGTAGACGTTGCCACGTCTGCTTGAGGCTGCGTGGTTGCTGCACCAGATCAAATCCAAGCCAAACCAATGTCCAGAGCAACGCATACATCGCCATATACAAGCTCGAAAACAACACCGCTAGCAAGGCCAGAATTGCCCATGCAATCCGCCCGAATGATGGTTGTTGGCGCACCCGTTCGTAGGCCACGAAATAGAGCGGCAACCACTGCATATTCCACAATTCAAGGTGATTGAGGGTTAGGTGGCCAAAATGAAATGCAGAAAAACTGTAGATCATGCCAGCCAGAAAGGCGCTACGCGACGAACATTGCCATTGGCGACAGAGCAAATAGACTGCATAGCCGCTGAGCACAAACGAGCCAAGCGCCAAAAAATTATAGGCTGGAATCACGCCCCAAATAGCGATAATCGGCAGCGCAATAATCGCGTTGGTGATGCTCAAGGGGTGAAAATAGAGTGCAGCGCCATTGGGCGTATACAGTTGGTCGGTAAAAAATGGCGATTGGCCCGCCAACAGGCTGCGATACACATGGTCAAGATTCCAGAGTTTTTCCCATAAATCTTGAGCTGCATCGCCAGCGCCCGAAGGCACATGGGTTGCAACATGGCCAATCAACGGATAGGTAGCGATGATTGCGAGAATCAGATAGCCCAAAAGCACAAGCGTATGAATTAAGCGTTGCGACACACTGAATCCTTTTTAACTAATCAAACAGCGCTAGCATACCATAGGCGAGCGAAGAGAGACGAAACCACGAAGAGCACGAAGAGCACGAAGGCTGGTGTAGCCACAGATGCCACAGATTATGAGGATTAGGTTCGTGCCAGACCAAAGCCCCTAGCCAACAGCCATGAACATTTTAGACACGAATTGCACGAATGAGTATTTTTAGCCACATATTGGCACAGATTTGTATGATTAGCGTTCCTATAGCCCAAAGCCTCTAGCCCATAGCCATATTTCTCTGTGCCTCTGCGTTAAAATTTCGATCCACGAAGAGCACGAAGAGCACGAAGCTATTAATGTAGGGGAATAGGAAACATAACAACATTCCAGCAAAGAACTATTAGGGGGTGCTGGGGGATGAAAACCCCCGGCGTTTCCCTCCGGCGGAGGGACGGAAGGGTGGCGAACGAGGGGCTAGGAGATCAGCTGTCAGGGATCAGGAAATCGCGAATGAATATTTTTAGCCACAGACAGATTGGCACAGATTGATTTCCCATAGCCCAAAGCCTCTAGCCCATAGCCATATTTCTCTGCGCCGCTGCGTTAATGGATTGATCCACAAAGAGCACGAAGAGCACGAAGGCTGGTTTAGCTACATATTGGCACAGATTGGCACAGATTGATTTCCCACTAGCCTAGAGCCTACAGCCCATAGCCATATTTCTCTGCGCCTCTGCGTTAAAGAATTAATCCACGAAGGAGGGGGATGAAAAAGGATCGTTGGGGATTCGTAATCATAACAATAATTCATAACCTGAATTTTAGGCCAGAAGCTGGCGAAAAAAGATTATTTTCAAGCATATTTGTCAAATACTACAAATGTTGATTAAAGGCGTAGCAAAGGGCTAAAACTAAACTTCGCGACCAGCAAGCAGCATAAAAATTGACAAAGTATTAAGCTTAGGCTATGCTTGCCATAACTGCGTGGACTTGGCAACGCACATTCATGTCATCATGTATGCAGATAGCCTTGATTGCTATCAGCAACCAAGTACCATTCGAGGAGTCTTCTTTCCATGACAGAGAAGCGAACTCCGCGGCGACGTGTTCAACGGGCCCATACGCAAAACAACGCCGAAGTTATTTTGCTACCAGCTCCTAACCACACCACTACCGCATTTCGCCAAAAATCTGATACAGGCCGGATTGAGTCACTCAATCAAGGTGGCCGCTCAGCCCAACGACGACGCAAGCAAGAACAACGCGCAGCTTCGATCGCGCGATCTTCGCTAGCTCAAATCGCTGGCACATCAACACGTGCTCCATTAGCAATTCCCGATCCAAAACCAGCACGGCGTTCGTTCAAGGTTGCCGCCCAATCGGTGCGTCAGCGCTTACAAATTCAACGTCGCTTAGTTGCGCATAGCGTCATTCTCTTAGCTGCCTGTGTGGTGGCTTGGGGTCGAGGCTTTCCGCTCAATCCCGCTGCCGATTCGACAGATCACGCAATTCCCGAAGTTTTAGCAGCAGCTCAGTTGGTCGATGAAGTTGAAGCAGGTAATTTCCAACGCGTCGTTATTCCCATTTCTGCAACCCAGCCCCAAAGTGTTGGCGGTGGCGAGCATGAAGTTGTGGTCGATGTTGGCCCTGCCTTAATCAAACCAGCGCCAGAGCGTGGCCCTGCCTTTGTTGCGACCCACTTGGTTGCTAACGAAGAAACAATTGCCGATATTGCTACCAAATATACAATCACCCCAGAATCGTTAATTGCGGCCAATAATTTGACTGGCCCAGTTGCGATTGGCGAAACCTTGCGCATTCCGCGGGTTTCGGGCGTTCCGCACACCGTGAGCGAAGGCGAAACGATTACCGATATTGCCGATCGCTACAGCGTTGGCGCTGATGTGATTATGACCTTCCCGCCCAATGGCTTAGATCAAGGCCAAGCCTTGGTTGCTGGCCGCGAGATTTTTGTGCCAGGCGCATCGTTGGCGGGCGTGCAAAATGTGTCCGTTCGTGGCGCGATTGATTCGATCAATCAAAAATCGCAAGCAGCCGCCATCGTGTTGGCCGACCGCACCAACTTGCGCGAAGGCCCAGGCACTGCCTACGAGAAAATCGTCAAGGTCAATGCTGGTGAGCGTTTACAGCTTATCGGCAAGCACGAAGAATGGGTCAAAATTCTGCAAACTGATGGTGAGGTTGCCTGGGTTGCTCGCGAAGTTGTGAGCATTCCTGCTGAAGTTTGGTCGGTTTTGGAAGAAACCGATAACTTTCCACCGCCACCACCGCCACCACCAGTCTGGGTTTGGCCAAGCTATGGCGACCTAACCTCGGGCTTTGGCTATCGCAACTTTAGCGTTGGGCGCTTCCACAACGGTGTCGATATTGCCAACCGCAAAGGCACGCCAATCTCGGCAGCTCGCCGTGGTACGGTTATCGAAGCTGGCTGGTGTAGCGGCTATGGCTATTGTGTCAAAATTAGCCACGGCTCCGGTATGGTCACTGAATACGGCCATATGATGTCGAATCCGGTGGTTTCCGAAGGCCAAGAAGTCGAGGCCGGACAGTTGATTGGCTATATGGGCAGCACCTATGATCGGGCTGGCGGCGGCTATTCAACTGGTGTGCACTTGCACTTCACAATCAAAATTGATGGTACGGCAGTTAATCCGCTGAAATATCTCCCATAAGCTAACCGAGGTTTGAAACAGCGCTAGTGCAACCAGCACTAGCGCTGTTTTTATTAAGTTCTGTTGCTCCCTCACCCCCAGCCCCCTCTCTTTCAAGGGTCGGTTGTGAAGATCCCCTCACCCC
>NZ_PUBZ01000096.1 GCF_003205875.1 Herpetosiphon llansteffanensis
GAACTTCAGGGTCATGGGTCGATTGGTCGGGCGTTGGTTTTTTGCTGGCCATGGGAACTCCTTGCGGCCCTCGACTTAAGATTGATACACCAGATCTGTCTCACCTATGGTAGCACAGAGGGAAGCTGCTCAACGCGCACATCAACGGTTTCCATCAAGCCCGTGGTGAGCTGGATGAGGCGATGCTGGACGACGGGATGCAGGGTGGGAAGATGCAGCCGAATCCATGGACTAATACACTGGGCTGTTGGCGAATCGGCGTATAATAAAGGGGCTGATTCCATCGCGAACTCCTGCTAGGATTAAGGTTTAAGCATCCATATCATAGCGGATAGCGTTGATGGAGTCAGCTTTTTAGTTCCAAGTAGCAATCGATGTCATGCAGTAAGGATGCCAGCGGGTAAGTTTTAATCCCTTGCAGGGATTCGGTATTTATTGAACTTTGGAATGCCGCCGCCGCTGCCAACATAAATCAGGTTTTAATCCCTTGCAGGGATTCGGTATTTATTGAACGTGTCTATGGGATTGATCGTAAATCACCAGAAATGTTTTAATCCCTTGCAGGGATTCGGTATTTATTGAACGGTTGCCAATCGTCGTTATCGAAATATCTCATGCCAGTTTTAATCCCTTGCAGGGATTCGGTATTTATTGAACCTCCGCCACAACGGGGGCAGCCCGATCTTCAACCACGTTTTAATCCCTTGCAGGGATTCGGTATTTATTGAACGTGCTCCAGAATGGGCGTTCATCCACAATACAACAGTTTTAATCCCTTGCAGGGATTCGGTATTTATTGAACGGATTTCAAAACGTTGGCCGAGCCACTTATTCAAAGGTTTTAATCCCTTGCAGGGATTCGGTATTTATTGAACGGGCTGCCCAATTCCAGTTCGGTTTGGGCAACGTTGTTTTAATCCCTTGCAGGGATTCGGTATTTATTGAACTCAACCGATCCAGCTCGGCAGCGTCAGCATCGGCCAGTTTTAATCCCTTGCAGGGATTCGGTATTTATTGAACCAAGTTGCGGCTGATGCTGCCCCATTCGCCCAAGTACAAGTTTTAATCCCTTGCAGGGATTCGGTATTTATTGAACCAGGGCTTCAAACCGCCGAAGGCGTGCAATTCACGTTTTAATCCCTTGCAGGGATTCGGTATTTATTGAACCGCTCGGCATCAGCAGCAGCTTTCTTAGCCGCTTCGTTTTAATCCCTTGCAGGGATTCGGTATTTATTGAACCCGAATATCGACCAACGGTGCAGGGATAGAGAAAAGTTTTAATCCCTTGCAGGGATTCGGTATTTATTGAACCACGAGCGGCCACAACGATTTTATGAACGACCGTTTTAATCCCTTGCAGGGATTCGGTATTTATTGAACAACGCCAGCGACTTGCCGACCAGCCTTTGCTACCAAACTAGTTTTAATCCCTTGCAGGGATTCGGTATTTATTGAACTAATTCCTTGCGCAATCGAGTTGCGGTGAGAAGCCGTTTTAATCCCTTGCAGGGATTCGGTATTTATTGAACCAGATCGGCGACTATATCGCGCTTCACGCTGGCATGTTTTAATCCCTTGCAGGGATTCGGTATTTATTGAACTACGCGAGGTTGCGGTTGCTGCCTTCGAGAAGGGTTTTAATCCCTTGCAGGGATTCGGTATTTATTGAACACCCGTTGCGTTTGTGGTTGATGAGCGCGGCGAATAGTTTTAATCCCTTGCAGGGATTCGGTATTTATTGAACGCAGCGCTCTGGCGCTTGGTCAAGAATCTCTTTCATGTTTTAATCCCTTGCAGGGATTCGGTATTTATTGAACGATGCTGCTTTTTGCATTGCCATACAAGGCATCTTGTTTTAATCCCTTGCAGGGATTCGGTATTTATTGAACAAGATTCGGCGGCACAATCTCGATATTCTGCGCTTGTTTTAATCCCTTGCAGGGATTCGGTATTTATTGAACTCATGCCCAATCCTCCTGTGGCTGCCAGTTGCGAATAGTTTTAATCCCTTGCAGGGATTCGGTATTTATTGAACCTGATGGGCAATCCATTGGGCAGCGGCGTGGTCAATATGTTTTAATCCCTTGCAGGGATTCGGTATTTATTGAACATAAATTCTCGCGTGGAGTGTCCATTGAGCATCTGTTTTAATCCCTTGCAGGGATTCGGTATTTATTGAACTTTGGCTTTCGCACCTTGGGGAGCTTTGATGAGCGTTTTAATCCCTTGCAGGGATTCGGTATTTATTGAACGCCAAGACGGAATAAGACGAAAGTTGACATGCTGAGTTTTAATCCCTTGCAGGGATTCGGTATTTATTGAACTGGATGTCACGACACCAGCTATCCCAGTGTCCAGTTTTAATCCCTTGCAGGGATTCGGTATTTATTGAACCCCCTGATGGGTCACTTGCTGATGATCGAAATGTTTTAATCCCTTGCAGGGATTCGGTATTTATTGAACGACCGCTACGAGGAATGCGCCGAATTGCTGAGCGAAGTTTTAATCCCTTGCAGGGATTCGGTATTTATTGAACCAGGAGCGCTGCCCATGTCCCCCAATCTCGAAGCGTTTTAATCCCTTGCAGGGATTCGGTATTTATTGAACCTCATGGCCGCTGCCATTGGCGGACGCAAGATGTTTTAATCCCTTGCAGGGATTCGGTATTTATTGAACATTCAGAAGATCGTCCAAGACTTTCCCAAGCGCAAAGTTTTAATCCCTTGCAGGGATTCGGTATTTATTGAACCTCCCAGCTTCACAGGTGCATGGTTTTACTGGTGCGTTTTAATCCCTTGCAGGGATTCGGTATTTATTGAACCAAGGCGATCATGCCCGCGTTCCGCAAAATCCTTCGGTTTTAATCCCTTGCAGGGATTCGGTATTTATTGAACGTCAGGCGATCCGATTGTTGATTGAACAGTTGATAGGGTTTTAATCCCTTGCAGGGATTCGGTATTTATTGAACCAAAAGCTACGCCTGATAGCAGCCGAGCCGCACGTTTTAATCCCTTGCAGGGATTCGGTATTTATTGAACGTTGGCTTTGTTGCCTGGGTGGTTTACGGGCTGTTTTAATCCCTTGCAGGGATTCGGTATTTATTGAACAACTTGACCAGATGCAAGGCTACGTGGACGTATTTGGCGTTTTAATCCCTTGCAGGGATTCGGTATTTATTGAACTAACGTACCTTAAACGACGATAGGACGATAACGCGAGTTTTAATCCCTTGCAGGGATTCGGTATTTATTGAACACAGATGATTGTGTGTTGACGCATCAGTTCGTAGCACGTTTTAATCCCTTGCAGGGATTCGGTATTTATTGAACCTACTTGCCGATAAATTCGGCAGGATCGCTAGCTCGTTTTAATCCCTTGCAGGGATTCGGTATTTATTGAACAGCGTGCCATATCTAACTCCATTCAATAAATAAAATCGTTTTAATCCCTGCAAGGGATTCGGTATTTATTGAACAAAATTAAGCAAGGTAAAAATAAAGCAGATCTTGGTTTTAATCCCTTGCAGGGATTCGGTATTTATTGAACTACAACTTAATTGTGAGCACACCAAATACGAGCGGTTTTAATCCCTTGCAGGGATTCGGTATTTATTGAACGCCATAACGATAAGCCTGATCGTGCCTATCCCAATGTTTTAATCCCTTGCAGGGATTCGGTATTTATTGAACCCCAAGCCACGAATCGAACGAATGGCAACCGCTGGTTTTAATCCCTTGCAGGGATTCGGTATTTATTGAACCTTCATGCGACTTTCGCAGGTAGCTAAACTTTTCCCGTTTTAATCCCTTGCAGGGATTCGGTATTTATTGAACGTTTTGGCAGTGTTGACCGCCGGCGCGATCATATTCCGTTTTAATCCCTTGCAGGGATTCGGTATTTATTGAACCTTCTTGGGCCAGCTCGTATGCTTCGTTATCGTCGAGTTTTAATCCCTTGCAGGGATTCGGTATTTATTGAACCCAGGCTGGCCCGACGGGCGGCCAACGACAATGGAGGTTTTAATCCCTTGCAGGGATTCGGTATTTATTGAACATAAGCGCTTCCGGCGCGCCGGTGGCCAAGGCTAAAGGTTTTAATCCCTTGCAGGGATTCGGTATTTATTGAACAGCTTGATGGCGATAAATGGCGCGATATGTACGAGTTTTAATCCCTTGCAGGGATTCGGTATTTATTGAACAGCCAGCATGACAATACTGAGTGATTTACCGGAAGTTTTAATCCCTTGCAGGGATTCGGTATTTATTGAACAATACCTGTGGAAAACATGCCCGCTATGCGACAAGTTTTAATCCCTTGCAGGGATTCGGTATTTATTGAACCTCGGTCGGGTCGTCGCAACCTATCCCCAAACCAAGTTTTAATCCCTTGCAGGGATTCGGTATTTATTGAACAGAGTGCCAGCGGATGTGTCCCAAAGGCAATCGTTTTAATCCCTTGCAGGGATTCGGTATTTATTGAACTTTACATGCCTTGCGTGTGGATTTTTGTGGTGGGTTTTAATCCCTTGCAGGGATTCGGTATTTATTGAACATGCGCCATGGAATGTTGCGATAGCGTAGCGACAAGGTTTTAATCCCTTGCAGGGATTCGGTATTTATTGAACCGCTTCTACTGTGAGAAGGTCTATCAAGGCGCAGTTTTAATCCCTTGCAGGGATTCGGTATTTATTGAACCAACTCTCGTGATTCGCGCACCGTCGCATACTGCCGTTTTAATCCCTTGCAGGGATTCGGTATTTATTGAACCCATGATACAGTAGACGGTACTATCGTTTTGAGGAGTTTTAATCCCTTGCAGGGATTCGGTATTTATTGAACTGCCTGTGAGTTGCAAGCCACTGCCAGCCACCAGTTTTAATCCCTTGCAGGGATTCGGTATTTATTGAACCGAAGCTGTACCGTCCAGGTATGGCGATTCACATCAGTTTTAATCCCTTGCAGGGATTCGGTATTTATTGAACATGAACGGCGTGCCAGCCCTTCGGTTGATTAATGTTTTAATCCCTTGCAGGGATTCGGTATTTATTGAACCCCATGAGTTGGCCATGGTGGAAGCCAGAGCGCATGTTTTAATCCCTTGCAGGGATTCGGTATTTATTGAACTGGCCTAAGTCCGGCCATTTCTGCGCCTTCGTCAGGTTTTAATCCCTTGCAGGGATTCGGTATTTATTGAACAGTGCTGGTGTTCGAGGTCAATGGCCAAGTGGTCATGTTTTAATCCCTTGCAGGGATTCGGTATTTATTGAACATGTCGTCAGTGGCTCGGGGATTTGTGTCTCATCTCCGTTTTAATCCCTTGCAGGGATTCGGTATTTATTGAACCCGTGCCAGCGGTTGGCTGGGCGCGTGACTTGTGGAGTTTTAATCCCTTGCAGGGATTCGGTATTTATTGAACATAAAGTGACGTGGGAGGTGTTTGATTACGATTGGTTTTAATCCCTTGCAGGGATTCGGTATTTATTGAACGCCAAGAGGGGCCATGGAATACAGAGATATTGACGTTTTAATCCCTTGCAGGGATTCGGTATTTATTGAACTTAGGCTGCTCCATCTATCCCTAGCCATAGGAATGTTTTAATCCCTTGCAGGGATTCGGTATTTATTGAACTAGTCCCGTTGTTTCAGCGTTACCATGGCCAAAAGGTTTTAATCCCTTGCAGGGATTCGGTATTTATTGAACTGACCAAGCCTTGATTACGCGGCACTTAGACTTAATGTTTTAATCCCTTGCAGGGATTCGGTATTTATTGAACAAGCCGAGCCAAGCAGGCCTCACGCTCACGATCAAGTTTTAATCCCTTGCAGGGATTCGGTATTTATTGAACATTTATGCTTCCGCTCTGGATTCCAATTCCAAAATAGTTTTAATCCCTTGCAGGGATTCGGTATTTATTGAACCTCAATTTGATTTATAGGTACTATCCAATAGACGGGTTTTAATCCCTTGCAGGGATTCGGTATTTATTGAACCTACACCTTGAGCGTGCCATTGATTCAAAAACTGAGCGTTTTAATCCCTTGCAGGGATTCGGTATTTATTGAACATGGGATTACAGATCAAAATCTGCTTGCGTTTGGCAATGTTTTAATCCCTTGCAGGGATTCGGTATTTATTGAACGCGTGAAAGGCGCGAGGCGTTTTCCACACTCCAGTTTTAATCCCTTGCAGGGATTCGGTATTTATTGAACTGGTGGATATTCTGCCATCGTCGGCCATTTCCGTTTTAATCCCTTGCAGGGATTCGGTATTTATTGAACATCCGCCCATTTTCCTCTAGTTATCCCACATTGTTTTAATCCCTTGCAGGGATTCGGTATTTATTGAACCGGCATGCAATAATCACATTCCCTTCGTTATCGGTTTTAATCCCTTGCAGGGATTCGGTATTTATTGAACACGTCCATAAGTAGGTATGATGCGCGGGTAAGTTTTAATCCCTTGCAGGGATTCGGTATTTATTGAACACAGCTACCAGCTCTACCACTAAGCTACTGACGTTTTAATCCCTTGCAGGGATTCGGTATTTATTGAACCACAGCAATCTTAGATGCGTTTACTATGCAGCATGTTTTAATCCCTTGCAGGGATTCGGTATTTATTGAACCGCCCCTCGATTCTGGCCGCATTATACCACACCAAAATGACGCTCGATCGAGCAGCAGGCACGTTTGCTGCTCGCTGCTCTGGGAGCACGCAGGTTGTTTGCATAAATGCTTGACACTTGAATATCATCTAGGCCTTTCTGAAAGCCAATAGCATCTTTTGGTGTTTGATCGAGCAGCGCAGGCTGAGGCTTGCATGCACTACGCCGCTCGATCAATTTTTGGCTAAAGAATAATCGTAATCGCTTCACGTGGCTGTGGGCTGCCAAACGTAATCGCTTGCTCAACACACGCCCCGCAAACTCGATAAAGCCGAACGGTGTCGAGCGCAGGCTCAACGATTCGATTAAGTTTCGCGCGTAATTCTACCAAATGGCGTTTGGTTAGCCAACATTCAAACAATGAATATTGGGTCCAGTAGCCATAGCCGCATAGCAATTTGTGAATTTTGCTGCGTCGCTGATCGTTGGGTATGTCGTAGGCAATGATGTAGAGCGTGCTATCAGCCATCGTTTACCTCACGAGAAATGGAATATAGTGTTGAATTTCGCCCATCAGCGCTTTGGCCAGCAGACGCGCCTGCAATTCGATACAGCGCCGATAGCTGACGCGATAGCCAAAAATTGGGTGTTGAATTTCGCTGCTGAAACGTTCTTCGAGCTTGGTCAAAAAGAGTTTACGCCCTTCTTTGCTCAATTGAACGCTGCCAGGCTCGTGCTGAAAATGTTGTTTGTTGAGAATTTTGGTGTTAAGTACACTCAGCACGACTGAATCGACAATCACTGGGCGGAATTCTTCCATGAGATCGAGCGCCAAGGCGGGCTTGCCAAAACTCGATTGATGCAGCAAGCCAATGTAGGGGTCAAAGCCCACAATCGCCAATTGGCTCAAAACTTGGCTGGTCAGAATAACATAGCCATACGATAACAGGGCATTGACCGCATCAGGCGGCGGGCGACGGCGACGACCATTCCACTCCCATGGCTGGTTAAGCAATACGCTCCAACAATCCCAATAGGCGGCACTGCCTTGACCTTCACAGCCAAAAATTGGGCCAAGCCCATGCATGCGATCAAGTGGATCGTAGGTTGCTGGGATCGCTAAGCCATGTAAATCACGATGGGCTGATCGTAGGTGTTCAATTGCGTGGCTGAGGCGTGGCTCGCGTTGGGAGCGATTAAAACGCAAGATTTGGGTGCGAAGATTGCGCAATTTGCCATCAATAAAGGCGCGTGCCAGGCTAAAGCGTTGGCTGATGTCGGTATGGGCTGCATACTGCGCTAACCGCAATGTGGCATTGCGGGTCGGATCAGGCGTGAGCGCACCCTGCGAGCGCCCTGTATAGCTCAAAAAATGGGTGCAAATTCGCCGTTCAAGGAGGCTGGTAAGCGCTGAAGCAGTCAGGGTTATTTCGCCTTGCACTACAACCCGATCAATCACATTTAATGGAATGCGCACAACTTGGCGCTGGCGACCGAGCGTTTGATCTTCGGGAATTTCAACCCGCAAGGCCTCGCCTTCACGTTTGACAATACTATATTGCTCCGAAAGATAGAGTGTTTGCATGGGCCACTCCTTTAATCGTTTGCCTCGCTCAGCGGGTTTGGATTGGTCGTTAAATGGCGAACTTCATCAGGTAAACATAATGGTTGCAGGCTGCAATCACGGCATTTGGCTTTTTGGCTGGTTGGCGCTGGCAGTTGGTTGTTTTGACATAATGTATGCGCTTGCTCGATCACGGCGATTGTTTGCTGGCGCAGCTCAGGGTCAAACTCCACCCGTTCGCGCCGCCGATTGGCCCACGAAAAAATAAAGCCTTGGTTGATTGTGCAGGCAAACATTTCTTCTAAACACAGGGCTTGGGCACAAAGTTGCACATGATCATTGCGCCAACGGCCAAGTTTGCCACGTTTGTATTCAACTGGGCATAATTCGCCCTGATCGTTCGCCAATAAATCGACAATGCCCGTGATGCGCCAGCGTTGACTGCACACATAGACCGAGCGTTCCTGCACCTCGCCTGCAATCCAGGTGCGGCCACCAGCATCAACGCTGCTGTGCAGAATTTGGCCATCAGCGACAAATTCATTAATCAGCATTTCTGCTTGCAAATATTCGTAGCCAAAGCGGCGTGGGCAATAGGCTAAGGCATTGAGCATGGCAATTGGCACATAATCTGGCTCAAAGGCATTCATTCTTGCTCCTGCTGTTTGGTTTTGAGCCGTTGGACCAAGCCCATACCTTGGGTTGTTTTAGCGCCAACGCCAAGGTACATGGCTGCATCGGCAAGGGTTGTCAAAATTCGCCGTTCGTGCAGATCGCCTGCCAGTTTGTAGCAGACCTTGCCGAGGAAGCCGAGTTGTTTATTTTGGGCATGTAGCATATCGGTGTGTAATTGATAGCGTTTAATCTGAATATCAAATTGTTCTAATTGCTCGCAGCTTGCCAATGGCGTTGGGGCAAAGGCGTTCCAACGCCGTAGCAACGATTGAAAGACGCTTTGGCCATCGGGAAGCACGCCAATGCGCTGTTTGCCTGTCCTATCACGGCCCAATTTGAAGCAGGTTGGCGTGGCAAACCACAGCGTAACTTCATCGCTGGCTTGGGCTTGGTCAACCAAGGTTTGCCACGTGCTGGTGCCGGCCCAAGCGCTATCCTGGCTGGTGGTATGAATCGCGTGCAGCTTGAAGTTGCTGCTGCCCAAGCGTAATTGTTGCTGTGGCCGCTGCAAAAAGCTCTGAGCAAAGGGCCAATATAAATTTGCTTGCAGAAACGCAACCCGCAGTGGATAGCTTTCGCCATTGTGTAAACGGCGAGCCTGCTGAGGCAGCGGCGTAACTGTCCAGGGCTTGGTTTGACTGGCTGCATGCAATTGTTCCGATAACGCAGGATCGCTCGCTTTGATCAACTCTAAAAACAGCGCATGCGCCCGATGGCCTTGGGTTCGCTCAAGCTGCGTGCCATGAGCAGCAGTTAATTCAAGCACACAGGCAATTAATTCTGGTTGGGCAAGCATTGTGGCTCCTCTTACAACAAAATTGGCTGATCGTTGACTCGTTTTTGGCGCATTAGAAAGTGGCGTTTGAGTTCGGGGATAACATGAAAAGCCGCAGTTCCGGTTACCATGCTGTATTCTTCGAACATTCCATTAAAATCAACGTTTAAGCGTCGGCGAAAGATCGGGCCAGCCTGCAAGACCCGAATCAAGGCACTCACGCTGGTTTGATCAACAATCAAACAGGGAATTGAGTTGGTTTGAACCGCGTTATAAATGGCTGATGGCGTGGGTACAACCAGCCGAGTCGCATATTCAAACGCACTTAATCCTAGGCCCTTGAGGCCAACAATCGCGTTGCAATAGCGTTCTTCAAAGATTTTTTGCTCAAGCTGATCAAGGTTAGGATAGTCGAAGGCTAAACCAAGCTGGGTCGGTCGATGCTGCATAATTTGCAGATAGACAGCTGCCGTTTCACTGGGGCCAGCATCCTGCTCAAAGTGAGCTTTTGAGCGATAGATCGTCACCTCATAATTACAAAAAACGTGAAAGAGATCAAAATAGTTGAGGGTTTGGCTGGAAAGCAACTGTTTCGGATCGTAAATTGCTGCTTTTGGGCCTTGCCACGCCTCGCGAAAATTAAACAGCGCCTTGGTAATTGCTACCTGCGATTCGATAAAATCGATCAGCTCGGTTTGCGGCTTTTCATGGCCAATCAAGCGCGAATCAAGAATGGGGCGCACTTGCTGCGGCGAAACTTCTTGTTGGATAGATTTTGTTGACGCAAGCCAATTAAGGTATTTGGCATAATGCTTGGCAACTGCATTACGATCGGCCCACTTGGCGCTAGCGGTGAGCTTGAGCCATTGTTCGCGCTCCTCATACAGCTGATATACATGGCGAAAACTCTTGAACGTGCGTTTACTGGTGGGGGCAAAAATCTCCCGCATTGCCTCAAACAAGGCCTCTTGATCAGGATCGTCTTTGGGCGTTAGTTGCTGTACTTTGAGCAAAGGATAAAAACTTTCGAGCAAGGCATATTGGTTGATATAGCCTTCGAGTTGATGTTTAGCTGGTAGTTGTTCAAGCTGCTGAATAAGCGTGGCCCATTCGGCGCGATTGAGGGTCTGTTGATCCCAAGGTTTGAGCGCTGCAAACGCTTCTTCGCTGACAAAAACATGGGCTTCGCTTGGGATGGTTGTTTCGGCGCGACCTAATACGCGGCCTGCGCGGCCAATCCGCTGGGTTAGTTCATCGCCAAATTTCGCATCGCAGATTAAGCGATCGATGCTTTGGCGCGTTTTGCCTGGCCGCCCAAAGTTGTAGCCAATATCGACCGTGGGCGTAGCCAGAATAATGGGCCGCACCAAGCGCCGATGCTCGGGCGGCTCTGGCCCAGTGATGCGAACTGGCTTCAGCTGGCGTAAGCTAGCATATATGCGGTTGATTTTGCCAAGACTGCTGCTAATAATCACGCTATCGAGCGCATTTGCCTGCCAATCGTCAATAACCTGGCTTTGAGTTTGCAGCCATTCTTCAAGATTGGCATTGTGAATCTGCAAGGTTAGCGGTGTCAAGGTTGGCGTTGTCGGCAAATCGGCGCTGCTTGCTGGCTCGTTATCGGGGCCAACGCGTTGCCAGCCATCAGCCCCAAATAGTTGATTTAGATAGCGATAGACTGCATTGCGTGGTGTGGCTGAGAGCAAGCAAATTTTATAGCCAGCAGCAAAATAGCCCCATTCGTGCCAGAGCTTGAAGAAAAACAAGAAGTTGCTAAATTGCTTGGTATCGTAATAGTGAAATTCATCGATCACAATATAGCGAAATTGGCGAATAAATTTCTCCCAGACATTGCGCTGATCCAAGCGGCCATAGCGAAAATAGAGCGCCAAGTAGAAAATATCGGGGTTGGCGACTGCCACGAATGGCAGTTTTTCAGCATCATCTGGTAGCCCAAGTTCTTGATTGAACGTCAAGGGGTTGGCGATGAGGCGCTGCAAAATTTCGCCGCGCCTGGTTTCGCTGCTGATCGCGCGGATTGTCGCAGCATTAATCGGAACTGCACGCATTGGAATGTTGTTGGCATCGATAAAGGCCTGAGCATCGGCGCAATGCTGCTCAATCAGGGCATTAGTTGGCGCAATAATCAAGGTATTGTGGCCTTGTTGGGCTGGGTGCAGCAAGCGCAACAGTGCAGCGTTGGTTTTGCCAGTGCCAGTCGCATAGGTATTCATCACCAATGGCGTTTGTTCAAGCGCTTGGTAAGTGCGCACTTGATGATAAAGCAATGGTGTAGCGCCGCGATAGGCTGGAATAGCCGCTGCTGGAGCCAATTTTTCTGCATGCCCGGTTAATTGAATCGTGATCATTTGAAGGCCTCCAGATTAAAGGCCATACCTTTGGGCAGCAACTTGCCATCATCAAGTTCATAGCATGGGCCTTGCACATGGCTATTGCGAATTAATGGCGTTGGCGGCACATGCAACACATCAAAGGCCAATAAGCGACATGCTGGGTTGAGATCGGCTCCTGCCAGCAAAAATGGGATGCTTCCGCCAGCGCTTTCTGCGCGAATCGTGACAGGCTGGCTTTGCAGAAAAGCCTTACTCATCCATTTGCCAAGCCGCAAATAGCTGGGCAGGCGCAGATCGCTTTGACTGATGGCATAAAACTCGGCGCTTGTGCCAATGGCCAGTGCTCGAATGCGGCCAAATTGCGGGCGATTCTCGACCCGTACTTTTTTTGGTGTGCTCACGCCATCGTGGATATACCACGAGCTGCCATTGCGTTCGGCCCATGTGCCTTCGGGCGCGGTAATGATGGCGTTATTGCCCATGGCAAACCAATAGCTTTCTGCTTGGGCATTGAATTGACCAAGGCTAAATTTGGCTGCATCGGTAATCGTGGCAGGTGTCAAATAGACACCTGCCTGATTTAACGCTGCCAAATCTTGTTGATAGTAGATGGTTTTGCCATCGTTGTAGTAGCGGCTGGGTGCTAAGCCCAAGGCATAGGCCAAGGCGATATGCCCAATAAAGGCCTCAGTTTGATACAAATTGCTAATTTCACGGCTGCTAAAAAAGGTTGGCTCTTGCAACACCAGCCGACAGCGATAAATCTGTACCATGGTTATTTCCCTTTTTTCTGAGTAGCAGGATAACTGGCTGCCAGCCGCGAGAGCATGGTTTTGAGCTGTTCAGGGTCGGCATAGATTTGGCCCAATTCGGCAACCAAACTTTCACGTTCTGCTTCGCTCAACCAGGTAACTTGGCCAATGACTCGTTGTCGCAGCGCTTGCATGGCTTGTTGGGCGGCGTTGTTAATCGTGCTGGTGTGGAGTGGAAACGACGGTTCATACTCGTCGCCGCGCAATAAATCGTAGGTATGTTGCACCCACTCAAGGTTAGAGAACAATTCGCAATTGCTCCAGGCCATGCCAACAACGTGATTGCGGGTTTTGCCAATGCGCGAGGAGATTGCGCCATAGCGGCTTGAGCGCAGAATATTGCCAACGATATAGCGTAATTCATCGGCGCTGACATCCTTGAGGGTTTCAATATCGAGAAAGACACTTTCGGGCTTGACATATTCATCGGTGCCAATACTAGTCGAGGCATCGCCAGTTTCGGGGTTGCGCATGGTGCTGTTATCGAACAAGGCATTGAATTGGCGCGTGCCAATAATCGTTGCAGCAGGGTGCAAACTGAAGGCATCGTCGGTGATGACCCGTGAGCGTTGCGCTCCGCCGCCACCAGCAGCATAGCCATAGACCATACAATCGATACAGCGTTCGCAAGGGTTGTTGGTGTTGAGCGAGCAGATCGCATTGGCCTTGGGCGTGGTGTGCAAAAGCTGATATTCGCGCAGCAATTCGCGGCCCATGCGCCGCTCGACAGCAACTTGTTTGCGCTTGCTGATGACAACCCGTTGAATTAATTGGTTATCGCCGCCCTCCTTACCAGCAAAAACAAATTCGCGGTTAAGTGGCTCGCCGCTGCCTTCGGTGCGAAACATGGCCTCAGATTCGACGTGGCGCAGAATAAAGATGCTAACAAAACGGCCATGCGGATAGGGATTGTACTGGTCGATCAGGTGGTTTTGGTAGTTGTTCAAAATGCTCATTCTTGATGCTCCTTAATCAATGCAAAAACAATTATTCAGTTTCGTTGCTATCGTTGAGACCTTCTGCTTGGGCTTCTTCGGCGCTGAGTGGTTTGGCGCGGAAATGTTGTTGCAGATAAAAGTGATAGGCTGAGCGCAAAACTTTTTCGTGGTTGAGCAAGCGCGCAGGTTTGCCTGCATACACGCCATAATAAATATCGCTGAAAAATATTTGGACAAAAGCTTCGCAGGCGGCGAGTAGCTTCTTGCCACTCTTAAAGCCGCTCAACGTGCGGGTGCGTTGAATGTGCTGATACATATCTTCAATGGCTGCTGCTTGAAGCACCGCAGGATTTAACTCTTCGCTTTGCAGATTAATTTTGCGCAGCACTTCATCCAAGGCTGTGAGCATTGAACTTTTTTTCCACGAGGAGCCGCGTAAATTGCCTTGGCGGGCAATTTCGGCTAGCCGATTGAGTGCTATGTCAAGATCTTTCATCAAGCGATCCTCCATACTAAGGGCTAAAGCTCGGACTGGTTGGAACAGCGTGCGGATCAACCAAACTGAGGCCTGATGGCCAGCTTTGGCTTCGGCATATTTTTCGGCCAAGTAAAAAATGCGCAGCGGATGATCGGCCATTGCCCCAATAAAATCGACAACCGGATCGGCATTGGCCAGCGCCACAACCTCACGAATTTGATACAACCATTCAAGTTGTTGCCAGAGTTTGCTTAAACTGCCTGGGTCTTTGGATTTTTGGGCGAAATATTCGTAATCGTTTTGGCGCACGAAGCCACGGGCATGCAGCGGAGTCAAATCAACATACACATCGCCAAAGGCTTCTTTGCTAAGTGGTGGCACGGCGGCAGCGCTGAGCAAAACCTTGCAGCCAAAATGATGCTGCAATAACAAGGCGTGTTGCAAGGCAAAGAGAAAGCGCTCTGTATCGGTTTCGCCTGCAGGATTGAGCGGCAAGGTGATTAAACCGCCAAGTGTTTTGCTATAGCGCGGGCTATACAAACCATAAGGCTGGGCTTTATCGGCCTTGGTGCGCATGGTGAAATTCAGGGTTGGCGCACGCTTTTGGGCAATAGCCAAGATTGCTGTGCTCACATCGTTCAAGCGCACAGCTCCGGTCAGCGTATCTTCACGAGTCAAATGCTGAAAGGTTGAGCGTAAGCTTTCGAGTAATGGCGCTGGCAAAAACGAGTAGGGAAACATGTGCAAATAGATGGTACGCTCGCCACTGATCTCACGATAGTTGAGCTTTTCGACCAAATATTGGATTAAGCACAGCTCGCAAATGTGTTTAACTGGCTCGCCTGGGCCGCCAACCAGCCGATTTGAGAACATTTGAATTTTGATGTCGGAGCGCACATTGGCCGAACCCCATTTGTCGGTTTTCATTGGCAGGCTACATTGGACACATTGTTTGTAATTTTGGCGCACATAATTGGGCAGGCTGCCAGCAAAATCAGCGGCGCTGCGCTCCTGCCCATCAAACACCAACACATGTTGCAAATAGGCATCAATCGTTGCTAAGCGTGGGTCGCTCGTGGTTTGGCTATCGATCAGCCTGCTGCCATCGGCTTCAATGTTGGTATAGAGCTGTTCGCTGGTTAGTTGCAGTTCGGTGGCAATTGCATAGGCGCGATCCATGCGGGCATCAAAGCCATCGTAGACCGCCCAACGCTCTGCTGGAAGATCGAGTAATTGATAGAGATGCTGCCATGCATCGGGAATTGCCTGCTCGCAATGCTCGATGAGAAAAATGTAGTAGCTGCGAATTAGCTCGCCAAGCTGCAACTGGCTATTGGTTTGCGGCACGGGGCCACGTTCTAAAATGGCTTCGATTGCCTGCTTGGTTGCTTGCTGATCGCTTGGATTGGCTGCCTTGGCTTGGCGTTTGGCAAGCAGCTCGCGGGTGCGTTTGATTGATGCTTCGTTGAGTGCTTGCATTTTATCTGCTTTAACCATGCGGCGTTGAATGATAGCATCAATCGCGGCCAGAATTTTGGCGAATGGCAGATTGAGTTCTAAGCATTTGCGATCAACGGTGATGCCCATGTTGATTGCACGAATAAACTCGCGAAAGCCTGCGCTGGTCATTTCATTAATTGTGTCGGCCACGCGGGCGGCAATCGCTGAACGCACCGTCGAATCTAGGGTTGGCTTGTGACCTTTTGGTTGGAGATAGGCCACGCCATCGGGATAATAGAGCAATGGGATGAGGCCGAAGCGTTGGTTAATTTCCTCGACCACTGCATTGTGGATAATGTTGCTAAAACTGCCGCGCTGTTCGGCCACGCGATGCCGCCAAAAGGTATATTGTTGGTTGCTAAATGTGTTGATCGAATGCAGAAACTGATCTTTATGGCGTTGTTCTTCGAGGGTTTGCGACAAATCGATGCCATCTGCTGCCCGCATGAGCAACACAAGTTTATCGAGCCGATCCATGGGCAATTTGAATTTCGGCTGATTGTTCAAATTGAGGGCTTGCACGCCAGTCCAAGTATGGCCTGAATGGCGTTGCATCAGGCTAATAATATCGTTGAGATAGGCTTCGTAGCCCTCGAAAAACTCATCAAGTTTAACGTTGCTCATCTCGTGCACAACATTATTGGGCTTGGTTAGCTCTAAATAGCTCTGATACTGCTCGCTTGCTTGAACTTTATTGATGTCGTGGATTGTGAAGGCGGTAAACAAAACCTTGGTTTCTTCGTCGCTGAGTTGTAACAGGCCGCGCAAATGCTGAAGCACCAAGATGCCATTCAAAACGTGGTTATACAGCGATTCGCCTGCCTTGCCACCTTCGCTCAGGCTATATTGAATAACCTGTTTGTAGGGCAATAAGCCATCATTGATCACATATTTACGATAGCGTTCGAATAAATCCTCCTCGTTTGGGGCTGGGCCGAGTAAAAGGTCAAAGAATTTGGGGTCGATGGGTGTTGCGTCGCTGGCTGCTTCCTCCGCTTCTGCATTCAAAATTGCTTCATCATCCATGCTGCCTCCTGAAACGCACTATAACGTGAGAGGATGTAATTGCTTGCTGTGATGTTTTAAATCTAGTATACACGATGCTGCGGACACTGGATGTCCATTTTTGCTTGAGCGCATGGAATTTGGCCACGAATTTTGCCAATCCATGCGCTGTTGGGCGATTGCAGATTGAAGCTGATGCAGGATTTAGCGGAGTGTGAGGGTAGTCGGCGTATGCTAGAAGCGTTTTTCCATGCGAATGTCGGCCCACATGCGTTCTTGCCAGTAGGTAAACTCGTTGATGCGGCCAATTTCGCGGTAGCCCCGTTTTGTGTAGAGTGCAAACGCTGGCTGGTTAAATTCGAACACGCCTAGTTCAATGCGCTTGAGGCCTTGGGCAGCAATTTGTTGCTCTAAATAGTCGAGGGCTTGGTTGCCAATACCTTTGCCGCGTGCTTGGCTCTCGCCAATCGTAATCCCAATCCAAGCGCTATTTGCTTCGTGCTGCAAAAGCAGCGGCGGATCAATTTGATAACTCATTTCGCCAATTAAGCGCTGATCAGCATAAATTAGATAGATTGCTGTATCTTGAATGCGTTGTGCTAAGCTCGCAACCGTTACTTCCTTAAAGGCATTTAAATCTGCTTGATTGCGATTTAGGCGGGCGAGATAATTAATTTGTTGGTCATTTTCCCAACGCGTAAACGCCTCAGCGATTGCGGTAGTTGGTTCAGTGAGGCGGCTAAAGTGAATGTTGGTCATGCTCATTCCTTGCGCAAAAATTTGGTTCTTTGGCTATCGTACTGCGTTGGTTGGCAGCTCGCAAGTAACGCAGCATGATGAGCTATTAACCATTCATTCCCTCACCCCCCCAACCCCCTCTCCCACTAAACGCGGGCGAGGGGGAGCCGACCATTGTTCACCAAACATTGCGACAGAACCACGGAATGAACGCCCCTCGCCCGCGTTTTCATGACAACTCATGCAAGAACCACGCAAAAAAAGCCCCGCGCCCGCGCACGGGAGAGGGGTTGGGGTGAGGGGATCTTAAACCAATCACCAGCATCCTAGCGTTGGGTGATGAACATTGGCAAGCCATTACGCGAGCCGAGCGTACCGTCCATCCAAATTTGGGGCGTATGGCCGGGCACGTTGCGCAGGGCAAAATGGCGGGCAAGCATGGCCACAATCACATGCGATTCAAATAACGAGAAATTATTGCCAATGCAAATCCGTTGGCCTGCTGCAAATGGATGATACGCAAACGGATGGCGCTGGGCTTCGCGCTCTGGCAACCAACGATCAGGGTCAAAGCGCAGCGGATCATCCCAGAAATCGGGGTGACGATGGGTCAGATAGGGCATGACGGTCATGCGTGCGCCAATCGGCACCTTGATGCCATCAAATTCATCGGTTGCAACTGCATCGCGGGCATACATCGGCGCAGCGGGATAGAGCCGCAAGGTTTCTTTGATGACTTGCAAGGTGTAGGGCAATTGCTTGAGCAGCTCCAACGTTGGTGGATTGTCGCCAAGGACGCTATCGATTTCGGCCTGCATGCGCTCGGCAACCTCTGGATTATTGGCCAAGGCATACCACAGGAACGACAGCGTGCGGGCGGTGGTTTCGTGGCCTGCAAAAAAGACCGTAATTGCTTCATCGCGCAATAAAACCGTTGACATTGGCTCGCCGGTTTCCTCATCGCGGGCTTGCATCATACGGGTGAGCAAATCGTTGGGCCAGTGCTCTGGCGCTTGGCGTTGACGCTCGGCGATGATGCCTTGAATATAGTCATTAACCCGTTTGCGGGCATCCAAGTAGGCGCGATTTTTGGGTGTTGGCATCCACAAGGGCGCATGCAACGGGTTCATTTGGCGGCTTGATGCAAAGCCAATCATGGTTTCGACGGCATGTTTGACCCAAGCAATCGTTTCGTCGGCTTCGAGGGTAAACATACTTTTGAGAATGATCGAGGCCGTCAGCACCGACATTTCGGTCAGAATATCGAGCGGCTCGCCCTGTTTGGCGGCAGCAGACCAGCGCTCGCGAAACCAAACCCCATCGTCAACCATAATTGGCAAGTAGGTTTCGATTGAGCGGGGCGTGAAAAACGGAGCCATCAGTTTGCGTTGCCGCCGCCACAAGCTGCCAGTGCTTGCCACCAAGCCATCGCCCAATAACAGTTTGCGCACGCCTTCATAGCTCGCTTTTTTCGAATAGGTATCGCGTTGCTCAACCATCACCCGTTTGACATGATCAGGGTGCACAATCAAAAACATATCTTGCGAGCCAAGTTGCAAATGCGCGAGATCGCCATAGCGTCGCCAGGTTGATTCAAAAAATTGGAGTGTTCCTTGGCGTTTGACCTCAAGCGCAATATCAAGCGCCAAACGGCTGCGCCGATGTGGGATTGAACGAACGGCGGTTGTCATAACAAAAACTCCTTCGATTGCAGCAATGATTTAGGCTTGCGTACTTGCAAGATTGGAAAAAAACGAGCGACTGAGATAGCCTGCCAACTCGGCTGGGCTAATTTGGCCGCTGGCAAGTAGGCGTTCGTAGCTATTGGGCGCAAGCATGTTGACAAGCGTAGCGACCAGCACCGCAGTGGGAATTGCTTGTTCGAATTCAGCGTTGGCTTGACCTTCGGCCATTAATGCTGTGATCAATTCCATGGCTTTGGCGCTATAGGCCGCCAGATCTGGCCGTTTATTGATCACGTTGGTGGTTAAGCCAAGCCGCGGATTGAGATCAAGCAGCACTTGGTTGCCTTGGGCTTGAATACGGGTAAACACATCGAACAGCAAATGTTCGAGCCGCACGCGCACTGGCAAGGCTTCGGCAAGGGTTTGTTCAATTTGGCGCAGAAATTGATTGAATTGTTGTTCAAAGAGCGCCACGACCAGCTCTTCTTTGCTGGCAAAATGCAAATACACCGTGCCTTTGGCAATGCCAGCGCGAGCGGCAATCTCATCGATCGAGGCCTCGACATAGCCTTTTTCGCTGAAAAGTTGCTGCGCAACCTCAAGAATCAAGGCTGCTCGTTCTTCACGTTGGCGCTCGCGCAACGAACGCATCGGCAGCGGCGCTGCTGCGTTTTTTTGCTCCATTTGCGTTTCCTTGAACTCACTATTCATATTTATTGACTAGATAGTCATAATTTATGACCGATAAGTCATACTGTAGCATGATCATAGTTTCTGTCAAGCCATGGGGAAATTAGCGGCTCTGCCAATCGATTGAGGCGATTGATCGTGCTTAAGAACGAGGCTAAGTTGGTGATTATTGGGCATACTTCAGGAGATTCTTACTTAAGGAGAACGCCTTTGCGCGAACAAAAAATTGTTGAGCATGCTCACCCTGTTGCAGAAATCGGTGTCTGGCTTTGGGCGCTGGAAGATGCACGGCGACGAACGAACGAAGAAATTGCCAGATTAAGCGAAGCTATGATCGATTGGCAGCCGCCCCATGGTGATAGCACAATTGGCAGCGTGCTCTACCATGTTGCCTTGATTGAAGCCGATTGGTTGTATGACGAAGTGCATGGATTGGCTGCCTACCCTGAGCCAGCCGCGAGCTTGCTGCCTCACCCGCATCGCACGGACTATGATTTGTTGACCCCGGTATTGGGCGAACGGTTAGCCCAACATACTGCTCGCCTAGCAAAAATTCGCGAATTGCTGTTGGCAACATTTAATGATATGAGTTTGGCCGAATTTCGGCGGCCACGCGAACTTGAACGCTATACAGTGACCCCAGAATGGGTGCTGCACCATTTATGCCAACACGAAGCAGAACATCGTAGCCAAATTGGCGGCATCCGCATTGCCTTCGAGCGCGCCCATGGCATCGAAACACGCTAAATTAGGTTTGAAATTGAGATAAAATTTGGCTAGCCGTCGATCACGCTTGATCGGCGGCTTTTGGTTAAGCGCTCATCCCAATTGATGCAGGCCACGCTTGGATTGGGCTTGACGCAAGTGCAGCATGGCCTTTATAATCGCCAAAAAGCGCGACGAAGCACTTTCCCCTCGTCACGTCTCCGAACAGCCTGTATACGTGAGGAGCATCACCCATGTCGGTATTCCAAGATTCAGAAGAACTGATCAAGTACCTTGGTGCATTGTATGATGAAGCCAAGTGCGATCCTGAAATTGCGCCCAAAATCAAGCAATCTGGCCTCTCAATTCAGTATCGCTACGACGATCCCGCAGGGATTGTGAGCATTTTGGCTGATCGTCAGCCAACCCAAGAGGGTGCATTTTTCGATGTGGTTTGGGGCGAAGTTGCTGGCTTGAAGCCCGATGTTGTCATGTCGATGAAGGCCGATATTGCCCACCAATTTTGGCATGGCACGATCAATTTGATGGCTGCCCTGACCCGCCGCCAAATTGTTGCCAAAGGCCCGATTCCCAAAATTATCAAGCTGCTGCCTGCCGTGACCCCAATGTATGAGATGTATCCACGGCTCTTGAAGGAAATGGGACGGCCTGAATTGGTTGTTAGCAAAAAATAAGCAGCTAGGGAACGTTCCCTCACCCCCCGACCCCCTCTCCCCCTCGACGCGGGCGAGGGGGAGCACGCATTTTGACCAAGAATCATTGCAAAACCACTGGATTAAAGCCCCTCTCCCGTTGGACGGGAGAGGGGTTTGGGGTGAGGGAATCTTAAACCTAGCCTTGTAAGAACCTCCGCTCCCACTCGACGCGGGCGAGGGGGCACTGGGTTTAGCGGCATTGCAAAAGAACCACTGGATTAAAGCCCCTCGCCCGCGCCACGGGAGAGGGGTTGGGGGTGAGGGAATCTTAACACCGACCCTTGGAAGAACCGCCGCTCCCACTTGACGCGGGCGAGGGGGCACTGGGTTTAGCGGCATTGCAAAAGAACCACTGGATTAAAGCCCCTCTCCCGTTGGACGGGAGAGGGGTTTGGGGTGAGGGGATCTTAAACCTAGCCTTGTAAGAACCTCCGCTCCCACTTGACGCGGGCGAGGGGGAGTCGACGGTTTTTTACCAAGGAATTGGGGAAGCACTACGCGGTGAACGCCCCTCGCCCGCGCCACGGGAGAGGGGTTGGGGGTGAGGGAATCTTAACACCTTCCCTTGCAAGTATTGCCTAGTCCCTGAATCCTGACCCCCGATCCCTCAACTTATTGCCAATGCGGCAGCAAATTCTCTAAAGTGCTGGCGTTGATTTGGCCTAAACCAAGGTAGCGTTGCTGTTGATCTTCGACGACCACGATGCTGCCATCAGCATACGAACTCTTTTTGATCGGCAGATCGCGGCGCGCCAACCATTCGTCAATTTGGTGATCGCTGATGGTGAGCCGCTGTTGGCTAAATTGGGCTGTATAGCGCGAGGCTAAATCGTGGGCTGGCTGAAAGCCATGGCGCGAGAGTTTGCCCACATGAATGCCCGCACTGACAAACGGAAAATGCTCAAAATTGCTCAGCCAGCGCTCAGGAATGGCATGAATGCTCTTGCCATTGCGCCATAAACTGAGGCCTTTGCTGGCTAAGAGCGCGGGCAAATCGAAGCCATAATTCTGCAAGCTACTGATAATTTGCTGCTGCTCTTCATTGGTTACGGCTTTGTAGCCAGCTTTGGCAAGCGTCTGTTGCGGGCGCTCTAGGCTTGGCGTGGCAATCTGATCGCGCTTGACAATCAGCGCTGCGAAAAATCCTGCTGTATTGTAGAGATGCGGCCAGAGGCGCAAAGCTTTGGCAACCTCAGCATCGTAGGCTTGAGCACCGGCTGCCAGCAAGCCTGGAGCTTGAATTGGCACACGCTGCGGAATTGGCCTAATTTCGATTTGTTCAGGGTAGCGCTTGAGCAGCACATCAAGCACAGCCTCATCTTCCTCGGGCGCAAGGCTACAGGTCGAGTAGACCACTTGGCCGTTGGGTCTGGTTGCTTGCAAGGCACTTTCGAGCAACTTAATTTGGCGTTGTTGCAGGGTGTTGCGTTCGTGGCTCGAAACCAAGCGACTGGTGTGGCGTTCGCTGGTGCGCAACGCTTCGCCGCTACATGGCGCATCCAACAAGACATAATCAAATTGCTCTGGCAGCCAACGACCCATGCGCTCGCCTGGTTGGTTGGTGATGACCGCCGAGGTGCTGCCCCAGCGTTGCAGATTGCCCTTGAGGCCAGCAATGCGTTGCAAGTTGCTATCGTTGGCCACGACGAGGCCGCGATCGCCAAGCTGCGAGATGAGATGGGTGGTTTTGCCACCAGGCGCAGCAGTCATATCAAGCACGCTTGGCTCGGCCTCGGGCTTAAATTCAAATAGCTCGACGGGTAGCATCGAGGCTGCATCTTGAATGTAGTAATGGCCCATTTGATGCTCGACCGTGCGGCTTAGATTGTTGGCTTCGTTGCCAAGCTGCCAGCCAGTTGGGCAGAATGGCACTTGCTCAAGCTGCCAACCATAGGCTTGTTGCCACGCTTTGGGGCTAGCTGCATCAGCCTTGAGCGGGTTGACGCGCAGGCCACTGGGCAAGGGCTGATTCATGCTCTCAAGCAGTTGGTTGAGTTCGGTTTTATTCAGTAAATCGCGATAGGCTTCAAGCTGGCGCGGTATTTGACGGGTCATTGTTATTCCTTTATGCGGGATCAAATTCCGATCCACGAAGAGCACGAAGAGCACGAAGGCCAAAACCGCCAAGAACGCCAAGCACGGAAACCGCGAAGAACGCGAAGAGCGCGAAGGACATTTTTTGAGCCACGAATTCCACGAATTGCTCGAATCCTGTTCCCATAGCCATAATCCCTGCTCACCACGCAACCAACATTCGTGTCCTTCGTGTTCTTCGCGGTTAAAAACTTCGTGACCTCTGAATTCTGACCCCTTGATTCCTATGTTCTATGCTCTATGTTCTATGTTCTATGTTCTCTGTTCTATGCTCTTTGTGCTCAGCTCGGCCACGATCTTGACGGTTTCTAGGCTGACGGTGATGATTTTGCCGATTAGGCGCACAATATACTCAGGATCGTCGTGGCGATTGGGATCGTTGCTAATGCCAGAACGCGCATCGGTGCTGACGCGATATTGATCAATCACCCAATCGAGCGCCGAACGATTGCCCAGCTTGTATTCAAAGGCTTGCGCCGGAATGCCAGCCAAGCTCAGAAAATTATTGTAGCGCAGACTCGTGCGATCTTTGCTGAGTTTCATGCTTTCAACCCGCCAATTCAGGGCTTCGTCGCGGTTTTCGAGCCATTGCAATGGGTATTCTGGCTGGCTTTCGTAATGAATGTGCAGCTCGGCTAGCTCGCGGCCAGCCTTGGCAAAGGCCTGAAAATCGGCCAAGGCAACAATTGGGATGCGCGGCAGTTCGCGGCGCAAGTTGGCGGCGTAGCGTTCGCGATATTGCGGCGAGTGCAATAGCCCATAGACATAATAAAAAATGTCCCATTTGCTGATGCTTTGCTCGCCAAGTTGCGTTCGGAAGTGCGCAAGCGCCCAATCGCTGATGTTTTCGCGCTGGTTGCTGCCATCTTCGTCGTAGACATAATATGGAAAGCATTGACCTGCTCGTCCACCGATTACTACATCTGATATTCTATCAGTCATAAGCACTGAAAAAGGTATTTCAGTATGATTAGTTACACAAATTACTCGATTTTCTTTTAGCTTTGGAAAAACTAATGGTATTTGATATAACCTTTCATTAAGTAGTCGTTCAAAGTAGAATTTTTGTTTAGTGTATGGGCGATAGATACCATCTGTAATTTTACTTTGATCATATTGGAGATAGCGTCCTCGTTGAATATTTGCTTTTAAATCACTACTCCAACTAACTTTTTTTTCATCAATAGTAATGAAACTATCAATTTCTGCTTTGATAGTCAAACGTTGCCAGCGTGAAACATGATCGTTATAAGAATCAATCGTTAATTTGATATTGTTCGATAATACCGTTGCATCAAAATTCCAAACCCAAGCATCACGATTACTTTTCACTCCATTACTAAATTGAGTGAAAATCGCTTGTCCTAATCCTTTCTTTGCATCTTTACTACCTATAGGAATAAATTCTTCAAAATCGGCCTGCATATCTTCTGTTAGCCAAACATAATTTTTGTTTGGAATAATTTCTTGCCATTGGATGTTTGAGATATTTTCTGCTTGGTTAAGTAAATCAAATTTTGCTTGTTTACGCGCCATCTCGTCAGTTCGCGCATACCAAATTGTGGCATCACTCGTTTTTGCTGAGCCACGCTTCTTAATCAAAAAGATGATGCTGACCCCAACTAGGATTCCAAACACATTGTGGGTTGTACCTGAAAGCTTAGGATTTTTGCGCACATTGCCGCCAAGATCCAGCACATAGATCGCATCAAAATCTTGGGCGAGATGTTTGCGCATGCCATCAAGTGATAACCCATCAAGAAACCCATTATTGGTCACAAAGGCGACAATACCTTCATCGCCATTGCGTGTAATCCGATCAGCTGCCCAACGAAAAGATTTAACATATGGGTCATTTAGGGCATTTTTATTAGTTTGGTGTGAATCACGGCTATAGGTCATGGCTACACGTTGGTCGATAATTTCATACTTGCGATTTTTATTATTATCATTCTCGTTAACTTGGCGGGTGTTGTAGGGTGGGTTGCCGATAATCACAAAAATATCTTGTTGTTGCTGTTTGAGCACGCGTTCGGTGTTTTCGGCCACAAACATGCCCAATTGCTGGCCTGCGCCAACTTGCGCCAATTCAAAGGTATCGACCAAACAAATGCCATTGAATTCAGCATAACTCTTGGTCAATTCATAATACAAGTGTTCGATATTCATCGACGCGATGTAGTAGGGCAGCAACATCACCTCGTTGCAGTGCAATTCCTCGGCATATTTTTGGCGCAACTTCGTCAACGGAATTTCGTGCATCACGCGCAGCAAAAAGTTGCCAGTGCCAACAAATGGGTCGAGCACATGCACGCCAGGGTTGCCCAGCGAAGTATTGAATTCGCGGCGCAACAATTCTTCGACCGAGCGCACCATAAAATCGACAATCGGCTGCGGCGTGTAGACAATGCCGTGGGTATCGGCAACCTTAATCGAAAAACCTTGGAAGAAATTCTCGTAAACTGTGTTCAAGAAATCTTGCTTATGGCTAAAATTCTCGATGGTGGCGGCGGTTGTTTCAATTGCGCCATAAAAGCGGTCGAGTTCGCGCAGAAAATCGTTCCGATTGAACGAACGCGAAGTTAATGCCTGAATTACAGTTTCAATTTCGCGCGCAATCACATTGCGATTGACAAAATCGGGATTATTAAACACCTTGCGAAAGATGCGTTCAGTCAACAAGTGCTGAATCAACATCTCCTCGACCGCCGAGATTGAAATATTGGGGTTGATTGCCTCGCGCACCAAAGCCATAAAGCGATCGAGAGCCGCAATAAAACGCTGATTCTTCTCGTTGATTTCGCGTTCGATCAAGCGCAACACACCTTGGGCCAATTCGGGCACGCGCTCGCGAAACTCGACGACTGCGTGATCCCATTGCAGATATTGGGGTGGTTGATAATTGAAAAACAGCAGCAGCGCATCGATCAAAGCCTCGGGCTGGCTAATATCCACATCGAGCACTTGGCGTTGGTCTTGCCAGAGGATAATCCGTTGCGGAGCCTGAAACAGAATATTATCGGCGGGATAGCCAGCGGCGAACTTCTTGCGCACCTCGGTTGCCAAGTCGTCGCTACTATCTTTAGCTTCCCACACCCCGCGAATCAGGGTAAAACTATCGAGCAATGCGCCGTCGGTACGAATCGAGCTTTTTTTCAAGCGGATCGAATACTGTTCGACCAATGTCCAGCCCATCTGGCTAGCGCAAGCGCGGAGCAAAGCAGCAAACGCGGGAGCAACTGCGCCCTCGTGTTGGGCGCGGGCATCGGCCAAACTGCGCAAACTGGCATAATATTCGCGCACCGCCTTATGATTTGGCTTGATCGAAAGCATTGGTTCTACCCTCACACACAGCGGAAAAAAGTAGCACTATTGTACGCGAGAAGCATGGAGAAATCAAAAAAGAACATAAATGGGGATCGGTTGTTGGGGGCTGGGGATCGGGCTATGTGCTATGGGCTATCGAAACATCATTCGTGGAATTCGTGGAATTCGTGGCTGAAACATCCTTACCACAAATGATCAGTTTTAACGCAGCGGCGCAGAGGAACGGTGGCTTTTGGCTGTAGGTTATGGGCTATGGTTCATTTGGTTTAAACATGGCCAGATCCCCTCACCCCCCAACCCCCTCTCCCACTGAACGCGGGCGAGGGGGAGCATTGGGTTTCACCATAAATCATGTAAAAACCACGGAATGAACGCCCCTCGCCCGCGCACGGGAGAGGGGTTGGGGTGAGGGGATCAGGCCACCGACCCTGCGGTTTCAGTGCTTCGTGGATCAATTGATAGATCATTAAGCGCAACTTGCTGCTAAAATGGCTGAGGATTAACTTCGAGGTCAGTATGACAATTTTATCGCCGCGTGTGCGCTCGATTCGCACAATTTATAGTATTTTGACGATGGTCGTGCTTGGCTTGCTCATTTGGGGCATCTGGCATTTGTTTGCCAATGATGGGCCGACGGTGCAAGGGCGTTGGCAAATGACGAGCCAAGTAGTTGAATTTCAGGCCGATCGCATGGTAACTGGTTTAGCCAGCGAGCCGTTGCGCTACGAGGTGTTGAGTGCGACCGAATTGCGCTTAACCAGCGCTGATGGCAAGCAACAAACCGCGACCTATGCCTTAAGCGCCGAGCAGCTGAGCTTGGTTATGTTGAACCAGCAAGGCGAAATGCAAACCCAACTGCTGCAACGAATTGAACAATAATCACGAGCTACAACCAGCAATCTGAGGAGTTTCTATGGATTATCGAGAACTGGGCCGAACTGGCTGGAAGATTTCATCGATCGGCTTTGGGGCGTGGGCGATTGGCGGCGATGCCTGGGGCAAGACCGACGATGCCACCTCGCTAGCAACGATTCATGCGGCGATTGATGCAGGCGTGAATTTTATTGATACCGCTGATGTCTATGGCGATGGTCATTCTGAGCGCCTCATTGCCCAAGTGCTGCGCGAGCGTCCAGGCGAAATTATTGTGGCAACCAAGGCTGGGCGACGCTTGAACCCGCATACGGCTGCTGGCTACAATCGCGAAAACCTAACCGCCTTTGTTGAACGCAGTTTGCACAATCTCAATACCGAAGCGCTTGATTTGTTGCAATTGCACTGCCCGCCAACCGAGGTGTATGCCATGCCCGAAGTATTTGGCGTGCTTGATGATTTGGTGCGGGCTGGCAAAGTGCGTTACTACGGCGTAAGCGTCGAGCGGGTTGACGAAGCGCTGGCAGCAATTGAATTTCCCAATGTGCAAAGCGTGCAGATTATTTTTAATCTCTTTCGCCACAAGCCAATTGAGCAATTTTTTGCTGCGGCGCAAGCCAAGCGAGTTGGGATTTTGGCCCGCGTGCCATTGGCGAGCGGCTTGTTATCGGGCAAAATTACGGCTGCTACCAATTTTGAGGCAAGCGATCATCGTCATTACAATCGCCATGGCGAAGCTTTTGATCAAGGCGAAACCTTTGCGGGCGTGGATTATGCAACTGGGTTGCAAGCGGTCGAGGAATTACGCGCTTTAGTGCCAATTGATGCCAGCATGGCCCAATTTGCCTTACGCTGGATTTTAATGTTCGATGCAGTGACGACGGCGATTCCTGGAGCCAAAACGCCAGAACAAATGCGAGCCAACGCCGATGCCGCTGCGCTTGCGCCACTTGATGCAGCGACCATGGCCGAGGCACAGGCAATTTACGAACGCTTAATTCGACCATTGGTTCATGAGCGTTGGTAGATGTTGGGGGTTGGGAGTTGGGGGTTGGGGATCGGAATGTTTTGCTTCGTGGATCACAATCCATGATCCACGAAGCACGTTTTTTTGCCACAGATGGGCACAGATTCCTCAGATTGATTTCCCATAGCCAAAAGACAATAGCCTATAGCCATACTTCCTCTGCGCCGCTGCGTTAAAACCTGATCGCCGACCCCTGACCCCTGACCCCTTTCGCCAATAGCCTGATCCCCGAACCCTGACCCCTGACCCCTTTCATCACATTTTTATAAAACTGCTTGAAAAAGGAATAAAGACTTTTTAATCAGCCAAAGCTCCCGCTTAACAGTGGCAAGCTCGCCATGGATTGCGCCTATACCATAGCGGTTTGTTTTGTTATAGTCCAATTAAGCAGGAGCCATGTATTTAAGCTATGTATCGACTGAAAAAATCTAAGCCTTTAGCATCATATATGTATGAAGCTTTGGTTATTTTTTTAGGAGGAATGATGAAAAGCAGTTTGATGCGATTGGTTGGCGGAAGTTTGTTGGTTTTGACTATGCTGCTGCCTACCGCAACGTGGGCCGCAGATAGTGCAAATATTTACGCCTCATGTGGCAATGGCGCTTGGGTTAGCATTGGTGGCAGCGGTAGCGTTCAAGTAACCTTCAATCGCTTGGGTGCTAGTTCTATTGTTAAAAACATTAATCTTGGTGGTGGCATGTCAACAGTGGTTTATTCAGGCGTTGCTGGCAGCTACTCAACGGTCTCGGTTAATGGCAATAGCTCTATTTCTGGTGCTGGCTGCGCCTAAATAGCGCCATATTTGAGCGAGGTGGGAGGTGAAGGTTATCGTGAATCAATGATCCTACACAATGAGGAGGCCGCTATGCGTTCAAGGATTGTATATGGGGTGCTTGGCGTAGTTATTTTTGTGCTAGGCGGAATCACTACCCAACATACAACTGCTCAATCAGCGAATAATCAAGCGGGGCCATCCACGCTTTATGCTGGCACATTTACCTATCAAGGCGAACTTGTTAGTAATGGCACTGCGATTAATAGTGTTTGTGATTTTCAATTTAGTCTCTATAGTGTTGCCAGTGGCGGTACTCAGCTTGGCTCGACCCAGACAGCATTGAATGTAAATGTGCAAAAGGGTCGGTTTAGTGTTGAGCTTGATGCTGGATTAAACGGCCCTTTTGGGGAAGCTTTTACTGGTGGTGACCGCTGGCTGGGTATTGCTGTTCGCTGCCCGGCAGGCACTGGCAGCTACACCACGCTTAATCCCCGTCAGAAGATTACAGCAGCGCCCTATGCCTTGAGCCTTAAGCCAGGCGCAGTTGTGCGCAGCGCCGAACCAGTTAATTCAATCTTTACTGCGAGTAATCTTGGCACGTCCGGCAATGGCTTAGTAGGATACGGGGCGACAAGTGGGGTTTATGGCGAAGGCACAAGCCAAAGCAATGAAACCTACGGGGTTTATGGCACCACTGGCTCAAGCTCAACTGCTGCTAGTGCGGTGTATGGCCGCAACAATGGAACTGGCTATGGAGTGTATGGCCTGAGTTCTGGCTATGATGGCGTTTTTGGCGAATCAACCCGTGTATCGGGCAATGGGGTGCATGGGGTTGCCAATAATGGCGAATCTGCCTATGGAGTTTGGGGCCAAAGCACAAATGGGCGTGGTGTTGTTGGCAATAGTACCGCAGGGACTGGGGTTTCAGGCTTTAGCAACTCAAGTAGTGGTGTTACTGGTTCAAGTAGCTCAGGTAGTGGTGTTACTGGTTCGACTAGTTCAGGTAGTGGACTTTTTGGCTTTAGCACCTCAGGCAATGGCGTTTATGGATATAGCTCAAATAATTATGGAGTTAATGGTGTGAGTGGCGTAGAAGTAGGGGTGCAAGGCTCTGGCCCGAATGGAGGTGTGCGTGGATTTAGCACCGATAATACTGGAGTTTGGGGCCAAAGCGAAAATGGGAGTGGAATTATAGGGGTGAGTGGCGGTAATTATCCGAGCATTTGGGGCTTTACTGGTAGCAGTAATCCCGCTGTTAAGGGCCAGCAAAATGGCTCAGGCACTGGTAGCGGGGTTGAGGGGATTGCGATTAGTGGCAATGGGATTGTTGGGAGCAGCCAAAGTGGCTATGCTGGCATGTTCTATGGCTCAGTTAATGTGACTGGGGCCATCAATGCTGCGGTTAAAAATTTCCGCATCGATCACCCGCTTGATCCTGCCAACCAATATTTGCAACATGCTTCGGTTGAAAGCGATGCAATGAAGACCATTTATGATGGCGTTGCTGTGCTTGACAGCGATGGCAAGGCTGTGGTTAACCTGCCTGATTGGTTTGAATCGCTGAATGGTGATTTCCGCTATCAACTAACCGCACTTAATGCCCCCGGCCCAGGCTTATATATTGCTGCCGAAATTAAGCAAAACCAATTTACGATTGCTGGTGGCAGCGCTGGCAGTAAAGTTTCATGGCAAGTTACTGGCATTCGCCACGATCCCTATGCTGTTGCCAATCCGCTGCAAGTGGAATTAACCAAGCCATTAACCGAACAAGGAACCTATTTGGCTCCAGAAGGCTATGGTCATGCAGCAGCCAAAGGAGTTGATGCCCGCTATCGCAGCGCGATCAAAAACCCACCAAGCATTCCTAGCATCGATGTTCCGACGGCTCCAGCACAGGAATTGGAGCAAGAACTACAGCGTAAATTGGAACGCCGTTAGTCATGCAAAGGATTGTGATTATGCTACGGAAACATTGGCTTAAATGCTGCTTGATTGGCGTAATGCTGCTTGGCTATAGTTCTTTGCGGGCCGCGCCATCCAATTATGATCTGCGGTGGTTTTCGATCGATGCTGGTGGCGGTAGTGCGCAGGGTGGGGCGTATGCGCTTAGCGGTAGCATCGGCCAACCAGATGCAGGCCAGCTGAATGGTGGCGTGTATACGCTGAACGGTGGCTTTATTATTCCTGCGTCCACAGTGCTGCCAGGGGTTTGGCTGCCGCTGACGTTGGGCTATTCACAACCGCCAGTCTACCCTACGCCAACAGCGACCAACACCCAGACCCCAACTCGTACACCCTTGGCAACTGCAACGAATACCAACACGCCAACCAGCACGCCGACGGCAACTGCGACGAATACCCGCACGCCAACCCGCACGCCGACGGCAACTGCGACCAACCTACCGCCAACGGCAACTCCAACGAGTACCCGCACACCAACCCGCACGCCGACGGCAACCGCGACGAGTACCCGCACGCCAACGCGTACACCGACGGCAACTCCGAATCCAGCTGATTTTGAGGCCCAAGTACTAACGTTGGTCAATCAACAGCGTGCTCAAGCTGGTTGTGGCGCACTCACGGTTGATTTGCGCTTGCGAACTGCTGCTTGGCTGCATAGCGAAGATATGGCGATTAATAACTTCTTTAGCCATACTGGTTCGAATGGGTCAAGTTTCGGTCAGCGGATAAATGCCCAAGGCTACAGCTTCTCAACAGGTGGTGAGAATATTGCTGCTGCTAGTAACTCACCACAGGCAGTTGTTAATAGCTGGATGAATAGTTCTGGCCATCGGGACAATATTTTAAACTGCAACTTTACCCAAACCGGGATTGGCTACTACTATCAAGCCAACGATCAAGGCAATATCTGCATTGATGGTAGTGGATGTAGCAATGGCCCATATTTTCACTATTGGACTCAGGTGTTTGCTCGCCCATAAATAGCCCGCTCAACCCAGAGCTGAATCAAGCACTAGCCACATTCAGCTCTGGGCTGCATATTCCCCATTGCTGATCTGAGCTTGGGAATCACGACGCTAGGAGGGTGCAATGTTCATGCGATTTTCTGCACTGTTGATCTGCTGTCTTGGCATTAGCATAAATGTTTCTACAACACCACAGCCTGATTCCGCCCAATTGAACGATACGAACCTCCTGAAACGCCAGACGATTTATGGCCCGACCTTTCAACCGCGTGGGATAGCACCATCGGCAATGCAGCAAACATATGATATTCGATTGCAAGGCAACGATAGTAATTGTGATTTTATTGCGCTCAGAAATGGCATTCAAAATATTGGGGGGGCTGGTGATGCAGCCTATGCTACTGCCCGTACAATGATTTCTCAAAGCCCACGCGATTATTATGAAGGTTTTTATACCTTAAAAGGCCCAAATGGCTCAGATCAGCGCTTCTCGCTCGATAATCTTGGTGCGGCAGCAGCTGCCTTTATTGGGGTCTATCAAGCTCTTGGCTATAACGCAATGCTGCTCATGGCCGAACCAGATCAGCTTGATTATAGTTTTGCTCAAAACATTGTTGATCAACTGCTGAAAAATCCGCGTGGTTCATTCGCCCATGCCTGGATTACCCCGCGTGATTATACGCGCAATGCGCGGAATGTTGTTGTTCCCGAGACCAATGAAACTGTTGCAATGCTCTATCCTTATCATGAGGTCGCAGTCTTTGCCGATCCAAGTACGCCTAATCAGGTAATTATTCTTGATGGGTTAGTTGGCTACCAATTTGCCCTTTCACTAGAGACTTTCGCGCACTGGTTGCGGGGGTTTAATAGCGTAATTGTGGTGAGTGCAGAAGCGGGCAGTATCGTTGATCATCAGCGCTATCAGTTTACTGCCCGAACTTTGCCCTATGCAGCGAATCGGCTTGGCGGGCCATATTTGCACGCTGCACGCATGGCCTTTGGAACCGATTATTTGCATTGGGGCGAAGTGCTTGGCCAAGCTTTTCGCTGGCACGATCAACAATTAACCAAAGTTGTGTTACCTGGAACGTATGTTCATTACGAACGGGTTGAGGCGGGGCCGATTACCCTTGCTTTATTGGGCACGCGGATGGGCTACGATTTGGAAGCAGCAGGTATCTTGCCTACCGGCACCATTCGCCCATGGGAAGATACTGCCTTGGTTAATGGTATTCGCGAGTGGGTTATTGCGAGTTTTGGCTCTGAGCGCCAATTTCTCCGGGTATTTGGCAACGTTTTGACCCAAGAAATTTGGCTCTCGCAAGCAATAATCCAGCAGCATGTTATGCGCAATATTCCCAATGCCCTTGTTGATCACGTTGGCATTGATGGCTGTATTATTGTGTTGACAGAACGTGCTATGATCGCTTGGAATGCCCAGCAAGGTACCTTTTTAATTCCATTGGGCCAGATCTATGATCGCGAACTTCAACGAACGCTACAACCATAGGAGTTACCAATGCGCTTGCTGATTCCTCGTTTGCTGCTCCTGATCATGCTGCTGCTGATTCAGCGATCGGCTTATGCAGCAGAACCATCAATTCAGGCTGTTTATTTTGTGCAAACTGGTCATCATGTTGATGATCAATTCGGATTCTTGAGCTATTGGCGTGCTCATGGTCAAGTGACGCGCCTTGGCTATCCGATTACTGAACAAATTGTTGAGCATAACCGCCCTGTGCAATATTTTGAACGTGCCCGACTTGAATTTCATGCTGAGCAGAATCAGGTATTGCTTGGGCTTTTAGGTCGTGAGCTGGGCATGGCTACGCCTGCGATTACGGTCAGCGCTGATCCAAGCGCGATCTATATTCCGGAGACTGGCCATACGTTGCAGGGTGAATTTGGCGAATTTTGGGATCGTTCTGCTGGAATTCAAATCCTAGGCTATCCGATTGCAGAGCCTACCAATGAGGATGGAATGCTTGTCCAGTGGTTTGAACGTGGCCGCTTGGAATATCATCCAGAAGCCTTAAAACCACTGTGGGTCGCCTATGAGCAACTTAAGGCGATCGATCTTGATCCGCTGTATGAAATTATTTCTAGCTCAGTTGGCCGCCACGTGGCTCAGCTCAATGGCCTAGCGCTCGAACCTGTGCCACAGCGCCAAACAGTGCCTAGCTGGTCGCCGCAGCTTTGGCCACAAACGATCAAGGTATCGTTAACGAACTATACACTTGAGGCCTACGAAGCTGATTTAAAGGTCTTGACTGCCCCAATTGCGATTGGTAAACCAGGCTTCGAGACGGTCAGCGGCAGCTTTCTGGTTTATCAAAAATGGTGGGAAAAAGATATGCAAAGCAGCGAACGTGGTGAATCGTGGAATACGAGTGCTGTGCCATTTGTGCAATTTTTCTATCGCGATTGGGCGATTCATGGCACATATTGGCATGCAGATTTTGGCACTCGCCGCTCGCATGGCTGCATCAACCTTGCTTTAGCCGAAGCTGAATGGCTTTATAACTGGACTGATGGTGCTGGCACAGCGGTAATCGTTCAGCCATAAATCATTATGGATCGATCAGAAGGAGTAGATAATGCAGAAGCTACGCTGGGGATTAATCTGCTTGCTTGGCTTAAGCGTATGGCCAATTCAGGCAGTTGCGGCTCGTGAACAATGCTTTCCCGCAGAACAATCGGCCTATTGTATTGATGCAAGTTTTAACCCCTATTGGGAAACCAACGGCGGGCTTGCCGTTTTTGGCTACCCGATTACCTGGGCTGATAACGAAACCAATGCTGACACTGGTCAACAGTACCTTACCCAATGGTTTGAGCGCAATCGGTTTGAATGGCATCCTGAAAATGCAGGAACGCCCTATGTGATTTTACTAGGGCTGCTTGGTAAAGATCGCTTGCAGCAACTTGGCCGTGACCCATTTGCCGAAGGTCGTGAAGCAGGCCCACGCGATGGATGCTTATGGTTTGAACAAACTGGCCATAATCTTTGCGACCAACAAGCAGGCCTTGGCTTTCGCAGCTACTGGGAGCAGCATGGGCTTAATATTACTGGCTTGAATGCCTATGAGCGTTCGTTGCAACTGTTTGGCTTGCCGCTGACTGCGCCAACAATGGAAACCAATGCCAGTGGCGATACGGTATTGACGCAGTGGTTTGAGCGCGCTCGTTTTGAATGGCATCCGAATAATCCTGATCAATTTAAGGTTTTGCTTGGTTTACTCGGCAGTGAAATTTTGGGGCCACCGCCACCCCAACCTCAAGGGTGGCTTGAGGCTGTCAATGTGTATCGAGCCAATGCAGGCTTAGCACCAGTTAGCGAAGATGCGGTGCTTAACGACAATTGTTTTCAGCATGCTCGCTATATGGCCGAGAATCGTCATTTGACTCATGATCAAGACCCAAGTTTGCCATGGGCCTCGCCTGCTGGCCAAATTTGTGGCAGCAATGGCAACGCTTGGCTTGGCGGTGGCGCAGGTTGGACGGCAGTTGATGCGGTTGAGGGTTGGATGTCCTCACCTGGGCATCGACTTTGGTTGCTCTACCCAACAACTCCGGTTTTTGGCTTTGGTTTCTATCGGGCTGAGAATGGAACCTCTGCTGCCGGCCTTGATGTGCTTTCCCGTACCGCAATGGATACAGATGAAACCTATGCTGGTTGGCCAATTCGTTATCCTGCTGAAGCTGAGCGCTTGATTCCCCCAAGCAAGTATCCCATTACCCTGAGTTGGCGCTACTTTGGGGCAACCCCCATTATTAATAGCACTACACTTGAAACGAACAACGGAGTCCAACTTGCCCATTCTGCAAGCACTGATTTGCCAGCTGGGCATAAAGGGGTGCTTTTGTTGCCGACCAATCCGTTGCCGGCAAATAGCCGCATTACAGTCCATATTAGCGGAAGCTATGAAAATATCCCGTTCGATAGCCGTTGGACGTTTACAACCAGTCGGCGCTAGGCTTAGCTTGGACTAGATTGAGGTTTTTTTGCCACAGATGTGCATGAATTGTTTGGATGGTGGTTCCGATAGCCTACTGCTAATAGCCACGAACTACGAAACCGCAAAGCGCGCGAAGGGGATGTGGCTTTTGGCGCTAGGCGTTAGGCTATCGGAACACGTGGTGCCATTGCAAGCAATCTCCAATAGGCATCAGCCTAGCGCCATACTTGCTCTGCGCCTCTGCGTTAAAACCGGACTTCTAGCGTTATGTTCTGCTTTTCTCAGTAAATCAGGCAATGCCTCGTCTATTGCAAGCCTGAGGCTCAGGCACAGAGGGGTTGGGTTATGAAAAAAGATCAGCTATATCATCGCGGGTTAGGGCTTTGACTATACCTTGTTCGCTCGTAATAATGCTATCGGTCAAGGCGCGCTTTCGTTCTTGCAACTGCAAAATCTTCTCTTCAACACTATCGCGCACAATCAACTTGTAGATAAAGACCGCTTTATCTTGGCCGATGCGATGAGTTCGATCGGTCGCTTGTTGCTCGACGGCAGGGTTCCACCATGGGTCGATATGGATAACATAATCGGCAGCAGTGAGATTCAGCCCAACTCCGCCAGTTTTGAGGCTGATCAAGAAGAATTGAACCGAGGGATCGGTTTGAAAGCGATCGACAACGGCTGCTCGATTCTGCGTTTTGCCACCAAGATAGGTATAGCTTAGCTTACGCTGATCAAGTTGTTCGCGCAAGATGGTCAGCATTTGCACAAATTGCGAAAAGATTAGTGCCTTATGACCTTCGGCATGCAAAATTTCTAGGGTTTCTAAAAGCTGCTCAAACTTGGCCGATTGTCCCCGAAACGTCGATTCGAACAAGCGTGGGTGATTACAAATCTGGCGCAAGCGCAGTAACCCTTCTAAAACTTTGATTCGGCTGTCGTTCATCCCTTGCTCATCGATCAACGAGAGCAGCATTGCGCGGTATTGGTCGCGGTAGCGTTGATAGAGCTTGTGTTGGGCCGACTCCATAGTGCAATAAAGAATGCGTTCGTTGCGCTCTGGTAGTTCGGGGGCAACTTGATCTTTGGTGCGCCGCAGAATAAAGGGGTTGACCATGCGGCGGAGTAACTGGGCGGCCTGCTGATCGCTATCGCGTTCGATTGGGGTGGCAAATTCGCTGCGAAAATGCTCGAGGCTCCCAAGCATACCGGGATTCAAAAAGGCGAACTGCGACCAAAGCTCCATAATTGAGTTTTCGACTGGTGTTCCGCTCAAGCTCAGGCGATGCGCCGATCGTAAGGCCCGAACCGCGCGCGCAGTTTGTGAAAGCGGGTTTTTGATTGCTTGGGCTTCGTCGAGCACAACATAATGAAACTGATACGTGGCAAACAGGTCAATATCACGCAACAGCGTTCCATAGGTGGTCAGCACAAGATCGTAGTTACTAAAGCTTGCGACGCTGGCAGATCGACCGTGATCGGTATGAACAAGCACCCGTAGATCGGGAGTCCAACGGGCGATCTCACGTTGCCAGTTAAAAATCAACGAGCGTGGCATCACCAGGAGATTACTAGCCGAGGCTTGGCCCCCCGCTACCAATGATTGAAGAAAAACGAGGGTCTGAATGGTTTTACCGGTTCCCATATCATCGGCCAAACATCCACCAAACCCATACTCATGCAAAAAGTGAAGCCAATCGTAGCCAGCTTTTTGATAGGGCCGCAAGATAGTATCGAAGCCTGCTGGCAGTGGTTGTGGCTCAATGCCATCCATGGTCTTTAAGCGTTCGCTGCGCTGTTTGAATTGCTGATCAACCTGATCGGTTTCATGCAGAATCTCATCCAACAAGGTAATTTGGGCTGGTGCAAGCCGCAGGGTTGTTGCCTGCATTTCACCCAGTGCAAAGAGATGGCGATAGCGGGCTTGCCATGCCTCAGGAATTTCCCCCAGTGAACCATCTGCTAGCTTTACATAGCGTTCACGTTTGCGGATTGCTTGGCGAAGCTCGGTCAGATCAAGCTCGGTTTCGCCAAAACGCACAACAGCTTCCAGATCAAACCAATCGATGCCCGATGAAACTCGAAAGCTAATGCTGGGCGTGTGGCGATTGACGCGCGCACTGAGCAGCGCTTCTTCCCCATAGATGCTGAAATTCAGTGCAGCTAATTTGGGAACTTGGGTGAGTAAAAAGCTGGCGCTGGTTGTGCCACTGCGCAAGGTTGCAACCCCTGCTTGCGGCCCACGTTTCAGCCCATGGCGCAGCAAATCACTCCAATAGCGCTCCTCAATGCTTGGCTGGCGCTGGATGCGTAGCATGGCTGCTTGTTCGTGGCTATAGTGAATCGTTTCTGCTGGAAGCTGTTGGTCGTATGCCACTTCATGGTCAGCATAGCCAAAGCGTAATTCAACGATCAAGGCCGATGCTTGTTCGCTAAGATACAACCGTGGTTGCGGGTGCGCCACTACCATTGCTGGCTGCGGTAAATCGCCACTCAGCGGGCTATGTTCAGCCAACGCTACAAGATACTGCTCGATAAATTCAGGATAATCTGCTGTTGGGATACTCAGCTGTTGATAGCGGTGAAACAAACCAAGAATATTTCCAGGATCATCATAGCGCACCAGCTGATCGCGATAGATTGCCCATTGAGCGTCAATGAGCTGAATTTGTTCTTTGTTGGCATCAAGGTTGGTGCTTGTTTTACCAAGGCTCAGCATTGGCTTAATATCGATTCCATCGGCTGTAGCAGTGCCATGGAGTTGGATTTGCGCCTGATCCGTACAGACGCGCAACAGTTTGCGAAATGGTTTTTGCTCATCGCCGGTAAAAATAATGCTATCGGGGAGTAATTGCACTAAGCTATTCAATATGGTGGCTAGCTGTAAGGTGGCTCCATAGAAAAAATTTTGTGAAAACCCAACAAGCATATTTGCCAAAGCTAAAGCTGCTTGTGAAGCGTCGGGAAATTGCTGGGGCTGGAGTTGGGTTCGGGGAATTTTGGCATGTTTGAGCACATCTAAGCTTTGTAAGTGCTTGTGTAACGAACGTCGCAGGATCGGCTATTTCTGCTTGGGGAATTGCCCGCTCAGTAATGGTATAGGGCACGAGCGTCCAAGTAAACCCGCGTTCTTGCAAGCTAAATACGAGCAACATTGGGTTTTGACGGCGGCGAGTTGGCACTTGATGATTAGCAAAAACCGTGCGCCATGGGTTCAGCGGTTGCGCTTCAAGTCGATCGAAAAGGGCAAGCGCAGCGGCAAAAACATGTTTGCAAAGCTCCCCTTTGTCAGCATTGATGCATTCGCAATATCCGATCAAGCCAAACTGATCGCTGGCGATGGTAATGCTGTAAGGGTACGCTTGACTGCCAGATACGTCGAAGATTGCCTGCTCGCCAGTCAGCTCACGTAATCTAACCCGGCCTTCGCGATAATAAATTTCGCCTGCTTGTGCCACCCGCTGCCCAGCCTCAGCTCGAAGGGCTGGAATATTGAGGATCTCGGCGGTTAACATGCTGAAGCTCCACCAATAGCATATCTGTCGCGGGCTATCATAACAGATTCTGCTCGATTATTTGGATCGATTGATAGTACCCTAGATCGTTTGGTAAGCGTGATCTTGCTTGCATCCAATCCCGCTCGTTTGAATACCACAGTAGGCAAAATCATTAAAATTCTATCACGATAAGCGTTTAGAATGATTGCAAGCAATGTTACAGAAGCATGGATGTAAGAACCATCATGCTTCTGTAACGCCGAAAAATAGAAGTTGATCGCTCTTCAAGCCACCGTTAACGTGAAAGAGAAAGGGATATACGGCCAATGATCCAACTGAAAACGAAGGCTTTGCAAAAACAACTCAGGTACTGCCTCAATCGCATTGATCCCATTCAGGATGATCAGGAAACTGCACTCTGGAGCGATTATGAGATGATTGGGCGGTGTTATTACTACTTGCGTGATGAACGAGCGACCGAGTACATCCAGCAGGCTGCGGTGTTGCTGGTGCAACGACAGGGCCGTACGATTGAGCCGCGTACATCACATGCGCTGTTTTCAAACGCCGCATACTGGTTTTCTGCCGCTAACTTATATCGCTTGGTTGCTGACGCAAATTCAATGCGTGCCTGTCTTATCCACGTACGAGCGGCAGAATCCTCTCCACTATGGCAGGATTGGCCAAAGCCGCTCGAATTTTATTGGGATCTCCTAGCTTTAGCCGCCCTGATGGAAGGGGATGCACTGCAAGCCTTGATGTATGATGCGAAGATTGCTGCATTACCCGAGCGTGAACATCCAGACCGACCATGGTCAGGTCGGTTAGCGGAAGCCATCGTCCACGCTGATGCGCCTGCGATTCGGGCGATTGGCAGTGAGTTGCATGGCTGGTTGATTCGCTATCATGGCAAGCCATGGAGTACAAGCTACCTCAATCTCTGGGATTGGTACGAGCTTACCGATCAACTCGCCGACAGGCTTGAGGCTCAGCAAGCATGTTTTTGAGCTACGAAGCGTACGAAGACCGGGCTATGGGCTTTTGGCTAGCGGAGCACAGAAACCACGAAGAGCACGAAGAGCACGAAGACGAGGCTATAGGCTCTTGGCTTTTGGCTATGATTAAGTGGATTCCAAGCAATTTCCGCCAACCTATAGCCTTTCATCCCTCTTAATTCATCCTTCATAATTCCTCATTAATCTGCGTTTGACAAATATGAGCCTGTTGCGTATACTGCGCCTTGAATAAAAACAGTTATATCCGACTAAATTGTGTTAATGACATAATTCAATCAGCGGTGATAGTGTGAGCAAGGTTTTGGCCTAACAAATGGGTTAAAACGAGCGACTGTCATCGTCAATTGTTGCCATTCAAACTGCAGGCAAAGCCTGATCGGTTAGGGAGCGTTTGTGCATTTTTCAGAATACCCCGAACTGAATAAGCAGGTAGCGCTGGTAACTGGAGCTGCCCAAGGCATTGGGGCCGCAGTTGCCCAAGAATTATGTCGCCATGGCGTGCATGTCGTCGCTATAGATGTGCAAGCAGCTGGTTTGCAAACATTGCAGCAACACTTGGAGGTTGGCCCGGGCCAAATCACGCTGCGCGTCATTGATGTGCGCGATGGCCAAGCAGTTGCAGCCTTGGTCGAGGCTATCGAAAATCAGATTGGGCCGATTGGCCTGCTGGTGAATGTTGCTGGCATTTTGCGTATGGCTCCGGTGGTTGAATTAACTGATGAGGATTGGGCAACCAGCCTCGATGTCAATGCAACTGGCGTGTTCAACCTGACGCGAGCGGTGGCACGCCGCATGGTTCCACGCCGCGCTGGTAGCATCGTGACGGTTGGCTCAAATGCCGCTGGCGTGCCACGCATGCAGATGGCGGCCTATGCTGCCTCGAAAGCTGCCGCAACCGCATTCAGCATGTGCTTGGGCCTTGAATTAGCCCAACATAACATTCGCTGTAATGTCGTTTCACCTGGCTCGACCGACACCGCCATGCAACGCATGTTGTGGCACGACGAAACAGGCCCGCAACGAGTAATTGCTGGCTCATTGGAAACATTTCGCTTGGGGATTCCGCTTGGGCGGATTGCCGAGCCTGCCGATATTGCCAACGCTGTTGTTTTTTTACTCTCCGAGCGTGCCCGCCATATCACCATGCACGATTTGCGCATTGATGGTGGCGCAACGCTTGACGCTTAGATACAAGGATCTTTTGCTCATGAGCAACGCAAACGCATCGACCAAGCCCGCGCCGTATCGCCTTGCTGCTCGCAGCGATGCCAACCAAACCACAATCGTCGATCTTGGCTCGGTCAAGATTGGCGGTGGTCAACCAGTTGTGATGGCTGGCCCATGTTCGGTTGAATCGGAAAGCCAATTGTTGAACACGGCCTATGCTGTAGCCGAAGCTGGCGCACATATGCTGCGTGGCGGTGCATTCAAGCCCCGCACCTCACCCTATGCCTTCCGTGGCTTGGGCGAAGCAGGCTTGAAGATTTTGGCCAAGGCTCGCGCCGAAACTGGCTTGCCGATTATCACCGAAGCGCTCAACACCGCCGATGTTGATTTGGTGGCTGAATATGCCGATGTGATTCAAATTGGCGCACGCAATATGCAAAATTTTGCCTTGCTCGAAGCTGCTGGCCGTACTGGCCGCCCAGTTATGGTCAAACGTGGCCCGGCTGGCACGATTGAAGAATGGTTGTTGGCGGCAGAATATGTGCTGGCAACCGGCAATCCCAATGTGATTTTGTGCGAGCGCGGCATTCGGACCTTTGAAAATGCTACCCGCAACACGCTTGATTTGAATGCCGTGGCGATGGCCAAACATCGTAGCCACCTACCAGTGATCGTCGATCCAAGCCATGGCACTGGCAAATGGTATTTGGTTGCACCGTTGGCCTTGGCTGGCTTGGCAGTTGGTGGCGATGGCTTGATGATCGAAGTCCACCATGATCCTGATCACGCTAGCTCTGATGGTCCGCAATCGTTGAACCACGAACATTTTGCTGATTTGATGGAAAAAATCAATCAACAATCTGCCCAACCAGCGGCGCGAGAAGTGGGTCTGAACTAAGTCAAGGTCGAGTAGCAAGCAATTAAGGATGACGATCATGAGCAGTTTTGAACAAGAACGGCTACGCGAATCGGCGTGGCAATTGCTAGACAACTATCAAGCAGAATCGGCCTTTTTCTTTGCATCGCCCAACCATACCTTGTTGGCGCAATTAAGCTATGTCGATTTGATTAGCCAAAGCTCGCTGACTGAGATTGAGCAACGCGTAAATGAGGCTTTGCAACGAGCTGAACGTGGCGGCGAGGTTAATCCAGTGGTGGTTGGTGCATTGCCCTTTGCCCCCGATGCTGCTGCCTATTTGGCGCTGCCTTCGCGGGTGGCTTGGGCTGGCCCATTGCACGCCGAAGCTCAGCCATATTGGCACAATCAACGCTTGCCACATTGCACGATCGAGCCGATGCCTGCGCCCGAACACTACAAACGTGGCGTAGCCCAAGCCTTGGCCAAAATGGAAGCTGGCGATTTGCAAAAGGTTGTGCTCTCGCGCTCGTTGCAATTGACCGCCGATGCACCGCTTGATGTCAATTTGATTTTGGCAAGTTTGGCGCGCAACAACAAAACTGGCTATACCTTTGCTGTGCCATTGCCAACTCGCCGTGCGTTGGTGGGGGCTAGTCCTGAGTTGTTGCTGGCTCGCAATGGCAATCAAGTGATCGCCAATCCGTTGGCTGGCTCGATTCCGCGCAGCAGCGACTCTGAGGAAGATGCGCGGCGAGCGGCAGGCTTATTGGTATCGCCCAAAGATTTACATGAACACAAGGTTGTGGTTGATGCTGTGGCAGCAGCCTTAGCACCATTTTGCAGCAGCCTCGAAGTGCCAGCCCCAACCGTCATTTCTACGGCAACGATGTGGCATCTTTCGACAACCTTGGTTGGCGAGTTAAACGCTGATGCGCCTTCGTCTTTAGGTCTGGCATTGGCCTTGCACCCAACGCCTGCGGTCTGCGGCACGCCTACCGAGGCTGCTCGCGCCGCGATTCGCGAAATCGAGCCGTTTGATCGGGGCTTTTTCACGGGCATGGTTGGTTGGTGCAATGCCCAAGGCGATGGCGAATGGATTGTGACAATTCGCTGTGCCGAAGTTGTCGATCAATCATTGCGTTTGTTTGCTGGCGCTGGCGTGGTGCTTGGCTCAACGCCCGAAGCAGAATTGGCCGAAACTGGCGCGAAATTCCGCACAATGTTGTTGGCGATGGGCCTCGATAGCGAAGGCGAGGTGGCCTAATGGCTGAGCAAACGCTTGGTCTCGCAGGCACGACCGCATGGCCCGCCGAATTTGCTGAACGCTATCGCAACGCTGGCTATTGGGTTGGCCAAACCTTTGGCGAGGCGCTGCGCGCGTGGGCGCAACGCTCTGGTGAAGCAACGGCGGTGGTTTGTGGCGAGCGCCGTTGGAGCTATCGCGAGCTTGATCAACGGGTTGATCGCTTGGCAGCGGGCTTGCAACAGCTTGGCATCCAACCCAAACAACGGGTGGTTGTGCAATTGCCCAATTGCGCCGAATGGTTTGTGGTCTGTTTTGCGCTCTTTCGGGTTGGCGCGATTCCGTTGATGGCCTTGCCAGCCCATCGCTTGGCCGAAATTGGCTATTTTTGCCAGCACAGCGAAGCCGTGGCCTATGTAATTGCCGATAACGTTGGCAGTTTCGATTATCGCAATTTGGCTGCTGAGGTCAAAGCCGTGGCTCCAACGCTTGAACATGTGTTGGTGGTTGGCGAGGCTGGGCAATTTACTGCTTTGGCTGATGTTGATGCCGAGCCAAGCCAATTTCCGGTGCTTGATCCCGCAGAGGTGGCCTTGTTTCAGCTTTCGGGCGGCAGCACTGGCGTACCTAAATTGATTGCCCGAACCCACGACGATTATTTGTATTCGGTGCGAGCCAGCGCTGAAATCTGCGAATTGGATGCCAGCAGTGTTTATTTGTGCGTGTTGCCAATGGCTCATAACTTTCCGATGAGTTCGCCTGGAACGTTGGGAACTTTGGCGGCGGGCGGCACAGTGGTGCTTGCGCCGCAACCAAGCCCTGATGTGGCTTTTCCGCTGATTGCCCGCGAAGGCGTGACGATCACCGGCATGGTGCCGCCGCTGGCCTTGTTGTGGCTCGATGCTGCGGCCAAACGCCAAGCAGAATTAACCAGCCTCAAGCAAATGTTGGTTGGTGGCGCACCATTTGGAGCCGACACTGCGCGACGAGTGCAGCCTGAGCTTGGTTGCCAATTGCAGCAAGTCTATGGCATGGCTGAGGGCTTGGTCAATTACACGCGGCTTGATGATGCTGACGAGTTGATTTGCAACACCCAAGGGCGACCAATTTCGCCCTTGGATGAAGTGCGGATCGTCGATGATGAAGATAATGATCTGCCAATTGGCGAGCTTGGCCACCTGATTACCCGTGGCCCCTACACCATTCGCGGCTACTACCAAGCAGCTGAACATAATCAACGCGCCTTCACCAGCGATGGTTTTTATCGCACTGGCGATTTGGCTCGGCTGAATGCTGCTGGCTATGTTTCAGTCGAAGGCCGGGCCAAAGATCAAATCAATCGGGGCGGCGAAAAAGTTGCTGCCGAAGAAATCGAGCAACATTTGCTCAATCATCCAGCGATTCACGATGTGGCGCTGGTGGGCTTGCCCGACCGTTTCTTGGGCGAACGCACTTGTGCTGTGATCGTCAGCAACGGCACGACTATCAACCGCCGCGAGGTGGTGCAATTTTTGCGCAGCCGTGGGCTTGCCGACTACAAATTGCCAGATCGGGTCGAAATCGTCGCGAGTTTGCCCAAAACTGGGGTTGGCAAGATCAACAAACGGCTGTTACGTGAGCAATTAAGCGCTGGTAGTGTGCCAGCCTAGAAGGATACTGAGCCATGGCGTTACCATCAATTGCAGCCTATGCAATTCCAACTGAATTACCAACCAACCGCGCAAATTGGGCCGCCGAGCCGCAGCGCGTCGCTTTGTTGATTCATGATTTGCAAAATTATTTTATCGATGCGTTCCCTGCTGGCGAAGAGCCAATCAGCAGCATGCTGCGTTCGATTGCCAGCTTGCGCGATCAAGCCCATGCCTTGGGTATTCCGGTGTTTTACTCAGCCCAACCAGGCGACCAAGCACCAGCAGATCGCGGCTTATTGAGCACGTTCTGGGGCAAAGGCTTGAGCACTGGCACGCCACCAGAAATTGTCGCCCAACTCGCGCCGCGCGAAGGCGATCAGGTCATTACCAAATGGCGCTATAGCGCATTTCAGCGCACGCCATTGCGCGAACTGTTGCGTGAAGCTGGCCGCGATCAGCTGATTGTGTGTGGCGTTTATGCGCATCTTGGCTGTTTATTGACCGCCTGCGATGCCTTTATGCAAGATATTCAGCCATTTTTTGTGGCCGATGCGGTCGCCGATTTTACCCTCGAAGAGCATCGCATGGCCTTGCAATACGCCGCTGGCCGTTGTGCCGTGGTTACGACAACCGAGCAATTGGTGCGCGAATTGGGCTACAACCAACTGCGTAGCGAATTGCACGATTTGCTCGATGATGTCGAAAGCATCGGCCCTGATGATAACTTGCTCGATTGGGGCTTGGATTCAGTGCGCTTGATGACCTTGGCTGAACGCTGGCGTGCTGCTGGCTGCGAAGTTGGCTTTGCTGAATTGGCCGAAACCCCAACCTTGGCCGAATGGTGGCAACGCCGTTTTGCCGCTCAAAACTTGGAGCAAACCCATGGCTAAGCTGGCGCTATCGGCGGCACAACATGGCATTTGGCTGGGTCAACAGCTTGATCCGAGTAGTCCGCTGTATAACACAGCAGAATATGTGAGCTTGTGCGGCGTGGTTGAGCTAGCCAATTTAACTGCGGCGATTGCGCAAGCCTTTGCCGAAGCCGAAACCTTGCATTTGCGGTTTGGCGTTGAATATGCGCAACCGTATGCCGTGATTGAGCCACAGCCAATCGAGCTGCCGCTGCACGATTTGCGTGATCAGCCAGATGCGGAAGCGCAAGCCTTGGCGTGGATGCAGGCCGATTTGAGCAATGTGGTTGATCTGGCGACTGGCCCGTTGTTCAAAACGGCAATTTTTCATGTTGCCGATGATCAGGTGTTGTGGTATTTGCGGGCGCATCATATTGCCTTGGATGGCTATAGTTTTGCCTTGCTGACCAAGCGCGTTGCCGAAATCTACTCGGCGTTGCAAACCAAGGCTGCGCTTAGCCCAAGTTTTGGTGCATTAGCCCCAGTGATTGGCGAAGATCAAACCTATCAAGCCTCGATTCAAGCCACGCTTGATCGCGAGTTTTGGCTCAATCGCTTTGCTGCGAATCCCCAAGTTGTTAGCTTGACCAAGCAAACTGGCTTATCGCAGCCGCGTAGCATTCGCTTGAGCACAGCCTTAGCCAGCGATTTGATTGAGCAATTGACGGCGATTGCCAAACCAAGCCGTAGCACCTGGCCCGATGCCTTGATGGCAGTGGTGGCGGCCTATCTCACCCGCTGGAACAACAGCGAGAGTGTGGTTTTGGGCATGCCCTTGATGAGCCGTTTGGGTTCGGTGGCGTTGCGCGTGCCGTGTATGGCGATGAATATTGTGCCATTGTGCCTCAATATCGCTGCTGAACACGATTTTGGCCAATTGACTGCCGTAGTAGCTGCCGAACGCAATGCCTTCCGCAAGCATGGCCGCTATCGCTACGAGCAGTTGCGCCGCGATTTGGGCTTTGTCGGCGCTGGGCGGCGTTTATTCGGCCCAGTCGTCAATATTATGCCCTTCGATCACCCGCTGAATTTTGGCGAGTGCCAAGCCCAGAGCACCACGCTCACCGCTGGCCCAGTCGAAGATTTGGCTTTCAACGTGATTTTGCGGGGCAATCAGCTGTATCTGACGCTTGAGGCCAATCCCGCTTGCTACAGCCAAGCAGCGCTTGATTATCATTTTGCTGCGATTCAGCAATTATTGAATACTTGGTTGGCAGAACCAACCAAGACCGTAGCTGAGCACCAAGTTTTGCCTGCGCCAATCGTGCTTGATGGCGGTGAATTGCGCTTGCCACTGACCAGCGTGATTGAGCAAATTTTGAGCAACGCCAAGCAGCAACCCTATGCTTTGGCCTTGGTGACTGATAGCGAGCAATTGAGTTATGCAGAGCTGGCGAGCCAGGTTCATGCGTGGGCTGGGCAATTGGTGCAACGCGGCGTAACTACTGACAGCGTGGTTGGTGTGGCCTTGCCGCGCAGCCGCGAGGCGATTGTGGCTATGTTGGCGACGCTCTGTTGTGGCGCTGCCTACCTGCCACTTGACCCACAATGGCCCGCAAGCCGCTTGGCGAGTGTCGTCGCCCAAGCCCAACCAACTTTGGTGTTGGCCCAACAAGCTTTTGATGTGCCGAATTTGGTGCTGGTTGAGCAACTTGGCAAATCGAATGCATGGTTCGAGGCGCGGGTCGATTTGGCCCAACCTGCCTACATCATGTATACCTCTGGCTCGACTGGTGAGCCAAAAGGCGTGGTGATTAGCCACCAAGCTTTGGCTGGTTTTGTGCAGGCGGCGGCTGAGCGCTACGCGATTAATGAAGCTGATCGGGTGCTGCAATTTGCCCCGTTTGCTTTTGATGCTAGCGTCGAGGAAATTTTCGTGACGCTTTGCCAAGGCGCAACCTTGGTGCTGCGCAACGATGCCATGCTCGAATCGTTGCAGCGTTTTGTGGCGGCTTGCCAAGAGCATGCGATTAGCGTGCTCGATTTACCGACCGCTTTCTGGCATGAATTAGCTGATAGCGTGGCCCAAGGCGTGGTGCAATTGCCCAATTGCCTGCGGGTGGTGATTATCGGCGGCGAGGCAGCACTGCCAGAGCGGGTTCGTGGCTGGTTGAATGTCGTTGAGCCAAGCGTGCGTTTGTTCAACACCTATGGTCCGACCGAGGCTACCGTGGTCGCAACCGTCGCCGAATTGAGCGACCCTGACCAACCAATTACGATTGGCCAACCGTTGGCTGGTGTGCAAGCGGCGATTTTCGGCAGCGACCAGCAACCGATTTTTGCTGGCGATGTTGGCGATTTGTATTTGCTGGGCAATGGCTTGGCAACGGGCTACTATCAACGCCCCGATTTGGATGCGCTGAATTTTGGCAAGTTGAGCCAATTGCCCAACGCTCCGCGCGCTTATCGCACTGGTGATCGGGTACGCTTGCTCAATGGTCAGTTGCAGTTTGTTGGCCGTAGCGACGACGAATTCAAAATTAGCGGCCAGCGGGTTACGCCAGCCGAGATTGAATCGGTCTTTTTGCGCCACGAGGCTGTACGCGAAGTTGCGGTGATTGGCCAGCAGCTTGGCAATGCTAGCAAGCGCTTGTTTGCGGCGGTTGTGGCCAGCGAGCCAAGTTTGGGTGTGGCTGAATTACGCAATCACGCCAGCGACTATCTGCCAGCAGCGGTCATTCCGGCAGCAATTAGCATTGTCGAACGCCTGCCGCGCAGCAGTGCAGGCAAGATTGATCGCAAGGCTGTAGCGGCTTTAGCACCAGCGACCGTTATCAGCAATGTGGTTACCAACGATATCGCAGCATTAATTCGCCAAGTTTGGGCCGAAGTGCTGGGCCAAACCGAATTAAACGACGAGGCTGATTTCTTCGCCTTAGGCGGTCAATCGTTGCAAACGATTCAGGTTGCCAATCGCTTGGGCATGGCCTTGGGCCGCGAAGTAACTGCCGCCTTGATCTTCCGCTATCCCACGATTGCGGGCTTGAGCCAAGCGCTCGACCCTGAATTTGCGCAAGCAAACCTGGCAGCACCGCAATTTTTGAGCGATGCCACGTTGCCTGAGCAGATTGTACCCAAGCAACTTGCCGCCCAGCCACGGCCAATCCAAACCGTGCTGTTGACTGGCGCGACTGGCTTTGTTGGCGCGCATCTGTTGGCCGAATTGCTGAACACAACCACCGCCAAAGTGATTTGCTTAGTACGGGCTGATTCTCGCGCGGTGGCTTTTGAGCGCTTACACGCAAGTTTGCAGCACTACGAATTAGCAACCGAGCAGCTAACTGAGCGGGTTGAAGCTTGGCCGGGCGATTTGGCTCAGTCCCAATTTGGGCTTGATGCTCAGCAATGGCAAACATTAATCGATCGCTGTGATCTGATTTATCACAATGCAGCGGTTGTCAGCGTGGTACGCGAATATAGCAGCTTGCGGGCGGTCAATGTTCAGGCTACCAGCGAAATTGTGCGCTTGGCAGCAGTGCATTGCACGCCAGTTCATTACGTTTCAACCTTGGCGGTTTCGCCACCGCAAAGCGTCATGCATCGTGTGCCCGAAGATTTTGTGGCCGCGCATGCTGGCCTGCGCGATGGCTACAGCCAAAGCAAATGGGTCGCCGAACGCTTGCTCGAACAAGCGGCGACCCGTGGTTTGCCAGTGGCGGTCTATCGCTTGGGTCGCGTCGTTGGCCCAGTTCAAAGCAATTTCGTCAATCAAGATGATTTATTCTGGCGGATTGTCCAAGCAGGTGTGCCACGTGGCTTGCTGCCCAGCCTACCTGTCGAGGAAATCTGGAATCCAGTTGATTTTGCTGCACAGACAATCGTGCAATTAAGCCGTAATCATCGTGGTGTGCGGGTGTATAATCTTGCCCCGAGTGCTCCGCTGAGCTTTACCCAACTATTAAACTGGGTGGCTGATTATGGCTATGCTGTGCAATTGTGCAGTGTTGAACAATGGTATCAAGCCTTGCGTACAGCCGACGATGCAATGAGTCAGGCAACCCTAACCTTCTTTGATCGCCAGGCTGATGGCGGGGAACTGCCCAGCGCAATTGGTACGATTGAAAACAAACGCTTGCTGCAAACGCTCGCAGCGCATGGCATCGCTGTGCCTGTGATCGACCGCGAGCGCTTCTTTGGCTATCTTGAGCGGTGTATTCGGACGGGCTTACTACCTACACCCGATTTACGCCAGACTAGTATTGGTATACGCTAAGTTTTTAGCATACGAAGGAATTACACCAATGACATCCCTCTCAGTTCGTTTTCGTTCGTTATTGGCCTTGCTCGCGCTTGTAACCTTGGCTGCTTGTGGCTCGACGGCTGCTCCAACCGCAACCACGGCTCCAGCAGCAACCGAAGCCTCAGCAGCGACCACCGCTCCTGCGGTAACCGAAGTACCAGCAGCAAGCGAAGTACCAGCAGCGACCGAAGCAGCACCAACTGCCGAAGCAACCACAGAAACCAGTGCTAGCGGTACGCGCAGCATTGAAACCCGCTATGGCAACGTTGAAGTGCCAGCGACCCCTGCTCGGTTGGTTACGCTTGATGAAGGCGCATTAGATACCGCTGTTGCTTTGGGCATCATCCCTGTCGGCGGCATTAGCTCACGCTTGACCGATGGTGTTGCACCTTACATCGCCGATAAAGTACCTGGGATTGCGATTGTTGGTAACCCTGGCGAAATCAACTTCGAAGCAGTGATTGCTGCAACCCCCGACTTGATTTTGACCCACAACCGCATCGACGAAGAAACCTTCAAAAAATTGAGCGCTATTGCTCCAACCATCGTGCCAACCAACGGCATCGGCGCTTGGAAAGATGCAGCTGGCGAATATGCAGCAGCCTTGGGCAAAACCAGCGAACTCGAAGCTTGGTTGAAAGAGTTCGATGCTAAAGTTGCTGATGCCAAAACCAAATTGGCAATCAAAGCAGGCACAACTGGCGCAGTTATCCGCTGGATGCCCCAAGGCCCATTGGTGATGGGTCGCTTGTTGCCAGCCGTTGTGTTAATTGAAGAATTGGGCTTGACCTTGCCCCAAGTTGCAATCGACTTAGGCACCGATGCACCACACACCGATGTTTTGAGCTTGGAACAATTATCAACCGTTGATACCGACTGGTTGTTTGTCGCCACGTTCAACGCTGAAGGCGATACCGCTTTGGCTGGCGCTCGCGAACAAGCAGCCTTTAGCCAATTGAAAGCAGAGAAAGCCAAGCAAGTTGTTGCTGTCAATGCGCAACTCTGGAGCAGCGCATTCGGCCCATTGGCCGCCGATGCCATCTTGAGCGACATTGTAGCCAACGTTCCTGCTGCACAATAGCGGCATGGGGGCTGGTTGTTGGGGATTGGGGATCAGTTCGATCTACAATCCCCGACGATTGCAATAGCTGGAAGCTGGTTGTTGGGGATTGGGGATCAGTTCGATCTACAATCCCCGACGATTGCAATAGCTGGAAGCTGGAAACCGCGAAGAGCGCGAAGCACGCGAAGAATACGAAGCAGAGCAAGGTTGGGGATTGGGATGAATAAAAACAATCCTCAAAACAAACATTAGGGGGTGCAGGGGGATTAAAGCCCCCTGCGTCTCCCGCTGGCGGGACGGAAGGGTGAAAAATCCCTTGGCCGGGATTGGTTGTTGGGGATCGGGGATTAGCTCGATTGCGGTAGCAGAATAATCAGTGTCATCTGTGTCAATCTGTGGCTAAAAATAGTTTTTGCTTTCCCAGTCCCCAGCCCCCAGCAACCGATCCCCAAATTAAAACATTCTTGGGAAACACAATAATGGCTACGACTTTTCTCTCGCGACGCATGCTCATTGGAGTGCTGGCAGCCCTAGGCTTGCTGGCAATTGTTGTTTTATTGAGCCTTGGCATTGGCTCAGATAACGCAATTGGCTTTGCGCAAGTGCTGGCGGTGCTGCAAGGCGCAGGCGATGATCAAGCCCGCATGACGGTGCTCGATTTACGTGTGCCCCGCACCATTATTGGCTGTTTTGTTGGGGTCGCGCTTGGCTCTGCTGGCGCACTGCTCCAATCGGCGGCGCGTAATCCCTTGGCCGAACCAGGCTTGTTGGGCGTGAGCGCAGGTTCGGCAACCGCAGTCGTCATTTCAATTGCCCTTGGTGCGAGCCTGGATAATTTGCAAGTTTGGATTGCGATTGTTGGTGCGTTGCTTGGCTGTAGCGTAGCCTTAGGTGTCGCCCGCATGAGTGGCCTCGGCGATGATCCGATTCGTTTGGTGCTTGCTGGTGCTGCCTTGAGCAGTATGTTGGCAGCAGTTTCATCGGTAATTCTTTTGACCGATCAACGCACTGCCGATGAAGTACGCTTTTGGACGATTGGCGCAATTGCTGGCCGTAATTTGAGCAGCATCAGGCCTGCGATTCCTGTATTATTATTGGGTTTGGCGGTTGCCTTGTTGCTCGCGCGACCATTGGCGGCCTTAGCGCTGGGCGAAAAAGTTGCCAGCGGGCTTGGCCAACGCCCAAAATTAGTGCGCACTGGCGTGATGATCAGCGTGGCCTTATTAGTTGGCTCGGCCACAGCCATGGCTGGCCCAATTGGCTTTGTTGGGCTGGTAGTGCCGATTGCGGCGCGGGCGATTGTCGGGCCGGATATTCGGCGGGCCTTGATTGTGGCGGTGTTGCTTGGCCCAAGTTTTGTGTTGCTTGCTGATGTGCTTTCGCGGATTGTCGCACGGCCAACCGAAACCCCGCTGGGCGTGATTTCAGCCCTGATTGGTGCGCCAATTTTGGTCTTGATTGTGCGTAGCCAACGCTTGCCAGCGCTCTAGGAGAACGTCAATGGATCGGCTTTCAATGACCTCAACAACCAGTGCTTCTAGCGATTTACTAGCACCAGCAACGTTTAATGGGCGGCCAGCAGGCTTGTGGTTGCTGCGCTTTGGGCGCTTTAGTCTCTTGTTGGATCGGCGGGCGTGGCTGGCGAGTTTGCTTTTGCTGCTTGCTACAATTGTGCTAATTGGCTTGAGCCTTGGCAGTGGCACGGTCAAAATTGCACCATTTGATGCTTTGGCGGCGTTGTTCAATCAAGGCGAAACCAAAACTATTTTTATTGTGCGCGATTTACGCCTGACTCGGGTTTTGGGTGGTGGTATGGCTGGCGCGGCCTTGGGCATGGCTGGTTGTTTGCTGCAAACGCTGAGCCGCAATCGGCTTGCCAACCCCGATACGATTGGCATCGATAATGCGGCAACGGCTTTTGCGGTTGCCTCAGTCGTGGGGGTCAGCACAACCCTAGCGCCCTCGGCCATGGCATTAACTGGCGCGATTACGATGCTCTCATTGACCTTTGCATTGAGTGGCGGAGCTGGCACGCGCGGCTATCGTTTCCTCATAACAGGGCTTGGCTTGGGTGCAATCTGTGGTGCTGCCACCAATTTGATGCTGGCGCGAGCACCCATCGACGCTGCTAACACTGCCTTTCCTTGGACTGTCGGTAGCCTGAACAATCGTTCGGGTGTGGTGGTAACGCTGTTGGCTTGGGGCGTGGTGGTGATGTTGCCGCTGGCAACGATTGTCGGCAAACGCCTGAATTTGGTGCGCTTGCCCGATGCGGTGGCCCAAAGTTTGGGCGTGCGGGTTAATCGCCTGCGCTTCTTTACGATTGTATTGGCTGGCAGTTTGACTGGGCTGGCGGTTGCAGTTGCTGGCCCAGTCGGCATGATTGGCTTGGCAGCCCCCGAATTGGGTCGGCGTTTAGCTGGCCCGCGCACCGTGCCCATTATTCCGGCGGCCTTGGCTGGCGCATGTTTTACCATGCTGGCCGATTTGCTTGGGCGCACGTTATTCAGCCCAACTGAAATTCCGGTGGGCATCGTAACCGCGTTGGTTGGTGGCCCCTACTTATTATGGTTCCTGTTGCGAACCCCGAGAGGCAAACAATTATGAGTGTTTCTCCCCCAGCGGCTTTGCAAACCCAAAATTTGGTTTTGGGCTACCAACGCACGACGATTATCGACCAGTTGAATGCCTCGATTCCTCATGGCCAAGTTACGGCAATTATCGGCCCAAACGGCTGTGGCAAATCGACCTTGTTAGCAGGTTTGGCCAAATTACACCCCGCTAAACAGGGCCATATTTTGCTCGATGGCCGCGATATTGCGCGTCTTTCGCCGCGTGAGATGGCGCAATCACTCGCCTTGCTACCCCAAGATGGGGTTGCGCCCGATGGCATGACAGTGGCTGATTTGGTGCGTTTTGGCCGTCACCCGCATACAGGCTTGCTGCGCCAATGGTCAAAAGATGATCAACAGGCTGTAGTCGAGGCGATTGCTACTGCCGATCTGAGCAGCATGGCCGATCGTCCGCTGACGACGCTCTCCGGTGGACAGCGCCAACGGGCTTGGATTGCCATGGCACTGGCGCAAGCTACGCCCTTGCTGCTGCTCGATGAGCCAACTGCGGCGCTTGATCTTGGCCATCAAATCGAAGTATTCGAGCTGATTCGCCAATTATCAGCAGAAGGCAAAACTGTGGTGATGGTAGTGCACGATTTGGCCAGTGCTTGTCGCTACGCCGATCATCTGATTGCCATGCACAATGGCTCAATTATCGCTGCTGGACAGCCCAAAACCATTGTCACACCCGAATTAATTCATCAACTGTATGGCGTTCACTGCCACTTAATTCCCGATCCTATTAGTGGTACGCCAGTTATTGTTGGTGTGCAACGCAGTATAGAGCATAGAGCATAGAACATAGAGCATAGGGGATCGGTTGTTGGGGGTCAGGGGTCAGGGACTAGGGATCAGGCCGAATCCAATAGCCATACCTTCGTGCTCTTCGTGCGCTTCGTGGATCAAAAACGTAGCCTTCGTGACCTTCGTGGATCAATAAACTACTATTTTTATAAGGAGCAACTCATGCAATCGAAAGCCATTATTCCAACCGCACTTGGCTCAAGCTACATCAAAAAATTGTGCAAACACTACGCCCACAAAATCAAGGTCGAATACGACGATCAACAAGGCATGGCCTATTTTGCCATGGGCACTTGCGCCATGCACGCCGAAGCCGAACAGCTAAGCTTTGTAATCGACGCTGAAACTCCCGAAGCGATTGCCACTATTCAACACATTATGGACGAACATTTTGAGCAATTTGCCTTCCGCGAAAAACTCAAAATCGAATGGCAAGCCGATTAAAGGATGAGGGATGAGGGCAAAAGTCAGAACATAGAGCAGAGAATATAGAATCTATGGCTACAGGCTATTGGCTATCGGAAATTGAGTTGAAATCGCAACAATTGTTCCGATAGTCAATAGCTGTAATGGTACATTGGATTGGCAATCGTGTTCCCTCACCCCCCAGCCCCCTCTCCCACTGAACGCGGGCGAGGGTGAGCCGACCATGGTGTATCACACATCGTGACAGAACCGCACGATTAAAGCCCCTCGCCCGCGCACGGGCAAGGGGTTGGGGTGAGGGGATCAGGCGGTGGTTAACGTGATGTACCATTACCAATAGCCTATAGCCTCATCATCCTTCGTGCTCTTCGTGTCCTTCGTGGATCAAAAAATTAACGTAGAGGCGCAGAGAGATTGTGGCTTTTGGCTATTGGTAAATAATCTGAGCCAATCTGTGCAATTTGTGGCTAAAAAATAATCATTCGCGATCTTTGCTGAGGGGCTTTTCTTTGTTCTGTTACACGTGTGTAATAGATCGCACAACATACAATCCATAACCACATAATCCAAGCACAATGATCACAGCTCCAATAATGTACAGATCCCAAGGCGGTTGCTTACGATGCAAGGTTTGTCGAATATCTTGAACTATTGTAACTAGAAAGAGGAGAGTAAGCAGCATAAAGGGAATAAGATATAGGTTTTCGGGTTCCATTTGGATATAGTGACTAAAACTCGCTCCTCGCTGGATAGTTTCACGATAATGATTTATTTCATAGGGTAGCACGATCAAATTTGCAATACTAACCACTGTAAAAACGCAAACAACCCGTGCAATCATTGGCCAAAGGCGTAGCTTCTTGGTTGGAACTTGATACCCCATTTGTAACCTCTCATCCGCTTTTGTTTAAGGTAAGCGCCCACACAGTAACGAGCGAATTGCTAAAGCGCGGTGCTGATAGCTAAACCCAATCAGATATTGGCCTTCTTCAATGCTATTTTGAGCCGCCTCGCAGCCTGCTTGCAGATCATTCGTTTGTTTATAAGTTGACATAAATTCCGATGACCATTGTTTATCATCAGCAGCACTCTGTTCGGCTTGGGCATAAAAAGCCTGGGCGGTTGCTTGATCGCCAGTCAACAACGCAGTATACATTGCCTGAAATCGCGCAATCGCCATAATTAATTGAATATCGTTGGCTTCAAGGCCAATTGCTGGATATGGCGCTTGGGCATTGGATGCAGCACTGAATAGTGTTTGAGCTAACGCATAATCATCATTTGCCGATGCCGCAAACCCATCAAGCAACTGCCAATAGGGATGCTGCGAATCAATCGGGTCGGGCGTGATTGAGCTACGCGTATAGCGCTCGCCATCCCAAGCATAAATTTCGGTCTGCTTGCGTTGTATTCCTGCCCCATTTGAACCAACTTTGCCCCGATTAACAATTAATTCGAGCGTGCCATCGGCAGTGAGATCGGCCCATGTGATTGTCGGGTACGCTACGTTTAGCTCTAAAATAGAATTAAAATCTGCTGCTTGCCATTGCAAAATATTAATCAATTCGAAGCAAGTATGTGCTCCACACGAATCATTCAGCACAACAATTTCTGGTTTGTGATCATTCGTGAGATCACGCACCAGCCAAATGCGATAACCATTAGCATCATCCGTTAATAATTTCCAGTATGGTTGATAAACTCCATTGCTATCGGGAGTTAACAGGATGAGCATTTGTGGATAGCCAGCAGGCAGCGTAATCAAAATTTCAGCCTGTGCATCGTTATCCAAATCAACATTACGATACTGTTCACCTTGGAGTTGCTTCGTTGGCTCGGTATTGCTCAACCCTGCCCATCCAGTTAATAGCCTAGCCAATTGCTCGCGATTGCTTGGTTGCGCATTGACAAAATAGGTCAGCAGATCGACATATTCAGTTACCGAAACTGGTTTGGTTGGTGGCAGCGGCCAGCTACTCGGCAGGGCTGTTGGTTGCGGTGTTGCTGCGCTGCTTGATTCACCATACGGCGTTGCGGTTGGCCAAGCGGTTGGGTATACCCGTGCTGTTGGTTGGCTTGTCGGGCTGATATTGCTTGTCGTTGCAAGGGGCGTTTTGTTGGATGCGCAGCCCACGAGCATTCCCAACAGCATAATAATTGCCCCCAGCTGGTAGATTGAACGTTGTTGCATTGATTATCTCTCTCCTGTTAACCGAACCCAACCTAAAGGAATTGGCATGTTCAATGTTTGCATTCGCCGATAAAGATCACTTTGGCGAAATGTCCCCACCCAAGCATTCAAAAAATCCCAAGGGCTTGTTAGTTGGTGCCTATGGATGTCTGCTTGATACAATTGAGCACTAAAATCAGCGTAAAGTTTTGCATATTCTTGCATATGCTGAATTACAAGTTTGCTCTGTTCTTCAACAGTAGCATTTGGCTGCCGAATGTACGTTATATAGGCTTGAGGCCACGATTGGCGTTCGATTGCATCAAAGGCACTATTACGCAGCCAGATCGAGAATGCTGGAGCAAGCTGGCTGCGTTCAGCAGGAGTCGTCTCATCGGCTGAAATAGCGCAAAAAACTGCTGGATCGTCACCATCATCACGTCGAAGATAATAGATGATGGAGCCTGTATGGTGGGTGAATGGAATAATCAACGGATCGTCTAACCAAGGGATTAAGCCTTCTGCGATCAAATCTTGCACGACTTCAAGCGTCTCATCAAACCGATCGATCGATGTATAAGCGCTATCAAACCAACCGTGCGTATTGGTGTTGCCAAAAGTTTGTAAAAAGGCGCGATAACAGGCTGGCAAACGATAGCCACGGTGTTGTTCAAACTCGCTGAGCATTGCTTCATCAGCACCTGCAACTGTTTCAACGACCCTTGTTTTCGTAACAAAACGCGCCAGTTCGTGCATATAGGGTGCGTACATTGGAGATTACTCCCAAGCTCTCAATTGATGTGGAGATACAAGGTTAGCTTCTAGCGTTCTCTCGCTGGAGTAACAATATTATAAGGCAAAGGCGAGGGATCAGGGGTCAAGGGCTAGGGGCTAGAGTAAAGGCAAAAGTCAAAAATCAAAATGGAGGTCGGGGGTCAGGGATTGGGGATCAGCCAACAGCCCTCGCCCCGATCCTTCGCGCTCTTCGCGTGCTTCGCGGTTCCTTTTCTTCGTGTCCTGCGTGGATCAGGATGGTGGCATTTGACACGGCTTCCAATCTGCGGTAGAATTCACGGGCTGTCAACGCATGACTGAATCACATCGGTCACGACACCAACAACTGAGACCTCGCCCACGACTGACCGATTTGACAAGGATTGGCGGCTGTGGTAGAATCCTCAGGCTGTTGACCGACAGCACACGATGTTTGCTCAACATCACACAATTTGACGATTTGCTCCGCTCCGATGTGCATCTGCCATCAGCGGATTTTTTATCGCCAAAATCGCACCTTTCCAACTGATGGGTGCTGCGTCCGCAGCACATTCCATGCATCATATTTTTCTATTTTTGTCACCGTCAACCCGTTGGTTGTTGATCTACCAACAAACAGAGTGACCGTGCTTCCGCTCTCAAAATCAGAAGCACACGCAATCGCTTCGGCGATTTGTCGGCGAGTTTGATCCTGGCTCAGGACGAACGCTGGCGGCGTGCCTAATGCATGCAAGTCGAACG
>NZ_PUBZ01000097.1 GCF_003205875.1 Herpetosiphon llansteffanensis
ACCCCTGACCCCTGACCCCTACTCCTATGTTCTATGTTCTCATCCTTCATCCCTCATCCCTCATCCTTCATCCCTCCTGCTATGTTCTATGCTCTATGCTCTCTGTTCTCATCCTTCATCCTTCATCCTTCATCCCTCATCCCTCATCCTTATCTTTGACTTCTCTTGGTGAGCCTGCTACCATGCCGAGGGGCTAAATAGCTTTGTTTAGCCATCTTGATTAATGCATTTACTCGTGCGGAGGTGCAATGAAGCTCCACGAATATCAAGCCCGTGACATCGTGGCTCGTTATGGCATTCCAGTTACAGGCGGCGGCGTTGCTGCGACGGCGGAAGAAGTTCAAAAAGTTGCCGAGCAAATTGGCGGCCCAGTGGCGGTTAAGGCGCAAGTGCATGTTGGCGGTCGGGGTAAAGCTGGCGGGATCAAGTTGGCCAACACGCCAGCTGAAGCCTTCGATGCTGGCAAAGCAATCTTGGGCATGGACATCAAAGGCCTGACGGTTGAAAAAGTGTTGGTTGCCGAAGCGATCACCTTTGAAAAAGAAATTTACCTTGGGGTGATTTTGGATCGGGCGACCAAGCGGGTTGTGCTGATTGCCTCATCAGAGGGTGGCGTTGAAATTGAAGAAGTCGCCAAAACCAATCCTGATGCAATTATCAAACTTGCAGCCGACCCGTTATTGGGCCTGCAACCCTACCAAGCCCAAGAATTGGCCTATAGCATTGGCTTAACCGATGCCAAGCAAGCGCGCCAATTCTCAAGCATTGCCACCGGCTTGTATCGCGCATTTGTCGAAAATGATGCTGAATTGGCTGAAATCAACCCCTTGGTGGTGTTGCCCAATGGCCAATTGCAAGCCCTCGACTCGAAGATTGTGCTTGATGACAGCGGTTTGTTCCGCCACACTGAAGTTGCAGGCATGCGCGACATTGCTGGCGAACCAGAATCAGAAATCAAGGCCCGCGAAAATGGCCTGACCTTTATCAAGCTCGATGGCAATATTGGCTGTATGGTCAATGGCGCTGGCTTGGCAATGGCAACCATGGACGTGGTAAACCTCTTCGGCGGCGAACCAGCCAACTTCCTTGACATTGGTGGCGGTGCGAATGCGCAAAAAGTGGCAGCAGCGCTCGATATTATTCTCGACGACCCAAATGTTAAAGTCGTCATGGTCAATATCTTTGGTGGGATTACCCGCTGCGATGAAGTGGCCAAAGGGATTGTCGAAGCCCAAAAAATCATCAAACGCCAAGTACCAATGGTCGTGCGTTTGGTTGGCACCAACGAAGAAGAAGGCCAACGGATCTTGGCTGATGCAAGCTTAACGCCTGCTTCAACCTTGGCCGACGCTGCTCAAAAAGCTGTCGATATTGCCAAACAATAAGTTAGCAGAGTTGGGCTAACATCGCCCGAATCAGCTGGCGCTCGTGCAGATCAACACAACTGCGCTGGAGTTGTTCTAAGCTGGTTTGCCAATGCAGCAGGGTTTCGGCTCTGGCGCTTGGCAAGCGTTCGCACCATGCCAAATCACGGGCACACAAGGCGAGCTGATGCTCAACTTCGCTGTAGCGCGGCGCAACACTCGGCAAGCGTAGGCTTTTGCCCTCAGGGTAAAACGTATTGGCAACCAACTCATGCGGTTCGAGCCGAAACAACCCTGCGAGCAAAATAACTGTGCGTTCCGATGGCGTGGCCAAACCCATTTCAAAGTGGGAGATCGCCACCCGCGAAAGCGCCAAGCGATCAGCGAGGGCCTGTTGTGTCCAGCCATGCAAGGCCCGTAAACGGCCTAAACGCTGGCCAAAAGATTCTGGCATTGAGCAATACTCCTACGCAGATTCGGCTTGATCATACTGCACATTCGCCATGGTGATTGCTAAGCAACTTAGCAGTCGCCGCCACCATATCGATATATGCTAGGCCGAGATTAACCTAGCCTAGATCGAATGAGGATAGCATGACCAAGAAAGTCGCAGTGGTGACCGGGATTACCGGCCAAGATGGTTCGTATTTAGCTGAGCATTTGCTCGCCCAAGGCTATCGTGTCGTTGGCATGGTACGCCGTTCGAGCACAGTTAATTTCGAACGCATCAAACATATTCAAGATGATATCGAACTGGTCACGGGCGATTTGCTCGATGAAGTTTCGTTAATTAACTTGCTGCAAACCTATCGACCTTCCGAGGTTTATAACTTAGCAGCCCAAAGCTTTGTCCAAACTTCGTGGTCGCAACCAGTTTTTACTGGCGAAGCTACCGCCTTGGGCGTAACCCGCATTCTCGATGCAGTGCGAACGGTCGATCCGTCGATTCGCTTTTATCAAGCTAGCTCGTCGGAGATGTTTGGCAAAGTTGTTGAAGTGCCACAAACCGAAAACACGCCCTTCTACCCACGCTCACCGTATGGGGTGGCCAAGGTCTATGGCCACTGGATCACCGTCAACTATCGTGAAAGCTACAATATGTTTGCTTGCTCAGGCATTTTGTTCAATCACGAAAGCCCCCGCCGTGGCCGCGAGTTTGTGACCCGCAAAATTACCGATGCAGTGGCCCGGATTAAGCTTGGCTTAGCCAACGAATTACGCTTGGGCAACCTCGAAGCTCAGCGCGATTGGGGCTTTGCTGGCGATTACGTCAAAGCCATGTATTTGATGTTGCAACAAGATCAGCCTGATGATTTTGTGGTTTCAACTGGCGAAACCCACTCGGTGCGCCGCTTCTGCGAAATCGCCTTTGGCCATGTTGGCTTGAATTACGCCGACTATGTGAAATTGGACGAACGCTTTATGCGACCTGCCGAAGTCGATTTGTTGATTGGCGACCCAGCTAAGGCCAAACGCGTCTTGGGCTGGCAACCAGAAACACCCTTCGAGCAACTGGTGACCATGATGGTCGAAGCCGACCTCGAATTATTGAAACATGAATACCGTATTTCATAAGGATGAAGGATGAGGGTTGAAGGATGAAACTGCTTGATTGCCAACATTTCATCCTTCATAATTCCTCCCTCATCCTTGCATTTGTCAAGGAGGACATTTCCATTGAGTATTTTGGCTGATAAAAATACCCGCCTGATTGTGCAGGGGATTACAGGCCGCGAAGGTGAGTTTCATTCGCGCCAAATGCTGGAATATGGCACAAATTTGGTCGGTGGGGTTACGCCTGGTCGCGGCGGCCAAAAAGCCGTTGATGGCCGCGTACCCGTTTTCAACACCGTCAAAGAAGCTGTTAAGGAAACTGGCGCAAACGCAACCGTTATTTATGTGCCTGCCGCCTTTGCTCCCGACGCTGTGCGCGAAGCCGCCGATGCTGGCATTCCCTTGATTGTCTGTATCACCGAAGGCGTGCCAGCCCTTGATATGGTGGCAACCTATGAGTTTGTGAAGCTCAAAGGCTCACGCTTGATCGGGCCAAACTGCCCAGGTTTGCTCACTCCTGGCGAAGCCAAATTGGGGATTATCCCTGGCTCAATCGCCAAGCCCGGCCCAGTCGGCGTGGTTTCAAAATCGGGTACGTTGACCTACGAAGCAGTTGATGCCTTGACCCGCATCGGTCTTGGCCAAACCTCAATCGTTGGGATTGGTGGCGACCCAATCATCGGCACCAACTTCATCGATGTTTTGGCAATGTTCCAAGCTGACCCAGCCACCGAAGCCATCGTTTTGATTGGTGAAATTGGTGGTAACGCTGAGCAAGATGCAGCAGCCTTCATCAAGGAAAATGTCACCAAGCCAGTTGTGTCGTTTATCGCTGGCCAATCGGCTCCTCCAGGCAAACGCATGGGCCACGCTGGCGCAATCATCGGCGCTGGTGGCGAAGGCACAGCCCAAGAAAAAATCGCAGCCTTGGAAGCAGTTGGCGCGAAAGTTGCCAAATTGCCCACCGATATTGCCAAATTGGTCGCCGAAAGCCTCGGCAAATAAGCCAATTGGTTGGCACAAAAAAACCACTCCAGCAATTGGAGTGGTTTTTTTGTTTGCGATACCAAAAGCCCCGCTGAAGGAATTAACCTTTTACCCCGCCCAAGGTTAAGCCACCAACGATATATTTTTGCAGCGCCAAGTAGACAATCGAGACTGGCAGCGAAATCATAATCGACATCGCCGCGAAGTTCGACCACGAAACCGTGGTGTATTGGCCGGTCATGGTTTGCAAGGCAATCGCCAAGGTGTAATTTTCGGCCTTGTTGATAAAACGTGCCGTCAAGGCAAATTCGGTCCAGCCAGCCATAAAGCCAAGAAAGGCGGTTACAGCCAGCGCCGGAGTTGCCAGCGGCAGAATGATGCGGAAGAAAATCTGGTTTGGCGAAGCGCCGTCAATAATCGCCGCTTCTTCCAATTCCTTGGGAATCGTATCCAAATAGCCTTTGAGATTCCAGATCGCAAATGGCAACGCGCCAGAGATCATTGCCAAGCCTACGCCATACAGCGAGCGGCCAAGGTCAAAAGGTTTGGCATTTTTGGGAATATCAATCCCGAGGCCACCCCATAATAACAAGCCAGCCACCGCCAAGCCTCCAAAGACCACAGCGATTGAGCCTGCCCTGAAATCATCGGAGCGAATCCGCGAGACAGTCATCAAGGCTAAACCTGCGACAATTAAGCCTGCCAGCACAAAATAGATAATGCGCAGCACTTCAAGGCTAGTGCGAATTTTGGCCAACATCGCGAACAATGGCGCAAGCGTGGCAATCCCTGGCATGAGCAAAATAAAGCCAATGCTCAAGAATAGAAACTTACGGCCTACAAAGTTCAAGCGCGAGAAGGCATAGGCTGCTGCAACCCCGATCATCACCGAGAAGAACGAAACCCCAGCTGCCAAGAAAAAGCTATTGCCCATCAACTTCCAGAAGGAAATATCGCCAGCAGTTTTAGAAAGTGGCTGATCAATTACCGCCTGATAGGAGCTAAGCGAAATCGACGAGGGAATAATTTCGAGCTTGCTTGAACGCGGGCTACCAGCTTCCTTGAACGAAAGTGTGACGATCCACATAATGGGGAACAAGACCGAAACTGCAACGACCAAGCAAAATACTTGGAGTAACAGTTGTTGCCACCATTCCAATTGACGGCCAGCACCGCGCCCACGAGCAAACAGGCCTTTGCGGCTGGTCGGTTGTGCAATAGATGAATTAGCCATCATATGACTCCGCTACTCGTGAAATCCGGGCAGTAATTGCCGAGATACAGCCAAGAATAATAAAGATAAAGACGCTAAATGCTGCTCCAATGCCAAACAGCGAGTTACCATTGATCAGCTTATAGGCTTGGGTTACCAAGATTTCGGTTTGGCCGAGCGGGCCGCCGCCGCTGATGAAGTAAATCACGTGGAAGAGATTGAAGGTTTGGATAATCCCCAAGATGGTTGCTGGAACCATCGCGGGGCGCAGCAAGGGCAGCGTAATCGTCCAGAATTTATTCCAGCCAGTTGCGCCGTCGATCGAGGCTGCTTCATATAATTCTTTGGGGATACTTTGCAGCGCACCGGTGGCCACAATCGTCATAAACGGCCAGCCCAACCAAATATTGGCAATCAGCATGGCAAAATACGAGAGTGGCAAGCCAAAGGCGACTGGTTCAACTCGTTGTAGCCAATCGATCCCAGCCTCAGGAAAGGCTGGCCCAAGAAAGATCTTGAGAAACAGATTGACCGCACCTTCTTTGGCATCGAACATATTGCGCCAAATTGTGGCAATAACCAGCTGGGGCAAAACCATCGGCAAAATATAAATTGCGCGATAGATCTTTTTAAACCACAAACCCTCGACGTTCAACAAGACGGCGATGACGATCCCCAGTGAAACGTGAAAAACCACATTCGAGAACGTCCACCAGATGTTGAAGCCCAAGGTGCGCCAGAAGCGAAAACTATTCAAGTCGGCATCAACAGTTGCCAACTTATCTTGCAAAATCAAGCGATAGTTTTGGAAGCCAACATATTCGGGAGCTTTATAGTTCGCAACGTTTGGGTTAATGCTGGATGGGCCGAAATCGGTCAGCGACATCCAAAATTGATAGACGATCGGATAGAACGTGATGATCGCCATCACGATCAGAGCGGGAAAAAGATAGGTATACGCTGTGCGCGACGTTCTGGTGCGTGTCCACCACGATTGGCGTGGAAGGTCACTATCACTAGCACGCTCGACGCTACTTTCTGCCGATGCCATGGCGGTGCTCCTTTGCTGACAGGGGCGGGGTCGGATTGATTGGTATCGCGTGAGCGAGGAACTGGGTGCAAGACTACGGCATCGTTTACAGCACTATCTTTGGTAAGCCCACCATAGCCTTGGCGCAGCCCGTTCCATCACAAGGATGGAACGGGCCAATGTTTGCCTTATTTACCGTTGGCGAGGTCCATTGCAGCACAGGCATCGGTGATAGCCTTGGTTGCTTCTTCGCCGCCGTCAAGGGCCTTGGTCAACCCGTCACCAACTGGTGTCCAGAAGTTACCAAGTTCTTTGTCTTGTGGGCGAGCATAGCCGGTTGAAGCGGCTTGGCTGAAGCCCAAGACCAACGCATCGGTTGGTACAACATTGATGTCTGCTGGAACGTGTCCAGCTTGTTCGGTGTACAGTTTTTGTGATTCGGTGTTGGTCAAGTACATTGCCAAGGCAACTGCACCTTCAACGTTTTCGCTGTTGATGTTGACATAGAAACCGTCAACGCCAGTCAATGGACCAGCAGGACCTTTTGGCCCAGCAGGCATTGGAGCTACAGCCAAGTTTTCGCCCAAAGCTTTTTGGTAGTCGGCCAAAACCCATGGCCCGTTGATGATCATGTCTGCTTTGCCTTCGCTGAAGGCTGCATCTGCGCTAGGACCATCGGTGGTGAAGGTTGCGCCAGCAGCTTTGAGGTCTTGCAAATACTTGAATGCATCGCCGCCACCGTTGGTCAAGCCACAGGCTTTATCGGCGGTGAACAAGCTAGCACCGAAGGCTTGGAAGAAGCCAAAGTTGTGGTAAGCGCTTTGGTTCAAGACCAATTTCTTGCCATCTTTGACCATTTGCAACAACTCATCGGTGGTTGCTGGTGGGGTTGCGATGGTTGATTTGTTGTAGTACAACGCTACAGCTTTGTATGATTCTGGAATCCCGTACAACTTGCCATCAACTGACATGCCTGCAACACCAGCTGGGCCGATGTTGGTCAAGTTTGCTTTGTAGGCATCGAGGTCGGCCAACAAGTTTTTGCGAGCCAAATCGCCCAAGCTATCGTTTGGAGCTAAGAACAAGTCTGGGCCGCTGCCGGTGGCAACGTCGTTTTCAAACTTGCTGAATACTTGGTCGAATGGCACTTGCAACACGGTGATGTTTGCATCTGGGAAAGCAGTCTTGGCATTTTCGATCAACGTGGTTAACGTTGCATCTTCGCTGCCACCGGTGCTATAGGCGTGCCACAAGGTAATATCGCCAGTTGCTACCATGCCACCAGTGGTTGGGGCGGTGGTTGCAGCGGCGGTTGCTTCAGCAGTTGCTTCAGCGGTTGCATCTGTAGTTGCGGCGGTTGGTGCGGCAGTTGCTTCTGCAGCGGTGGTTGGTGCGGTGGTCGCTGCAGCGGTGGTTGGTGCAGTGGTTGGGGTTGCGCTACCACAAGCTGCCAATAAGCCGACCATCATCACGCTGACGAGCAGGAAGCTCATAAATCGCTTCATTGCTGTACACTCCTTTGTACCAAATTAGGGAATCTGTACCGTGCCGATTAGGGCGAACAGGTGAATACGATCTCGTGGCGTTGGCCACGATCCGTCAAGGGCAATCGTTAGCTTGCCAACGACCCAACTTCGTTGGAATGCACGCCTAAGGTGGCGGGCCGTTCCAAGGCTGGCGGCGCAAATAAGCGCTCGGTGGCAAGGGCTGCGGCTCCCAAGGCTGCGACATTGCGGCCTAGTGCGCCGGGCACAATCGAGGTATTATTCACAGCAATCGATAATGCGCGGCGCGCAACCGTTGCCCGAATAGTCTCGATTAATAATGGTGAGGTTTCCGGAATAACCCCGCCAATGACAACCCGATCAGGGTTGAATATATTAATGATACTGGCGATTGCTACCCCAAGATAGTGGGCAGTGCGCCGCAAAATAGCTTGAATTTCGGGACTGCTCTCCGCTTTGCGCACCAAGGCATGCACATCATCATCGGCATTTATCAGCTTTTGCTCACGCGCTAGCCGTAAAACCGTAATTTGTGATGCCAAGGCTTCAAGCGAGCCAGCATTGATTGGCCCAAATGATTCGTCGTTTTCGACGCTGAGCGTGGTATGGCCAACCTCGCCAGCGCTGCCAATCGAGCCACGGAATAGATGACTATCAATAATCAGGCCAGCGCCAATCCCAGCGCTACTCATATATAAATAGACCATGTTTTGCGCACCTTGGCCAGCGCCCCAGCGATATTCGGCCATGGCTGCCAAGTTGGCATCGTTATCAATTGATACGGGTAAGCGGAAGGTTTGGCTTAACTCTTCGCGAATCGGCACGTTATCCCAGCCAGGCATAACTGGCGGCGCAATTGTGCGACCATTGCGAAAATCGAGTGGGCCAGGCACGCCAACCCCAATCGCACTAATGCGGCCTCGGCCAACTGGCGATTCGGTCAGCATTGTGCTAATCAATTGTTTGATCAGCGGCATGCCAACTGTGGGGCCATCATTGACATTAAAGGAGATTTGGCGGCGTGAACAGATGCGGGCGTTTAAATCGGTGATAACGGCGCTCACGGCGTTGCGCGAAACATCAAGCCCAATAATATAATTAGCTTGATAATTGAATTCGAGGATGATTGGCCGTCGGCCACCTTTGGAGGTTCCAATACCAGTTTCAGTCACGAGGCTGGCATCAATCAGATCGTTGATGATGCTCGAAACCGTTGAACGACTTAACTTGGTATGCTTAGCAATATCGGCTCGCGAAATTCGTCCTTCACGCCGAATTAACTGGAGTACCAGGGCGCGGTTGAGTTCTCGCATCAAACTCAGATCAGCTGTCAGTGCCGAAGGACGATTCATTTGGAAGCTCCTACTTGGTAAGTGGCTCCGATTTTAGCAACTATTTGGTACTTTGTCAAGACAACAAACAAACATAAGCGTTTTATTATAGAATGCGATTTAGGCCATTCCAAGGCTTTAAATCGCAACTGAGGCTATTCGTTATGGATGATCGATTATCAATCCGCTTGGAGCAATCGCTCGATTTTTGTATTAAATGTAATATCTGCACCACAGCATGTCCGGTGGCTGCCGTTACTGATCTCTTTCCTGGTCCGAAATATGTTGGCCCACAAGCAGCGCGCTTCCGCCACGATCAAGCTGAGCATTCGCCCGATCATTCGGTCGATTATTGCTCTGGCTGTCGGGTTTGTAACGAGGTTTGCCCTACTGGCGTGCCAATCGCCGAACTCAACGCCCGTGCGCGAGCACAGATGGTACGCGAAAAAGGTTTGCCTTTGCGTAATCGTATGCTTGGGCGCTCGGAGTTGCTGGGCATGCTTGGTACACCTTTCGCACCACTTGCCAACTGGACAATGACCAATCGGCCAATTCGTTGGTTGATCGAAAAGCTGTTTAAGATCGATCGGCGTGCACCGTTGCCACAGTGGTCTGGCTATACCTTGCGTGGTTGGGCGCGCAAACATCTACCCCGCGCCGCCACGCCTTTGCGTTGGACATATGGCCTGCGTTCGTGGCTCAGCCGTACCGCGCTGGTGCCGCTCGAACAACGCCGCTTGATGCAAAATCAAACCCAACAACAAACAGCTGTGCCATCAATTTCGCGCAAAGTCGTCTATTTTCATGGCTGCTCAACCAATTATTACGAACCACACGTTGGCAAAGCTGCGCTCGAAGTGTTGAACCGCAATGGCTGCGAGGTGGTTTTGGCCAATCAGGGCTGTTGTGGCTTGCCAATGCTTTCGAATGGCGAATTCAAGGCTGCGCGGCGCTATCATGCTGCCAATGTCCGTTCGCTGTTGCCATGGATTCGCCAAGGCTATGTGGTGGTGGGAACCTCGACCAGCTGTACGTTGACGCTTAAAGATGAAGCGCCCGAATTGCTGGGCTGGCATGATCCTGAAGTTCAGTTGCTGGCCGAACAAACCTATGATATTTTCGAATATTTGCGTTTGCTTGATCAAGCAGGGGAATTTGATCGCAACTTGGGGGCGATTGAAGAAACGTTGCCTTACCATCCGCCATGTCAATTAAAAGCTCATCGCATTGGCTTGCCAGCGCGTGATATTTTGGCCCATATTCCTCGTTTGCAGATTGATCGGAGCCAAGCTGCTTGTTGTGGCATCGCCGGAACCTATGGCTTGAAAACCGAAAAATATGGCATTGCGATGGATGTAGGCAAGCCGTTGTTTGAGTGGGCCAACGCGCATGCTGCTGATACCGTGCTGTGCGATAGCGAAACTTGTCGCTGGCAAATTAGCCACGGGACGGGTTTGGAAACCCGTCATCCCGTGGAACTTCTAGCCGAGGCCTATCGCCGCTTTGATCAACAGCGCCAACTTAAATAACGCTGGTTTCAACTTTGGCTCGCCAAGCAGCATGGACATAGCCGCCTTCGCGGTCGGAATGTTCGATCCGTTCAAAACTAGCACGTGCTGCATCAACCTGGCCCATTGCGCGTTGCAGTTGGCCGATGCGATAGAGTAATTCTGCTTGTTGCGGAATTGGACAACCATTCAATAAGAGTTGTGCTTGATCCAAGGCCAATTGAACTTGGCGCTCCTCGTTGGCCAACAATGCCAATTCGGCGCGCGCAACATACAGGCTGGCTTTGGCAGCAACATGCGGAGCCAAAGCCAAGCCTGCTTCGATCCATTGTTTGGTGGTTTGGCTGGCTTCGTCAAAATGCAAACTCAACAAGGCGTTGTGGCTATAGCTCAAGGCCAATTGCTCATCCAACACCAAGGCCATGCTGGCATAATGGCGGGCTTCGTTCCAATCGCCGTGGGCAGCCAGCGCCCGGCTCATTTCTAAATAAATTGGAGCATGGAAGGGATACAATTGATCGGCCCGTTCGATGGCTTTGATGGCGGCTTCGGTTTCGCCTTGGGCCAATTGAATCGAACCCATGGCCAACCAAGCATCAGCTGAATCGGGATAAATCCGCAGCGACCACAAGACCAAGCGTTCTGCTTGGGCATACGAACCGTGCGACCAAGCGCGACCTGCGTACCATACTAAGGCGATGCGAGCAACGAATAAGCCAATCAACAATTCGCTGAGTAAGGCTACGCCAACTGCTTGATTGGTTAAAAAGTACAAGCCACAGAGCGCTGGAAACACCACCAATTCTGGCATGAGCATCACCGCCCGACCAACCCGTATTCCCGTGGTTAGATGTCGTCGTTCCTGCCGTTGCGCCGTCATGATTGTTGCCATAGCTCAACCCCTTATTACATATACTCGTATCGGGGTTAAGTATCGCTCAAGGTTGTGACAATCAGTGTCACAACCTTGGAAAATTTGTGCTATTTTTCTAAGCTCCATGCCACTGCTGCTTGGCCATGCAACAGCGTTGTATCGAAGAGTGGCACATCGCAATCAGCTTGGTTAATCAACAAGCCAATTTCCGTACAGCCCAAAATAATGCCTTCTGCGCCAGCGGCCACCAAATCGTTGATGATCGCCAAATAGGCAGCTTTTGAGCGAGCTTCGATTTTGCCAAGGCACAATTCATCGAAAATAATCCGATGCACTTCATCGCGTTGTTCAGGCCCTGGTATAACGACCCCTAAACCATAGCGTTCGCGCAATCGCCCAGCATAAAAATCGTGTTCCATGGTGAAGCGCGTGCCAAGCAAGCCAATGGTGCGCAATTGTTGGGCTTGAATCGCCGCTGCAGTTGGATCGACGATATGAATAAACGGTACTTCAACTGCTTGCTCAATCGCCGTCGCCACTAAGTGCATCGTATTGGTACAAAGCACAATACATTCTGCACCAGCAGCAACCAAATTACGGGCAGCTTGGGCCAAAATCTCACCGGCGGTTTCCCATTGATCGGCTTTTTGCAAGGCGGCAATTTCAGCAAAATCGACCGAATAGAGCACACATTTGGCCGAGTGTAAGCCCCCAAAGCGTTGCTTGACTGCGTTGTTAAGCACCTGATAATAGCTGACACTTGATTCCCAGCTCATCCCACCGATCAGGCCAATCGTTTTCATACAATGCTCCTTCGCACGAGGTTCAAACACAATTGGAGCAATGGTTGGTTGGCCATATGCTACGCCGCCTATCATACGCGCTTTTTGCTTCGCGTTGGCAGCTTGGCTTTTGCGACAGTTCTACAACAAACTTGTGATTGGTTTATGACAGCTGGCACCTATGCTCAACGTAGGCATTTTTTGAACGTAGGAGCAGCGCTGTGAACCATTCGCAATCAGCCCAATCAGCCAAATCAGGCCCAAAACTGATCACATTTTTACTCATAACCAGCGTGTTGACCACAATATGCTACGCTTTTTTAGTTGGCCCAAATCCTCAAGCGGCGTTTGGCTTAGGCGTAATTTTTAGCCCAGCGTTGGCCGCAATCAGCACTCAATTATGCTTTGAACGCAATTTAAAAGGCTTAGGTTGGAAAATCGCACCAGCCAAGGATTTATTGTTGAGCTATGGCTTACCGTTGGGTTATGGCTTGCTGGTGTATGGCGTGGTCTGGCTGAGTGGCATTGGCAGTTTTTCGTTGCAAGCTTTGGCAACGCAGGTTGGTTTAGCCACGCCGCTGACAATCGGCGCATTCTGGGCCTATCTTGGCGAAACGGCAACTGTGGGAATTTTGCGCTCGGCCTTGCTCGCCTTTGGCGAAGAACTGGGCTGGCGTGGTTTTTTGGTGCCAGAGTTGCTGAAACGCTATTCATTCGCCGCAACCGCAACCATCAGCGGCATTATTTGGGCAATGTGGCATTATCCAGCAATTTTGCTGGTCGAATACAACAATGCAGGTGCGCCGCTGTGGTTTGGCTTGCTCTGTTTTACCGGTTTAGTCATCGGCCTGAGTTTTGTGATGACATGGCTGCGCATGAAAACAGCCAGTGTTTGGCCCGCAGTGCTGTTGCATGCCAGCCATAATATTTTCATCCAAACCGTTTTTAATCCACTAACCAGCAAAAATAGTGTCACGCCGTATGTGATTGATGAATTTGGGCTTGGCTTGGTACTCGTGGTGAGTGGTTTGGCCTTAGTATTTTGGCGACGAGGCGCGCACCATGATACAACGTTATAAGTAATATATTAAAAAACTAAATACATTTGTTAGGTAAATAACCCCAAGCTATAGTATTATCGTCACAACGGAAGCTTATGCTGAGGGGAGCGCTATGTTTTTCAAACGAGAATTGAGCCGATTCATTGGGTGTATAGGATTGTTGGTTTTACTTAGCAGTTGTGCAACCCAAGTATCAAATACTGCTTGGTATAGATCTGGGCGCTATGCAGTGCAATTTATTGGATTAATTAGCGCGAAAGCCCATGACGTTGTGCCAATTCAGCTCGCATTTATTGATGTTGGCGAACCGCGCCGGAGCAGCGAAATCCAATTCAATCAATTAACCTTGTTGAGTGATAAAGGTGAATTATCCACCCAATCAGTCACGCTTACGCCATCGCCAGCCACAACTAACTATCGCTTTTTCTCAGTGTTGGCGATGCTTGATGGGCTTGAGCCAGGTATGTATCGGTTTAGCCAAGTGCGCTATGTTGATGAACAGCAACATGAGCAAACACTCAGCGTTGGTAATTGGGAGCTAAGCATCCTTGATTTGCCAACTGCGCCGCTCAAAATGGGCAGCCATAGCGTGCTGACGGTTGGCAAACCAGAGCGCTTTGAAGTTGAGTTGATTAATCAAGCCGATCAAGCGATTCGGCTGTTTGATAGCACGATCAACAGCTCGACCTATCCGCTTTCTGCAAGCCTGCATTTGGCGCAAGATGGAGCTACTGCGATGCAACCAGTGCTTGGTGATGCTCCACCGCAGCCGATTCAACCTTTATCCAGCGTAACAATTGAGCTTCAACCGCAACAAACCCAAACCATTTTTTTTCAACTGCATGGAATCGAGCAATTACCAACTGAGTTTTTAGTCATTCAACCGCTGCTGAGCTATCAACAAGCGCAAAACCCGCGCCAACAATTCATTTTGCCGCTCCAAGTTTTCTCGCCGCCATTTCTTGATGATGGGGCAGTGCTGAAATACCTTGATTTCTTACCAGTTGGCGCTTTCCATGAGTAAATGATTGATTCAATCGCCAAAGTAAGCTTATTTGAGAAACAACGAAACAGCATTGTTCGTATTGTTGTACGATACTAAGCATTGATATGTATGTTACGGAGAGTGAAGATGCTTTTCAAACGCGGATTAGGTCGATCGCTACAGTGTATCGCGTTGTTGGTTTTGGTTTTGCTCAGCAGTTGTGGCCAGCAAACGGCGGACGTGGCTTGGCCTAAACCCGGGCGCTATGCAATCCAGTTTGTTGGGGTGATTACCGCGAGCACCCATGATCTTGTACCAATGCAACTAGCATTTATTGAGGTAGGCGACCCATGGCGTACAAACGAGTTACACACCCAAATAAATAACTTAACTATGTTGAGTGATAAGGGTGATTTAACCGTTCGCAGTGCAACCTACTCGCCACCCACCCCAACCTCACCTGACTATCGGTATTCTACAGTGAAGGTAAGTCTCAACGAACTTGAACCAGGAACCTATCGATTTAGCCAAATGCGCTATCGTGATGAAAATAAACAAGAGCACATAATCACGATTGGTGATTGGGAATTGATCATTATTGATTCGCCACCAGCACCACTTAAACCCGATTATCTTAATGTGATAGGAGGAGAATTCCGAGACCATTTTAGTGTTACCTTAGCAAATACAAGCACGCAGATGATTCAATTGTTTGATACACCAATCAAAAGTTCCAAGTACCCAATTTCATCAACGCTCCATTTGGCTCAACAGATATATGATGGGAGTGGTTCACCAGTTCCTGTTCCTGCGAACAAGCCATCATCATCAAGTGTTTCGAGCATTGATATTCAGCCACAACAAAACCAAGCTATTGCTTTGCAACTATATGGGCTTGAACAATTACCAAGCAAGTTTGTGGCAATTCAGGCGGCAATTGAATACAAACAGGGTCAAGCCCCTAGCCAAATGTATATTTTGCCATTGCAAGTGTTTTTACCTCCCTTTGAGAACGATCAAGCGATTAAGCAATACCTTAGTACATTGCCAGCGGATGCTGCTCATCAATAAAACAAGACTCCTACCTATTTGGGTAGGAGCCTTATTCGTTATAAAACAGGCGAGATAAAAGTTGGTAGCTCGGTCGTGGGGTTGACCATGCCGCGAAAAAGTTTGCCATAGAATGCGGCAACAACTTTGATGTGGCCAAGAATGCGGGTATTGAAATTGTGGAATTCTTCGCTTGGCACTAAAAGCTCGCGATGGCGGCGGCGCAGGCCAACCGATTTCACCGCAAATTGGCGCGCATATTGCTCGCTAATTTCAAATTCGGCCACAAAACCTGCATAGCCAGCATCAACCTCACGGGTTTTAATATCTTTGGCTATGTGACTCGCATAATCCAAGTTGAGAATTGGATAGGCAATTGGTGGCTCGGCCAATTGTGCTGGGAATGAACGATAGCCCGCTTGTGCAATTAACGTTAATTCTTGTAACCCAACAGGTCGATACAGGATCATTTGCTTGTCCTTTCCCTTGTGCCACCAAGGCATGCTTGTCAGAAGCTATAACGTAGTCTCAAAAGGTCTTTCTGGCTGAAATTTATTCCACATCTATTTAGATACAGATTAGGCTTTAATTTTGCATGAGAAACGCTGATAAATCAAGGGATTTTTGGCCCCAGTTTGGGTTAGGTCAGTACTACAAGAATGACGGGAACGCTATTTCGAAACCTTCCTAGCTGTCCATATCCCGCAGCCTAGTACTACGTCTGGTACTTGTTTGGGTTGAGTAATCTGGCTGTACCCTATAACTCTGTACCATGGCTTATATGCTTTTGGATGCAGTTAAATTTGCTTAGTGACTTGCTTGATAGGCAGCCCACGCGGTGCAGTAGGCGTGGTAAATTGCCGATTCAAAGCAGATGAAGGTGACTTTTTCGGGGATGCTGTGGGTTGTAAGGAAGTTGACAACGGTCTGAATGGCAATTGGCGCAGCTAATTCGACTGGATAGCCATAAATGCCACAGCTAATTGCGGGAAAGGCGATAGTTTCGAGTTGGTGGTTGGCGGCAAGTTCAAGGCTATTTTGATAGCAGGCGCTCAATAATTCGGCTTCTTGCTTATTCCCACCATTCCAAACTGGCCCGACCGTGTGGATGATGGCGCGGACTGGCAAGCGATAGCCTTTGGTGATTTTGGCCTGGCCTATTTCGCAACCACCTAATTGATCGCATTCGGCCTGTAATTCGTCGCCAGCAGCATGGTGAATTGCGCCATCTACGCCGCCGCCTGCAAGCAACCATTCATTGGCAGCATTAACGATTGCTGCGCCTGTAAATTTCGTAATATCGCCTTGGAGAATCTCGATCCGTGAAGTCATTGTTGTCTCCTTCTCATTATTGATCCACGAAGAGCACGAAGGGAGATTGGCTATAGGCTATAGGCTATAGGCTTTTGCAGCCACGAATTGCACGAATTTCACGAATGATGATTATTTTTTGCCACAGATGAGCACAGATTATTCAGATTAATTATTGCTATAGCCCAAAGCCAATAGCCCATAGCCTTCCATTCTGAATTTTGAATTTTGACTTCTGAATTCATCCCTCATACTTCATCCTTCATCCTTTAACTAAAATGCTCCTCGCCCATGTGCATGAGCGAGGAGCTTGTAAGCATTGATTATGGATAGATGCCACGGATTTGAGTTGCTTCGGCAACGCGAGCCACGGCAACCATATAGCCGCCCATGCGCATTGAAACTTTGTGTTTAAGCGTTTGGGCCAACACCGATTCAAAGCTATGTTGCATAATCCGTTCAAGCTTGTTGTTAATTTCTTCTTCAGTCCAGAAGAATTCTTGCAAGCCTTGGACCCATTCGAAGTAGGAAACGGTCACACCGCCAGCGTTAGCTAAGATGTCGGGTACGACGAAAATGCCGCGTTCGAACAAAATATCATCAGCTTCGGGGGTGGTTGGGCCGTTTGCGCCTTCGACCAACAATTTACAGTTGATGCGTCCGGCGTTTTCCTCGGTAATTTGGTTTTCCAAGGCACAAGGAGCCAGAATATCGCACTCAAGTTCGAGAATTTGCTGATTGCTAACTCGTTCGATGCCAGCTGCTTGGTAGCCTTCGAGCGAACGGTTTTGCTTGGTGTAGGCAATCATTTCGGGAATATTCAGGCCATTGCGGTTGTAGTAGCCACCAGAAACATCGCTGACTGCAATCACTTTGCTGCCCATGCGCTGCATCATATCGGCGGTAACGCTACCTACGTTGCCAAAGCCTTGAATTACCACGGTTGCGCCTTCGATGCGCAAGCCAAGGTGTTTGGCGGCTTCGCGAGCCACAATGCTGACCCCGCGCCCAGTAGCTTCGACCCGACCCAACGAACCGCCAACTTCAACTGGCTTGCCGGTAATTACGGCAGGCACGGTATAGCCACGGTGCATCGAAATCGTATCCATAAACCAAGCCATCACTTGGCCGTTGGTTCCAACATCGGGAGCTGGAATATCTTTTTCAGCGCCAACCAAAATGCTAATTTCAGTTGCAAAACGCCGCGTCAACCGTTCTAATTCACTTTGGGATAATTTTGTTGGGTCGACGATGACCCCGCCTTTTGCGCCGCCATAGGGAATATTTACCAGCGCACATTTCCACGTCATCCACATTGCGAGCGCGCGAACTTCATCGATGTCGACTGCTGGGTGATAGCGAATCCCGCCTTTAGCTGGGCCACGGGAGACGTTGTGTTGCACGCGATAGCCGCTGAACACTTGAATCTCACCATTGTCCATCTTGACTGGGAAATTGACGCTTAATTCACGTTGCGGGACGCGTAGAACTCGACGCAAGCTTTGGTCGAGATTCAGCTTTTCAGCAGCGAGATCGAATTGACGCTGAGCGTTCTCGAATGCGTTGCGATGAGAGTCAGCCATTGACTTGTTCCTTTCTAATTGATCGCCTTTGATCAAAAGAGGCTCCTCGGTTATGCGGAAGTCTCTCTAAGATTATACGACATATAAATCCAGCGGCGTTCACCGAGAAACAGGGCGTTCCACCATGAGCGGCGCACCTGGCCCTCGCTAAAGCCTAAATTACGGTATAAAGCGCGAGCGTTATTGTTGGAGGCACTAACGTATAAGCCGAGTTTGCGTTTGCCAAGCTCACGCGCAATCGTCATACTATGCTGCATCATGGCTTGAGCTATCCCCCGGCGGCGATAGCGTTCAGCAACCGCAACGTCGCTAATAAAACCTTCATCCCGCCCAATCCGATGGTCGATTTGGGAAAGGGCGTGGACAGCGCGAAACGCACCCCAAGCACCAAGCTCGCGTAAAAACGCTTGCTCAACCAAGCCAACATCATCTGGGCGCATCTCGATGGTGCGCAAGGTAATTGTGCCTACAATTTCGCTGCCAGCTAACATGACATACATTCCCTGCAAGCTGCTTGGCCCTTGCATTTGATGCGATTGATGTAAGGCCGCAACGCCGCGTTGCACCCCGCGCTTGCCAAAAGCCGAGTTAAATTTATCGGCAAAAGCGAGCGCTTGCAATTGCAGCATTGGCCCAAGATCATCCATCATGGCCGGACGAATCGTCAAAGCCAAGTTGCCTACTTGGAAAGGCACCGTTGCACGGATTTGCGGTGATGGTACAATCATTGATATTTTCCAAACAAAAAAACCGTGCAACCTGCACGGATGATTGGAGCGTACCACAATCAACGTTGATCCGGCACGTTAGCTAGGCGCATTCTACACCCGCTCGGATCGCTCGTCAAGCACTATTGGTCGGATTGACGGGCTAGGCGTGGGTGAGCTCTGCCGCTTAGACCACGAATTAACCGGAATACTATAGGAGGATTGTGTATGTCACTGTTTTGGATTGGCTGTTTCGTTATTTTGGGCTTGATTACGATTAGTGGCTTGATTATGCTCCTGCTCAAAATTGGGGTCGTTGTGCAAAAAGCTGGCGAAGCACCCCACATCGATCATGGTAATTATTCGATGGATCAAGGCCGCGAGGTTAAGGCCGAAGATCAATAAACTCGCAACAGCGTACTGGGAAAAACCAGTACGCTGTTTGTTTAATTGCAGGCTGGAGAATGCACAATGCCAATTATCATCGCGATTGTTGCTGGGTTAGGCTTGGTTGGTTTGGCCAAAGCAATTTCAAAATTGTGGCAACGAGCTAGCATCATCGTTCAAAAAGCCAAAGAGCCACCACATATCGATCAACTGGATTATTCGCTCAACGATGTCCATGAGGTTAAATCTGAACAAACCTAATGCCGAGCGTGCTGTATTTGCTACAGCACGCTTTTTGTTTAATAGATTGACTCAACTTCGGGCAGCGCCAAGCCTGCCAAAAATGCCGCCATTATTGCATGGTGATCTTCGGTTAATAGATTATTGAATTGTTGGCTAATTTGGGCCAGAATTAGCTCAGGCTCAGGGCCAAACTGCATCACAATTGTGCCAATTTGGCGCAAAAGTTGGGCTTCGGCCTCGAATTCAGCCCGAGTTAGCGGCTGGCCATGGTGGCTTGCACAATAATATTCTGCAGGCAAGGCCAATAAACGCTCCAACAAAGGGAAAAGTTGGCTGCTGGTTAAGCGTCTTGCTCCATGATAGAGGTCATCGTAGATGCAATCGCCCAAAAATACCACTGCTTGGCTTGGAACAAACACAATCATGGAATCGTGGGCATGATCGCCACCAACCACGATTAATTCGGCGACACAAGCACCTAAATCAAGGGTTAATTGCTGGGCGATGGTGGTGGTTGCTGGCACAACCTGCAACTGGCTGCGCTCGGGCATTTCGGCCTTGATCATATCGCGGCAAAAGGCGATTTCTAAGCCAGTCTCAACCCGTTGATCCAATGCCGTTTCGCTCCAATCGAGGGTTGCCAACACGCGCAAAATGCGGTCGGTTTCCTGCGAGGCGTAGCTTGGCAAGTCGAGGGTGGCCATACCAAACACATGATCCCAATGCCAGTGCGTGATGGCGAGGCTGGTTGGTTGTGGCAAGCCTTGGGTTTGCAACGCTTGGCGTAATAATGCAACGTGGGCGGGCGAATTGCCTGCATCAATTAATAAACACTCACGATCACCAACCACCAAGCCCAACATTGGGCGATCGGTACGGCTATCGGCAGGCAACCAGAAAATTCGTTCAGTCAGGGGTTGTAATTGATCGAGCGCAACCATTGAGTTTCATTCTCCAACAAGTGAGGCCAAATTATGAGTTCGTCGAAAACAGCTGGGCGTTTAATGCTGGCGATACTTGGTTCGATAGTGGTCTATCTGGTGGTTAATATTGGCTCAATTTTTTTAATCGATCTCCGCAAGTATCCAACCTTCTTTATTGTTGTAACGGTGCTTGGCTGTGTGGCTTTTGGGCTAGGCATTTATTTGGCGACGCGCTGGGCACTCAAGCCGCCGCGCTATCGCGAAGCAGAAAAAATTGGGCTGCTGGTGCAAGGCCGCATCGTCGATTTCGCGCCAACTGGCTGGAAACATAAACGCGCGCGCGGCTTTTCCAATCGAATAACCGAACGCGAATATCGACTACGGGTTGAAATTAATCAGCATAATCAGCCTAGCCGCCAGGTAACGCTCTATCGCTATCTTGATACTGCCCAAACGCCACGCCGCAATCAATATCTGAGCTTGAAAATTCACCCGCGCTATCCCGATGTGATTGTGTTGGCTACACCAGCCAAGGAATAAAGCGCTTGGTGCGGTGCTGATAGGCGGTGTAGTTGGGAAAACGCTGAGTGAGCAATTGCTCCTCGTAGCGTGCCTTGAGCCACAAATCGACGACTAACACTGCCAAAATCAACCAGCGCCAAAGCCGAGGATCAACCATCACCCAGGCCAAGCTACAGATCGCCAAGGCAGTGTACATTGGGTGGCGAATCCAGCGATAGGGACCATGGACGGTTAATTGGGCGGTCGCAAGCAATTCAGGCATAATCGATAAATTATTGAGCCGCATGCTGATCATGGCCCATACGCCCAAGCCAAAGCCCAGCCCAAACACAATAAACCACAAGTTTGGTACATTGTGCAACGGCGTGCTGGTAGCCAACAAGCCCAAACAGATAAATTGTAACGCCACATAGATTTTCGATTGCATACAGTTCCTTTGCTGCACAGGGTTTGCTTTGCGGCACAGCTTAGCATGAAGCGCTACAATAATCATCGATGCATATTCTTAGCAATCAAGAGAGGTAGATATGAGTGATGAGCTTGACAACATTCCATGGCACCTGATTGGCCATGCCTATGGCTATGCCACCGATACGCCAGCGCATCTGCGCAACCTGACCAGTCCCGATCCGGCGGTGGCGGAGGCAGCACATTGGACATTATCAACCACTATTGTGCATCAAGAATGGGTGAGTGATGCAGCGATTGCCGCGTTTCCCTATCTTCTGCACCTCCTCTTAACTAGTTCGGGTCGTACTCGCTCATATGTTTTTGTCTTGGTGCAGGAGATTCTTGAAGGGATTGTTCCGCCCATTCCCGCCCTCAATCGTTATCACGTGTGGGATCATCTTGTTGATGATGATGACGATGAATGGGAAAATGATGATGAATCTGATGAAGCTACGAGCGATCAGGGGTGGGATGTGGATCAAGCGGAAGCACTGGTCTATCCATTAGCCCTGGCGGCGTTGCCAAGCATCATGCCATGGCTCCATGATGCCGATCCGGATCTGGTGCATATAACCCTGCTGATTGTGGCATGTTGCTTAGCCAAGGATGGCACGCACTGGTCATCCATTCAACTCTACGCGGATGCCGAATCACGTTCCACCTTCCGCGCAGCCTACCCCTATTTGGCATGGTGCAGTGGCCATCCTGCTGCGCTCGCATGGGTGGACGAGACAGCAACCCATGCAGCAGACCCGCTTGTTCGCTTCACGGCAACCTCGGTGCTTGCCCGCTGGGCAACGTCAATGCCGGACGTTCGCTATCAATGGTTCATTGAGACAATTCTGGGTCATGACGCAGCCTTTATTGCAGCCTATCGTCGTGTCCCGATGACCAATCATTATTGGCTTGATTGTGGCAGCGTGTTGTATGCGCGATCGTTTGCCGAGCGTGCACCAGTTGCCGCCGCATGGTTGGCATCCCTGCGTGCCGAAATGAGACCGCTGTGGGATGATGATTACCTCGCCTTGTTAATCTTGGCCTTTGGCGTAGTCCGCTATGTGCCAACGCTTGAACGCATGGATCTCCATGATCAGGTCATGCGATGGATGGCCCACAAAGCCTTTGCAACGGAGAAAGGGGAGGATTATCTCCCCCTGCGGATCTTGCGCGATTTTGGTCTGCCATGGAGAGCCGCCGCCATCAATGGCTTTTTAGGCTTGCCGAATGCAGAGCATGCTGGGTTTGCTGAACATACCAATGCTTGAGTTGGCTAAATAAATGCCCCAGCCAAGCATTTGTAGCAAGGCTGGGGCGCAACATTAATGCTTCATTCTATACTTATTCGCGATTTTGTTGCATCATCCAGCCGCCAGCTGTGGCTGCACCCAAGGCCAAGATTGCCAAGTAGAAGCCAAAACTGAAGCCAGCATCAATTTCTGCAAAGCCACTATTATCTGGCTTTGTGATCAAGCCGCCAATTAAGGCCATAACCAAAACTGCTGCATTGGCAATAAAGACTGCTTTACCGAAGGTTATATTGATAGTGCGTTGGATAAGCGGATAAATATGTTTGCCAAAAAGTGGTGCAATTAAGCTGACGAGAATAGCACTGAGCAATAGAAAGCCGAGCGACGGCAAGAAATCAGTTATACCATTCACTGTTTCATTGACATTAACAAGTGTGGAGCGCACGTGATACCACGGCAAGAAATAGCTAATCCAGGCTACGAGGCCACCGCCAATTGCCAAACGCCGCCCTTGCGATAATCCCTTAAAGCCACTTACCAATTGATCGCCGCTGGGCACCACAAATTGGCCTTGGGGTTGGGTTGTTGGCCCTTGGGTATAGGGCTGGTAGGGTTGATACGGTTGTTGTTGGTCGGGTGGTGGTTGATTATACGGCTGATAGGGTTGTTGCTGCTGATTGGGCGGCGCTTGGTTATATGGTTGATACGGTTGTTGATTGGGATCAACTGGTGGTTGGTTGGAATATTGATCATTGCTCATGGAATGTTCTCCATCGATAAAGTCTAGCTTCTCATTGGATAAACTAGACCTTGCTGTGAATTACCCAATTGGGTCTGGCTCGGCATCAAGCGTGCCAAACGAATCTGCGTGATTGCTTGCAGGTTGAATGCTCTGCTGATCATCGGACGGCTGTTCAGGGCTGGTTTGTGGCTGATGATTTGGTTGATCGCTAGCAGTTTCTTGCCATGTGATAGTCGTGGTAATCGTCGTAACCGTGGTTACTGTGCGGCGCACAATTCGGCGCATTGGGCAACTCCTTTGGTCTAGCTGCTCAAGCTCGTTTGCGCACTAGCATAGCAAACTCAAAGCTGCAAAATATGACAATTCTTACCAAGTAGCTGCCCTTTATTGAAACAGGTAACGAGAACTCCTCGCAATACGTACTCCTCATGCTCAATGCCCCATGAATGACAATTTAGTAACTTGACCACTTTTCACGCCATTGAGGAGGCTTTTATGCCAGCAGTTAAGCTCGATTCGTTTGCGACGTTCGGTGCGCTGCTCCATTTTCTGCGGCGCAGAGCACGGCTAACTCAGCGCGATTTGGCAATTGCCACGGGCTATAGTGAGGCCCATATTTCGCGCTTGGAAAATAATCAACGCTTACCCGACCTGACTAGCGTGGTAGCATTAATAGTGCCAGCCCTCGATCTCAATGATGATGCAAGCAGTGTGGCGCGTTTGTTGGAGCTTGCAGCAGCAGCCCGCGGCGAAGTTTTGGTTGGCGCAAATGTCACGCTGAGCAAAAAAATCGAGCAACAGCAGAGCGAACTTGGCTTGCTTGAGCTGCCACCACCGTTGCCGCTTTGCTTGATCGAACGCAAGGCCACGAGCCAACTCCAACAACGTTTAGCCAGCGAGCGCTATTTGATGGTTAATGGCCTAGCTGGGGTTGGCAAAACAGTGATCGTTAGCCAACTAGCCCAACGTTGGGGCGAGCATTGCTTTTGGTTTAGTTTCACCGCCACAATTAACCTTACAAGCGAGATTGTGCTGCGCCAATTAGCGCTGTTTTTGCTAAGCCACGGCGCTGATCAGGTTGAACCGTTGCTGTATCTACCCAATGATGGTGAGGTTGGCTTGAGCTTCGAGCGCCAGCTAGCGCTCTTAATCCATGGCTTGCAGCACATTCCCGCCCTGCTTTGTTTCGATAATGCGCAACTGCTGATCGATCAGCCACAGCTGCGCCTGATTCTTGAGCAACTGGCCCAAAAAACCAGCAGCCATATCGTGGTTCTAAGCCGTGAGCAATTCAATCTGCAAGGGTTTAGTTATTGGGCTTTGCATGGATTTGAGCCGAGCGAGGCCCAAGCTTTGCTTGCTCATTATGGCGTTGAAGCAGTCCAGCATGTGATCGAACGCACCCAAGCAAATCCTGCGTTATTGCGCTTAACGATTGGCTTATTGACCGATCGTGGTGCAGCCGCTGCTGGATTGTTGCATCTAATTGATGAGCCACAGATTGCCAGTTTTGTGCTTGAACAGCTGCTGAGCCAATTGCCAAGTAGCAGCGAACGCTTGCTAACGCTGTTGGCGGTTGCTGCCCAGCCATTGAATTTGCACGCCGAATGGCCAATGGAGTGTAGTTTTGCAGTCGATGGGCCGTATCAATGGCAACAAGCGCTGAGCGATTTGACCCGCCGTCAATTGATTGATACCCCGAGCCATGCAACTGTTTTGCCATTGGTGCAAGACTATTTGTATGCCCAATTGCGCAGCCAACCTGCGCGGCGCAAAGGCTTGCACTGTCAATTAGCCACAGCCTTGCACCAGCTTGATCCAATGCGCGCCGCCCAGCATTTTATCGCTGCCGCCGATTTTCCAGCCGCCTTGGATTGTTTGTACCAACAACGTGATCATTTGATTGATCGGGGTTTGGCGAGTGCTGCTGCGCTGATGTTGCAGACGATGCGTCCAACGCTTGAGCAGCAACATCCAACCTACGTATTGCAATGGCTCCAAACCTATGGCGAGTTTTTGATGGCCACCAGCCAAGCCAGCGCCGCCGAGGCGATCTATCGCGAGGCGTTGGTCGTGGCATGGCAGCCAACCCAACGCGCGGATTTGGTTTGGCGTTTGGCTGGCGCAATGCTTCATCTCAATCAGGCTGCTGCTGCCCAAAGCTTGCTCGAACAAACAATTACCAGCCTTGATCGCGAGGAAATTCGCTTGCATGGCTTGTTGCAGATGGCGCTCAGCAAGGCACTATTGCTGCAATCGCAATTCGACCCTGCCCGCGAAGCTGCCGCACAAGCGATTGCTTTGGCCAACCAACTTGATTCCAGCCAGCTTATGACGATTGCTGAAATTCGGGCGCGGGCTGGTGGAACGGTGGCAATTGTGCAGCAATATACTGGGGAAATCGAGGCTAGTATTCAAACGTGGCAGGCTGTGTTGGCCCAAACCAAGCTTGGCCGTTTGGAGCGGGTGCGCCCGCGGGCCTTGGCCAATCTCGCCAATTTGTACTACACCAAAGGCGATTTAAACCAAGCAGAAGCGACGATTGATCAGGCCGTAGCTGGTTTGCGCCAAATTGGCGATCTGTATGCTCAAGCGCGGATGCAACACACCCAAGCCATTATTCAGTTGATGCGAGGGCTGCCGCAGCAAGCCTTGGCAACGCTCGAACAAACCTGCGTGCTCAAGCAACAGATTGATGATCAACAAGGCTGGTTTAATTCGCGCAACCAAATGGCAATAACTTTAATTGCTTTAGGCCAAACTGAACAAGCACAACACATGAGTAGCCAAAATTTGCAGCTACTTGGTGCTGCTGGCGAGCCACTATTTCGCGGGGCAATCCTCGATACGGCGGTGCTCTGCCAGCTCTTAGCTGGCGATTTTGCCGCAGCGCGGCAGGGCCTTGAGCAGCTTGCGGCGTTAGCAAATGCCCAACATACGAGTGGCCTGCACATGGCTTGGCAACGCCACACGCTGCTGTTGAGTTTGCTCGCTGAAGGTGCTGATCAGGCTCGCAACCTCTTGAGCCAAAGCGTGCCACCAGCAGGTAATGGCGAAGCTGTCCTTGATTATGCATGTTTGGCGGCACTGATCAGCCACGCAAACGGCGATCAAGCAACTGCCCAGCGTGAATGGCAGCAACTGGTTCAGCGAGCAGCGATCACTGGCTATGAATATTATCGCATTGTGGCCGAAGCCCAATTGCATGCACCCAGCAATGCTAGCGTGCAACAACGGGTGCTCCAGCTGCATCAACCATTCGCTGCGGTTGGTTGGGAGTACCCAGCGCTGGCGCAGGCAGTTAATTGTACTGGTACATGAGGTTAACCACGACCTAGTTCCCTCACCCCAACCCCTCGCCCATCCGATGGGCGAGGGGCTTGGGCACCATGGTTCTGCGCAATGTGGGGTACAAAATGGGTGCTCCCCTCTCCCGCGTTCAGTGGGAGAGGGGCTGGGGGTGAGGGCATGATCTTGAGTGCCAATCCAATGAACCAGTACAGTTAATCGCTGGTAACAAACGCGATCTTCTATCAAGCCAACTGAACGAGTATAATGCAGGCAAGCACAGGATGCCCTTTCCTGTTGCGAGCGCAAAGGGGCAACCATGAAGGTCTTGTTTCTGGCAGCGGAAAGCGTTCCATTTGTCAAGGTTGGGGGGTTGGGCGATGTGGCGGGTGCATTGCCAGAGGCACTTCGCCGCCGGGGGCTTGATGTTCGGCTCGTGATCCCACGCTATGGCACGATAGACCCTTTGCGCTGGAATTTGGGGCAGTTACGCGATAATTTCCCAGTTCGTTTGGATTGGCGCACGGAAGAATGTCAACTTTGGGCCACTGCCGATCAACACACCTGGTTTATTGAAAATCAATATTTCTTTGGCTCGCGCACCACGATTTATGGCCATGGCGATGATGATGTGCGTTTTGGCCTCTTTTGCCATGCTGCCCTCGAAGCTTGCCGCCAGATGGATTGGTGGCCTGATGTGATTCATGCCCACGATTGGCATGCAGCCGCCGCAATTCGGATTGCTTGGGGCAATGCTGCAAGGCCTGCCTTGGTCTTTACAATTCACAATTTGGCTCATCAAGGGCGCTTTGCCAACGACGCTTGGCCCTTGGTTGGGGTCTACGATGCCTTTGGCGACCTCAATTTGATGGAGCAAGCGCTCTATACCAGCGATGTCATTACCACCGTCAGCCCAACTTATGCCGAGGAAATTAAGCGCGCTGAATATGGCTTTGGGCTAGACCATATGCTGCGCGAGCGTTCCGATCGCCTAATTGGCATCTTGAATGGGATCGATCCACGCCACTTTGATCCAGCAACCGACCAGCATATTGCCCAACCATTTAGCCTTGATGATCTAGCTGGCAAGGCGGTGTGTAAAGCAGCGCTACAACGTGAGGTTGGCCTGCCAGAGCGGGCTGATGTGCCGTTGGTGGCGGTCGTTTCGCGGCTCGATAGCCAAAAAGGCATCGATCTGATTGTGCAAGGCCTCGGCCAAATTATTGCTGACACCGATGCGCAACTGATGGTGCTTGGCTCTGGCTATGGCCCCTACGAAGATGCCTTTCGCGATGCCAGCCGCGCTGCGCCCGATCGGGTTGCAAATTATATTGGATTTAATGCGCCCTTAGCACAACGGGTGTATGCTGGGGCTGATATTTTTCTCATGCCCTCAGCCTTTGAGCCATGCGGCTTGAGCCAAATGATCTCGATGCGCTATGGCACGATTCCGGTGGTGCGGGCAACGGGCGGCTTAGTCGATACCGTGCCAGATATGAGCCAACCAGAAGGCGTTGGGGTGGTTTTTACTGACTACAACGTTGAGTCCATGCTGCATGCCTTAGGCCGCGCCTTGGCCGCCTATCGCTACCCAAATGATTGGAGCTATTTTATGCGGCGCGCTATGAGCCACGATTTTAGCTGGGATACCGCCGCAACGCGCTACGAAGATGTTTACCGTTGGGCGCTGAGCTTGCGCTAAATGAAAGGAGCATTCCTGTGGAACCATTTAAGCTCGTGATCACCGGAGCCTTTAACACGGGCAAAAGCACCTTTATTCGATCATTATCGGATATTGCGGTTGTCGATACCGATAAAGCCACCTCATCGCCCGACGAGCAACGCGTCAAAGCCAATACCACTGTTGCAATGGATTATGGCCGTGTGGCGCTTGATGATTACACGTTGCGCTTGTATGGCACGCCCGGCCAAAATCGTTTCGATTTTATGCGCGATATTTTGGCCAGAAACATGGACGGCTTTTTGGTGCTTGTCGATCTTTCGCAGCCTGCTACGATCGACGATGCAGCAACAATTTTGGCTCAATTCCGCGACCATGGCGAGGTGCCATATGCGGTTGTGGCCAATAAAAGCGATTTAAACACCGTCATCAGCCAAGCTGAGCTGCGCCAACAATTGAATCTTGCGCCCGAAATCCATATTTATTTGTGCACGGCGACCGATAAAAATTCAGTGCGCGAAGTGGTGCGACGCTTTCTGCGTGATGCCCACAAATAGTTCAATGACCCAAGCCAACTTGCTCAGGCTCTTGATTGAGGCTGGGCGAGTTGGCCCGCCCCAACCAGCGTCCAAGGGCCAATATGCCCGCTAAACTGCCCAGCAACCCCAAGCAGATCCACAAACTGCGCCCTTGGAAATTGCTCACTTGACTGCCAAACCAGCCATTGCCAAGCAGCATGCCAAGCCGTGATAGTTCTAATGGCTCGTTGGAGAGCAAAATTGCGCTCAGCGGCAGCTCGGCAATCGCCGGATAGCCCCGTGGAATCGCATAGGTGACATAACGCGCCATCAGGGCTAAATTCCAGCAAGCTAAACTTGCAATCAGGCCAATTGCTGCGCTCGGCCAGCGTCGCCAGCGTTGAAGCAACGCCGCTACGCCCCAAGCCAAACATGGCGCAATCGTAGTCAAGCGGCGCAAGCCAAAGGCCCCGCTCCCATGCCAATCTGGCAAGCGCGAAATATACACGAGATAGATAATCACCGCTGCCAGATAGGGCCAGGCGTGGCGCTGGCGTAGGCTTAATCCAAGCCCCAGCAAGCCAAGCACATAGATTGGAGTCCACCAAAGCATGCCATAGAGCGAGCCAACCAACATCGGCCAAAGCTGGCTGCTGCGCGGCGTAGCAAAATTTCCACCCTGCGGAATCGTCAGCCACGAGCCATAGAGCAAGCGCCACATTGCCAATTGCGGCAACACCACCAGCAGCCCAGCTAGCGCCGCAAGCAATACGCCTTTGAGCAAATCTGGCCATGCAAGGCGTTGTTTGCCAACCAGCAAGGGCCAAACAATTAGCGCTGGCAAAATCAGCACCAACGCGCCAATCCAATAGCTGACAATGGTTGCGCCCATGGTTAGGCCAAGTTGCGCCCAACGCCCAAGGCTTGGTTGCTCGCGCAAACGCACGCTGGCCAGCGCCATCAGGCTCACGCACGCTGCCGAAAGGCTGTGGGCATAGGCTCCTTGAAACAAGCTGTAGTAGAGGAGATTACTTGCCAGATAGACACTGATCGTTGCTAGGGCGGCGATTTTGGGGCTAAATTGGCGGCGCAACAATGCTTCGCAACTCAATATAAAGATCAAGCCAGCCAAGGCGCTGCCCCACGTTGTGAGCGCTAAATAGGGCTGACTATAGCCATCGCTTGGCCAACCGCCGAGCAGCGCGCTGCCATGACCCAGCCACCACAGCGGCGCAAAAGCCATGGCTGGCCCAACGCTCCACGGGTTGGCGGCATAGCCAGTTTTGGTAATTTTCACGCCGGTGTTGAGTTCAAGCGGGGTTTGGCTGAACTCATTGCTAAAGTCAAAATCGTGGTCAATTCCCGCTGAACGCAGATAGGCATAATAGCCCACGCCATCATATTGCACGGTTGGAGTCCACAAACAAACGGTCGTAATCAGCCAAATTGCAACGAGCAGCCAACGCCAATTGACTGCTCGTTGCCAGCGCTGCCAGCCATACCATGCTCCTGCCGCGAGGGCAGCGACCAACAAAAATTGGCTTAAACTACTGATTGCCGCCCGATTTAACCAATTGCCCGACCAAGCGAAAATTGCCAAGCCTAGGCTCAAACCGGTTCCAAGCAAGGCAACCCAATGGCGCGCAAGCCCAAGGCTCAGCAACATTGTCACAGCACAAAGCAGCAACAAATTGCTAGCATTGAATGGAGTTGCTGCCCGCAAACCTGCCCAGCCAGTTGCGCCAAGCTCTTGCCAACTCAAATTGCTCAACAATAAACCCAAAGGTCGGCCATTTTGCTCGCTCGGCTGATTGATGAGGTTAATGTGCTGCACATCGTCAGGTACAAACAAACTGAGTTGGCGTAGCTCAGGCTGCATTGGCAAACTCAAGGCTTGGGTTTGCTCAAATTGCAGGCTGGTGGGGCTGAATGGGGCTAAATATTCAAACTGCACCAAGCGCGAATGCGACCCATTTGGCCAGAGTGGCAGCTCTAAATTGCCATTGCTCCAGCGATAGCTACGACTGGTGGGGCCGCTTGCGCCTGGCAAGGTGCTCGATTGTTCAAGGCCATACAAGCCGCCAACGCTGGTTGCGCTATGCTGCAACACAGCTGCTTGGCGGGTTGGTTGTGCGTTGGCCCACCAACCAATAATTAGCCACAACAGCAACAATGGCAGCAGACTTCCCCAACGCGAGCGCAAACCAAGCAGCATAATCCACCTATCAACAAATCGAGCTTATCGCTTCTAAGCAGCCAATTATAGAGCATTCGCGCGAGGTTTTGGAATCCAACACCTGCTAGTTAACGGGACTGGCTCAGCCATGTTTTTGTGCCCAACTCCTAGCAAAAGGGTGAGTAACAACGGTTTTTTTGATTAGTACTCGTTACTCAATTAAATCAAGTTCATGCTGATTGGAGTAATACGGTTAATCAATAAATTACTCCATGAGTTAATGAATACATTAGAGTAAAGAAACTATTTTTTATAAGTAAAATCTGAAATAATTGTTTTAATTACTGATTTAATAAATATTCTATTGATAGAATAGTTTTTTAATTAATCAAACCTTACGAAGAACCTTACGAACAAAAATAACCCAAGTACTACTTAAAGATAGTTCCTTTATCACAAAAAGATCACGCTCATGTTGAACTAGCTATTACAAATTGATGACATTATACTAGCTAGTAGTATATTATTTGGGTTAATTTATTATTTTTTTAACTAATTTTTATTGTAAGGAGTTCTTATGACCCCGACACTGCGACGATGGACAACACGGGTTGTACTACTTGCAACAATTTTGGCTGTCGGTGGGCCAAGCGCCACGTTTGCTAACGTGAGCAAAGCCGAAACCGCAAGCGTTGATACGGTAACTGAGCCAACGCTTGAGCCAACCGCTGAACCTACGGCAGAGCCAACTGCTGAGCCAACAGTTGCCCCAACCGCAACCACCGCACCAACTGCTGTGCCAGTCTGTAACCCAAAAGTTGATCTTTCGGGCTGGTTCTCAAGCAATTCAGTTGGCAAAATTCAGAATAAATCAACCACATGTTCCTACAATGTGGGCATGGCTTCATATGAAAAAATGGATGAAGTGATTGATCATCAAGTGATTTATTCGTGGGATACTGGCCGCGTTGGGCCAAACTCAATTTTGGCCTTGAGTGTTGGCGTACCTGCATGTGCCGCCCAAATCGACTTGTTCTATGGCGCAGTCTTGCACTCGCTCGATGGCCAACGCTATGGCGAACGTTTGATCACTGCTCGCCACACTGGCGGCACCAACTATTGTGGTGTAACGCCAACGGTCGAGCCAACCCCAGAACCAACCACGGTTCCAACGGTCGAGCCAACCACGGTTCCAACGGTTGAACCAACCTTAGAGCCAACGCCAGAACCAACAGTTGAGCCAACCCCAGAACCAACCACGGTTCCAACGGTCGAGCCAACGGTCGAACCAACCACGGTTCCAACGGTTGAGCCAACGCCAGAACCAACGGTCGAACCAACCACGGTTCCAACGGTTGAGCCAACCGCAACCGCAGTGCCAACCAACACGCCAGCGCCAACGGCGACCAACACGCCACTGCCAACGGCAACCAACACGCCAGCGCCAACCGCGACCAAAACACCAGCGCCAACCGCGACCAAAACACCTGCACCAAGTGCAACTAGCACGCCTGTTGGCAAGAATTGTAGCTATACCCAAGGCTACTGGAAGAATCACCCAAGTGCTTGGCCAGTAACAACCTTGGTCGTTGGCGGCGTAACCTACAACCAAAGCCAATTGATGGCCATTTTCAACACGTCACCACGTGGCGACACAACCTATATCTTGATCCATCAATTGATTGCTGCCAAGTTGAACACCGCTCAAGGTGCAAATGGCAGTGCGATCAACGCAACGATTGCCGCCGCCGATGCTTGGTTGCAACAATATCCATTAGGCAGCAAGCCAAGCGGCACAGCAGCCAGCACTGGCAACAGCTATGCTACCCAATTGGATCGCTACAACAACGGTTTGATTGGCCCAGGCCACTGTAACTAATTCACAAGCTGCTCGCTGTTTCAACGGTGGTGCTTCGGGAATTTTCCTGAAGCACCACCGTTTTTCGTTATAATAGCCTGCATCGTTTGGAATTGAGGTTGAACAATGGCGCAACGTGGGCGAATTCCAGCAGGTTTAGGCCATTTTCTAGTGGCGTTTGGTTTAGGTGCGGCGTTTAGTTTGGGCTATAGCTATGGCCTAATTGGGCTGATCGTTATTTCATTCATCACGCTGATCGTTTTTATTCTTGATAAGCAAAAATCGCAAGGCCGCAGCCGCCGAATTGCCGAACGCACGCTGCTGTGGTTTGTGGCGGTTGGCGGAACTTTGGGGGCGGTGATTGGCATTTGGTTTTTTCGGCATAAATCACAGAAAACCACTTTTTTGCAAGGTTTTTGGCTGATTGTTGGCTGCCAAGTCGTTGGCGTATTGGCGATTGGCTTGGTGCGCAACTTGATTTTAAGTTGAAGAGCATAGAGCATAGAACATATGGCTCTTGGCTATAGGCTATAGGCTATCGGCAGTTCATTCGTGGAATTCGTGGAATTCGTGGCTAAAAAGCCTTCGTGATCTTCGCGTCCTTCGCGGTTCCGATCCTTCGTGTCCTTCGTGGAGCGAAATGTTAACGTAGCGGCGCAGAGAACCGAAGGATGAAGGATGAGGGATGAGGGATGAAGGGGTTTGGGATGAGGGGTCGGGGCTGGCGAGAACCCAATCCTAAAAATCTGTGCCAATCTGTGGCTAAAAAATACAGCTTCGTGCAATTCGTGGAATTCGTGGCTAAAAAGCCTTCGCGATCTTCGCGTCCTTCGCGGTTCCGATCCTTCGTGCTCTTCGTGGTCTTCGTGGATCAAAAATCAATTCGTGAGTATAAAACTACCAATCTTCAGTAACTAACTCAACAATAATCTAAATATGCTATAATCAGCGCTATCGGCGATGATGCCCTTTTCCGCATTGGGAAGGGGCTTTTTTTGTAGGATACACCAGCTATGAGTCAGCTAACCACCCATGCTTCGGCGGTGCCGTTACTCGAACGCTACCGTCAATTTTTGCCGATCACCGCCCAAACTCCGATTGTTACCTTGCACGAAGGCAACACTCCATTGATCAATGTGCCACGCTTGGCCGCCCATTTGGGCGTGCGCGAATTGTGGCTTAAACTCGAATCCATGAATCCAACTGGTTCGTTCAAGGATCGCGGCATGGTGATGGCAATTGCCAAGGCTTTAGAAGCTGGCAGCAAAGCTGTTGTTTGTGCCTCAACCGGCAATACCAGTGCTGCCGCCGCTGCCTATGCCGCCCGCATGGGCATGGAATGCGTGGTGGTCGTGCCAGCAGGCAAAATCGCCTTGGGTAAATTGGCTCAAGCTTTGATGTATGGAGCCAAATTGCTGGTCATCGAAGGCAATTTCGACCAAGCCCTCGATATGGTGCGCGTTTTGGCCGAACAACACCCCATTACGTTGGTTAACTCGGTCAACCCCTATCGTTTGGAAGGCCAAGCAACTGCTGCCTACGAAATTTGCGATGTGCTCGGCGATGCACCCGACTATTTGGCCTTGCCGGTGGGTAATGCTGGCAATATTTCGGCCTATTGGATGGGCTTCAAACGCTATTACGAAGCGCATCGCTCTGAAAGTTTGCCCAAGATTTTGGGCTTCGAAGCCACTGGTTCAGCAGCAATCGTACGCGGCGAACCAATTGCCTATCCCGAAACCGTGGCAACCGCGATTCGGATTGGCAACCCAGCTTCGTGGCATTTGGCCGTCAACGCCCGCGACGAATCGGAAGGCACGATCGATCATGTCAGCGATGAAGAAATTTTGGCTGCATGGCGCGATCTTTCTGCGCTCGAAGGCATTTTCTGCGAGCCAGCTTCGGCTGCGGGGGTTGCAGGCATTCGCAAACTCTTGGCGACAGGCAGCATCGATCCTAATGGACGGTTTGTGGCGGTGATTACTGGCCATGGCTTGAAAGATCCCCAATTGGCCGTCGACCAGTTCTCGGTTCCGCAGGCCATCCCTGCTGAATTGAGCGCCGTGGTGGCAGCCTTAAATTTGTAATGGCGCGGTGAGAGTGAGTTGGTTTTGACGCTATTGATTTAGCCACATGCTGGCGCTTGAGCAGCAACTGAATTGCTGGGGGCAAAAAGTTGTTGAGTTGCTGCTCGCCTGCACGGTGGATTCAATTTTTTCATTTGGAGCATGTTATGCGTTTGTTAGTGACGAAATTTGGTGGTACGTCGGTCGGTTCAGCCGAAGCTATTCGTGGCTTAACTGCAATCACTACCACTAATCGCACTACATGGGATCATGTTGTTGTGGTGGTGTCGGCCCTCAGCGGTGTCACCGATAAGTTGTTGAATATTGTGCGCGTTGCCCAAACGACGGGCGATGCTGTGGCAGTCGCCGCTTTGCACGATGAGTTGCGCCAACGCCATCATACGGTCATTGGGGAATTACTCGATGCAGAACAAGCAGCCATCCAAACTGAAATTGATGGTTTGCTGGCTGAATGTGCCCGTTTGTGCGAAGGCGTGCGGGTTTTGGGCGAATTAACTCCGCGCACGCTCGATGCAATTGCTGGCTTAGGCGAGCGTATGAGCGCCCGTATCGTCGCTGCAACTTTGCGCAGCCAAGGCGTGCCAGCCCAGCATTTTGATGCAAGCGATCTGATTGTGACCGATGATCGCTATCAAGATGCTTCGCCGTTGATGGCCGAAACCATCGAGCGCACCACCGCAGCCCTTGGCCCAAGCTTGGAACAAGGCATCACGCCAGTCGTGACCGGTTTTATTGGCGCAACCTTGGCTGGAGTCAAAACCACGCTTGGGCGCGGCGGCTCCGATTGGAGCGCGGCGATTTTGGGCGCAGCCCTCGAAGCCAGCGAAGTCTGGATTTATACCGATGTTGATGGCGTAATGACCGCCGACCCACGGATTGCCCCCGATGCCCATGTGATCAGCACGCTTTCCTACAATGAAATTAGCGAATTGGCCTATTATGGCGCGAAAGTGCTGCACCCCAAAACAATTCGGCCTGTGGTGGAGCGCGGCATTCCCTTGCGGGTCAAAAATACCTTCAATCCTAGCCATGCTGGCACGGTGATTGTGGGCAAAACTGCGCCAATTGTCGGTGCCATCAAAGCAGTCACGGCGATTCACAACCTGACCATGATTACGGTGGCAGGGCGCGGGATGTTGGGCGTGCCTGGCATCGCTGCTCGCACATTTGGCGCTGTGGCGCGCGAAGATGCCAGCATTTTGATGATTTCGCAAGCTTCTTCCGAGCAGAGCATCTGTTTTGTAATTCCCGATGGCGGCGCAAAACGAGTTGTTGAATCGCTCAATCAAGAGCTGGCGGTCGAATTAGAGCGCCGCGACATCGACACAATTGCGCTTGAAGAAGGCGTTTCGATTATCACGGCAGTTGGTGCTGGTATGCGCGGCACGACGGGCGTTGCCAAACGGGTATTTAGCGCAATCGGCGATGCAGAAATTAATGTGATTGCGATTGCCCAAGGCTCATCCGAATGTGCAATTAGCTTGGTGGTTTCAGGCGATAGCGCCAAAGCTGGGGTGCGGGCAATTCACGCCCTGACCTACCGCGAAACAATCAATGCCCAACATCGCGCACCCTGCGAATAAGCATTTTTACGCTCAGGCTTACGTAAGGCTCTTGGTGATTGCGCCACGGGCCTTTCCCCTACCAATTATTCCTTAGTGTGTTGGTCTGCGCCTGCGCAAATTACTCTAAATTACCAAACGGCCATGATCAAGCAGATTGATCATGGCCGTTTTTACGTTTACTCAAGAGCCAAGCATTACAAAACTAGGCTTTGACGGGCGTATTTTGATCTCGTATAGTTGAACTCCCCAAATCGATGAATCGAGCAGAAAAGGAGTTTCAATGGATAATCTGACGATCGAAGCGCGGCTATTCGAGGCACTTCGTTCAGGTCAAAGCTCAAGCGTTAGCGCAATGCTGGCGGCCCAGCCAGCGCTAGCAACTATCAGTTTCAAGCCTACTAATCTTGCAACTGCTGGCAATAGCATGCCTGCGCATCCTGAGCAATATGCCGATGCGCCGCTTGGCCAAACTCCGCTGCACCTTGCTGCTTGGAATGGCGAGCAGCGTTTGGTTAAGCAACTGCTTGAGTTAGGCGCTGACCCCAATGCCCGCGATTTGCATGGCGCGACTCCGCTGCATGCAATGGTGCGCTGGGTCACGCGGCCAGACATTATGAGCATGTTACTGGAACATGGCGCTGAGATTGATGCTATTGATGCTGCTGGTCAGACTGCGCTGCACTTGGCTGCCAGTTGTATTCGCCGCCCTGGCCATCAATGGGGCAATCATCGCGATCTGGCCAATTTTCTGATTGCGCAGGGGGCGGAGGTCGATATTTTCTCAGCGATTATCCTTGATTTCCCTGAACAGGCCGCAACGCTGCTCCAAAACGATCTGACCTTAGTCAACGCTCGTACCACTGGCAATCAGACCCATCCGCCAGCAGCCACACCCTTGCACGTTGCTGCCGATCGTGGCAACTTGGCTATGGTTGAGCTGCTGCTTGAGCAACATGCCGATCCAAATAGTTTGGATGCTCATGGTCGCCCAACATTCTATTTGGCTGCCCACGCCGCTGGAACCCGCAAACAACAAGCAACGCCTGAACTAGCAGCCCGCTTGTTGGCCGATAGCAATGTTGCGCCAATCTTGGCTGCTAGTTTGCTTGGCGATGTTTCGGCCTTGCGCGATGTGTTGGCGAATGATGCTAGTCAAGTTAATGTCGCTGACCAAGCTGGATATACTGGCTTGCATTTGGCAGCATGGAATGGCCAAGATAGTGCGGTGGCTGCGTTATTGGCCCATGGTGCTGATGTTGCTGCTCAAACCAAACGTAACCAAACGGCGCTGCAACTGGCGCTTGCCTATGGCCACAATGCAACTGCTGAGATTTTGTTGAATCATGGAGCAAGGCCCGATGCATTGAGCGCTGCAATGCTTGGGCGCGTCGATCTTTTGGAATCTTTGCTGAAGCACAATCCTGAAGCTGGTCGCACGCCCAATCGCTATGGCCGCACGCCATTGCGGCTGGCAGTTGAGCGCGAGCATACGGCAGTTGTGGAGTTTTTGCTGGCCCATGACGTTAAGCCCGACCTTTGGCTGGCAGCAGGTATGGGCGATCTTGCGCAAGTTAAAGCCTTAGTCGAGGCTGATCGCCGTGCGTTGCATCAGCGCGATCAGTGGGGTTATACGGCCTTGCATTGGGCCAGTAAATCTGGGCAATTGGCGGTGCTTGAATATCTGATTGAGCAGGGAGCTGGCTTGGAGCCGCGTGGCTCTGATGGTGGCACACCGCTGACCTTGGCGCTGTGGCATGAACAAATTGCGGCAGCCCGCCTACTGGTTGCCAGCGGCGCTGATATTGATGCGCTGGACAATTGGGGGGGCTCGCCGCGCAGCCAAGTGGCTACATGTATCGGTACATCAGGTTGACCACGTTTTGACCCCTCATCCCAACCCCTCTCCCGTGCGCGGGCGAGGGGCTTTAACCGCGTGGTTCTTGCATGATTTGTGGTGAAAACGGGTGCTCCTCCTCGCCCGCGTCCAGTGGGAGAGGGGGCTGGGGGGTGAGGGAACATGGTTGCTAATCTAATGAACTATTGCAGCTACGCTCTAAATTTAATTGCAGCTAAATATGGCGCAATAGCAAAAATCTATTGCGCCATAATGCATTAAACCAAGGCCATTGCCCGCACGCCATTACGGAAAATCGCCATGCCTGGGCCTTCTTTATCGAGGCCGCGTCGTCGCCATTGCGGATGATGTTGGGGCAAGAAGGCGCGGTCTGGGTGCGGCATCAAGCCAAACACATTGCCCGTAGGGTTACAAATGCCGGCAATTCCATGCAATGCGCCATTGGGATTGGCCGGATAGTCCATAGTTGGTTGGTCTGCTTGATCAAGATATTGCACCACAATTTGGTTGTTGGCTTGGAGCTTTTCAAATGTGGCCTGATCGGTGAGGAAGCGACCTTCGCCGTGGCCAACTGGCAAATCGAGCGTGCCACTTAAGCCTTGGGTAAAGATACATGGGCTGGCACTGTTGAGTCCCAATTTGATCCAGCGACATTCATAATTGCCGCTAGCATTATCGATCAAGGTTGCTTGACCAACGTTATCGCTGGGCAAGAGGCCAGTTTTGACCAACACTTGAAAGCCGTTGCAAATGCCAAGCACTGGCCGACCATCGGCCACAAAGCGGCTCAAATCTTCGCGCAAACGATAGATCAAATCGACCGCCAGCATGCGCCCAGCACCCAGATGATCGCCATAGGCAAAACCGCCAGGAATCAGCAACATGCCATAATCGGCCAATTGAACACTGCCCTCGGCCAAGCGATTAACGTGAACCCGCTCGGCTGTAGCTCCCGCTAATTCGAGGGCTTCGGCGGCCTCTGCATCGCAGTTAATCCCCGGTGCGCGCAGCACCAATACCTTTGTCATAATCAAAGTTCCTTATTGTGAAGGTCGATTATTCAAATGTTTATGCTCTAAGTGTAATGGTTCATTGGGTTAACCACAGCTTGATCCCCTCACCCCCACCCCTCTCCCACGCGGCGGGCGAGGGGCTTTAACGCCATGGTTCTCCCCCAAATCCTTCGTACAAAAGAGTCGGCTCCCCCTCGCCCGCGTTTTCGTGGGAGAGGGGGCTGGGGGGTGAGGGAATACGATTGATAACCTAATGAACCATTACATCTCATCTATGTTCTATGCTCTATGTTCTATGTTCTGCTAGCGTTCAATCACATGTTGTTGGCGTGAAGCATGGATGCCAGCGCTGGCCAAATGCACCACCCACAGCACCAAACCTGCAATCACCACCAAGGCTGGCTTGGTAAAATTGCTGCTACTGCCGATCAGCCTTGGCAGCCAGAACGGTGCGCCCAGCACGCCAAAGCAAACCAGCGGCGAGAGCACCGTGGCCGCCAACAAGGTCGGCACGGCAATTTCTGCTGCATAGTAGCGAGTGGCAACCATGGCATAGAACAACAATAATGAGCTTAGCCCTGCAAGAATCGCCATCAACAGATAGAAATTAATGCCCCATGCCCCGACACTTTGGCTATAACGCCACAAACCAGTGCGTGCCGCCAAACCTTGCACAATGATGTGATACAGCACCAAGGCAATATAGGCCACCAACCCAGTCAGATAATGGCGCGTCCACCACTGTTGCTGTTGGCCAAAATACATCAACAACACCGGCAACGCGCCTATCCAACTTGCCGCCAGCAGGCTATAAATCGGTACAGCATTGCCAAAAATGCTGAGCGCCGCAACCTCCGCAGGGTAGGTCAAACTATAGAAACGTTGTAAAATCGGCTCGGCTACAATGGTGCAATGGCCTGCAATCAACACCAGCAAATAGCGGTATGAGCGAAAGCGCAGCCACAATAAAATCGCTACGGCATAACAAATGACCGTAATTCCAATGAAGATTGTTGCCATGCACCAAACCTCGCACTAATTTTTACGTTCGCTCGATGACCAATCGTACTCGTAAATTAAAATTTGGCCTTGTTTGATCGTCCAAAGCTGATCGCTCAAGCCATAATCGAGTTTATAGGCATCTTGGGCAATTTGCAGGGCAATTCGCTGCAAAATTTCGGGGTTGGCATCGCTAAAGCCAATCAGGAAATCGCGGTTGGGAATGCCCAGCACCAAATTACCAGGCAACAAATCGGCCCATTCGCTCAACACATCGGTCAATAAAATGCGCGAAGCATCATAGCCATCGCTGGTTGAATAGATAAACAGCATCTGATTGCCCTCGCCCATCACTTGGGCCATGCCAGGCTTGAGGGTTTTGATCCGCAGGTTATCGACGGCTTTGGTGTAGATGGTGGTTTCGAGCACGCCCCAGGTTTTGAGATGTTCTTCGTTGATGTAGGCCACACTCTCTGGCTCGTCGATCACATAACAAATGATCAAATCGGCCAAAAACGGGCGATACACCAGTTGAGGCAAATTGCGCTCGGCAACTTCCAGCAACATCGTGGCTGGCTTGATCATTGGGTAAATACGATCTTCGAGTTCATCCCAAAGTTCTTGGCCGCGATCTGGGGCGAACGAACGCACCGCTGCTTCAAGCGATTGCAAAATTGATTCGAGTTGGGCTGGCGAGCGGCGATAGGCATTGTAAAAATGTTCTAGCTCCGAAACGACCGCCCGTCCATGCCAGCGAAAGCGAATTTCCATGCCTTCGCGGCTAAGTTCTTCGATGCCGCCAAGTTGCTCTAGGCGTTCCTCGACAACATCGCCAAATTCTTCTTGATCTAAAAGTGGCCGTTCTTCCATAGCCTTGTCCTTATTGTAGGTTAAAAGCCAAAGACCTAGCGTCCAAAACGCTAAGCCTTTGGATTATTACGCTTGCCATGCAGCCTTGAGTGCTGCCAAATCGCTATCGATCAGCGCTTGACCAGCCAGATCGTTGATGATCAAGCGTGGTTCAGCAATTACGTGGCCAATCTTAGCATAGGCAATCGTGCCGAGTTGGGCTTCAAAATTAGCTGCTTGCTCCGGCGCGACTTCCACCAAGAAACGGGTGGCCGATTCGCTCCACAACAAGGCATCAGCGCTCAGGGCGGTTGATGTTGGTACGGCGCTTAATTGCAAGTTCAAGCCAAAACCGCCAGCAAAGGCCATTTCGGCAGCAGCAACGGCTAAGCCACCTTCGCTTAAGTCGTGACAGGCGCGCACGCTGTTGGCGCGAATCGCCGCATGCAGCGCTTTATGCACGCTTGGCGCAGTTGCCAAATTGACTTTGGGCACAGCACCGTTATCAATCCCACCAACCAAAGCGCTGACTGCGCCGCCGCGTTCGTCGTGAGTCAAACCAACCAAATAGATCGCATTGCCAGCGGCTTTGGCATCCATCGAGATCGTTTGCAACACATCGGGAACCAAGGCCATGGCCGAAATCAGCAAGGTTGGCGGAATTGCCACGCGCTTGCCTTCTGCATCGCGATATTCGTTGTTCAACGAATCTTTGCCCGAAATGAAGGGCGTGCGATAGGCCAAGGCTGCATCGTGACAACCAGCCGAGGCGCGCACCAAGCCCGCCAAACGGTCAGGCAATTTGGGGTCGCCCCAGCAGAAGTTATCCAGAATCCAGGTTTGTTCTGGGTCGCCACCAGCAGCCACGATGTTGCGCAAGGCTTCATCAACCGCCGCCAAAGCCATCCAATAGGGGTCGATTTTGCCATAGAGTGGATTCAGGCCACAGCCAAGCACCACGCCTCGGCGCGAATCGACTAATGGTTGCAACACCCCTGCATCGCCTGGGCCATCTTCATCTACGCCAACCAAGGGCTTGAGCACAGTCGCCGCTTGCACTTCGTGGTCGTAGGTGCGCACAATATTTTCGTTGCTGGCCACAATTGGCTGACCCAAGGTTGCCTTGAGCAAGGCATTGTGATCAACATTGGCTGGCGTTGCTGCTGGCGCTGCTGCTGGCTGCCAATCGGCATTCAGCTTAAACTGCACGCCGCCGCTGTGCAAAAACGCCATATCAAGCTCAACTACGGTTAGTTGGTTATGTTTGACGGTTAGCACGCCATCGGCGGTGAAGTGGCCAATCACGGTCGCCTCAACATCTTCGCCACGGCAAAGATCAAGCAAGGTTTGAACGTTCTGCGGCGGCACGGAGACAACCATGCGCTCTTGGGCTTCGGAGATCCAAATTTCCCAAGGTTGCAGGCCAGCATATTTAAGCGGCACATCACGCAATTCAACAACTGCGCCCGTTTCTTCGCCCATTTCGCCAACTGCTGAGGAAAGCCCACCCGCGCCACAATCGGTAATTGCGCTATACAAGCCCAAATCGCGGGCTTGCAACAACACATCGATCACAGTTTTTTCGGTCACGGGATCGCCAATTTGCACCGCAGCACCGACGGTTTCGGCAGTGTCGTGGGTCAATTCCACCGATGAGAAGGTTGCGCCGTGAATCCCATCGCGGCCAGTGCGTCCGCCGATTACGACAATCGCATCGCCTGCTTGCACACCGCGTGGGTGGCTGCCGCGTGGCGCAATGCCCAGCGTGCCACAAAAAACCAACGGATTGGCGGTATAACCATGGTCATACCAAACTGCCCCGTTGACATTCGGGATACCAAGTTTGTTGCCATAATCGCGCACGCCAGCCACCACGCCTTCGCGAATCCGCCGTGGGTGCAGCACACCCTGCGAAAGCTCGCTTTCTGGCAAATCGGGGTAGCCAAAACAAAGCACATCGGTCACGGCGATTGGCTTCGCTGAAACCCCCAACACGTCGCGCACAACCCCGCCAACTCCAGTATTTGCGCCGCCAAACGGCTCGAGCGCTGAAGGGTGATTGTGGGTTTCGACCTTGAAGGAAATTTCATAATTCTCGTCGAAGGCCACGATGCCTGCATTATCGACAAACGCCGAAAGCAACGAGGCATTGCTGACCGCATCGGTGGCACTGCGCAAATAATGGTTGAGCAAGCCATTAATTGTTGCGCCGTTGGCCGCGTTGAGTTCGGCCAAAGCTGGGTGCAAAGCTGGGTCAATCGCGCCATCCGAGCCAGTTTGTTGATAGCTGATTGTGGCGCGGAAGGTTTTGTGGCGGCAGTGTTCTGACCACGTTTGAGCCAGGGTTTCAAGCTCGCCATCGGTCGGATCGCGGCCCAAATCTTCAAAATAATCGCGAACTGCCTGCATTTCGGCCAAACTCAAGGCCAAAATACCTTCACGGCTAATCCGTTCGAGTTCGCTATCGCTGACTCCACGCAAGGCCACGCGGGTAATCGTGGGCGTGTGTGGAGCAGGAAGTTGCAATAAGTGTTGATAAAACTGCAAGCGTTCAGCACTACGAGCTTCAAGCGTTATATAAGCAGTTTCAATCAAATCATTTAAAAGATGTTCACCAGCGTATAGACGCAAAACAGCTTCGTCTTGCACATCGGACACATAGACGCGGCGCAGGGTTTTGGCCTGTTTCAAGCCATTAATCCCAATATGGCGCGCGCCAACTAAAATCGTCTCAGCTTCGTTATCGGTCACGCCTGGGCGAAAGGCAATCTCCACCAATGCTCCAGCTTTAGGCGCAGCAAGCTCAGCGTCGAGCGCTTGCCAAGTAGCAGTATGAGCAACGGGATCATGCAATAATTCGAGGGTCAGGCGTTGGACATCTTCTGAGGAAAGATCGCCAGCGAGAAGGTACAGCCGTTCGTGGTTGTCGGCCTCGCGTGGGCAAACAGTGACCAAATATGCGGACACAATTGACTCCTGTTCGAGTGAACTCGTAGGCTATCGCGATTCTACCCGTCTCACGGATGAATGTCAAAAAGCAGAACATAGAGCAGAGAACATAGAACATAGGATGGTGGGGATTGGCTGATGGGGGTTAACAAGTGGCATTCCCTCACCCCCAGCCCCTCTCCCACTGAACGCGGGCGAGGGGAGCACCTATCTTTCACCACGCCGTGCGGTAAAACCACAGTATTAAAGCCCCTCGCCCGCGCCACGGGAGAGGGGTTGGGGTGAGGGGATCAGGCCGTGGCTAAAAAATACTCATTCGTGGAATTCGTGCAATTCGTGGCTAAAAATAAATCTTCGCGATTTTCGCGGCCTTCGTGGTTTCAAGCCTTCGTGCGCTTCGTGCCCTTCGTGGATCAAACTTTCGCCTCTACAACGCTTGATACGTTCTATGGTAGTATTTAACCACTTTTTAATTTCACGCCAAGGAGCAAATGTATGCTTCGTTCGCGCATGCTTGGATTATTGTTGGCCATTACGACCGCACTTTTTCTGTTGGTAGTCGGAGTTTTGTTTTTTGGTCATTCAGTTCGGCCTGCTGCTGCCCAAAGCAATGGCTTGCGAGTTGAAAAAACCTTGCTCAAAGCGAGCAATGTGGTGATGGTTGGCGAAACCCTGACCTTTGCCATCACCATCACCAACAACTGGCATACCACCGTCATCACCTTGCCAGTCGTCGATACCTACGATCGTTCGGTTTTGGCCTACATCAACGCTACTCCGGCAGAAGATAGCCACAACGCCAGCACTGGCGTAATCAACTGGGATAATATTTTGGCAACGACAGGGCCGCTTGCGCCAGGCGAGCAAGTGGTGATTCTGGTACGCTTCACCGCCGAACACCCCTCACCACGGGTGGTCAACCACGCCGCAACCCACGATGCCTACGATTCATTAGGCAATTTGGTGGGTGATGGCGAGGCCGAACACGATAATGAGGCGGTTGGCGGCAATACGCCACTCGAAAAAACCCTCGATGCAGGTGTGTTACCGCAAGCTGGCCAACGTATCACCTTCACCATTCGGGTGCAAAATGCAGGTTTGGTTGATGTGGTGCGCTTGCCATTGGAAGATACGTTTGATCCAACTGCGTTGCAATTTATCGCCTCGGAGCCAATGCCCGATACGATTGAGCCAGGCAAATTGACTTGGGCCAATCTGCTTACGCCGCCGCGCCCAATGCGCCTGCCACCCAACGAGTTCATCTCAATCACGACAGTTTTCACTGCGCTCAAAGGCATCGAGCAAACCACCAACAGCGCTCGGGTGGTGGGTGCTGGCGATAGCTTTGGCAACAATCTTGCGCCTGCTGCCGATGATGTGCCAATTCGGATTATTGCTGGGCCTGCTACCGCAACGCCAACCCGCACGCCACGCCCAACGCCTGCGGCCACCGCAATTAATCAAGCAACGGCGACCAGTGTGGTGAGCGCCACCGAAGTGGTGATTACGACTCCAACGATTGCAATTAGCAGCACCGCCACGATTGAGGCGATTGCCACGCTTACGCCGGAACAAGGCAGCGGCAGCACCGCCACGCCAACGGTTATTCCCGCTATGTTGCCCGATACCAGCACCGCTGCAAATTCGCCAAGCAATTGGTGGCTTGGTGCGGCGATTCTTGCTATACTACTGCTCGGCATTGGCCTTACTCAACGCAGTCGCGGATAAACAAACTATGTTGCACATGCAAGGCATTCGTAAGCAATTTGAACAAACAAGCGTCTTACGTGAGATTGAATTAACCATCAATCGGAGTGAAATTCTGGCCTTGCTTGGCCCCAGCGGTTGCGGTAAATCTACCCTCTTACGCATTATTGCTGGCCTTGAATCTGCCGATCAAGGCCAGTTGTTGTTGCATGGCCAGCCGCTTAACCCAATTCCGATTCATCGGCGCAATTTTGGCCTGATGTTTCAAGATTGGGCGCTCTTTCCCCATCGCAATGTCAGCGAAAATATTGAATTTGGCTTGCGCATGGAAGGCATGGCCAAAGCCCAGCGCCAACAGCGGGTAGCCGAAATGTTGGAACTGGTGGGTTTGGTGGGCTATCAACGGCGTTCTGTTTTGGAATTATCTGGTGGCGAGCGCCAGCGGGTAGCGTTGGCCCGTTCGTTAGCGCCACGCCCGCAATTATTGATGCTCGATGAACCCTTGGGATCGTTGGATCGAACCTTGCGCGAACGCTTAACCGAGGAACTGCGCCAAATTATCAAAGCTGCTGAGGTGACGGCGATCTATGTGACCCATGATCAAAACGAGGCTTTTGTGGTTGCTGATCGCTTGGCAGTGATGAATGCAGGCCAGATTGTCCAACTTGCAACCCCCCAAGCGATCTATCAGCAGCCCAAAACAGCCTTTGTTGCCCGTTTTCTGAGCCTAACCAATTTGTTGCCAATTGAGCGCCAAACCAGCCTCGGCCCTGAACTACAAGCAGTAGAAACCAATTTAGGCCCATTCCAAATTACAAGCTCGCAAACCAATGCCGCTTATCTATTGATTCGGCCTGAAGCAGCCCAAATCGCCCAAACGGCCAGCCCAAGTTTTCAGGGCATTGTGGTCGAGCAAAGTTTCCGTGGCAGCTATCAACGAATCGATTGGCGCTATCAGCAGGGATTGCTCCAGCTTGATCTGCCAAGTACATATCAATTGAGCCAAGGCCAAACGCTCGACCTAACATTTAATGCCCAGCAACTTAGTCTCGTGCAGAGCGACCACTAACGACGGTTGTTTTGGTTTGTTGCTGTGAGGAAAGCGTGCCAACCGCCGGAATCGGCGTGTCTTTATCGACTAATTGGCTTAATGTTGAACCACAGGCAACACACGTCCACAACAACATCTTTCGGCCACGACTATATTTTTCTGCGCCCCGTTGCTCACCTATGTAGCGACAGGGTGCGTTACAATGAGGACAGTGCACCCTGTGACCTCCTATTTTAGTTGTTTGTACTGTGTCTCTTTAAATCCAATTGTTTGTATGGCTAGCTATAAAGCACAGACTATGCCATAATCGCGCCGCATGATATAGTTCCAGAGTCCCACCAAAATCGGCAGTACGGGGATATTAACATATTTTATTGACGATTTGGAGGGATGACCGACGGTCTCTCAGCATTGTACGCCAAAATTGGGCCAATGTTGCTGATCGCTGCAAGAACCGCTAGAATACAGGCATGAACCTAGTTTGGAGGCCATATGGCACTTCCCTCTGATTCAGCTGAGCAACCAACCCCAGCCGAAATCGCCCAGCGTTTGGCCGATGTTCCGTTATTTGAACAAATGCGGCCCGCTGATCTCGATTTTTTAGCCAATCACGCCCAGATTCAGCAATTCGATCCTGCGGTTGTGCTTTCAGCGCAACAAGCCAGCGAAAACGATCTGTATGTGGTGATTCGCGGGCATTTGGAAGTTTGGCTCGATCCCAAAACGATTGGGTCGGAAGGGCCAGAGCGCAAATTGGCAACTTTATTTGCCGATGAAATTGCCGGCGAATTGGCGCTAGTCGATGGCGGGGTGCGTTCGGCTAGCCTCCAAGCAGGCGATGCAGGCGTGCGGGTGATTTGCATCTCGCAGGCTGCGATTCTGAATCATTGTGAGCACGATCCAATTTTTGGCTATCGTTTGATGCGCAATTTAGCTGCAATGCTGGCCTTACGCGCCCGCCTGACAACATTAAGTGTCCAAACAAGCCAACCATAGTTGAGGGGGATTGACGTATGCACCGTTGGCGGTTCGCCTTTGGGCTAGGCTTGATGATCATCTGTATCAGTGTGGCAAGTTGGCGCTGGCAGCCAGTTGCCGCCCAAAATCCCGAAGATGATAATCCGCCTGCAGTTGAACAACCGCTTTGTTTTTCAACAACCAGCTTTTGTATCAACGGGGCATTTCGGCGCTATTGGGAGACCAACGGCGGTCTGAGTCAATTCGGCTATCCAATTACTGCTGAAATTCGCGAAACAACCAGCAATGGTATTTTTACGGCACAATATTTTGAGCGTGCTCGCTTTGAATATCATCCTGAGCATGCGCGCCAATTCGAAGTCGAGCTTGGCCGCTTAGGTGCAGAGCTGTATCTTGTGCGCCACGAACGAGAAAGCGCGCGGGCTGGTTGTCGCTATTTCGAGCGCACTGGTTTTAATGTTTGTGAGCCGTTTCGCACCAAATGGGAAACGGTTGGCACAACGCCAGGTGCAACCAGCCTCGAAATTTTTGGCTTGCCAATTAGCCCACTCTTGGTTGGGCGTGATCCGACGGGCAATCCAATTTCGTTTCAATGGTTTGAGCGCGGGCGCATGGAATTGCATCAAAGCAATTTAATTGTTTTAGGCTTGGTTGGGGTCGAGTATCGCAATCGCGAGCAACCACCACGGCCAACCGCTACGCCGATTGTTCCAGTCTCACCCACGCCCGAGCCAATTCAAGCAACCGCAATTCCAACGGCAGTCTTGCCAATTCCGATCAATGTGCCATTCCCCGATCGGCCTTGCCATATCAATGTGCCAGCGCCAGTCGAAGGCATTCAAGCCTGGGCGACGTTGCCCGTGGTCAGCCCGCCAGAAGATGAAGTTGTTTGTGTGCGCTTGATTGTCAATGGCGAGGCTGCGCACCCAGCGTTTGTCAATATCTACCGCTATATTGGCAACGAACGCATTCCAGGCACGGGCCATACAACTGGGCTTGATGGCACTGCCAGTTTTGTGTTCCATGTGCGCGATCTGCCAATTGGCACGATTCCGGTTGAAGTCGTTGCGACGTTTGAAGGCCGCGAATATCGCACTTGGACAAGTTTTATTCATCGCTAGCATTATCACGATTGATCTCAGGAGCGGCGCTGGGGTGATCCTCAGCGTCGTTGCGATCTCGAAGAAGTATTAAATTATGGAAGCCAAAACTTTACCACCTCTCCAACTTGAAGCCCGCTACGATAGCCGTGTTTGGGGCGGCAATCGCTTGGCTCAATGGCTGAATTTGCCCGCTGCCCCAAGCCCACTCGGCGAAATTTGGCTGGTCTATGCAGAAAATCGCATTGCTGATGGCCCGTTGCAAGGCCAAACTTTGGCCGCTGTGGCCGAGCAATACGGTGCATTGTTGCTTGGCAGTGTCTCATTTGAGCGCTCAGGCAGCCAGTTTCCGCTGTTGGCCAAATTTATCGATGCCGCTGATCATCTGTCGGTGCAAGTGCATCCCGACGATGCGTATGCTCACACGGTGGAGGCCGCGACTGGCTTCAATGGCAAAACCGAAGCCTGGTATTTGCTGCAAACCGAAGTCAACGCTCAGTTGATTCATGGCTTTAAGCGGGCAACCAGCCGCGAAGAATGTAGCGAATTGATTGCAGCCGAGCGTTTGCCAGAACTGTTGCGCACTGTGCCAGCCCACGCTGGAACCACAATTTTTGTGCCTGCTGGTACGATCCACGCAATTAATGCTGGCGTGATGCTGTTTGAAATTCAGCAAACTTCCGATCTGACCTATCGGATTTACGATTATGGCCGACCACGTGAAATGCACATCGAACGGGCGCTTGATGTGCTGGATTATCGCGCTGCTGAGCTAGCCGAAACGCCACCAACCCAGATTGATTCGCGCCGCACCCTGTTGGTTAAATGCCGCTACTTTGCCATGGAGCGTTGGCAATTGCATGGTCGGGCCGATTCGGCGACCCTGCCCACCAGCTTTGAAATTATTACCGTGATCGATGGCTCAGCCACCTTGCGTTCATTCCACGGCGTTTGGGAGCTAACGCTGGGCACAACCTTGGTTTTGCCAGCAAGCTTGGGCGCATACACCTACGAAGTTGCCAACTCAGTGACCTTGCTGCGCTGTTACGTACCTACTGAGGAACTCTGATGCGTGTTTTAATTACTGGCATTACTGGGCCAGTTGGTAGTTTTCTGGCCGATTATTTATTAACCTTGCCCGAGCTTGAAATTCATGCGCTCAAGCGTTGGCGCTCCGATCCACGGCCAATTGAGCATTTGCAGGGCAAAATAACCTTGCACGAAGGCGATATTGAAGATAGCTTTTCGATGGCAACCCTGATGCGGCGCGTTCAGCCAGATCGGGTGTTTCACCTTGCGGCGCAAAGCTACCCCAGCGCCTCGTGGGATGCGCCAGTCACCACCTTGCGCGCCAACACCGAAGGCACATTGAATATTTTAGAGGCCTTGCGCACCAACGCACCGCAAGCTCGGTTGCACATTGCCTGCACCAGTGCTCAATATGGCATCGTCAACCCCGCCGATGTGCCAATTAAAGAGAGCCATCCGTTGCGCCCGGGCAGCCCCTATGGCGTGAGCAAAGCCGCTGCCGAAATGTTGGGCTTGCAATATCATCAATCCTATGGCTTGCATGTGGTTGTCACCCGCTCGTTCAATCACGTCGGCCCACGCCAAGGCGATCGTTGCTCGATTCAGACTTTTTGCCAGCAAATGGCGGCCATCGAAGCTGGCCACAGCGAGCCAGTGATGCACGTTGGTAACTTGGAGCCACAGCGCGATTTTAGCCATTTTAGCGATGTGGCGCGGGCCTTGTGGTTGCTGCTCGAAAAAGCGCCAGCGGGCGAGGTCTATAATCTTTGTTCGGGCGTGGCGACGCGCATCGGCGACATTGTTGATTTGGTGCAGCGCTTTGGCCGCGTGCCAATCGAAGTTAAGCTCGATCCAAGTCGTTTGCGGCCTGTCGATGAGCCAATTTTGCAGGGCGATAATAGCAAGTTGCGCCAAGCCACTGGCTGGGAGCCACACATCGGCATGGAGCAAATTGTCCAAGAAGTGCTCGATTTTTGGCGCGCCCGCTACGGCATTTTGTAGAGTAAGCTTCTCTCACCCCAACCCCTCGCCTGCACCACGGGCGAGGGGCTTTTTGTTTTGTGGCTCTGCCCAAGATTTATTGATTAATTCGTTGCTCTTCATCGCCAAAAACGACTCCCAACGAGCGGGCTGTGCGTACCATTTGGCCATCAACTGGCACTGGCTTGATTTTGTTGGCACATTCGAGCAATGGCACGGTAATCAATTGATCGTTCTGAATCGCCACTAACTGACCAAAGCGCCCTTGCGAGATGGCCCAAACCGCGCCAACCCCATAGCGCGAGGCCAAAATGCGGTCGATTGGCGTTGGCGAGCCGCCGCGTTGAATATGGCCCAACACCACTGCCCGCGTATCTTTGTCGGTCAAGGCAGCTAATTGGTTGGCAACGTAATAGCCAATTCCGCCAAGCAAGCCTTCGCGTTGGTAAATTGCCTCGCCACCTGAAGGCATCGCGCCTTCAGCCACAATAATGATGCTGAACGACGAGCCAACCGCATCACGTTCGTTAATTTTGTGGGCCAAGGCGCGCAAATCAAACGGAATTTCAGGAATCAAAATCGCATCAACACCGCCAGCCAAGCCAGCATGCAAGGCGATCCAGCCTGCGTGGCGACCCATCACTTCAAGCACCATCACGCGGTCGTGACTCTCGGCGGTGGTGTGCAGGCGATCCAAGGCATCGGTCGCAACCCCAATTGCGGTATCAAAGCCGAAGGTTTGGTCGGTGCCAACCAAATCGTTATCGATAGTTTTGGGCACGCCAACCACGGGCAAGCCAAAATTACCCAAATCGTGGGCGATCGATTGGCTACCTTCGCCACCCAACACAACGACTGCATCGATCCCTTCGGCCTTGGCATTGGCCACAAATTCTTGATACGCTGCATCGTTGCGCACCAACTCGCCTTGGGCATTTTTACGCCAGCCAAAATTGCCTTTGTTGGTGCTGCCCAAAATTGTACCGCCGCGCCCAAGCAAACCGCGCACTTCTTTCAAACCCAAGGGCCGCAGGCGGGGCTTGCCAACCAAGCCTTCAAAGCCATCTTCAATCCCAACTACTTCCCAGCCATGTTCAATAACTGCCGATTTTACAAAAGCTCGAATAACCCCGTTTAAGCCGGGGGCATCGCCACCACTGGTCAAAATTGCAACTTTGCGAATGGCCATGGCTCAACTCCTTAATATCTATATCTGCATTCACATCAAGCACGATTAATTATGGCTATCCTAGCACTATCAGGTTCGCTCTGGCAAGGAATATTCATACGACCCATGGTTATGGTTTTGTTACCGATTAAATCAATCTCGCGGCGGTCAGCACAAGCGTTTGGATGCGCTACCATGGGGACGTGAGTGTGGTGAGTAACCTTACTAGAGCGGAACATTCAACTATGACATCCACGATTATCAACGTTGGCTACGATGAAACCAATTATTACCTGATTGGAGCGACTGAGGGTTTTTTGATGCTCGATGTTGGTTGGCCTGGAACTTTGGCCAAATTACTTGCCCAACTCAAACGCCAAGCTATCGCATTAACGACAATTCGCTATCTGCTGGTCACCCATTATCATCCCGATCACGCAGGCTTAGTGCAGGAACTCAAGGCCCACGGCGTGCAATTGGTGGTGATCGAACAGCAACGGTCGGCGATTCCGATTCTCAAAACCTATATCAAGCCACACTACCAGTACCAAGAAATTACCTTTGATCAAACGATCGTGTTGCGGGTTGAGGCAACCCGCCAATGGTTGGCCTCAATTGGCATCGCTGGCGAGATTATCCTTACGCCCGGCCATTCCGATGATAGCGTCAGCTTGATTTTGGATAACGGCATCGCTTTTATCGGCGATTTGCATCCCTATGCCAGCCATACAGAAGACCCAGCCTTGATTGAACAAAGCTGGCAGGAATTGCAAAAACGCGGCGTAACCTTGGTTTATCCCGGTCATGGCGGCTGTCGTCCATTGTTCTAAATGTATTGGTTTATTGGGTTAGCAACCGGCGTATTCCCGCAATCCAACCCCATCCAAGGCTTGGTTTCGGCTGAATACCACGCATCCGCAGGTTCATCAATGGATGCGGTTTGGCCGCCGATTGTCCTTGAGGGGGTGCAGGGGGATTAAAGCCCCCTGCGTCTCCCGCTGGCGGGACGGAAGGGTGGAAAAGCGCCATGATGGTTAATGTAATGAACCATTACATCTAAACCAATTTGCACCAAATGAACGACCGTAAATAAGCCCGATGGCCGAGTTAATCAGCGAATCCTTGAGTTAATCTAGATTCAAATATTGGATGGAGGCACGCGAATGCCGTTTGGAATTCTCAATGTTGGCTACGATTCAACCAATTATTATCTGGTTGGCTCGACCTTTGGCTTTTTGTTGATCGACGCTGGTTGGCCTGGCACATGGGGCAAATTGATGGCGGTGCTCAAACGTAATGATGTTGATTTGGATCAAATTCATTCAATGTTGATCACCCACTATCATCCCGACCACGCGGGCTTGGTGCAAGAACTCAAAGCCAAAGGAATTGAGTTGATTGTTGTCGAAGAACAGCAACCAGCTATTCCCTTGCTCAAAAGCTTGATCAAGCCCGAACACAACTATCAGCCCATTACCGCCGACAACACGCGTGTGATCAGCACCGCCCAAAGTCGCGAATGGTTGGCTTCGCTGGCGATGGCTGGCGAGATTATCCACACGCCTGGCCATTCTGCCGATAGCATTAGTTTGGTGCTCGATCAGGGCATTGCCTTCACAGGCGATTTACAACCATATGCCGCCGATGATGAAGGACAAGCCTCGGTCGAACGTAGTTTTCAGGCTTTGCGCGAGCGTGGCGTTGAATGGATGTACCCCGGCCATGGCCCGATGCGACCGCTGATTTACGTCAGCCAACAGGTCAAACTTTGCCCCGACGACCCGTCATAGCCCAATCTCCGTGAGGTCGTAGCTGAAAAATAATGCAATCTCACGCGGATCAAGTGTTGCAGGATCATACAATTGCAAATCAATGCCACACCAACGGAACCCGACTGTACGATAAAACTCAATTGCTGCTGGATTGGTCGTTTGAGTTTCGAGCCAGACACAACGAGCCGATAATTGCCGCGCTGCTTCAATCGCTGCCGTGAGCAATTGTCGGCCTAAGCCTTGGCCACGATAACCCCGAGCAACATAACAATGCTCAAGCACTGCCCGCCGATTCCACTGCTGATAATCCAGCGCCGCCAAACCAACCACTTGGCCTTGATCCTCGGCAACCAATACCCAAGCCTGCTGCGCCAAACGCTCGCAATCTTCACGCAGATCATAGCGTTTTTCAAATGGCTGGGCTAATTCGCGCAAAACCAACTCAATGCTTAACCCAGTTTGCTGCACCTGATAGATTGTCGTGGTGCTAAACCCTGTGTCGAGTGCCCAAATCGCTGCCTGATCGTCGGGCCAATTCAGTGGCCGCAAGCGTAATTCGTGCATAAAGCCTCCAATTCTGCGTATTTCACTGAAACTTGCTGGTACAATAGACACATCGATCTTAACTATTTATCAACGAGGCTGTGCCTCATCGAGTTTATACAACACATGAAGTTTCATATCATTACTTTAGGTTGTCCGAAAAATACCGTCGATAGCGAAGGCATGCATGGCATTCTGACGCGCGAAGGCCACACCGCCGTTGATAGCAGCGCTGGCGCAGATGTGGTAATTGTCAATACCTGTTCGTTTATCAACGCCGCCCGCGAAGAAACCGTTGGCGTGTTGCAAGAGCTGGCCAACAACAAAGCACCAGGCCAAAAATTAATTGCTGCTGGCTGTATGGCCGAAAGCCATGGCGATGTGCTGCGTTCGCGCGTGCCCATGCTCGATGCCACCCTCAGCACCAAAGAATGGATGCGGATTGGCTCGGTTGTGGCTAGTGGCGCTGCGCCAACAAGCAAAACCACCGGCTTTGGCATTCCCTTGATGGGCGGCGCACCAACTGCTATCCCCACAATGGGGCTGAATCTGAGCCTCACGCCGTCATCGACCGGCGATAGCCTTGGCGCGTATGGCGATTGGCGCACGACCGCCATCAAACGCAACAAACGCGGCCCCTCGGCCTATCTCAAAATTTCCGATGGCTGTAATTTGCGCTGTGCTTTCTGTACGATTCCTTCGTTCAAAGGCGATATGCGCTCGAAAGCGGTTGGCTCGATTTTAGGCGAAGCCCGCGAGTTGGTCGAGGCCGGGGTGCAAGAAATTATCTTGGTCGCCCAACACCTCACCGATTATGGCCGCGATTTGGGCATGAAACACAATGGGCTTGGCGTTTTGCTCGAAGAATTGGCCAACGTTGTGCCCGCCGATCGCTGGATTCGGCTGATGTATGCCTATCCACAATCGGTTACGCCTGATTTGGTTGAAACCATGGCGCGGCTGCCCCAATTGTGTCACTATGTTGATATGCCGTTGCAGCATGCTCACCCAGATACTTTGCGCCGCATGCGCCGCCCACCTGATACCGACAAAACCAAGGCGATTGTCCATTCGTTGCGCCAAGCCATGCCCGATTTGTCGTTGCGCACCACGTTTATCGTGGGCTATCCTGGCGAAACCCGCGACGAATTCAAAGCCTTGCTCGAATTTCTCGAAGAAATGCAATTCGATCGCGTGGGTATGTTCCGCTATTCATTAGAGCCAGGCACGGTTGCAGGCGAATTGCCCGACCAAGTTGCCGAGCGGGTCAAAGAACGGCGCTGGAACGAAGCCATGGCCGTGCAGCAAGTGATCTCACGCGCACGTACCGCCCGCTTCGTTGGCCAAACCATGAAGGTTCTGGTCGAAGGCACTGGTACCGATGACGATGGCCGGGAGATTGTGGTTGGGCGTTCGTATCGCGATGCGCCCGAAGTTGATGGCTTAGTGTTTGGCTATGGCGCTGCCGAAGTTGGCCAATTTGCCAATGTTTCAATCAACAAAGCCACCGATTACGACCTTTGGGGCGAAATCGTCTAGTTTTCACAGAACAATAAAAAGCCCCTCTCCCGTTGTGGGAGAGGGGTTGCAGTGAGGGAATTTAGACCCGTGCATAGCGATTTTGGGCATCGCGGCTGAGTTGCTTGAGTTGGGTTGGGTCGTTGCGAGCCAAATAATCAACCACATAGCTCAGGGTCATATCTGGATAATCATCGAGCAAGCCATCGAGCACTTGTTGCACAACCATTTGCACAAACTCATCTTGGCTCAATTCAGGGCTGTAAACGTAGGCCAAGCCATCGCGGGTGCGGTGCAAAATACCTTTTTCGGCCAAGCGGCTCATCGTGGTCATCACCGTGGTGTAGGCAATATCGCGGCGATGTTGCAACGAACGATGAATTTGCTTAACTGTGCCTTGATTTTCTTTCCATAACAATTCCATAATTTCGGTTTCCAACGGGCCAAGCACCTTGACCAAGCCATCTTGGGTCGGGCTGAAACGAAAGCGCATTTTCAAACTCATCATCGGCTCCTTATTTTTTAGCGAGATTGTGGTGCAACGGGTTGTTCTTAGCTGCTTTGAGTGTACGCCCTTGCAAGAATTGGTGCTAGAGCTGAAGATTACAAAGACATTACGTAGTACGAGGTTACTATGAAACAAATTTCTGATGAATCGATTCGCCAAGCAATGCAACGTGCCTTCCCAGCTGCCGATGCTCGGGTCAAGCTGTTTTATGAGATGCAGGAATATCATCTCGGCTGGCGCGATGCGCAGCTTGAGCCAACCCACGCCGATCGTGGCAAGTTGTTGCGTCCACGCTTTTGCTTGCTGGCTTGTGCCGCAGTTGGTGGCAACCCAGAGCAAGCAGAGCCATTGGCTGCCGCGATTCAGCTCTTGCATGATTTTTCGTTAATCCACGACGATATTGAGGATCATAGCCCAACCCGCCGTGGCCGCGAAACGGTCTGGAAATTGTGGGATGTGCCGCAAGCGATTAATGTTGGCGATGGTATGTTTACCCTCGCTCAGCTTTCGCTGTTTCGCTTATCCGACGTTGGAGTCGAAGCCCCAGTTGTGGTTGAAATTGCTCGCCGCTTCAATCAAACGATTATTCGTTTGTGCGAAGGCCAATATCTCGATATGTCGTTTGAGCAGCGCCTCGACATTAGCGAAGGCGATTATTTGGCGATGATCAGCCGCAAAACTGCTGCATTAATTGCTGCTGCTGCTGGTTTGGGGGCAATTTTAGGCAATGCCAATCGCGAACAAGCCTCGGCCTTGTATAATTGGGGCGAAGCGCTTGGTTTGGCCTTCCAAATCGAAGACGATATGCTGGGCATTTGGGGCGCAGAAGCGGTTACTGGCAAGCCCGATGCTCACGATATTTGGGGCCGCAAAAAGAGCTTGCCAATTATCCATGCTTTGGCCCACGCCGACGCAGACGATGGCAAAACGCTGGCGGCAATCTACCAAAAAAGCGAGCTTGAAGCCAACGATATTCCAACCGTGTTGGCGATTTTAGAGCGCACTGGCTCGCAAGGCTATACTGCTGGCGTGGCCAAGTTCTATCACGAGCAAGCCTTGGCAGCCTTGGCCGATTTACAAGGCGAGGCCGAGCCAATTGCCGAGTTGCATGGCTTGACCAAGCAATTATTGGGACGAGTGAAATAGTTGGGCTAACGGCAAGGCTGGTCTAGCCCAGCAATCTGCTAACCAAGGAGTAAGGGTTGGGCTGCGGCCTTGCTGCTAGCCACCGATCATTATGATGCGAATTTTGTTGCTCACAGCCGAATATCTGCCCCAACCTGGGGGCGTAGGCGATTACACTGCCAAACTGGCCGAAGCCTTGACGGCAATCGGCTGCCACGTTTGTGTATTAACTGCTGGCGAAGGCCCAGAACAAAGCGAACCTTGGCTGGTTTGGCGGCGGGTGCGCGGTTGGGGTCGCAAGCTCCATCAAGATGTGCGCAATGCTGCCAAGCAGTTCGAGGCCGATATTGTGCATATTCAATATCAAACTGGCGCATATGCCATGAAACCGGCAGTTAATTTGCTGCCTGCCGCACTCTCGCAGCCAACCGTGGTTACCTTGCACGATTTGCGTATGCCCTATTTGGCTCCCAAAGTTGCTCCATTGCGCCGCTATGTTACCCGCTTGTTGATTGAAAATGCCAATGCGGTGGTGGTTACCAATGCAGAGGATGAATCACGCCTCGCTGGCGATGCGCCCAGCAGTAATCCCGATATTTATACCTTGACCCAGCCATTGGAGCCGCCCGCCCATTTGATTCCGATTGGCGCGAATATCGAAGTTGCGCCCTTGGCCGATCGCGAGCAACTACGCCAACAATTGGGCGCAAACGCCGAAACCGTGCTTTTAGGCTATTTTGGCTTGCTCAATAGCACCAAAGGCGTGCATACGATCGTTGAATCATTGCAATATTTGCCTGCCACAACTCGTTTGGTAATTATCGGCGGTGGCACAGGCTCGCCAGAAGACGAAGCCTACGCCGAGCAATTACGCGCCACGATCAGCCGCCTCGAACTCGACCAACGCATCCATTGGACGGGCTATTTGAGTGCAAGCGAGGTTTCGCGCACGTTGCAAGCCTTGGATTGCGCCGCCCTGCCATTTAGCGATGGCGCATCGTATCGGCGTGGCAGTTTGTTGGCAATGTTGGCCCATGGCGTGCCGACCATTACCACGCCGCCGCATGTGCCGATCGATCCTTCGTTGCGCCATGAACGCGATGTGCTGTTGGTCGAGTCAGAGGATGCGATTAATCTGGCCTTGGCAGTCGAGCAACTTGCCGCCAACCCTGAATTGCGCCAACAGCTGAGCCAAGCAGGCAAACGCATCGCTAGTTCATTCCGCTGGGAAACGATTGCCCAATTGCATCAGACGCTCTATCAACAGTTGCTTGAAAACCAACCAATCAACCAGGAGTAGGGGTTGGGGG